>JALSHI010000036.1 GCA_026982315.1 Lysobacterales bacterium
TGGGGATACAACGATCAGGGCGTGTGGGTCGATAATGGCTGCCGCGCCACTTTCCGCATCGTGCGCCGTCATCAGGGTCATTCTCCGCCTTATGGCAACCGGCCTTACACCAATCCTCGCCCGGGGACTGGCTATGATCCTTACCGCAAGCCGCCGCCACACAACCAGCCTCATGGCCAGCCAGGATATGGTCAGTCCTTGCCGTCTAAAGAGGATGTTCGTTGTGACTCCATTAACGGTCGTTACCGGGTGTGCGCCGTGCAACGGCCTTTTGCCACGGTGCGTTTGTTGCGTCAACACAGCCGCGCCCCATGTGCCGGGAATTGGGGCCAGGTCAAGGAGGGTATTTGGGTGGACAAGGGCTGCCGGGCGACGTTCCGGGTGGAGCGCTAGGCGGTGAGTGTGGCTTTTTGTACCGCCGCCAGCAACTGCTGAGGGGCCGCACCCTCGGCAATCAGGCAGTGGCGAAAACCGGCATCGGTGGCCGCTTGGGCAATGCGTTCGGACGCACACACCAATGGTTGCTGTTGTACCATGGCCAGACATGGCTGTGGCCAGTGTTCCAGCAAAGCAGTAACAATGCCGGTGCTGGTTGCCAGGGTAAAAACCACTTGTCCGGTGGCGGAGGTCTGCTTCAGGGCATGCAGGCAATCGTTGTTTGGCGGGTGTGGTTGTCGTTGATACACAAAGACTTCGCGCCATGCGGGGATGCTCGCCGGGTTGGTTTCCTGTGTACTGGCGAACCACTGTTGTATCTTTTGGCGGCCATTCGGCGCGGTAATCAGGGCCACCTGCCCGGGCCGCCTTAACCCTGAAAGCAACTCAATCACCCCGTCGCTATTGTGTTTTTCCGGCACCAGGACAGGGTTTTCAGTCGGAGTTGGCAGGTGGTCGTAGAGGGTGTGCGCCGTGCGTTTTCCCACGGAAATCAGCTGCGTGGCCGGGCCAATGGACCAGTGAGGGCAGATGGCAAAAGCCTGCTCCACGGCGTGTTGGCTGGGGAAAATCAGGGTGTCCCAGTGAGCCACTTGCCGCAGTTGCTTTTGTACCGAGTCGGGGAGACCATACGGCCGTATGGACAACACAGGGCAAGCCAGTGGGTGAAATCCGGCTTTTTCAAAAATAGCCATAGTATGGCTTAGCCCCGGCTCCGGGCGCGTCACCAAAACCAAAGCCGGTGGTGCAGTCATGGGCTATGACTGGCTAAGCGCAAGAATGTCCCGGGCGCCGCGTTGCAACAGGCCTTCTGCCAGGGTTGTGCCGACGGCTTGTGGATCGGTGCCGGATGCTTCGGCAAGCAGCGTTTGGGTGCCGTCTGGGGAAAACACACCGCCCTGCAGACGCAGGGCTTTGTTATGCCACTGTGCCAGCGCGCCAATGGCCACCGAACAGCTGCCATCCAAACGGGCGTTAAAGGCCCGTTCGGCGGTGATGCAATCAATGGTGGCCTGATGATTGAGCGGTTGTAATAATTCGAGCAGATCCTGCCGGTGACTCAGGCACTCCACGCCCACCGCGCCCTGGGCCACTGCCGGTAGCCAAGTTGGTGGCATAAGTCGGCTGGCGATGCGCGCTGACAAATCCAGACGTTGCAAGCCGGCGCTGGCCAGGACAATGGCCGCATATTGACCCTCGTCGAGTTTCCTCAACCGGGTTTGCACATTGCCACGCAAAGGCTGAATGGACAAATCCGGGCGCATGCGGAGCAGTTGCGCCTGGCGCCGCAGGCTGGAGGTGCCCACCACGGCGTTTTTGGGCAACTGCTTTATTGATTCGTAGTGAGGGGAAACCAGGGCATCGGATGGATCGGCGCGCTCGAAAACGCATGCGATATGAAAGCCGTCAGGAAGTTCAGCCGGAACATCCTTCATGGAATGCACGGCGATATCAGCGCGACCTTCCAGCATAGCCTGTTCCAGCTCCTTCAAGAACAGCCCTTTGCCGCCAATTTTGTGCAGGGTGACTTCCAATAGCTGGTCGCCTTTGGTGGTCATGGGCAATAGTTCACACTGCAAGTGCGGGTAGGCGGCCTGCAGTTGTTCAGCGGCGAAGCGGGCTTGCCACAACGCCAACGGTGAGTTGCGTGTGGCGATAACAATGTTATTCGGCATGTTTAAGGGTTTTCCTGACAGTGGGTAAATTGCGGCGACTCACTGGCAAAGCGCAGTCCAGGTCAGTCAGCCGCACACAATATCGGCCCTGGCTATCCTGTTGCAGGGCATGCAGGCGCTTTTTATTAATCAGACAGTTTCGGTGAATGCGCAAAAAATGGTGGGGAAAGCGGTTTTGCAATTGATTGAGGGACTCATCCAGAATTACTTCACCGTGACGATGATAGGCGGTGACATATTTGTGATCGGCCTGGCAATAATGGATATCCGCCACCGGAATACGGACCAGGTCGGTGCCCACCCGCACCGTGATGCTGTCTTCATTGCGGCGTTCAGGCAGTTTTTCCAGGGCTTGTTGCAATCGTTCCCGGTTTACCGGCTTGAGCAGGTAATCCTGCGCATTGAGCTCAAAAGCCTTGACCGCATGGCTATCGTATGCCGTGCAAAAAATCACACGGGCATCAGGGCAGCATTGGTGGAGCGCTTCTGTGGCCTGAATGCCATTGGCCCCAGGCATTTCAATATCCATAAAGACCACATGCGGCGGTTGCGCTGTGCATGCCTGTATGGCGCTCTCGGCGGTTTCTGCTTCGGTGATCCGGGTCACGCCCAGTGCGCCGAGCAAACGCCGTAAACGCGCACGCGCCAACGGTTCATCATCAACAATCAGGGCTTTCAGGTTGTCTGGCACAGGCTTCATGGTTGGTTCAGAGGCACGCGCATACGCGTTTCGTAAAAGTCTTTTTGCGGGCCGGACTCTAAACCGGCTTCATGGCCGTAAAGCAAATACAGTCGCTCGCGGATATTGTCCAGCGCCATGCCATTGCCGGTGTGTGCGAGCGCGGAAACCGCGCGTCTTTCGGGCAATGGATTGCGGATTCGGACCACCAGACGACCCTCTTGGATGTCGGCACTCAGGCAGATTTTACCACCTTCAGGGCGCGTTTGAACGCCATGCAGAATGGCGTTTTCCACCAACGGCTGCAGGCACATGGCCGGAACCGGCGCCTTCTGGGCGTCCGGATCAATACGAAACTCACATTGCAAGCGACGGCCCAGGCGCATTTTTTCCAGTTCGAGGTATTTTTTCACCCATTGTATTTCTTCCTCCAGGGGGACGGTTTGTTGCCGGTTTTCACTCAAAGCGCGGCGAAACAGGTCCGCCAGGTTTTCCACGGCTTTTTCAGCCAGCGGCGGGTCAATGGCTATCAGGCTGGCAATGCTGTTTAGGCTGTTGAACAAAAAATGGGGCTTGATGCGCGCTTGCAGGGTCATAAACCGGGCTTCGGCATGTTGGCGGGTTTTTTTTTGCCATTGCCGCTGAACAAAGAAGTATCGCAACAAGGCCATGCCCGCCAACCAGGTGATTATCATGGTGCGCAGCACAAACCATGGTTGCATTGCCGCAGACGGCACAAAAGGCGAATTCAGATTGGCACCAACCCACAAGGCCAGGTGGGCATACACCCAGGCTATCGCCAGTAACAATAATGAAAAGGCGATGCTGCCCCAAAGCACGGGCAGGCGGTTGAATACCATGCGGGTTTTGCACAAAATCAGCACCAGATTAAGCGCGATGATTTGGGCGAACAGGCTGGTGACAGAAAATTGGGCCAAAAAATCGGAATCAGTGCCCAGATGCGACAAGGCAGAGATAAGCACCAGCATTTCGGTGACCACGAACACCACAAAAATGCGGACAGGATCACAGAAATCCGGTAGCCAGCGCCGCGTGGCTGCCTGATGATCGGCTGGTTGGGTTTTCATGCCTGCCAGTTTAGCCTGCCAGCCCAGGCTAAGGCAAACACCGGCGCGACAAACTGCTTGAGGGTTTATCGGGGCAAGCCTTGAATTGTGATGGCGTTCGGGTACAATCGCCTGCATGTCTCTTGTTTGCAGAAACAAAAACTTTTGCTTTCGCCTGTTTCTGGCAGGCGTGCTCTTATGCGCCGGATCGAATGCGGCTGCAAGCGGTTGTGCGAAAAACGTGAATTTGTCCACGGGGGATGCGCTGCAAAGCCCTGTGCCGGTCTTGCCGTCGGAAAAACCCGGGAATGACAAACTCAAAAAGAGCGCAACAGGCGGGTCGTCAGGCGTATTACGCATGCTGATACCCAGCGCACTTCGACACAGTGCTTCTTCATAAATGGCGCAAAGCCTTGAGCCTAGCAGATTTTCAGGATTTTCTTTATCAACACATCCCCATGACTCGCTCCATGGGCGTGCGTCCGGAATCCTTTGGCAGGGGTGAAATGCGTTTCATCTTGCCGCTGGAAAACAACCTCAATGATAAAGGCACAGCCTTTGGCGGCAGTACCTCGGCGGCCATGATAGTGGCTGGCTGGTCCCTGGTGTATTTACACCTGCAATCGCTGGGAATTCATGCCGACGTGGTGATTTACCGCAATCGCAGTCGCTGGTTGCGTCCCCTGAATACGGATGCGACGGTTGTTGCCCGCTGGCAAGCGCCGGCACTGGGCAGCATGGTCACCGATGCGCTTTTCCGAATGCGCCGTCAGCGTGTGAGTTGTGACATTGAAGTGGTTGATATGAAAGGGCAGGTGCATAGTCAGATGCAAGCGGATTACGTGATTCTGCCCAGTAAAACCCATGGCGAAACCTTGCAGCAGGGGGCTGGATGATGGTGCTACAGTCAAGCCGGTATGCCAGTCGGGCAGGGGCATTGTTAATGCTGGTGCTGGTTGTTAGCGTACTGTTAAATGCTTGTGGTGGTAATTCCAAGCGGAAAATGGCGCTGGACGATACACTAAGCCGCTATGCTTCTGCCATTCGCTGGGGTGATTTTGCCGGTGCCAGTCGCTTTCTGGACCCCCTTATCGATCCTGCCAAACGGCCCACAAAGCTGGATATGGCGCGGTACAAAAACTTGCGCGTTTCCAGCTATATGCCGCAACCCATTCAACCCGGCAGTGATAAAAACCGCATTATTCAGCCTGTGCGGATTTCCTTTTACAACCGCTATACCAACCGCGAACGCACCATTCTTGACCGGCAGGAATGGCGCTATGACGAAGAAGACAAACGATGGTATCTGAGCAGTGGTTTGCCCAAGGTGACGCATTAATGAACTCAAATGCAGGCATCACCCCGGGGGATCGGGTGTTTATTGAGGACTTGAAAATTGAAACCGTCATCGGCATTTTTGACTGGGAGCGCAAGATTCGCCAGACAGTTTCTTTGGACATTGAGATGGCCTGGGATGTCAAGGCTGCGGCACAGACAGACCATATTGACCAGGCGCTGGACTACAAAAGCGTGGCTAAGCGCCTGATCGCCTTTGTATCCGGCAGTGAGTTTCAGCTGGTGGAAACCCTGGCTGAACAGTGTGCACAGATTGTTCTGGATGAATTTCAGGTGCCCTGGATCAGGTTGCGTTTGAGCAAGCCCGGCGCTGTTCGGGGAAGCCGCAATGTGGGAGTGGTGATCGAGCGACGGCGTTCCTGATCGGACCAATGGCACACCCTTTTTCCCAGCGTATTTATCTTGGTTTGGGCAGTAATACCCGGCCTTATGAGAACTTGCGCAGTTGCCTTGACTGGCTGGCGCACTCATTTGGTCATTTGGTGGTTTCACCAGCTTACCGCTCACCGGCTTATGGCTTTTCCGGTGCGGATTTCATTAATCTGGTGGTGGCCATTGACAGCGCCATCTCCCCCCAGGCGCTTAAAAGCTGGCTGGTTTGGCTGGAAAATATTCATGGGCGCAATCGTCAGCAGCCACGGTTTTCTGATCGCACGCTGGATGTGGATATTCTGTTGTTTGGGAACCTGGTGGCGCCGCAATGGCAGATTCCCCGCGAGGAAACCTTTCAGCAGCCTTATATTCTGAAACCCCTGCGGGATTTGGCGCCGGATTTAACCCCGCCCCAATCGGAGCAGTCTGTCGACATGTTGTGGCAGTCCATGCAAGCACGCGGTCATGCGCCCATCGAGCCAGTCGATCTGGGCTGGCCGAAAGAGCAGTCGCAAAAAAGCGGATAAAACTGGAGACAGGTTGGGTCAGAAAAAGGCGGTAGCCTGATTGAATCAGGCTACCATGTGGGCTTTGAGTTTTTTCATCGCTGCGGATTCCAGCTGACGAATGCGCTCGACAGAAACGCCAAACTCGTCAGCCAGCTCTTGCAAAGTGGCTTTGTTGTCGCTTAACCAACGGCGACGGATAATCTCCAGACTGCGATCGTCCAGATCTTCCATGCCTTTGAGCAACAGCTGGTGGTTGCGTTCGCCTTCATCATGGCTGATAAGCTGTTGTTCAGGAGAGGCCTCCTGGCTGACCAGCCATGATTGCGGAGAAAAGTTATCATCATCGTCATCGGAAACAGATGATTCAAACGAGATATCCTGCCCGTAAAGGCGGGACTCCATCTCCAGAACGGTTTCTGATTTAACGCCCAGGTCATCAGCGATGGCCTGAACCTCGTCTTCTCGCAACCAGCCCAGCCGTTGCTTGGCTTTTCGCAAGTTGAAAAACAATTTGCGGTGAGCCTTGGTTGTGGCCACTTTAAGGATTCGCCAGTTTTTCAGAATAAATTCGTGAATTTCTGCGCGAATCCAGTGTACAGCGAAGGACACCAGCCGCACGTTATAAGACGGGTCAAAACGTTTGACCGCCTTCATCAAGCCGATGTTGCCTTCCTGGATAAGGTCACCCAGGGGCAAACCATAGCCGGCATAACCGCGCGCAATGTACACCACAAACCGCAAATGCGACAATACCAGTTTATGGGCTGCCTCAATATCGTGGTTGTCATGGACACGTTTGGCCAGCTCCCGTTCCTCTGTTTCAGACAGAACAGGAATCTGGTTGACCGCTGTGATATAGGAATCCAGCGATCCGGCTAATGCAGGTAATGATTCCATGCGTGAAATAGTCAACTCTTTGCTCATAATTACTCCCTCCTGAATCAAGTAAAAAACGCTGTTGCCCTGATTAGGCGCAAGGCGAATTTCACATGATTTCGCAATTGAACTTGGACTGCCAATTGCAGAGAAAGTTCTTACTGTCCCCAAAGACAGGCAACAGCAAGAATTTCATTGTAGCCTAAAGAGTTAGAGAGGTCAAAGTTTCGGCTCACAAAAGCAAAAACTGTATTCATTGGCCTCTCCTTCGCTGGCGTTTTCCAGCAACCGCCAGGCGCTGCCGCTATTGCTTTTGAGGCGTTTGAGCAAAGTGAGCTCAGGGCTGTGGATGTTTTTAAATGAAGGCGCCCAGCTCAGAATTTTGGCAGAAGCGCCAAAGAGGAATTTTTCCCACCCGGATAATTGCGGTTCCAGATAAACCACATTGAAGTTATGGGGGATGCCCGCTTTCTTGGCTGCGTCATTGATGGCATCATCAAGACTGCCGAGTTTGTCTATCAGTCCCAGCTCCTTGGCCTGTCGACCCGTCCAGACCCGTCCCCGGGCAATTTTGTCCACCATTGCCACATCCAGCTTCCGGTATTTGGCCACCATGGAAATAAACATCTGGTAACCATGCTCAATACTGCTCTGGATAAGCTCAGCCACATCTTTGTCCAGAGGCAAGTCCGGCCGAAAGGCGCCAGCCCACTTGCTTGTGGCTACACCATCGGTGTGTACGCCGATTTTATTCAGGGTTTTAGGGTAGCGAATTAATAGACCAAAGATGCCGATAGAACCGGTAATGGTGGCTTCATCCGCCCATATTCGGTCAGCGCTCATGGAGATCCAGTAGCCACCGGAGGCCGCTACATTACCCATGGAGACCACCACCGGTTTGCCGCTATTGCGAACGGCTTCGACTTCTCGACGGATTTGCTCGGAAGCAAAAACTTCCCCGCCAGGACTGTTAACCCGCAAGACCACCGCGTTGACGCGTGGATCATTCCTGGCTTCTCGTAGCAGTTTTGCCGTGGACTCGCCTCCGACAGTACCAGGGGGTTGTTTGCCAGCGGTGATCGGGCCTTCGGCCACCACCACGGCGACTTTATGCGGTTTGGGAATGATTTTGCGGGCTTTGACCAGGTCCAGATAGTCCTCGAAGTCAATGCGGCGATAGCCGTCTTCTTCCTCGGCGCTTTTGGTGGCCAGGTACTCTTCCATTTGATGCGACGTCATCAGCATGTCCACCAGGCCGGCATCCAGCGCCAGGCGGGCGCCGTCACCATTGTTATCCTTGAGCAATTTGGCTTGCAGATCCACAATGCCTTTGAGTTCGTCCACGCTCAGGTTGCGGCGTGCGGCTACGCCGGTCAAGTAGGTGTTCCAGAGGTCGCCCAGATAATGCAGAGCGGCTTCGCGGGCTTCCGGGGACATATTATTGCGAATAAAGGGTTCGGCAGCAGACTTGTATTCACCCACGCGGAAAAGGTGAACGTCAACGCCCAGTTTGTCCAGCGTGTCCTTGAAGTAATTGCGGTAGTTGCCAAAGCCTTGAAGAAAAACAAATCCTTGCGGGTCCAACAATACTTCATCGGCCAGCGAGGCGAAGTAATACTGTGCCTGGGATAGTGTGGAGCCAATGCCGATAACAGGCTTGCCAGCATTGCGAAAACGGAGAATGGCGCGTTCAATTTCGCGCAAATTGGCCAGGCCAGCGCCCCACAGGTAGTCAGCGTCCAGAACCAGTACGCTGATTTTATCGTCAAACGCGGCTTCATCAATGGCCTTGAGCACATCCCGCAGCCGGGTTTGTGGATTTTCCACCCCTTGAAGTTGCTCAAAGAATCGTTGGGCGGGCGTACCGCTGTATTCTTCCACCAGATAGCCTTTTGGCGCCAGAACCAGCGCGGTATCTGGCTTGAGAACCAGTTTTTTATCGCCAAAGGCCAACCACAGAATGGCGAAAAAAAGCAGCAAAAACAGTGTATGACGGGTAAAGTTGGCAATTTTAACCAGGGCTTTGGGAAACCACCCGAGAGCTCTTAGCAGAATGTTGGCGCGGCGAGTCATAAAACGATTCCTTGAAACAGGTTGGTATTACCAACCAGGGTCAATTGACATGACCGCCCACTTTAACGGCAAAAAGACGAAGTTTCCATAGACCAAAGGTCATTATTACGATTTTTTTGCAGTCAGTGTGGGCAAGGCGCTTGTGGGGGTGAGAAAACAGGATAATAATGCCAAGTCATGCTGTCGGGCCTTTTGGGGTCGCGTGTTTATTGTTAACCTGCATACAGGGGTATTTATGCAAAATGTTTTCTATTTGAGCTTGGTCTCCATGGTTTTCCGTCGATTTTTTCACCGGCTTGCGTTTATGTTTTCCGGCTGGCTGCTCCTTATTGGTCTTTTGTGTGCCGGAGTCGTTAACGCGCGCCTGGCGCCCACTGCCGAGCAGCTTGATGCTTCCTGGCAACAGCACCAGAAATTGCGTGCAGAAACCCCCTTTCATGGTCTTAAATGGCGCAATATCGGGCCGGTGGTTCAGGGGGGGCGAGTGGTGCGTATTGCAGTTGACCCGACCGATACCAGCCATTGGTTTGCCGCCTATGCGTCCGGTGGGGTGTGGGAAACCCGCGACAATGGCATCACTTTTGACCCGATTACTGATTTTGCCCCCAGCCTGATTGTGGGTGATTTTGCCATTGACCCGAAAAACCCTCGAGTCCTGTGGCTGGGGACGGGGGAAAATAATTCATCTCGCTCGTCTTATGGCGGTATGGGAGTCTTCAAATCCACTGACGGTGGTAAAAGCTGGCAGTCGGCAGGGCTGCCAGAAAGTAATCGCATTGGCCGCATTGTGATTGACAAAGACAATCCCGATACGGTTTATGTGGCGGCGCTCGGGCCGCTGTACAGCCAAGGCGGTCAACGGGGTGTTTTTAAAACCACAGATGGCGGCAAAAACTGGCATAAGGTGTTATCTGGTGATGCCACCACCGGCTTTGTGGACCTGGTTCAGGCGAGCAATGGCGATCTTTATGCCGTGGCCTGGGACAAGGAGCGCAAAGCCTGGGATTTTCGAGAAGGTGGCCCAGGCAGCGCGGTGTATAAAAGTACCGACGGTGGCGCAAGCTGGACAAAGTTAAGTCAGGGCTTGCCTCAGGGTCAATACACCGGGCGCATGGGTGTGGCGGTAAGCCCGACGAATCCGGACATTGTTTATGTGGTGGTGGACAATCAGGAACCCTTGCCGGAAGCCCAGTGGGACTTGGGCGATCAGGCGGTCACCGCCAAGCGTTTGCGGCGCATGGACAAGGACACCTTTCTGTTGCAAGACCCAGAAGCCATAGAAGCATTTTTGCGGGCCAATAATTTTCCTCCGGAAATGACTGCAGAGACACTGATTGAACAGGTCAAAGCCGGGCAGATTAGCCTGCAAGACCTGGTGGGGCAGTTGCAGGATGCCAATGCCGATCTGTTTAACCGCGATATTAAGGGTTTGGAGGTGTATCGCAGCGATGATGGTGGGCGCAGCTTCCACAAAACGCACCAGGAGCCTTTGCGCAATGTGGTGTTTACCTACGGCTACTATTTTGGCCAGGTACGGGTTGATCCGACCAATCCGGATATCATCTACACCATGGGTGTCCCGCTGATTAAATCGGAAGATGGCGGCAAATCCTGGCATTCTCTTTATGACCCCAAGGTACATGCGGATTTTCATGAATTGTGGATAGACCCGGACAATCCACGTCATTTGCTGGCGGGTAACGATGGTGGTGTTGACGAAAGTTTTGATGGAGGGCACAACTGGCGTAAGCTTGATTACCAGCCAGTCGGCCAGTTTTACACCATCGCGGTGGATAACAAAAAGCCTTACAACGTTTATGGCGGGCTACAGGACAATGGGACGCTAATCGGCCCGGTGACCACAGACTGGCGCAAGGGTGAATCCTGGAAGCGGCTTTTCGGTGGTGACGGCATGCATGTGGCCATTGATGATCGCAATGATATTAAATATGTGGGTTTTCAGTTTGGTAACTACTATCGGCTGGACAAAGAGGGTAGCCATCCCATTCAGCCACACAACTATGTGGGGCAAAAAGAGCCTCTGCGCTTTAACTGGAACACGCCGGTGACATTGTCGCCTCACAATTCTGATATTGTCTATTTTGGCGCCAATAAACTGCTTCGCAGCCTGAATCGTGGAGATGACTGGCAAACCATTAGCGATGACTTGACCAATGGCCCAAAAAAAGGCGATGTACCTTATGGCGCCATCACCAGTATTAGTGAGTCACCACTGGTTTTTGGCCGGCTATGGGTGGGCACTGATGACGGCAATGTCTGGTTGAGCCCTGATGGTGGCTATCAATGGCAAAAAGTCAGTAGACAATTGCCCAAGGGACTGTGGGTCAGCCGGATTCAGGCGTCTCCCCATCATCCGGATCGGGTATGGCTGGCGTTGAATAATTATCGCAATGACGATCTGGCGGCCTATGTTTATCGCAGTGATGATGCCGGGCGCCACTGGCGTCGCATCAGTGGTAATTTACCGGCCGAACCGGTCAATGTAATTCGTGAAGACCCGCATCAACCTGATCTGGTATATGTAGGAACGGATAAGGGGGCTTATGTCTCCGACACAGGCGGAGAAAGTTGGCATATGCTGGGGACAAACCTGCCCACTGTACCGGTGCATGATTTGGTGGTGCAGGCTCGGGATCGGGATCTGGTGGCAGGAACCCATGGCCGCAGTGCCTGGGTGCTGGATGTGGCGCCAGTAGAAGCCCTGGCAGCAAGCAAAGCCGCGGGAAAAATCAAACCCGTGCAACTGCTGCCCCCTGCCGAAGTGGGTTTCCAGAAATCCTGGCGTACACGCCCATCGCGCTGGTATCAAAAAGGCACAGAAGACAAGCCGTTTGCATTGTACTTTTGGGCGGAACCCACAAAGGTGATGTCAGATGATAAACAGCTTTTTGCTCAGTGGACGGTGCTGGATAAAAACGGCCATCCTGTGCTGAAACACACACAAGCGGCCAAGCCGGGCCTGAACCGCTGGGACTGGAACAAGCAGGTTGACCCGGATTTGGCTTTGGCCGCAGAGCAACTGGCGAATAAGGACAAAAAGAAACCGCTGAACAAGGCATTGACGCCTTATGCCGAGGCCCAGCGCCTGGGACACCCCTTTTATATTCAGCCTGGCGAATACACTGTCCAGGTCAGTGTTAAGGGTTGGTCCGACAAGCAGCCTTTGCGGGTGATAAAAGAGGGTAAAAAACATGCTCAACAGTGACAGATACACGACGCTGGAAACAGACCGGGAGTAACCCAAAACCAAAAAATCGTCTCAAAATCGTTAAATAATGTGAGGATTTTCGCTTATATTAGAAAAACCTAAAATAATGTTTGAACTTTAGCGAATTTCATGGTGTCATATACCGCAAGTCGATTCCCCCTTGTCGACTGAGGTTCATCCATCCCCCCTTTATCTTATGGATGAGCCGTTTGGATTGGTTTTCCCCAACCATTCCAGCCAATTTGATTATCCGGTGGCTTTTCTCCCCTTTTGCCACCGGATTTTTTTTTGCCTGAATATTGATAGCTTCGGTATGATGCGTGACATGAAAACAAGCCAACCCCGTTTCGCTTCAATGTCAAGTTTGTATCAATCTGTTCGGTTGGCCGTTCAAGCCGCGGGTCAGTGGTTGATTTTTGGATTCGCGCGGCTGCTTGCGCTATTGCCTTATGGCATACAGCGGCGCTTGGGCATTGTCATTGGCCGGTTGGCCAAAATCGTGATGCCCTCGCGACGCAAGGTGGCGCGACAGAATATTGCCCTGTGCTTCCCCGGCCTTTCTCAAAATGAGCAAACGGCTTTGCTCAATCAGCATTTTGACGAACTGGGTCAAATGCTTACCCAGACCTTGCGGGCCTTTTGGGGTAACACCAGAAAACTGGAAAAGTCGGTTCAGATTGAAGGATTGGAATACCTTCGTCACAGTGTGCGGCAAGGTCGGGGTGTTTTGCTGGTTTCCGGGCACTTTACGGCACTGGATATGGGTGGAAAACTTTTGAGCCGCCAAATAAAAATCGCAGGCGTTTACCGGCCTCACAAACAGGGCGTTCTTGAACGGCAAGTGCTCAAGGCGCGACTGCAATATGGGGATGCCATGTTCAAGCGAGATGAATTACGCAGCATTATTCGCTACCTGCGGCAAGGTGGTGTCATTTGGTATGCGCCGGACCAGGACTACCGCAGAGGCAAGTCGGTGTTTGTGCCCTTTTTTGGGCAACCGGCGGCGACCATTACCGCAACGCATCAGCTGGCCAGGCTAAGCGGCTGTGCGGTTCACTTCTTTTTCGTGAAAAGGCTGGACAAGGCACCCTGGTATCGGTTGAAAGTATCGCCTGCTTTGGAAAACTTTCCCGGGCCGGATGTGGTCGAGGATACCCGGCGAATCAACGCGGGGCTGGAGCGCATGGTTCAGGAAGCGCCAGCGCAATATTTATGGATTCACAAGCGATTTAAAACCCGCCCTGAAGGGATGGAAAACCCTTATCAATAATAAACAAGCTAAAAAATGCCGTAGATGTTAGACTGGCCTGATAGTGTTTTCGCCTAATATTAAAGAAACGACTTTTGCGGACAGGGAAAAAGTTTTGAATTTTCCTTGAAATTTTTTCAACCGTCATTATATTAGCGTTTCCTGATTTTCAGGCAGCACTCACAATATAGCAGGCCGGGATGGCCTGTTGTCACGAGTTGTCAACCAGTACCCCCCCCTCTACTGGTTGATAATAAGGCAGAGCAATCTGCCTATTCCCCCTGGAAACGGCCGGTTCTCCGGCCGTTTTCTTTTGCGCTTTTTAATGGCTTGTTGAAAGCCGTGACTCAAATGCGTTAATTGCCAGTAGACACGCCAGCCGATGCGCCGGATAATCACGCACCAGATGCAAAGAACAAAACCCGAGGATGGAATGATGACCAAAGCCTTGCAGGTGAGAAACCTGAAAAAAATCTATGCCAATGGCACCGAGGCGCTGAAAGGCATTGACCTGGATGTAGAAGCCGGCGAAATTTTCGCTTTATTGGGTCCCAATGGAGCGGGCAAGTCCACCTTGATAGGTATTATTTCTTCGTTGGTTAATCTCACAGAAGGCCAGGTGCGGGTATTTGGCCATGATTTAACGACGGAGCGCCCCTTGGTGAAGGCCTGTATTGGCATTGTGCCTCAGGAATTTAATTTCAACATGTTCGAAAAGCCTTTTGATATTTGTGTGAACCAGGTCGGCTATTATGGCGTACCCCGGGCCGAAGCCATTCGCAGGGCAGAAAAGTACCTGAAACAGCTCAGCTTGTGGGAAAAACGGGACGTGGTGTCACGCAGCCTGTCAGGGGGAATGAAGCGCCGCTTGATGATCGCGCGAGCCATGATGAATGAGCCGCGATTATTGATACTCGACGAGCCCACTGCTGGTGTGGATATTGAAATTCGCCGCTCCATGTGGGACTTTGTGCGGGAAATAAACGCCAGTGGCACCACAGTGATTCTAACCACTCACTACCTTGAAGAGGCCGAGCAGCTATGCAAAAACGTCGCCATTATCGATCATGGTGAAATCATTCGCCACACCACTATCAAACAGCTGTTATCAACCCTGGATGTGGAAACATTTATTTTTGATCTCGATCGCCCCGTAGACGAAGCCACACTTGGATCATTGGGCGCGCGTTTGCTGGATGACAATTCTATTGAAGTGGATGTGCCCAAAAGTCGTGCGTTAAACGGTGTTTTCAAAGTGCTGGACGCTCATGGATATCGGGTCCTTTCCATGCGCAACAAAGCCAACCGCCTGGAAGAGTTGTTTTTGCGAATGACCCGGAGCGCCCCTGAAGCGAAAACAGAAAGCGAAAATAGAGACGTGACAAAAACAGGAGAGCACGCATGAATTCAGTTCAGCGTAAGGCCGCCTGGGTCGGATTTTGGACCCTGGTGCGCAAGGAAATTAACCGCATCCTCAGGATCTGGCCCCAAACCTTGTTGCCGCCGGCCATTACAATGACATTGTACTTTGTCATTTTTGGCAGCTTGATAGGCAAGCGAATTGGTCAAATGGATGGCTTTGACTATATGGACTTTATTGTTCCTGGTTTGGTGATGATGTCGGTTATTACCAATTCTTACGGCAACATCGTGTCTTCTTTCTTTGGCTCGAAGTTTGGCCGGCACATTGAGGAATTGCTGGTATCACCCATGCCAAATATCGCCATTTTGGGTGGATATATCGCTGGCGCCTTGTCACGCGGGCTCATGGTGGGGTTGATCGTGACGCTTATCGCCATGTTTTTCACGCACCTTCACATCCATAACATCTGGATAGTGTTAAGCACGGCCATATTGACAGCGGTGGTTTTTTCCCTGGCCGGGTTTATCAATGCCGCTTTTGCCAAGAAGTTTGACGACATTGCCATCGTACCCACCTTTATTCTGACACCGTTGACATATCTGGCGGGTGTGTTTTACTCCATAAGCATGTTGCCCGAATTTTGGCAACAGGTGTCAAAGTTCAACCCTATCCTTTATATGGTCAACGCATTTCGCTATGGCTTCTTGGGTGTGTCTGATATTGATATACGGACCGCTTATGCGATTATTTTTGTATTCATAGGCGTGTTGGGCAGCATCTCCCTTTATATCTTGCACAAAGGGCTTGGGCTTCGGAGCTAACATATATTTATCGGCCCGCCCCTTGAGACTGGTTTTTCTGGCCCTATGTATGAGGCGTAGCGACTGCAGGACGGTCTGCGTCAGGTTTTTGGGAGTATTCCCAAAAAATCGAATAAAAGTGTTGACACATTCGATTTATTTGATATAATGGCTCCGTTGTTGAGGGGAAGGCCCTTAGTGACATGGTTCCG
>JALSHI010000037.1 GCA_026982315.1 Lysobacterales bacterium
CAACGATCGCAGCCGGCTTTCGATGGAGTCACAAGACCCAAGTATTTCCCGTGCGCTTTTGGGCAGTTTGCGCCAGGCTGCTTCGGGAAACGCTTCCAGCGCCTCTGCATTGTATTCACCCTCGAGCCGGGTAAAGCCGCGCCGGTTGAGGAGGAAACCCCACACTTGTGCATGATCCCGGGCCGGAAAATCAAAATAGTGTTCCAGAATCACGAACAGCAAGCGCTTGGCCATTTTGCTCCTGTCGTTGTTCCGGCGCATGTGCCGATTGGCGGTGCGATCGCGCATCAGCAAGGTATAGTTGCTGCTGTCAATCGTCAGCACCTCGCCATATCGTTTGTCAAGTCGGATGATTGACGTTCCCTTTTCGTAAAAGGATCGGTATACGCCGGTATGCTTCGCACCCATGTCTATCGCCACCGGCGCAATAAAACATGCTTTGTTATTTTGTCTGGTTGCTTTTTGCTTCTTCATAACTATGCTCCCATTTACATTATTACGTTGAGTTGGCTCAGTGACTTCCCACGCCAAGACATTCCCATATGGTTGATAAACACATCCAGCACTCTGCGGGTGCGGTTTAGGGCTTTTTTCTCGCATTCGGAGATGAAGGTGACCATCATAAAACTATCCCGCTCATGTTTTCTTGAATATGGATTAAATCAGATGCATGATGATGTTTTATTCTATGCATAGGTGATAAATATGCGTACCACGATAGATATTGATGATGAGTTGTACCAACAGGCCGCCCAGTTGACCGGCATAAATGAAAAAACCGCTTTGGTGCGAGAAGCTTTGAAGGCCCTGATCGAAAGAGAAAGTGCCAAAAGGCTGGCCAAACTAGGCGGAAGTGAGCCTCAACTGGGAAATATCCCCAGGCGACATGCCATAAATGAATGATTCGGGTTGATACGTCAGTCTGGATTAATTTTTTGCGCACGAATTTACTTACCAAAACGTTACACATGGCTTATTCACCCTCCTGAGGCTTATCCCAAGGTTGTAACGCGGCCTTTTTTACACAGTCAAACATAAAATCCAGCGCTTTGTGCTGGGTGAATTTTTGCAGGATTTGCTGGCGAAATTCCTGTTCGCTCATGCCTTCTTTGGCGCAGATAAAGGCCCAGGGCAGGACGATGGCGTCTTTGATTAAGTCCGCGACATCAAATACCAGTGCGCCGCGGCGGGTTTTTCCGTGCATCACGGCAAAACCGTGTGGAATACCGAGCACCCATAAGGTGCTGGCCGCCAGCCCATAGGCCAGGTAATTGCCGTGATTCAGAAAGGCATTGGCGTCATCCGTGCTGTCAAAATTGCGGACAAAATCATCGGTTTGAGTGCGCAAGACAGTGATTTTATAAAGCCGCTTGGTGAGTTGGGCTTCGGCCAGTAATAATTGGGTAACATTGGGGGTGCGCTCGATTTTATCGGCAAAGCCAGTCAAGGCGGTGGCGGTGTCGTCATCCTCCGATAAAAAACCTTCCAGCTGTAAATCCTTGTCTTTTGCCCAGCTTTGGCGGATAAATTGAATGCGTTGTTGCTGAAACTGTTTGGCGACCCGCAAGCGTTTTTGTTCATCAAACCAGAAGGACAGCCAGCCCTGCACATATTCAGTTGGCCGGTATTCGCTTTGTGGTGACAGCCATTCGACTTCGTTGGCCATCAATAACGGTGTGCCGCCACCGCCACAAAAGCCAATCAACACACCGGCCTGAGCCAGCATTCTGACCGCCGCCTGGGTAATGGACGTGCCTGTACCGAGCAAGATGACGGTGGTATTGGCAATGGGAATATTCCAGTATTGCTTCTGCTCGCTGGCTTCGGTCAAATACAATACGCGACCATCTTTTTGCATCACCCGGCATTTTTCCAGGTAATAGATATTGGCGCGTTTTGAGTGCAGTATGGCTTTGAGCTGGGAAAGTGGTTGCATGTTTTTTATGTGTGTGGTGTTTAATCTAGCTCATTTTTTATGCGGTTAAAAGTGGATTTTTGCGTTACTGTGTGGATTTCTGTTGTTTTTTTGTTCGTTAGTGCAGCTTTTATTTCCAGTTACCGGCGGTGATGGCCGGGCGCGGTTGGGTTTGGCAAAATTTGGCGCTATCGGTACTGATGCTGTTATTTCTTAAATTGCGGGGCCGTGGATTCCCGCTTTCGCGGGAATGACCTTTCTGCTGTTTCTTTATATTGCCGCTCCAGTCATGGATTCCCGCTTTCGCGGGAATGACGGGATAAGGCGGGAATGACGTCCAACGGCACCCTCTGCCTAAAATTCCCATGGACTCCCGCGTTCGCGGGAATGACTCCCAGTTCCCCCGCCTCCGATCTCCCCCTGTGGATTCCCGCGTTCGCGGGAATGACAGGAGAAGGCGGGGATAACGGGGAGGAGCAGGCATGACGCTCAGGGAACAAGCTACGCCATCACTGTCTCAAATTAAGCTACGCCACCGTTGTTTCAAATTAAGCTACGCCACTGTTGTCTCAAATCCTGAGACAACACAATTTTTTTTGGTTTTTTTTGTGATTAGCCCTTGAATTGGGTTTTTGCGGCCCTATATGGGTAGCCTGTAGATAGCTTTGGCTTGTGCGCCAGCGGGCGTGCGGGCTGATTACACCAACACTTAAGGAGTTGAAAAACCATGAATATTCGTCCTTTACACGATCGCGTGATTGTCAAGCGCATGGAAGAGGAACGCACCACCCCCGGTGGCATTGTGATTCCGGACAATGCAGCCGAAAAGCCTATCAAGGGCGAGGTTGTTGCCGTTGGCAATGGCAAGATCCTGGAAAACGGCGAGGTTCGCCCCCTGGATGTGAAAGTGGGCGATAAGGTGTTGTATGGCAAATATGCCGGTACCGAAATCAAGATTGACGGCGAGGAGTTCCTCGTGATGCGCGAAGACGATATTGTCGGCGTGATTGAATAAGCGTCTTTTGGCCTTATATAACGAACAAATACCGAACAATCAGGAGATCAACCAAAAATGAGTGCTAAAGAAATCAAGTTTGCTGAGTCAGCCCGGGCCAAGATGGCTACCGGCGTCAACACGTTGGCCAACGCGGTCAAGGTGACTTTGGGCCCCAAGGGCCGTAATGTGGTGCTGGAAAAATCTTTTGGCGCCCCCACTGTAACCAAGGACGGCGTTTCCGTGGCCAAGGAGATCGAGCTGGAAGACAAGTTCGAAAACATGGGTGCGCAAATGGTCAAGGAAGTGGCCTCCCGCACTTCTGACAATGCTGGCGACGGCACCACCACCGCCACAGTATTGACCCAGGCGTTTGTGCGCGAGGGCATGAAGGCGGTGGCCGCTGGCATGAACCCCATGGATCTGAAGCGCGGCATCGACAAGGCCGTTACCGCTGCTGTGGAAGCCATCAAGGACATGGCCACACCATGCACTGACGAAAACGCCATTGCCCAGGTGGGCACCATTTCCGCCAACAATGACCCCACCATCGGCAAGCTGATTGCCGAGGCCATGAGCAAGGTGGGCAAGGAAGGCGTGATTACCGTGGAAGAAGGCTCTGGCTTGCAAGACGAGCTGGAAGTTGTGGAAGGTATGCAGTTCGACCGCGGTTATTTGTCACCCTACTTCGTCACCAACCAGGAAAACATGACCGCAGAGCTGGATAATCCATACGTTCTGCTGGTTGACAAGAAGATTTCCAATATCCGCGACTTGCTGCCGGTGTTGGAAGGCGTGGCCAAATCCGGCCGTCCTTTGCTGATTATCGCCGAGGATGTGGAAGGCGAAGCGCTGGCCACACTGGTGGTGAACAATCTGCGCGGTGTGGTGAAAGCCGTGGCTGTCAAGGCGCCTGGTTTTGGCGACCGCCGCAAGGCCATGCTGGAAGACATTGCCGTACTGACCGGCGGCACTGTGATTTCCGAGGATATCGGCCTGTCTCTGGACAAAGCCACGATTGAAGATCTGGGCTCTGCCAAGAGCGTACAGGTCACCAAGGAAAACACCACGATTATCGATGGCGCTGGCGACCCGGATGCCATCCAGAAGCGCGTGGCTCAAATCCGTGCGCTGATTGAGGAAGCCACCAGCGACTACGACCGTGAAAAACTGCAAGAGCGTCTGGCCAAACTGGCCGGTGGCGTGGCGGTTATCAAGGTCGGCGCGGGCTCTGAAATCGAAATGAAAGAGAAGAAAGCCCGGGTTGAAGACGCCCTGCACGCGACCCGTGCAGCCGTAGAGGAAGGCATTGTGCCTGGTGGTGGCGTGGCGCTGGTTCGCGCCCTGCAAAAAATTGCCGACTTGCGCGGCGACAATGCCGACCAGGATGTGGGTGTCACCATCACCAAACGCGCCATGGAAGAGCCATTGCGCCAGATTGTGGCCAATGCCGGTGAAGACGCTGCCGTGGTATTGAATGAAGTTAAAGCCAATGAAGGCAGCTACGGCTACAATGCCGCCACTGGCGAGTATCTGGACATGGTCAAAGCCGGTATCATTGACCCGGCCAAGGTGACACGCAATGCGTTGCAAAATGCTTCCAGCGTGTCTGGCATGATGATCACCACCGAAGCCATGATTGCTGACAAGCCAAAGAAAGAAGAAGCCGCTGCGGCCATGCCTGACATGGGCGGCATGGGTGGCATGGGCGGCATGATGTAACATCCTTCGGGATAGCACCGCCCGGGCCAGCCTGACTGGTCCAACCCTTTCACGGCCCCGTCAATACGACGGGGCTTTTTTTGTGGCTTTTTTGGGGACGGGGGCACCCCATTTTCAGTTGACCTAAATGCTGCCTTCATTCCCACCTTCTCCTGTCATTCCCACCTTCTCCCGTCATTCCCGCGAAAGCGGGAATCCACAATCCGCAGTGGCGACACACCCAAGCCGCACGCGTCATTCCCGCGAAAGCGGGAATCCACCCACATCCTGCCACCTGGACCACTGGATTCCGGGTCTCGCTACGCTCGCCCGGAATGACGAAGAAGGAGATACGCTCGGAATGACGAGAAGATGGGCCGAGCATGATGACGCGAGGGAAAATCGCGCAAGAAAGCGCCAGACACAAATGTAACAAAATTTTACATAATTTTTCACCCAGTCACTATTTTGTGACCCACGTCACGTTTTTTTCTTTGGGGCTGCGTAGAATGGCTTCCACAGTTTGAAACCGCATCCCATCCCTCCCCATTCCCTCTCGCGGCTTCAAACTTTAGAAAAAAGACCGCCCCTGTTGCGGTCTTTTTTTTATTTCTGTTTTTCTTTCCTGCTTGTAAACAAATGTTTGCCCGACCCAAACAGGTGTTTGAGAGTGTTATGATGAGTTTTTGCTCCGTGTGTGCCGGTGCGTATCTGCGGAGCTTTCAAGGCAATTGATGAGGGTATGAACATGAGCGGAATAATGGACATGATTACCAGCCAGCTGGATAACGACACACTGGGTCAACTGGCTCAGCAATTTGGTGGCGACAAAAATGCCATGCAAAACGCGGTGACAGCAGCCATTCCGGCCATTGTGGTGGCCATGAAGCGCAATGCCAGCCGTCCTGATGGTGCTGCTGCACTGGATCGGGCGCTGGAAAAGCACGATGGTGGCGTTCTGGATAATCTGCAAGACATGGTGAGCGGCAATATGGGCGGCATGATGGGAGAAGGGCAAAAAATCCTGGGACATCTTTTTGGCGCCAAAAAGGAGACTGTGGCCGTACAATTGGGAAAGGCCACCGGCCTGGGTGACAAGACCAATGATCTGCTGGCCATGCTGGCACCGATGGTGATGGGCGCTTTAGGTAAGGCCAAACGTCAAAGCGGCATGGGCATCGAAGACTTGCAAAACATGCTGGGGCAGGAAACCGCCAGTCTCCAGAAAAAGGTGCCACAAATGAGCATGATGGAAAAACTGCTCGATAGCGATGGCGACGGCGATGTGGATATGGGGGACATTCTTTCCCGTGGCTCCAGTATTCTCGGTGGCTTTTTCAAACGCTGACCGCGGCATCTCCGGGACTTTTCCACTGGAACTTGAAGGCGGATAGCTTTCTCATGGTATGGATTCCGGGTCTCGCTACGCTCGCCCGGAATGACGAAGGAAGGGAACTCGCCCGGAGTGTCAAGGGAAATAGAGAAGAATGACGACGAGAGGAAGGGGGAGGAATAACGAAGGTAATATCCACCGGAAGTGACTGTGCCCCGCCGTTCCCACACTTGCTCCGTCATTGCCGCTCCGCCCCGCCATCTCCAGTTTCCCCGTCATCCCCGCCTTCTCCTGTCATTCCCGCGAAAGCGGGAATACACAATCCGCAGTGGCGACACACCCAAGCCGCACGCGTCATTCCCGCGAACGCGGGAATCCATGCCATCAGCCGTTCCGTTCTCATGGAGTGTTTTGCGGAAAGTCTCTGCAAACCTTTCCCCGGAGATTTCAAAAAGCACCCCTTCAGCCCCTGCCCACCTGCTAAAGTCGGGGGGTTGACAAAGCAATCCACCAGAGTGGTTAAAATCCGGTTAATTTGCTAGTATCAACCAGGCACGGTGAACAAGTGGATGAGGGAATCATGAAACGAGCAATTTTAATGCTGATTCTGCTGGCATCCTGGACGGCCATGACCCAGGAGTTGCGTTATGGGGCGGACTATGCGGGATTTCGGTCCTTTTTTCCGGATTTGATTCACTTAAGCCAGACGCCAGCCAGCAATACCAAGCCCCGCATTTCCCTGCTGCCAACTGCGACGGCGTACCGCCAAGTGGCGGATAACCAGATCGACTTTGCCGCCGTGGGCCGGGAGCCGCTGGATGGCGATGCATACGAGGCTATCGCCATATCCCTGCCTGTGGCCTGGGATGCGATTGCGATTATCGCGCATCCGGATAACCCGACGGCAAATCTGTCTTTGCAGCAATTGCGGGATATTTACACCGGGAAAATCACGAACTGGAAGGCCCTCGGGGGCGCCGATCGCCCTATCCGGTCGGTATATATTCAAGACACCGCTGACAGTGCGCAATATCTGATGTCGCGCTTTCTGTTTGGCAAGCCTATCCATGCCATGCACGGGGAGGCTGTCAGCACGGCACAAATGGCCGAATCCATTGTCGAGAGTAACCCGGATGCCCTGGCCTTTACCTTTTACTCCAGCGCCCGTGAGCGCACAGTCAAACTGCTGCCCATAAACGAGATAACGCCTTCTTATCCCAGTATTCTCATCGGCCAGTACCCCTTCTTTACCGAAGTGTATCTGTTGGCCCGCCCGGGCGTTGACCGCACGCGCGCTGGTCGGGATTTGGTCAAAAAGGCCGGTTCAGCCGGGTTCAGGCGCATTTTACGGCGCATTGGCATTGTTCCTTACACCTCAGCCCCGGACCTTATCGCACACAAGAGCACCCGAGACGCTTTCCTGGCCCGAGATCTGGGTTATTAACGCCCTTGATGATTAACCCTTTAATCCCTGCTATTGAATGGAGCCTGCATGTCCCAGCACAAACATGATTTGACCCGAAAAATTATCATTTACATGATTGCCGGTGCCGTTTTTGGCGCCATTTTGTATAGTGTTGGCCGCTGGGGCATGGGCTATGCCATCGACCCGGTCAAACGGCAACTCCTGTATCCGGCGGTTGTGACGACCTGGCTATTCGATGGTGTTTTTCGTCTGGTGGGCCAGGTTTTTATCCACTTATTGCAAATGCTGGTGGTGCCCCTGGTGTTTGTGTCACTGTTTTGTGGCACGGCGTCCCTGAAAGATCCGGCTCAATTGGGCAAGCTGGGCATTAAAACCCTGGCGTTTTACCTGCTTACCACCGCCATTGCCATTTCTGTGGCGCTAATGGCCGCGGCCCTTGTGCAGCCTGGCGCGGGGTTTGACCTGCCCAATGAGCTGGCTTTTACGGCAAAATCCGCTCCCTCTCTGGTGGATATTCTGATTAACATGGTGCCCAAAAATCCTTTGGCGGCCATGGCCAGTGGCAATATGTTGCAAATCATTCTGTTTGCCATTTTGTTTGGGCTCAGCGCCACGTTGGCTGGAGCCGCCGGACAACGGCTGATCGCCTTTTTCAATGATGTTAATGCCGTCATCATGCAACTGGTGACCATCGTTATGAAACTGGCCCCCTACGCGGTGTTTGTGCTGATCGCCAGCGTCTTTGCACGCTTTGGTTTCGATGCCCTGGGTAATTTGTCCAGTTACTTTTTCCTGGTGATTGCGATATTGTTTTTTCACGGTCTGGTGGTGTACCCGACCCTGCTACGCTTGCTTGGCGGCCTTAACCCGGTGGTTTTTCTGAAGAAAATGCGTGCCGCCATCGCCTTTGCTTTTGGCACCGCCAGTTCCAACGCCACCATTCCGGTCACTTTACGTACGGTGACCGAGCGGCTTGGCGTCAATCGCGCCGTGGCCGCTTTTACCGTGCCTTTGGGCGCCACCATCAACATGGACGGCACAGCCATCATGCAGGGCGTGGCCACGCTGTTTATCGCCCAGGCCTATGGCGTAGACCTGACGCTGGCCCAGATGGGCATGGTGGTGATAACCGCGACGCTGGCTTCCATTGGTACTGCCGGAGTGCCTGGAGTGGGGTTGATTATGCTCTCCATGGTGCTGCAACAAGTGGGGTTACCAGTGGAAGGCATTGGCCTGATTATCGGCATTGACCGCCTGCTGGACATGACCCGGACGGCGGTGAATGTCACCGGCGATGCAGCAGTCACTTGCATTGTCGCCAAAAGCGAGGGCCAGCTGGATGAGACGGTATTTTATGACCCTGAAGCCGGCGAAATTGAAGATTAAAGCGATAAGTATTCCAGCGCCATCCTCCGTATCCGTATCACGTTTCGGCGTGCCTGTGGCACAAGCCGGAACAACTTGGATAGCCAAGGCACCATGGATGCGGTAAAATAGCCTTCCTTTCAGGCATCGCTCTTTTTCTCTTGCCGCGATGCCCACCATAATCTTGAGATTTCGAAATATGACCTCGTATGTATTTGTCACCGGTGGCGTGGTGTCTTCCCTGGGCAAGGGCATTGCAGCTGCCTCGCTGGCCTCTTTACTGGAAGCCCGTGGCCTGAAAGTGTCCCTGATGAAGCTGGACCCCTATATCAATGTCGACCCGGGCACCATGAGCCCTTTTCAGCACGGCGAGGTCTTCGTCACCGAGGATGGCGCTGAAACCGATCTGGATCTGGGCCATTACGAGCGTTTTGTGCGCACCCGCATGAGCCGCAACAACAATTACACCACCGGCCAGATTTATGAAAGCGTCATCCGCAAGGAGCGCCGGGGCGATTATCTGGGCGGCACCGTTCAGGTCATTCCTCATATTACCGATGAAATCAAGTTTCGTGTGCGCCAGGCCGCCGAAGGATTTGATGTCATGATGGTGGAAATTGGCGGCACGGTGGGCGACATTGAATCCTTGCCATTTATGGAGGCCATTCGCCAAATGGGTGTGGAAGAAGGTCGTGATAACAGCTTGTTCATTCATCTGACCTTGGTGCCGTATCTGTCCGCCGCCGGAGAGTTGAAAACCAAGCCCACGCAACACTCTGTCAAGGAGTTGCGCTCCATTGGCATTCAGCCCGATGTGCTGTTGTGCCGTTCAGAACAGGAGGTTCCTGCATCCGAGCGGCGCAAAATCGCCTTGTTTACCAACGTGCCCGAAGCCGCGGTGATTTCCATGCGCGATGTAGACAATATCTACAAAATCCCGGCGCTGTTACATACACAAGGTCTGGATGAAATCGTGGTCAAACAACTCAGTCTGGGCGGCCATGATCCGGATCTGAGCGAGTGGCAACGAGTGATTACCGCCGAAGAATCCGCCACCGACAGCGTCACCATCGGCATGGTCGGCAAATATCTGAACCACTCCGATGCCTACAAGTCTCTTAATGAAGCCCTGCGTCATGCGGGCATTCCCAATCATGTCAAGGTGCGTATCAAGCGCATTGACTCCGAGCACATTGAAAAAACCGGCGATACTTCTGCACTGGATGACGTGGACGCCATTCTGGTGCCCGGCGGATTTGGCAACCGCGGCTTTGAGGGTAAAATTCAGGCTGTGCATTATGCCCGGGAAAACAAGGTGCCCTATCTGGGTATTTGCTACGGCATGCATGCGGCGGTGATTGAACACGCCCGCTATCGCTGCGGACTGGAAAACGCCAATACCACAGAAAACGACCCGGATACACCCCATCCGGTGATCGCCATGATTACTGAATGGCAAGACAGACAAGGCCAGGTGGAGCGCCGTGATGCCAATAGCGATCTGGGCGGCACCATGCGCCTGGGCGCCCAGCCCACACGCCTGCAACCGCAATCACTGGCGCACCAATTGTACAACCAGGACATCATTTTTGAACGTCACCGGCACCGCTACGAGCTTAACAACGCCTACCGCGAAACCCTGGCTTCCAGTGGCCTGCGGCTTTCTGGAACCTCCGAAGACGGACAACTGGTGGAAATCGTCGAAGACCCCGCTCACCCGTGGTTTCTGGCCTGCCAGTTCCACCCGGAATTCAGCTCCACACCGCGTGACGGGCACCCGTTATTCGCCGGTTTTGTACAGGCCGCTTGCGCACACAAGGCCGCCAGAGAATCCTCTCAAACAGGACAAACAGCATGAAATTATGTGGCTTTGATGTGGGACTGAAACAGCCTTTTTTTCTGATCGCCGGTCCGTGTGTGATTGAGTCTGAACACCTGGCCATGGATACCGCCGGTCAGCTTAAGGAAATCACCCAAAAACTGGGTATTCCCTTTATTTTCAAATCGTCCTATGACAAAGCCAATCGCACATCCCTGAACAGCTTTCGCGGGCTGGGAATGGACGAAGGTTTGCGTATCCTTTCGGAAGTCAAAAAACAGGTGGGTGTGCCGGTCTTGACCGATGTGCATGAAGACACGCCCATTGATGAGGTGGCTGATGTGGTGGATGTGCTGCAAACGCCGGCTTTTCTCGTTCGCCAAACCAATTTTATTCTGCGGGTATGTTCCGCCGGTTTGCCGGTGAATATCAAAAAAGGCCAGTTTATGGCGCCCTGGGACATGCGTAATGTGGTGGAAAAAGCCCGTTCCACCGGCAATGAACAGATTATGGTCTGCGAACGCGGCGTAAGCTTCGGTTACAACAACTTGGTTTCGGACATGCGCGCCCTGGCCATTATGCGCGACACCGGCTGTCCAGTGGTTTTTGACGCCACCCACTCCGTGCAATTGCCCGGCGGCCAGGGAGGCTCATCCGGCGGCCAGCGCGAGTTTGTACCCGTACTGGCCCGGGCTGCCGTGGCCGTGGGGGTTTCCGGCGTTTTTATGGAAACCCACCCAAACCCTGAAAAAGCCTTGAGCGACGGCCCCAATGCCGTACGCCTGGCGGATATGGAAAAACTGCTGTCCACCCTCAAAACCCTGGACAACACGGTTAAATCTCAACCCTTGCTGGAGCAGGAATGGCAATCATGAATGACGCTCGAATCACCCATATTAGCGCCCGGGAAATTCTGGACTCCCGCGGTAACCCCACACTGGAAGCCGATGTCCGGCTGGCCTCTGGCGCCTGTGGCCGTGCTGCGGTGCCTTCTGGCGCTTCCACCGGCGCCCGCGAGGCCATCGAGTTACGCGATGGCGACCCCGGTCGCTATAACGGCAAGGGGGTGCTTAAAGCCGTGGCCAATGTCAACAGCGAAATCGGTCAGACCTTAAGCGGCATGGACGCCCTGGACCAAACCGCCATCGATCAAAGCATGATTGCCCTGGATGGCACTGAAAACAAAGGCCGTCTGGGCGCCAATGCCATTCTTGGGGTTTCCCTGGCGGTGGCCAAGGCCGCTGCGGCCCATAAAGGCGAGCCGCTGTTTCAGTCCATCGCCACAGGCAACACATTCGAGCTGCCCGTGCCCATGATGAACATCATCAACGGTGGCGCCCATGCGGACAACAACGTGGATATTCAGGAATTCATGATTCTGCCGGTGGGTGCGCCCAGTTTTTCTGAAGCGCTGCGCTACGGCACGGAAGTGTTCCACGCCCTGAAGGCCGTACTTCAGTCCCGCGGGTTGAGTACCGCGGTGGGTGATGAAGGCGGTTTTGCGCCTGATTTGCGCTCCAATGCCGAGGCCGTGGAAACCATTTTGCTGGCCATTGAGAAAGCCGGTTATCAGGCAGGCAAGGACATTTACCTGGGGCTGGATTGCGCCAGCTCGGAATTTTATGCCGATGGTCATTATAAATTGACTGGCGAAGGCCGTACGCTGAATGCCGAAGGCATGGTGGCCTTTCTGAAAAAATGGGTGGATGACTACCCCATTATCACCATCGAAGACGGTCTGGCCGAGGATGACTGGCATGGCTGGAAAGTGCTGACAGCAACCCTTGGCGAGCGTGTACAACTGGTGGGTGATGACCTGTTTGTCACCAACCCGGCCATTTTCCGCCAGGGCATCGAACAGGGCATCGCCAATTCCATTCTTATTAAACTGAACCAGATTGGCACCTTGACCGAAACCCTGGCAGCCATTGACATGGCCGCCAACGCCGGCTACTCCGCCGTGGTCTCACACCGTTCCGGCGAAACCGAAGACACCACCATTGCCGATCTGGCCGTGGCCACCAGCGCCAACCAGATAAAAACCGGATCTTTGTGCCGGTCCGACCGCGTGGCCAAATATAACCAGCTCTTGCGCATTGAAGAGCAACTGGGTGATTCCGCCCGCTATGCAGGGACAGCCGCGTTTCGGCCTTATCTGTAAACATGACGGCGTGCTGTCAATGGCGCTGCCGTCACATAAACAGGCACAAAAAAGGCGCGAAGTTCGCGCCTTTTTTGATGTTTCGATGCAGTATCCAGCCTAAACAGCCACCTTCCGGCGCATAAAGAAGGCCAGCGCCAACATGCCAAGGGCCAGACCACCGAGGCTCATCCAACCTAAAGAAGGCACCGGCTTGGGCGAATGAATGCCCAGGGTGCATTCCGGGCCCGTGGCCACTTGCAGGTTAATACCGGCCACCATTAACAGGCCGGAGTCCCAGTTGGCGTCAATGGCGTCAGCCACGTCGTCAAAACCTTCAAAAAACTCCAGCCGCAAAGGATCACTGCCCAGGATAATGTCCGGCAACGCATTATCAGTCAAGTCGACAATGCCGCCGGAAGACAATCCACTTTCTGAGCCAGGCGCACCTGTTACACTGGGAGCCACTGAAATTTGCGCTGGCGTGGTGGGTGTGCCGAACAGGATGCGTGCCTCGCTGAGCCAACTGGCGCCCACCGTGGTAATGCCCACATTGTCCCAGCCGATACCGGTGACCGAATCGCCAGTGATACACGTGGCCACCTGGTTATCCGGATCGCCCTGTAGATCCCAGGATTCCGCGCCGCCAAGCTTCAGAACCACCAAGGAGTTGGGCGTGCTGTTGGTGGCGTCGGGGCTGGCGGTATTACCCGGTGCGGCCACCAAAGGCGCGCTTTGCATGTCCCCTTTGGCGCCCCAAACCGGGCCGGTTAACATCAAAGCCAATACTGACAGGGTCGTCGCTAGCGTTTTTTTCATGCCTCATTCCTCTTTAGTTGTTAGCGGTTTAAGTTAAGTCCGTTTAACGAATACTACCTGCCTTCCGCCCTGTGCTCAAGAGGAAAGGCGACCTAAACGTGAAAAAACCGCTAAAAAACAGGACAATTGGCACATTTTTCCAGACAGATACAGTCCTATAATGGTTTACACTGCAAAAACTGCCGTTAACACCGTAAAGGAGGTGCTAATGATCCCCAATGAAATTCTGACTTTTGTGCTGCTGATTCTTGGCGTCCTGACTGTGGCCAAAATGGTCACCATTGTGCCCCAGGGTTATCAATATACTATTGAGCGTTTCGGCAAATATGTCCGCTCATTCAACCCCGGCTTTCACTGGAAGATTCCCTGGATGGAAACAGTGGGACGCAAAATGAACATGATGGAGCAAGTACTGAACGTGCCTTCCCAGGAGGTCATCACCAAGGACAATGCCGTGGTGACGGTTGACGGCGTGGTGTTCTACCAGGTGCTGGATTCAGCCAAGGCTGCTTATGAGGTCAACAACCTGGAATACGCCATTCTTAATCTCACCATGACCAACATCCGTACCGTCCTGGGCTCCATGGATCTGGACGAATCCCTGTCCAAGCGGGATGAAATCAATCACCGCCTGCTGGCGGTGGTGGATGAGGCCACATCCCCGTGGGGCATCAAGGTAACGCGTATTGAAATCAAGGACATCAAACCCCCGCACGATCTGGTTCAGGCCATGGCCCGGCAAATGAAGGCCGAGCGTGAAAAACGCGCCGAAATCCTGGAGGCCGAAGGCAAGCGCCAGTCAGAAATTCTGCGTGCCGAAGGGGAAAAGCGCGCCGCCATTCTGCAAGCCGAAGGCCAGAAAGAGGCGGCATTCCGGGAAGCCGAGGCCCGCGAACGCCTGGCCGAGGCTGAAGCCAATGCCACCAAGTCCGTTTCCGCAGCCATCAAGGAAGGCGGCACCGAAGCCATTAACTACTTTGTGGCTCAGAAATATGTGGACGCCTTTGGCAAGTTTGCCGATTCGCCCAATCAGAAAACCCTGATTCTGCCCATGGAGGCCACGGGTATTCTGGGCAGTTTGAGCGGCATTGCCGAAATCGCCAAAGACGCCTTGGGCTCCAACACGCAAGGGTCGTCATCATGATGGCTTTTTTATCCCACTTAAGCACGGCGGACTGGTTGGTGGCCGCGGGTATCTTCCTGATTCTGGAAATGCTTTTACCCGGTTTTTTCTTTCTATGGCTGGCCGCAGGAGCTGTGGTTGTGGCCGCTGTTGTAGCGCTGTTTCCCCTGGGCTGGGAGTGGCAACTGGTTCTGTTTTCCGTCCTGTCGGTTGTGGCTGTCCTCATCTGGCACCGCTATTTTAGCCGCAGCCAGAATCAGCCCGAAGTGCTCAACAATCGGGCCGCCCGCTATATTGACCGCATATTTGTACTGATTGAACCCATTGGCCCCGGCGACGGGCTGATTCAGGTGGACGACACTTTCTGGCGTGTGCGCGGCCCGGAAGCGCCGGCAGGAACCCGGGTCAAGGTGGTGGGCGTCACAGACGGGGTAATCCTTAAAGTGGAACCGGTTCAGCCTGCCGGGACCACAAACCCTCCAGGCGCATCCTCGCCCGAACCAGCACCTTCGCTCAAGCAACCCGAAAAACTTTAACTGGAGAACACCCATGAGCATCCCCGCAAACCGCACCAGCCCAGTGTGGCTTCTTATTGGCACCTGGCTATCTGTCTTGTTACTGGCAAGCTGCAACAAGGTTGAAGAAAAAATCAGCGCCAGTGAAATCCTCTCCTATGTCCCAGCCGAAGCGCCGGTGGTTATGGCTTTCGAGGTCAATGATGACATTTACCCAAAGTCACTGATCAAAAAACTCAGCCAGGCTTTTGACGCGACCGTACTGTTTCAGCGTGAGCAATTGAAGCTGCAACTTGCGCAATTGCAGGCCCAAAACCCCACCGAGAACCCTGAAGTCATCAAAAAACTGCAGGCGTTCCTGTTCAAATGGATGGACCCGGCAAAAGTCCGCCAGTTGGGGATTAACCCCGCTGACATGGCCTCAGCCATTTATACCGTGCAAATGGTTCCGGTTATCCGCGCCAAGCTGCAACCCGGCCACCACATGGAATCATTCTGGGATGAGTTATTCACCCTGGTTGAGGATCTGTATACCCAGTCCGGCGCATCGGGCAGCTATGCCATGGAGAAAATCAAAGTTAATGATGACCTGCGTTACCTGGTAAAAATCAACGATGTAAGGATTGCTGTTGCCATTAACGACCGCTGGCTGGTGCTTTCAATGGCGCCGGTGGCCGTTTACGACAAAATACAAAACCAGATCCTTGGTATTGAAAAGCCGCAACAGACCTTTGGTGACAGTGACAAGTTCAAAAAACTTCGCCAACAATATGGCTATCTGCCTGGACAGGTGCTCTGGGTGGACATTGTGGATTTGGTGGCACATATGGTTGACCCGGCCAACCACCCTTCAGCCATGGTGAGCTACTATGTTGATACAAAGCAAACCTCGCCTGTCTGCGCCAAAGAGGTTCAGTCACTGGTCGGGCACTTTCCCCGTATTGTGGGCGGTTTGACCGACATTGATGAGCACCACATGGCCAGTCAGGTGCTATGGGAAATGGACAAGACGCTCACCGATCCGCTGCAAGCCATGGAAGGTGAAGTGCCTGCCTTTTTGCCTGATACATCCATGGGCTTTGGCGTCAGTATCAATATTCCCGGCAGCATTCAGGCCATCACCCAGTTGACCCAGACCATTGCTGAGGCGCCTTTCCAGTGTCCCAAACTTCAGCCTTTCAATGACACAGCCAAGCAACTGAGGCTGCTGGCCATGCGGCCATTGCCGCCTTTCGTGAGTCAACTCAAGGGCTTCGGCCTGTCACTGAGGAGTGTTTCATTAAACCTTGAAAACGCCAATCACAAATCACTTGACGCCAACCAGATAAGCCAACTGGGCAGCGCTGAAATCGCCATTGGAGTCAGCTTTGAAAATGTCCCTGCCCTGCTGGGACTGGCGCAATTGGCCAGCCCGGGACTGGCCAAGCTGAATATTAAAACCGATGGCACACCAGTGGACCTGTCAGAGCTGCCGGAGTTTCAGGCCTTGTCGCTTCCTGCATCGCTCCAACCGCTGTGGCTGGCGGCCAGAAAAAACCATCTGGTCATAACCGCCGGTATCAAGGATCCGGACGTGGTCAGGCAATTAGCCACTGCGGCGGGTGATGATGTTGCGCTGAAAGCTGAGTTCAGCGCCGAACTCTACCAGATGATGATGCAGGAAATGCAGTCTGTGGAGAATCAGCTCAACTCCCAGAGTGCCCCGGCGGAAACGCAAAAAATCATGACGCTATGGAGAAAATACCTGCAAGACACTCTCTGGTGGCAACACCAGCAAGTCACCCTGGATTTTTCTCCACGGGGGCTGGAAACAAATATGGAAACCCGTTACTAGACCATTCGCACAAAGACCCATAAAAGAAACATACACGCCCGGACCAGCCCTTGCTGAACGCCGGGCGCGTATGTTTTTGACAACCAGTTTTCTGAATAGCACCATGACTGGCTCACATTACCTTATCGACTGCGTTACAAACCCCGGCGGCGTTCATTCCCAAAGGCCATCAAGTGGTGTAAACTAGTGCGTCGGAATAACCCAAACCAAGCGGAGTGAGTCATGAAACTGTCTGTGAAAATTGCTGCCCTGTTGCTCATCGTGGCCTTGAGCGCCTGTAAGAAAAAAGAAGAAATCAAACCCGACACCGAAACGGCCACACAAACCACCAGCACTGAAACCACCGGGGTTGAAACCCATCGGTCCCCAATGGATATTTGTTGCTCTGCCGAGGATCTTGACGACCCTGAAAGCCTGCTTTCCAAACGTGTTATTTACTTTGATTTTGACCAGGCCACTGTCCGCCCGGAATATCGCGATATTGTCGCCATTCATGCCCGTTACCTGAGCCAAAACCCTGAAGCCCATGTAACACTGGAAGGCCATGCAGATGAACGGGGTTCCCGCGAATACAACCTTGGACTGGGCGAGCGCCGGGCCAAGTCCGTGGCCAATCTGATGAAAGCCCAAGGGGCTTCCAGCAGCCAGATTGACATTGTCAGCTACGGTGAAGAACGGCCCGTATGCACTGAAAGCAACGAAGCATGCTGGTCCAAAAACCGCCGTGTGGAAATTGTTTATAACCACAAATAAAGACCACGCCTTTAAAAAGCCTGTCTTGCCACTGGTGGAATTTTTTTCTGCCATACCGGTCAGAATATGCTGAAAGCGGGTTCTGCATGCACAGGTTTTACCGATAAAGCCCGGATTCTCCGGGTTTTATCGTTTATGTTTATGCAAACACCAGCCTGTACAGGCGCCCACAAAGGCAACACGCAAAAAATAACACAGGTTTACTGCCATGAATAACCGTCAACGCATGATTTCCTTTCTCCTTCTGCTGTGTTTTTATCAGGCGGCCGCTGCCCAGCAACTCACCATCCAGGAGCGGCTGGCGCGGCTGGAGCGAAACAGCGGCAACGCCCAGGGTATCGCCGAGCTGGTCACCCAAGTCCAACAGCTACAACAGGAAGTGGCCGAACTGCGCGGACAGCTTGAACGACAGGCTTTTGAATTGGAGTCTTTGAAAAAACGCCAAAAAGTCCTGTATGTTGACCTTGACAGCCGAGTACAAGCCCTGGAAAAATCTGCTCCGCAGACGCCCCGGGACAATGCTGAAACAACTGCGGAAAAGCACAACACACCCGCCCTTGTCACCAGCCATGAAACAGCAGAAACAACCAAGCCCGAGGTTCAGCCATCCACCGCCACCCAGGCATCCTCCACCGGAACCGATAACGACACACAGGCGGCGGTCTTGTATGAGGAGGCCTTTGCTCACCTGAAGGCTGGCCGTTATACGGATTCGGCCCGTTTGTTTGAAGACTTTATCCAGCAACACCCAAACCACGAACTCACAGACAATGCCTACTACTGGCTGGGTGAGTCCTATTACGTTACCCGTAATTACGAACTGGCGCTGGATGCTTTCGAACAGTTGAAAAGCCGTTTTCCCAACAGTCACAAACTGGCGGATGCGCTGTTAAAAATCGGTTATACCCAATACGAGTTGGGCTTGTATCCCCAGGCCTGGGAGACCCTGCAAACCGTGGTTCGGGAGTTTCCGTCCAGTGCCGTGGCGCGGCTGGCCCAAACCCGTTTGCGAAAAATGCAACGCGAAGGAAAAACCGGCTAATGCACGGCAAACCATCGGCCCTTCCTGTGGAAAAAGCCACAACCGGTGTCTCGTCACGCGAGCGCCAGCTAAAAGTCAGTGAGATTTTCTTTTCCTTGCAGGGGGAGTCTTCACGAGCTGGCTTGCCTACGGTCTTTATCCGCCTGACCGGGTGCCCCCTGCGCTGCCGCTGGTGCGATACCGAATATGCCTTTCATGGCGGACAATGGCTGCATTTTGACGACATTCTGCAACGGGTCAAAAGCCACCAGACACCTTATGTCTGCGTCACCGGCGGCGAGCCACTGGCGCAAAAACGTTGTCTGACGCTGCTTGAAGAACTGGTTCAAGCGGGATTTTCCGTATCGCTGGAAACCGCCGGAGCCTTGCCCATCAAAGATGTTCACCCAGCCGTAAAGATTATCATGGACCTGAAGGCGCCCGACTCCGGCGAAGCCGGCCGCAATCACTGGGCGAATATCGACGCCCTCAAGCCTGAGGATGAAGTCAAGTTTGTCATTGCTTCGCAAGCCGATTACCACTGGAGTGTGACGCAACTGGAAAAATACCGGCTGAGCGAGCGCTGCGGCGTGCTTTTTTCACCGGTGGCTCAAATCATGCCTCCCCGGTTGCTGGCCGAGTGGATACTGCGCGATCATTTGCCGGTGCGTTTTCAAATGCAATTGCATAAAATCATCTGGGACGATGCCCGGGGAAAATGAGACATGAGCAAAGACGATACACAGGATAACAACCAGGAAAAATGCGTGGTGCTGCTTTCCGGCGGCCTGGATTCAGCCACCTGTCTGGCTGTGGCCCGCGACCAGGGATACGCCTGCCATACCATGGCCGTGGACTATGGCCAACGGCATCGGGCCGAACTGACCGCCAGCGAAAAGCTGTCCCGCGCCATGGGCGCAGTGGATCACAAGGTATTGCACATTGATTTGCGCCAGATTGGCGGCTCGGCCCTGACCGATGACATTGACGTCCCGCAACAACGGGAACAGGGTATTCCGGTGACTTACGTTCCGGCGCGCAACACGATTTTTCTGTCCATGGCACTGGCCTATGCGGAAACACTGGACGCGCAACGTATTTTTATCGGCGTCAACCAGGTGGATTATTCCGGCTACCCGGACTGTCGGCCGGAATTCATCCAGGCTTTCGAGAATCTGGCCCAACTGGCCACCAAGGCCGGTGTGGAAGGCCGCCCGATCACCATCGAAACACCCCTGCTGACACTCAACAAGGCCCAGATCATCCGGCTTGGACACGACCTGGGCGTGGACTACAGCCTGACGGTATCCTGCTACCAGGCCGATGTACATGGCCGCGCCTGTGGCCGCTGCGACTCTTGCCATTATCGCAAGAAAGGCTTTGCCGAGGCTGGTATCGCTGACCCGACTCCCTATCAACCACAACACGGTTGACATGGAAAACAGGCTGCATGTAGAGGGCCTGTACCGCTATCCGGTCAAATCCATGGCTGGAGAGTCCCTGAAAAAGAGCTCCCTGGATGGCTGTGGTCTGACCGCTGATCGCCGCTGGATGCTGGTCGACAAAGACGGCCACTTTCTGAGTCAACGCCAAATTCCCGCCATGGCGCTGATACAGGCTGTCTGGGAAAACGGCCATGTGCGCCTGCGGCGGCGCCAAACAAGTCAGGCCAGCCACACAACCCGGCACACGGTATTGCATATTCGCCCGGAAGACTTTTCCCGCACAACGGTGGCCTGCCATATCTGGCGCGATACCGTGCCGGCTCACCCGGCCCAGGATTGTGTCAATCAGTTATTAAGCCAGTGGCTACAGACAGAATGCCGGCTGGTACAGCTGGCCGATACCGCCTGCCGCCACGTGGATAAAAGGTATGTACCCCAAGGTGTTTATACGGGTTTCGCCGATGGTTTTCCCCTGCTGGTCATTTCCCGAGCATCGCTGACGGACATCGGCCGCCGCTGTGGCCGACAGCTGGATGCCCGCCATTTTCGTCCCAATCTGGTCATTGGCGGCTGCCATGCCTATGCAGAAGACGAATGGCGCGAATTACGCATAGGCCCGTGGCGGATTCATCTGGTTAAACCCTGTTCCCGCTGCGCCATTACCACTGTTAATCCCGATACAGGCCGCTTTAACGGCCCCGAACCGCTGGCCACTCTGGCCACCTTTCGGCGCCAGGGTAACAAAGTGTTCTTTGGCCAGAATGCCTGGGCCCAGTGGGTCTGTGGGGAGAGTCACAAGACAGAAACGCCCGTTATCCATGTGGGCCAAACCGTCTTGGCTACCAACCGGGCATTAAGCGCCTGCCAAACCAGCTGAACTGGCGGGAATTTGTGCTTTTTTCGCAAAAAGGGCTTGTCAGAATCACTGGATTCCCATATCATACGCATCCTTCGCAGATTGCGGCGAAGTCACCGAATCCGCTTTTGTGGGTCGTTAGCTCAGTTGGTAGAGCAGTGGACTTTTAATCCATTGGTCATAGGTTCGAATCCTATACGACCCACCATCTCTCCCGCTAATAAAGCATATCTTCAGGCGCTTCCTTAACGCCGGCGCGTGAGTGATTTCCATAACAAATTAACCACTTTGGTGCCCAGTGATCGGGCGATGCTTTTTCCTGCCGCTTCCCAGACACTTTGGCGCGAACGGCCTTTTTTGTGCCCTTTGCTGTTTGCTTTTTCCTCGGCCAGGCGGGCTTCGGCTTCCGCCTTCTGGCGGGCAATCATCTCGGCGCGCGCTTTCAATTTTTCATAGGCGGATTCCCGATCCAGCGGCGTGTCATACTTACCTGCCACCGGCGAGCGCGCCATTACCTGTTGCCGTTCCTGTTCGCTGACAGGCCCCATGCGGCATCGCGGCGGCGCGATCTTGCAATAATCCACCACAGAAGGCGCTCCGCCTTCTTCCAGCGTCGAAACCAGCGCCTCGCCCACGCCCATCCGGGTGATGATATCTTCGGTTTTGAAACGGGGATTGGGGCGGAAACTGTCAGCTGCTGCGCGAATGACCTTTTTATCCCGGGGCGTATAGGCGCGCAAGGCGTGCTGTACCTTATTGCCCAATTGCCCCAAAACACTTTCGGGAATGTCTCCGGGAGACTGGGTGCAAAAGTAAATGCCCACGCCCTTGGAGCGCACCAAACGGGCCACTTGTTCGATTTTTCGCAGCAATGCCTTGGGGGCGTCATCAAAAATCAAATGCGCCTCATCAAAAAACAACACCAATTTCGGCACTGGCAGGTCGCCCACTTCCGGCAGAGACTCAAATAACTCGCTCATTAGCCACAACAAAAAAGTGGCATAAAGTTGCGGCTTCTGAATCAGTTCGCGCGAGTCCATGATGTGAATAATGCCGCGGCCAGACAAGTCCTGCCGCATAAAATCCTGTAACTGCAAGGCGGGTTCGCCAAACAGACGATCGCCACCTTGTTGTTCCAGCTCCAGGATACGCCGCTGAATGGCGCCAATGGATGCCGGTGTCACCCGGCCATATTCCTGGGAAATCTGGCGATGATTATCCGCCAGATGAATCATCAGCTGTTGCAAGTCTTTCATGTCCAGCAGCGGCAGATCCTGCTCACGGGCCAGTTTGAAGCCCACATTCAGCACGCCTTCCTGGACATCAGACAGACCCAGCAGGCGGCCAATCAGCATGGGGCCCAGTTCGGCAATGGTGGTGCGCACCGGATGGCCGTAACGGCCAAAAATATCCCAAAAAACCACCGGCGATGGCTCAAACCTGTAACCGGCTATGCCCAGCTTTTCAGCCCGCTGCCGCATTTTTTCCTTTTCCGGACCGGCTTGGGACAAACCGGCCACATCACCTTTAACATCGGTGACGAATACCGGCACGCCCATGCGCGAAAACCCTTCGGCCAACACCTGGACGGTGACCGTCTTGCCTGTGCCGGTGGCGCCGGTAATCAAGCCATGGCGGTTGGCATAATGCCCCAGAATCACCGCTGGGCGTTCGCCGGTGCCAAAGTGCAGTGTTTTAACAGAGTCTTGCGTTTCACTCATGGGCGAACTCCGTAGCGCTTTTTCAACCACTGGTAAATGGCGCTCATGCCCATGGCTTCCCCGCCAATGGGCCGCCCGGGAATGCCCCGGTTATTCCAGCCAAAAGTATCAATATGAATCCAGGGAATGTCCTTTTCCACAAAGTGCTCCAGAAACAAAGCGGCCGTAATGCAGCCGGCCATGGACAGTTTGCCGACGTTGCTCAAGTCGGCAATGGTGCGGGTAATCATGCTGTTGTAGGGCTGGTAAAGCGGCATGGGCCAGACAGGATCGAAGACTTCATTGGCGCAAGCCACCACTTCGCTGCTGATGCCGTCGGTATTACAAAAAATCGGCGGCAGTTCTGGCCCCAGCGCCACCCGCGCGGCTCCGGTGAGCGTGGCAAAGTCGATAATCATGTCCGGATTCTGCTCTGCTGCCAGCGCCAGCGCATCAGCCAGAATCACCCGGCCTTCCGCATCGGTATGGCCAATTTCAATGGTCAACCCCTTGCGGGAGGTGACAATATCCCCCTGGCGAAAAGCATTGGCCGAAACCGCATTTTCCACCGCGGGAATAATGACCTGCACACGCACCGGCAAACGCCGGTTCATAATCATATGCGCCAGGCCCAATACATGCGCAGCACCCCCCATGTCCTTTTTCATATGACGCATGGAAGATGCCGGCTTGACATTAATGCCGCCGGTATCAAAACACACGCCCTTGCCCACCAGACAAATCAGCGGATCTGAGGCTTTCCCCCACTGCATTTGAATCAGACGGGGCGCCTTGTGGCTGGCCCGCCCCACCAGGTGCACACCGGGAAAGCTCTCCTTCAGCAAGTCATCACCAACAATTTCACTGAATTCAGCCCCATGGTTGGCCGCCATATCCCGCACCACTTGCGCCAGCTCCGACGGGCCCATGTCATCCGCCGGCGTATTGATCAGATCGCGCACCAGCGTGGTGGCCGCCACGCGTTCGGCCGCCTCGGCGTATTCTGCTTGCAGACCCGGCACCACCAGACTGGCCGGTTGCCGCTCTTTGTGCTTGTAGCGATCAAAATGATAGGCGCCAAAGCCCCAGCCCAATATGGCCGCTTCGGTTAGTCGGCCATCGTTCGACTGCAAGCGGTAATGCGCCAATGGCAGTTTATTGGGTAATTGGGAAAAATCATAAGGGTTATAGTCATCCCCCACCAGCGCAATCACCCGCTCCATGCGACCGGTTTCATCATGAATCCGCAGGTGTTTCAGCGGCTGCTTCCCAAATTGATTAACGGCCACCCAATTGCAGGTTTTTTCGTCCTGTTTTTGCAGCCATTGCTCAAAATCGGCCTGCCGCACAGGCTCGATGGGCACGGTGGCTTCGGCACTGTTGGCCAGTACATACTCAAGCATGAATAATCCTTGCTAAGTCTAAAGAGAGGGATTATACACCGCTATGCGCGTCCCGATCGGGGATGACGGCGTTGTCAACCGTTTTGCTTGTGGCCCGTTAATCACCTGTCCGACACCATACAGGGAATGGACACATGATTAATCTGCTTTACCTGACCACAATGGAGATAAACCATGACCCCTTTTCTGAAGACTCTTACCGCCGCCGGTCTCTTGCTGAGCCTTTCTTCATGCACCGCGCATCCGCCCAAAAAAGTGGTGATTGTGGATGACCATCCCAAACATCGCACTTACGTAATTGTTCACAAAAAACCGGCCCGGCACCGGCACTGCGTCAAACATCGCAAGCACTGGCACTGCTTCAAAAAATAACTTTCCAAATGAGCAGTCAAATGACCACCTGAGCCCAACTGTGACCCTTTTCACAAAACGCGCCGGTGGCCGTTAAGTATCGGTTCACCCGTCAGCGGTACAGTATACAGACAGAAACAGCCAAACTCGCACTCACGCGGCTGCGGTTGTATACTCGGAAAAGACACCGACGGGGGAAAGGGGAATGAACAAGCAATTCGGACACTACGAAGTACAATGTGAACTCGGCCGCGGCGGCATGGGCGTGGTCTACAAGGCATGGGAGCCGTCATTAAACCGCCATGTGGCCATCAAGGTGTTGGGGGAGCACCTGCTGTCTGACTCGGCGGTTCGTGAGCGTTTTGTGCGTGAAGCCAAAAGCATGGCGGCTCTCAACTCTCCTCACATTATTCAAATTTACTTTATTGGCGAAGAAGAAGGCCGTCCCTACTTTGCCATGGAATATGTCGAAGGGCAGCCCCTGAGCGAGCTGCTTAAAGATAACAAGGTTCTGCATGTGGAGCATGCCCGGGAAATCTTGCGTCAGTGCTGCAAGGGATTGGGCGCGGCGCATGATGCCGGTGTCATTCACCGCGACATTAAACCGGCCAATATCATGATGACGCTTGACGGCCAGGTCAAAATCGCCGACTTCGGCATCGCCCGCACCCGCGAACTGGGTGATAAACTCACAAACACCGGCGAGTTTGTCGGTACACCTGGTTACCTGTCACCAGAGGTTTGTATCGGCCAGGAAGTCGATGCCCGCGCAGATATCTTCTCCTTAGGCATCGTTTTCTATGAAATGCTGGCCGGTGGCATGCCTTTCAATAACGACAGCCCTTTGGGCCTGATGCTGGAAGTGGTGCAGGCGGAAATCCCCGATATTCGCCAAATCAATAAACAGGTGGATGGCAAAACCAGCCGGATTTTGCAGAAAATGATCGCCAAATCTGTCACCGACCGTTATCAGCATTGCCAGGAAATTATCCGTGATCTGGGCCCGGCCAAAAGCCAGCTCAACCTGAAAACCATTGAAAACGGACGGCAAGCGGCACCAGCCACCACGGCCAAAACACGCACCTCATCCACCGGCGACGTGCCCACTGCGCCGGCCCTGGCCGCCCTGACCGGCAGCCATACACAAATGATTCCCGCTACCAACAAAAAACACACCAAAGGCTGGCTGACTGCAGCCACGGTGTTTGTTATCGCCGGCGCCGCTGCCGCGGGTTATTACAGCGGGTACTTGCCCATGCCTTTCAAAGGCGCAAGCCGACCGGCAGTAGTGTTGGCTGGTGACAATGCCCAAATACCGCCTGCATCAACCAATGCACATTCTCTCTTGTCCTTGCCATCGGAGACTGTAAACACGCCATCGGAACCTGATGGGGATGCAGACTATCGCACACCAGATCTTGAACCAGCCGGTGAGGGTGAGTTAGTTGACCTGCCCAACAAGTCCGGCTTCCGGGTCGCCCAGCTTCCTGCCCGTATCGATGATAACGCGCCCCCTCAATCGGCAAAAAACCCGCCAGAACCCAATGAAACACCAGGCCATACCCAACCTGCCCGGCCCATTGACACCGGCATACCGGCACACACACAGCCACTGGTGGCGCAGGTCAGCCCGGCGACCGTCACAGCGGCAATCAGTAAGACTGCCGCTACCACCGGCGGCCATGTGCCCGGCACGCATCAGCCGGCAGCCATGCCGCTTGACAAAGGCGTGGTGGTGCTGGCTTTTGGCGATCCGGCCGTGGCCAATGCCATCGAAAAAATCATTGAGTCGCAACTGCGGGCGGAAAACGTCAAAGTCCTTAACGAGGCCTTTATTCCCGGTTTTTCCCGCCTGCTGGAAAAGGGCGCCGATTTGCCCACCCTGCGCCAGGCCATTCTCAAAAATGGCGGCCAGGCACTGGTGATTGCCAATGTGAACCCCACCGGCACCCAGGAGTTGCAATATTATGGCCGCAGCAGCACCCTGAACACGGCGCAACTGGATGTGGATGGTTATGATTTGCGCAATGGCGAATCTTTGGGCGGATATGGTAATACCTTAAGCTATACCGCATTGAATGCCACTGAAAAAGCCACCGAAGCGGTTATGCCATTTGTGGACAGGCTCACCGCCTCGCTGAAAAAAGCCACAACACAATAGGTCAAGGCCTGCGCGCACACCACAGCGGCTGCCAAAAGCAGCCGCTTTTTCTCGCCTTGCCGCACGCTCGCCCCTTACAGCCCCAGCGCTTCCCGTAATTCGGCTTCCACCTGCTGCTTGTAAACATCGGTGAAGTCCTCGGGTGTCAGGTACTCAGCCACCATGCCATCTTCGGCCGGGTTAAAACCAGCCTCGGCCAGTTTTTCGTACAGGAAAGCCCTGGCTTTTTCCAGCATGTCTTCAAGCGCCTCCTGGCTCACCTTGAGACATTTGGCAGCCTGCTCGGGGCTTACCTGGTTTTGATAAACCAGTTCCAGCGCCCGCCGCCAGCGAGCCGGCAGCTGTTGCAATACCTGCTGAAAATAATGCGCCATACTCACGTTTTCCACGTATTTTTCCGGGTCGGCTTCGTAATCCGATTCCAGATCTTCTATGTGAGCGCCATCATCCGGCTGGTAAAACTCCCAAAATTCCTCGTCTGTTACCTGATCCAGCGGGTCATACCATTTTTCCTTGGGCGTCATCTGGCTTTCGGCCTTGAATTTGGCGGATTCTTCGGCCAGTACGTCAATGGAAAGCTGAATCAGCCAGTTTTTAATTTCGTCTTTGCTTTCTGATCGCTGCTCGGTTTCAAACGCACGAACCAGAACCTCGTCCAGCACATCCTGTACTTCCGGAAAGTCCCAGGGCAGATCGCCTTGTGAACGCATATAGTTCAACTCATGCTCAATAAACTTTTTGACCTCGGGCATGAGCGCATTCACCGCGCTGAAAAAGTCTTGCTTGTGCTCGGCGCTGCGCTGGCTGGCCGCTTGTTGCAATTTGTCCAGTTTGTGCGGGTTTTCACGCGTCCGGCGCTTGCTGTCTGCCTTGCGTTGCAATCGTTCCAGATATTGTTCAAGATTCCAGGCCAGATCATCGATAGCGCCCAAAATCGACACCTCCAGTTCGGCGTCTTCCTGCTGGGAAAACAGAATCTTGCCCGGCAACTGCATGCGCGTACGAACGCTGTAACTGTCGGACAATGAATACCGGTCAATATGCACATGCAAGTGCGCTTGTTGGCCACCGGTATAACGGTTCAGCAATGGCACTATTTTTTCTTCAAAAGCCGCGTGGGCGATATCCTCAGCCAAGGCTTGCAGGTCCTTATCCAAACCCAGCACATTGGCTTTTTCTTCTTCCAGGAAATTCTTCCAGGTCACCGTCAGGTGATAGTCGTTGTCGGTATGTTTCTGTTGCATCATGTTATTGCCTCGGGGTAATGTGATGTTATGGGGGCATGATAAAGCGCATTCTCCTATGGGTGATTATGGAGCCAGTTTACACCCTTTCAAGCCCAAAAAACGTTGAGCTGATGCCCGCAGATCGCCAGTCGTTCCAGGCTTGCCTAATTGGCCGTTTTGTCTATGATGTAAAGTGTGTTTTTCTCACAGGGGGTATTCGACATGCGCGCGAGCCTGCTTTTTTGGCTATTGACTGCTTTCAGCGGCGCATTGGTCGTCTTCCCCACAAAAAGCCTGCCGCAATCCTACGCAGAGGAAAAGGCGCCAGCTGGCCAACGGATACTGTATATTCCCGGCACCCATTTTGGCATCAAGGAAGGACTGCCTTCCCCCAATACCAACGGCATCACGCAAACACCGGACAAGGTGCTGTGGATCAGCACCGAAGAAGGGCTGGTTCGTTATGACGGCGTCGACTTCTCCACGATTCAGCGTGGCGATGTCACAGGCCAGGACTTTCCCACCAATACCCTGAATACAGTCTGGGCCGCATCCACCGGCGAGCTTTGGCTGGCTTTCAGCAACACTGGCGTGGGCGTGCTGAACCCGATTACCCGACAATTACGCCTTTTTCCGGTGCGTGGCCAAGGGCCACATGCCCTCATGGGCGATGATGTCTGGCATTTTGCTCAAGACAGTAGCGGCCGTATTTGGATGATGGAATATGGGGAAGGCTTCTCGGTCTGGAACCCCGCGCATCAAAGCATGCAGCATATCGCGGCTAAAACCACTGACAAGACATCCTGGCTGAGCAGTAACCAGTTATTTGATTTTTTTATCGATGAGGACGATATTCTCTGGGCGGTCACCCTGGATTCACAAGTCATTCGGCATGATTTAGCCACTGCAACCACACTGACTTTTGACCTTAAAACCGACGCCAGTGACCCTTTTAGCAATCCCATGTACACCATCCGCCGGGTGCATGGTGCCATTTATGCCGCAGGCTATGACGGATTGTTTGTCTATGAACCAGACCAGCAACGGTTCAGGCAATTGCTGCAACGCAGCGATTTAGAACGCCTCACCGGCCAGGGACAATCACTGATGACGCTGGCCGAAAGCCGCTCCGGCGGTATCTGGATTGGCTCAACCAACGGCCTGTTTTACTGGAATCACGGACAAATCGCACCGGTTTCTTTGTTTGAATTTGGCCAGTTACTGCCGCTCAAAGACACGGTGATGGCCATTTATACCGACCACCAGAGCGGAATCTGGGTTCTGACTGACAGTAACGGCGTTTTCAAACTGGCCAATAACTGGGATCAGTTCACCTACTTTTTGCCCTTTACCGAAGAAGACCGCTTGTCAGGAAATCATATTCGCAGTGTGGCAAAAACACCCAGACATTCCTTCTGGCTGGCATATATCAAAGGCGGCCGGCTGGATGAGGTGAAACTGGACAGCACAGGCTTTACCCCACTTCGGCATAGCCGCAACAATCCCGAAGTGCCTTCCCGCCCCATTTCCCTTTATTACGACACGAACAACAATCTCTGGCTGGGCTCGCTTGACGGCCTTTATATGCTGCGTCCCGAAAAATCAGCCAAAACCCAGCGCCTGCGGCTGCCAGAAGGCCTGGCCAAAGCCCCTTTGGTGGGCCGCATCCCCAGTCTGCAACAACATCAGCAACGATTGTGGTTAACCGTTTTTGATGCCGAGCATCCAGCCTATGTCAACCTGGATGAATCGCCCAAGAAAATCCACCCGTTTTTCGCTGTCACCTTTAACCCTCGCGACGGGGAGCAGCGTTTTCTTCCGGCGGCCAGTACCGACTCAAACCGGCTATGGCTATTGTCACCCACGCGCCTGAGTGAAATGGACACCGTCACAGGAGCGTTAACCCCCCTGCTCATAAACCAACCTTCCATCCAGGACTTGTCATTTGCACCAGACGGGCAACGGGTTTGGGTCCTTATCAACGGCCGCCTCAAGGCCTACCACTGGGAAAATGGCCAACTGCGTCCGGCTGAGCAGGAAAACCCGATGGCTGTTAATTCTTCAACAGAGCCGCACACGGATGTTGGGCAGCCTTTTTACACCCATGTGGTGGAGGATAAACAGGGCAATCTCTGGCTGGGCAGCAATGTGGGGCTGCTTCACATTCACCTGCCCAGCGGCAAAACCCGTTTTTATACCGAAGCCGAGGGACTGCCCAGTCGGGAAATCTTTGACCTGCAACTGACCGATGAAGGCCAGGCACTAATTGTGACAAAATGGGGACTGGTGACACCCAATCCTTCGTATCGCCCTGTGATTTCGCACAAACCGCCATTGATTGTGCGCGGACTTTACCATGGTGAACAGCCCTTGCCAGTCCATCAGCCTGTGACCTTGCCGCATGACTATGGGCTATTGCGGCTGGAGTATGCCCTGCTGGCGTTTAACAACCCGAAATCCATTGAATACTTTTATCGCCTGCACCCGCAACAACCCTGGATGCGCGCCGATGGACCGCAATTGAGTCTGATGCAATTACCCCCTGACCAATACCAGTTGCAAGTCAAAGGCATAACGTCTAGCGGACAGGAATCCGATATCATCACTGTGTCGGTGACTGTTTTGCCGCCACCCTGGCTGAGCCCGGGCGCATTTACCCTGTACGCCGCCCTGGCTGTGATTGTGCTGGGCCTGTCTGCCTGGTTCTGGCGGCGCAAGGTAAACCGGGATTTTGCCCTGCGGCAAGCCAACGAAAAACGCGAATTTGCCGAAAACCAGCTGGCTTTGACCCGCTCGCTGGTGTCCACGCTGGATTTCGATAAAGTGCTACACCGGGTGGTGGAACAAATCCAGCAAAGGGTTCGCGCCGATAACGCCCTGTTGCTGTTGTGGAACACCAAAAACGATCAACCCATCGTGGCCACCAGCTCGGGGATAAAACCAACCGATAAGGCACTTCGTGCCCTGCAAGCCATGCATCCGGCCATGCACAGTCAGCAGACACAAAAAATCACCCTGCAAGAAAACGCCGTTCTGCAAACCACTCAAAACAACGAACATGCCTTGGTTGTGCCCTTTTCCAGCACTTCCCACGGTTTTGGTTTGCTCATGCTGAGCCGTAAAAAACGTCCTTTTTCCGAGCGCCACAAGGCACTCTTACAAGCTTACGCCGCTCAGGCCAGCGTGGCGCTGGAAAATGCCCGGCTGTTTTCCGAAGTGCAGCGTCTGGCCAAGGAAGCCAACGCGGCCAGCCAGGCGAAAAGCGACTTTCTCGCACGGGTGTCGCATGAAGTGCGCACACCCATGAATGGCGTGCTGGGCATGACTGAATTGCTGCTGGATTCACCCCTGAACGAGGAACAAAAACTCTACGCCGAAGCCATCCAAAGCTCTGGTGAACATTTATTGGGCATTATCAACGACATTCTCGACCTGTCCAAAATAGAAGCCGGCAAGCTGCAGCTGGAAACCACAGACTTTGATTTGCAGGAATTGCTGGATGACGTGCTGCAGTTATTCGCCCCGCAGGCGCGTAAAAACCGCATTGCTCTTTACTATCTGCTGGATGTCAATGTACCTCGCTGCCGGCATGGGGATGCCTTGCGACTCAAACAAATATTGTTCAACCTTTTGTCCAATGCCATTAAATTCACGCGTCGAGGGCACATTAGTATCCAAATCAGTCCACAAAAAGACAACCCGAACGGCGTGCAGTTTCGCATTGAAGACAGCGGTATCGGCATCCGTAACGATACCGCCAAAACCCTGTTTGAACCTTTTGTTCAGGCCGACAATGCCACCAGCCGAAAATACGGCGGTACCGGCCTGGGTTTGGCCATTGCCCGCCAGCTGGTGGAAAAAATGCATGGCCGCATCCAGGCACAAGGCACGCCTGGCAAAGGCAGTTGTTTTACCTTTTTTGTCCACCTGCCCATATGCCAGACTCAACATCCGCGGCCACCCTGCCCTGAGGGCCAAGTAGCGGTACTGACTACCTCCAGCCACCTCCAGACCCATCTCAATAACCTGCTGACGCTGTGCGGCCTGCAGCAGACCCATGATATTTCCCGGGCTGACTGGGTGCTGGTCGATGCCGGTCATCCGTTGACCGCCTCACAAAAATCCGCCGTGCGCCAGATTGACCCGAAAAATACCCGGGTGCTGGCCCTGATTTATGAGATCGAAGACATGCAGGGCCTGAAAAACTGGCTGCCACCGGACGCCAGACCGGTCCTGCTGCCACTGACAACCCGCGGCCTGTGCCAAGCCCTGCAGGCACAGGATGCCGACGATGCCCGGGAACCGGCAGCCACTGAATCTGCCCCTGTAACCAATGCCATTCAAGCCAAGGTGCTGGTGGTGGAAGACAACCCCATTAACCACCAGGTGGCCACGGAAATGCTGGAAAAATCCGGTTTTCTGGTGGATGTGGTGGAAAGTGGCGAAGAAGCCCTGGCGCGAGTGGCCAGCGAAAACTACGACATTATTCTCACAGACTACCACCTGCCTGACCTCAATGGCATTGATATGGCGCAACAGCTTGTCCGGCGGCAACTGCAATGCAATCAGGAACCCACACCCGTGGTGCTGGTGACCGCAGACCTGACGGATAACACCTGGCAGAAAGCCGCCGCAGCCGGAATTCGCTCTCTGGTGCCAAAACCTTTCACCCAGAAAGAACTGGTTACAGCCATCAGACAAGCCCTGGACCACACGTAACCCTCCACCCCAAGCAACATCATATCCGGCTGTGGCCTGGTCGGCGATTGTTTGATCCTTGTCAAGCCAGATGAAATTTCCCGCGTTTTATTGCATAAAAAGGCTTGAATTCTTGCCAAAAAACCTGATAATGAGAACGATTCTTATTTGAGAACAATCATGCGACTGAAAGACATTTCCCCCGGCGCACCCTATCGGGTATCCGCGCTGACCCGCTTCCCCCATCTGCGCCGCCGGCTGGCCATTTTGGGCATTCGCCCAGGCATGCTGATTGAGCTCATGGCCCGTTATCATCATGGCGCCCTGGTTCGCACCCCTTTCGGCGAACTGGCGCTGGGGCCGGAGTTTATGGAGTCTGTGGAAGTCAGTCCGTGCTCATCCCCTTAGTATCATTGCACTCATGACGGAGAAAATCACCGTTGCCTTGATTGGCAACCCCAACTGTGGCAAGACCACACTGTACAACCGTCTGACCGGCCTGCATCAAAAAACCGGCAACTGGACCGGCGTGACAGTCGAAGGCCATACGGCCACGGTGCGTCTGGGTGAACATCTGTTCGAAATGGTGGATTTACCCGGCATTTATGCCCTGTCCCTGGAAGGTGAGGGCGAGGATGAGCGTCACGTACAGCATTATCTCAGCCAGCAACGGCCAGACATTATCCTCAATATCGCCAACGCCGACTCTCTTGAGCGCAGTCTGTTCCTGACCACCGAGCTGCTGGAATACGGCATTCCCATGGTGATTGTGCTGAACATGAGCGATGAGGCCAGGCGCAAGGACAAACACATTGATGTGGAAAAACTGCGCCAGCTCACGGGCTGTCCAGTCATAGAAACCGTGGCCCGCACCGGTGCTGGCCTTGACACACTCAAGACCACACTGGTGGAAATGGCGCACAAGCCCCAGCCGTGCCCGGTGCCGCCGGTGAATTACCCTCGGGAAATTCTGGGAAAACTGCCGCCGGTCTGCACCACCGCCGCCTGCCGGGCCGACCAGATCAACCAACTGCTGGCCAACAGCCCTTCCGACGAGTTGGAAGAGACCCTGTTTTCCGCGCGATTTGACCACGCCCATCAGCTCATTGAGCAAGTCCAGCAACATAAGGGAAGCATCCGCAGCCGGTTGGCCTGGCTGGACCGTTTCACCACCCATCCGCTCAGCGGCATTCTGGTTTTCTTTTTTGCCATGTACGTGATGTTTTTTTTCGCCATTAACGTCGCTGGCGTGTTTGTGGATTTTTTCGATCAAGCCAGTCACGCCTTACTGGTTACTGGCGGCCATCAACTGCTGGATGGCCTGGGCGCACCGGCATGGTTGGGCGTATTGCTGGCCGATGGCCTGGGTGGCGGCATACAGACCGTGGCCACCTTCGTCCCCATTATTGGTTTCCTCTATCTGATCCTGACCTGGCTGGAAGACTCTGGCTATATGGCCCGCGCCGCCTTTGTGATGAACCATTGGATGACCCGTCTGGGGCTGTCCGGAAAGGCGTTTGTGCCATTGATTGTGGGGTTCGGTTGCAATGTGCCAGCCATTATGGCCACCCGCGGCCTGCCTTCCCGGCGGGAGCGACTGCTCACCATCATGATGGCGCCTTTTATGTCCTGTGGCGCCCGCTTGTCAGTCTATGCCTTGTTTGTGGCTGCATTCTTTTCCAGCCATGCGGCGCTGGTGGTGTTCAGCCTCTACCTGATCGGAATTGCCTTTGCCGTTTTAACCGGTTTGATGCTGCGCGCCACCATTCTCAAAGGCACTGCCGAACCCTTTGTGATTGAACTGCCGCCCTGGCGTTTTCCCAGCCTCTGGAATCTGGTGGTGGGCACCTGGAACCGGCTGAAGGGTTTTCTGCTGGATGCGGGTAAAATCATCGTGGTGGTGGTGATGGTGATTAACATCCTGCAATCCATCGGCCCGGATCTGAAACCCACTAAAAACCCCGGCCATTCACTGCTTTCTGCCACGGCCCGCAGCTTGACACCGGCTTTTCACCCCATGGGTATCCACGATGACAACTGGCCTGCCGTGGTGGGTATTCTCTCCGGCGTACTGGCCAAAGAAGTGGTGGTGGGCACCCTGGATGCCATTTACGGCAGTCTGGAGCAAATCCGGAATCCGGCTGAAAAGCCGCCTGCTGTCAGCGACGAGTTACGTAAGGCCATCACCAGTATTCGTGACAATGCCCGCGCTCTGGTTTCGCAGCTCACGGATCCGCTGGGCCTGTCTCTGATTAGCGTCAGCCAGTCTGAAGTGGCCGAAGCCCAGGGCGTCAGTGAAAAACTCTTTGGCACCTTGCGGCAAAAATTCGGCTCGCCTTATGCCGCCTATGCCTACTTGCTGTTTGTCTTGCTGTATTTTCCGTGTGTCTCGGCTTCAGCCGCCATTGCCCGGGAAGCCGGTGCCCGCTGGGCTTTATTTGCCGGATTATGGAGCACTTCGCTGGCGTGGTTTACCGCCACCGCTTTTTACCAGACCACGCTCATTACGCAACATCCTGTGCGCACCGTGCTCTGGCTGTTGGCTTACGGATTGTTTTTACTGGCGGTTTATCTGGGCTTGCGCCGGGCCGCCCGTCACGAAACCGCTCTGGCCCATGCTCAATAAACTGCGCGCTTATTTGCAACGACATGGCCAGGCGCCCCTGCGGGAAACGGCCATTTGGATGGGGCTGGAAGAAGACGCCACACGTCAGTTACTGGCCTTCCTGATGAAAAAAGGTGAAGTTGAAAAACTGCCCGAAGGCACCCTCTGTGAAGGCTGTAGCGCCTGCCCACCACAAACCATCGAAATCTACCGCTGGACAGGTCCTCAGTCCCGCTCTGAGGCGCGCATTCCGCTGAACATCGGCAACCAGGGCGCATAAACTCCTGTTGGCGCCATTACCGGCCTTCTTTTCCCTTGCCAGCACGAGACCCTGCCTGCAAGTTCCGGTCAAAAAAATCCGTGATGGTGTGAAACAGGTGCGTGCGGGTTTTCTGGCCCCAAATGGAGTGCTTGCTGCCTGGATAATTCATCATGGAAAACGGTTTGTCCAAATCCTGCAAGGTCTTGTACAGCTTGGTGCTGTTGGTAAACAGTACATTGTCATCAGCCATGCCATGAACCATGAGCAAGGGGTCATCCAGTTTGTCTGCATAGGCAAACACATTGCTTTGCCGGTAGCCTTCCGGGTTTTCCTGTGGTTGCCCAAGATAGCGTTCCGTGTAGTGGGTATCATACAGTGTCCAGTCTGTGACCGGCGCCACGGACACGCCGGCGGCATATAATTCCGGGTGTTGCATCAGGTTCATCAGCGTCATATAGCCCCCATAACTCCAGCCAAAAACCCCGATACGGCCAGCATCGACCCAGGGTTGCTGCTGCAAAAACGCCACGCCCAGCGCCTGGTCGGCCACTTCCACCCGGCCCAAACGGCGATAAATGGGGTCCTCAAAGGCTTTGCCCCGGTTCCATGAGCCCCGATTGTCCAGGGTAAAAATCACATAACCGCGCTGCGCCATCATTTTCAGCCAGTAGTCCGTCCCCTGGGGCCACTGGTTTTTAACCAACTGGGCGTGCGGGCCGCCATAGTGATAAATAATCACCGGGTGCTTGCGTGTGGCATCGAAATCCCGAGCGCGCATCAGACGATAGTAAAGAATCTGACCGTCTTCAGCGGTTAACTGGCCAAAGGTGATGTCCGGGTCCTGCGCCAGGTAAGGGTAATAAGGGTGTGTGTTGTCCAGAGGGTTTTCTTCCACGGCAAACAGGCGTTGACCGTCGGCCCGGTGAACCATAACCTGCGGTGGTGTATCCACCGCTGAAAAATGATCAATATAGGTGTCCATGCTGGCGGCAAAGCGGGCTTGATGCTGACCGGGCCGCTGGCTGATTTTCTCAGGCTTTTCCGGCGTGTCGGTCTCCAGCCGAACCCCATAGATATGCTGTTCCAGCGGGCTTTCACGATTGGCGTCAAAATAGACCCAGCCACTTTTTTCATCCACCCCGTAAAGCTGGTTAACCACCCACGGCCCGGCTGTCAATGGACGAATCAACTGGCCATTATGGTCGTACAGGTATAAATGCCGGTAGCCGCTGCGTTCGGAAGACCAAATAAAACGGCCATCGGCCAGAAAACGCAAATCATCGCTGAGGTTAACCCAGGTGGGGGACTTTTCTGTAAGTATTGTGCGGGACTGGCCGGTATCACTGTCGGCAAATAGCAGTTCCAGGGTTTTCTGATCGCGGCTTTGACGCTGAAAAGATAGCGTTTGCGAGTCCGGCAACCAGTTCACCCGGGCCAGGTAAATATCCTTGTCCTGCCCCAGGTCAATGTCGTGCACGGCTTTTGTGGCCACATCAATGGTTTTCAACTGCACCTGGGCATTGGCCGTGCCGGTGCGGGGGTAACGTTGCGCAAAAACGGTGAAACCCTCTGCGTTAATTTCATAGCGCTGTTCAATATTGACCGGGCTTTCGTCCACACGGGTAAAGGCCAGTTTCCGGCTGTCTGGCGACCACCAGTAACCTGTCATGCGACCCATTTCTTCCTGGGCTACAAATTCAGCCATACCGTTTTTAATCGCCCCCTGGCCATCAAAGGTCAGTTGGGTTTCAACACCTGTGGTGATATCCACCACATACAGGTTCTGGTCACGAATAAAACTGACCTTTTTGCCGTCTGGCGACAGTTTGACATCGGTTTCATAACTGTCGGTTCTGGTGAGCCGGCGCACCGCCTTGTCAGAAGGCGCGCCCAGGTCATACACAAACACGTCGCCGGCCAAGGGAAACAACAGGCTTTGGCTGTCATCACTCCAGGCATAATCCACTATGCCGCGCGCAAACAGGCGCATGCGCTCACGGCGAGCCTGTTCTTCATCAGAAAGGGTTTCCTCTCCGCCGGTCAGGACTTTGGAGTCCACCAGCTGCCTGACGCTGCCATCGGCCACTTTGTAGGCCCACAGATCCAACCGGTTGTGGTCATCTTCGCGCCCCTTGAGAAAAGTCACCCATTGGCCATCGGGCGATATTTTCACCGTCCGTGGCACCGGGCCACTGAGGTCCGGGTTTGAAAAAATGCGTTTGACACTCAGTAACTTTTTTGTCTCGGTCGATGGGTGCTGGGTGGCTCCGGCAGAATTGTTCATGGAAAGTATCATGGCTAAAAACAGTAAAAAAAGGATGGGGAATGAAGACATGGTCGCTCCTGTCAATGGCCAGTAGGAAGTTCCTTTTTCATAATCAGCAAATTACCAAAACCGTCCTTGGGGGTGGCAAATTCCCATGCGTCCATGACCATGTCAATGAAGTTAATGCCCAGCCCACCAGGACGGGTTTGGCTTAAGTCGCGCGGTTTGATGGCGTTATCATAGACATCCGGTGCAAAGTCCCGCAAATAAATCACCAGGGTATTATTTTGGCGCTTGAAGCGCAGCACCGCCTGGCCGGAGGTATCGCCTTTGTAGGCATGCCGCAGCACATTGGTGAGCGCCTCATCAATGCATAACACCAGTTTTGACTGTGTCTGTTCATCGAAACCCAGGCCGGCGGCTATTTGCTGAACCATGTGCCGAATCTGTTTGAGATTGGCCGGATCCACCTGAAAACGCATTTCTCCGAGTATCTGCTCCTGAATGTGATCGCGCCGCTCTACCAGCAAGACAGTGGAATCATCCTTGAGTGCCTGCCGGCGAATTTTGGCGATGAGTTTGCCAATGCGGATTTCGGGAGTATCGGCCTCCATTTCCGCCACGTAGTGCCGCAAGCCCTGCATGCCCAGCGGTTTTCCCTGGGGGCAACGGGCATCGGTCAGCCCGTCGGTGACAAAATACAGCCCGCGGTCACCCAGCCGAACAGACTCTTCAGAAAAATCCAGACCCGGCAAAATCCCCAACGGCGGCGCACCGGCAATGTAATCCTTCACCTGGCCGTCAGCAGAGCGCAACAACGCCGGTGGCAAGCCTGCATTGGCCCACACCACCTTGTCTTCATTGGGCAAGTAATAGCCGGCCGCCACACACACGAACAAGCCATTAGGGGTGGTTTGACACAGTTCCTCGTTGGCTTTTTTTAACCATTCGGCAGGCGGGTTGCGGTCTTTCCCCAGCCAGCGCAAAAGCGAAGAAGTCCGCACCATCAGCATGGCCGCGTCCAGCCCCTTGCCGGAAACATCGCCGATCACAAAACCGAAGCAGTCGTCCCCCAGGGCGAAATAGTCATAAAAATCACCAGACACCTCGTGGGCGGGCAAGTTGGAAGCCACGATGGGGAACGGTGGCGACTGTCGGGCCGGTAACAATGAGCGCTGCAAGCGGCGGGCCAGGGTCAGCTCCTTGCGAAGCCGCTTTTGCTCGACCAGGTCAAGGGCCAGTTTGGCATTGTGGATGGCCAGGGCGATGGGCGCGGCCAGCACCCGCAACACATCCTGATCCCGGCGGCTAAAGGCTGATTCGTCTTTTTTATTGAGCACCTGCAGCACGCCCAGTTTTTCCTCGCCCACCTTCAACGGGGTACACATCACCGAACGGGTACAAAAGCCCGTCAGTTTATCCACATAACAGCTGAAGTCTTCTTCCTGGCTGGCATCGTTGATTATCTGGCATTGGCCCGTGGTCAGTGTTTTTCCTACCAGACCCGTATCGGTGTCTACCGAAAAACCTTTAATGTCCACAGGCCCGCAGCAGGCACGGCACACCAGTTTATTGTCTGCCAGCAAAAAGACCGAGGCGGCCTCGGCATCCATGTAGTCGGCTATGCGCTGCACAGCCAGATTGAGGGTTTCGTCGATATCGAGGGACTGGGCGAACTCCTGGCTCAGGTCGGCCAACAGCCGCAATTGCTGCAAAGTGCCCGCTGAAAGGCTGTCCTCATCGGTTATCGCCGGGGAATTATCCAGCGCCGCTTGCGACTCCTGATTGATGGCATCGCCCCGGGAGTCTGTGGATTTGTCCGCTTCATGTTTCATGCTGATTCTTGCCGCTGGCTGTGTCTTTTGTGTGTGCCGTCTTCGTAGCAGAAACACCCTGGCGGTTTTCGCGCCGCTTTGTCTGCCGCCTGCGGCGCAACTGCACCAGCGTTAGCACAGGGCCACTCAGGGCATAAACAAAGGAGGTCACAAACAGGACCTTGGGAGGATCCAGCGCCAGCAGCACAAAAATGCCCACAAGCAAGAGAATCCAGCCAAAGGAGACCCGCTCCTTGATCGGTAATGTTTTGAAGCTGTAATAGCGGAAGCGGCTGACCATCAACAGGCCGGTAATCACCGTTAACGGTAAAGCCACAAACCGCAAATCATGCGTACTCAGTCCCAAATCTTCAGCCATCCAGACAAAAGAAGCCAGCAGGCCAGCAGCCGCCGGTGAAGGCATCCCCTGGAAGTAGGCCTTGTCCAGCACTTCCACCTGCACATTGAAGCGCGCCAGCCGCAAGGCGGCGCTAACCGCATAAATAAAGGCCGCCAACCAGCCGATTTTGCCCATCAGTGGATGAATCTCCCCCAGGGATTGCAATGCCCAGGTGAACACCAGGATGGACGGCGCCAAACCAAAAGACACCAGATCCGAAAGGCTGTCATATTGCACCCCAAAGTCACTCTGGGTATTGGTCAAGCGCGCCACCCGGCCGTCCAGTCCGTCCAGCAAGGCGGCAATAAAGATAAAAATGGCGGCTTTTTCAAAATGCCCGTTAATGGAGGCAATAATGGAGTAATAGCCGGCAAACATGGCGCCGGTGGTAAACAGATTGGGCAACAGGTAAATGCCTTTCTTGCGTGTGGGTTTGGGCACGTTCATGATGATCGCCAGGAAATGAATTTGAAGATTATACCAACAAGCTGCCTGTGACGCCGCGCATCCTTCAGATTCAGATTGGCCCGATTGAACATGTGAACAAACACACAATTGCGCCTGGCGTACCTTCCATCTCTGCGGCTTGCACGCTAAGATAGGTGTAATCTATACGGAAAACCGTTATGAAAACAATCACTTGCATCGCCATGTCATTGTCTTTTCTGTTTGCCTCAACAGGTTCATACGCCGCAGGCACGGTGTACAAATGGCGGGATGCCAACGGCCAGATGCACTTTTCCGACAAACCCCCACCTCAAGGCAACGCCGAAACCATTAAAATCAAGGACACGCCCAGACGCACACCTGAAAGCGCCACAGCCGACACCGCGTCAGCAGAAACTGCCGACAAACAGAAACAAGGTGCCGCTAACAACGCCATGAGCGATGAGCAGAAAGCGGCCCAGGCCGCCTTGAAGCGCCAGCAAGAAGCACAGCGAAAGGCCATCCGCAAACAGAACTGCGAAATCGCCCGCAAAAACCTGAAAACCCTCAAAAGCACGGTTCGGGTGCGGCGTCTGGATCCCAAAACCGGCCAATATGTCCGGGTTTCCGACAAGCAGCGGATGCAAAAGCTGAGAGAGTCCCAGCGCAAAATCCGCGAATACTGCCGCTAAGAACAGTCCGTTGTTATGAGCGCCAAAACCTCCCGCCGCCAACTGCTTTCCGCCCTGGCCGCCGGCTCTGCCGGACTGGCTTTGGGCGCTTGCAAGCCGAAGGAGCAAACCGCCGCTAGTCCTTCACACCAGAAAACCGTGCACTGGAAAATGGTCACCGCCTGGCCACGGGATTTTCCCGGCCTTGGAGAAGGCGCCAATTTTCTGGCCGAGGCCATCAATGCCATGAGCGGTGGACGCCTGAAAGTCACCGTTTACGGGGGCAATGAGCTGGTACCGCCTTTTGAAGTCTTTGACGCTGTGAGCAATGGCACAGCCCAAATGGGCCACGCCGCCGCCTATTACTGGAAGGGCAAAGTCCCCGAGGCCCAGTTTTTCGGGGCCGTGCCCTTTGGCATGAACGCCCAGGAAACCAATGCCTGGTTGTATGAAGGCGGCGGACTGGATTTGTGGCAGGAACTATATGCTCCCTTTAACCTGGTTCCTTTCCCGGCCGGGCAAACCGGTGTTCAGATGGGCGGTTGGTTCAATCGCGAGATTCATTCCATCGAGGACATTCGGGGGCTGGTGATGCGTATTCCGGGGCTGGGTGGCGAAGTGCTGAAACGCGCGGGCGGCTCTCCCAAATCCTTGCCAGGCGCTGAGCTGTTTACCGCTTTGCAAACCGGCAATATTGACGCCACCGAATGGGTCGGCTCTTATAACGACCTGGCTTTCGGCCTCTATCAGGCCGCCAAATACTATTATTACCCTGGCTGGCATGAACCCACGGCATGCCTGGAATGTCTGGTGAACAAAAAAGCCTTCGAGGCCCTGCCACAGGATTTGCAGGCCGTGGTCCGCCATGCCACCCGCGCCACCAATGCCCAGTTACTGGACAATTTGACCGCCCGCAACAAAAGTGCTCTGGATACACTGATTCACCAGCATCAGGTGCAATTACGGCGACTCCCCGATGATGTGCTGGCGGAATTCAAAAAACATGCGCAGGCCGTGATCGCCGAGCTGGGGGCAAGCAGCCCCATGGCCCAACGCATCTATACCAGTTATCGTGACTTTGCCCAGCAGGTCAATGGCTGGATGCGGATTTCCGAACAGGCCTATTTTCAGGCCCGCGATTTGTCAACCTGATGGCCCATTGACGGTTTGACGGCATGATACCAGACCCTTTTGCGTTGAGCCCCTTTGTGGCCAACCAGTATCGACAACACCGCAACGCGTTTGGCAAAGCCTTGTCAACCGGCCAGATCGATCTGTCTTGCGACTGGCCAGCATTTCGCCAAGCCCATCACGATCTGGACATTTTCGCTTGCCTGCGCCGCTATCGGCAAAGCCGGCTGGCCATGCTGGGCGCGCTGGATGTACTGGCCGGTGCCGACTGGCCGGAGCATCACCGGCACACCTTGTCTCAGGTCAGTCAACTGGCCGATATACTGATTCACACAGCCTGGGAAGCCAGTCAGCAATTTGTTCGGGAACGTTTCGGCCTGGTGAGCAATCACGATGGTACGACAACCTGCCTGCATATCTGCGCTTTAGGCAAGCTGGGAGGGCAGGAGCTCAATTTTTCCTCGGATGTGGACCTGGTGCTGTTCCACACCGCCAGCCATACCACCGGCACCTGCAGCGATGGTCAGCGTAGCCTGGATGCCCACAGTTATTTTGAACGCCAGGCGCGTTATCTGGTTCGCCTGCTGGATCAGGTCACCACCGATGGCCGGGTCTATCGGGTCGATACCCGTTTGCGCCCTTTTGGCTCGGCCGCGCCCCTGGTATGCAGCCTCGATGCACTGCTGGGCTATCTGGAAACCGAAGGACGGGAGTGGGAGCGGCTGGCCTGGTTACGCGCCCGCCTGGTGGCTGGCGACTTGCCACCAGAGTCCGTATTGGCGACGTTGAAGCCCTTTGTTTACCGGCGTCATCTGGACTTTGCCGTCTTTGACCACTTGCGGGATATCAAAGCCCAAATTATTCAGCAACAACAGTCCGACCGCGATAATCTCAAGCTGGGCACAGGCGGCATTCGCGAAGTCGAGTTTATTGTCCAGGCGCTGCAACTGGCCTTTGGCGGGCGCGACGCGCAATTGCAAGGCAACGATCTATGGCACGCCCTGCACCAGTTGGGTGACAAAGGCCTGTTACAAACTCAGGAAATCCAGCAACTGGCCCGTTCCTGGTTATTCTTGCGGCGACTGGAAAACCTCTGTCAACTTATCGATGACCAACAAACACATCATGTTCCTGTAGAGAAAACCAAACGCCAACAATTGGCCATCGCCTTTGGATACCACACTGACAAGGCGCTGTCCGATGCCTTGACGCATCACCGGCATCAGGTTCATGCCATCTTCCAGCGCCTCTTTGCCGACCCCAACACAAGGCATCAACCCGGTCAGGCAGCGGCCAGCGTGCTGCCTGAAGCCTGGCGCCAACGCGTGCAAACGACACATTTGCCACAAGCCCATAAAGACCGTATTAACGCCATACTGCAGCAATCCGGCGTGATTGGCACGCCAGTGGGCGAATCCTTGCTGAATGTGCTTTTGGCCATTGGCCGGCGGGAAAGTTACCTGATTATGCTGCACCGCAATGCGCCGCTGGTGGAGAAACTGGTGCAACAATTGTCATACCCGGCGCTGGCGCAACGGCTTCAATCTCATCCATTTTTACTGGAAACCCTGTTTGATTCGGAGCCTCCGGCCAATGAAACCCATGAATTCCGTCAACGCTGGCGGGATTTTTATCAGCGCCATCGTCCGGATGATGAAGAAACCCGAATGGAGCTGGCCCGGCAGTTCAAGCATTTGCAGGAATATCGCATCATCCAGAGTTACGCCAGTGGCGCCGCCAGTAGCACGGTCACCAGCCAGCGGCTGGCCAATCTGGCTGCTTGTCTGGTTTCTATCGCCTGCCATCAGGCCTACCGGGAAACATGCCTGCGGCATGCGGGTATCCAGATTCCTGAGTCAGCTTTGATGCTGCTGGCATACGGCAGTCTGGCCAGCGGTTATATGCATCCTGGGTCCGATCTGGATCTGGTCATGCTGGTTGATGACCGTGTAGCAGATATGGCGCAACCGCAAACAGCCCGCTTTTTGCATCGTTGGGTGCGACGGCTGGTGCATTGGTTAACCGCCAATACCTACCATGGACATCTGTACCACCTGGACACCCGCCTGCGCCCCAACGGCAACGCCGGGTTAGCCCTGGTTTCACTCAGCGGCTTCCGGCGTTATCAGCTCGAGCAGGCCTGGACCTGGGAGCATCTGGCCCTGATAAAAAGCCGCCTGATTTGCGCCGAAAAAAAACAAATTCAACACTTCGAACAGATTCGCCACGACATACTCACCCGCCCGCACTCGCATAAACACTCTCAGGAAATCAACGACATGCGCCACCGCATGCAGCAGCACGGTATTAACGCGCATCATGCCGAAGACTTTGACCTGCTCACATGCGTGCTAAACCACGCGCCTGAGCATCCTGCCATTATTGTCCCGCGGTCCGAGCCGGATATCATTACCGCTTTGCAAGCCCGGCAATTAATCACAGCCGAAACCGCCGGGCGCTGGCTGGCGCGTCACCACCAGCGAATCCAGGCACGTTTACAGGCCCCTGTGGAAAGCCAATAGGCTCTCAACGATTTTCCGTTTTCTGGTCAAGTGTCAATGCTGCAGGCTTTTTAAGCACCACATAGCCCACCACCCCTGATAACAGCGAACCCAATAGAATTGCCAGCTTGTCAGTATAGTGATACAGGCTATCATCAACAAAGGCCAAAGAAGCAATAAATAAACTCATGGTAAAACCAATGCCGGTGAGAACAGACACACCATAAAGTTGTCGCCAGTTACTGCCATCTGGCAAGCTGGCCAGCCCCAGTTTGATAGCCACCAGACTGAAACCAAACACGCCAACCTGCTTGCCCACAAACAAACCCAGTAAAATGCCCAACGGCACCGGCTCCAACATTTGCTGCAGGGAAATATTGGTCAAGTTCACTCCGGCGTTCACAAAGGCGAACAAAGGCAGAATAAAAAACGCCACCCAAAAATGCAGATCACGTTCGATCTCTTTCAACAGGGATACGCTGGCGCCATCCGCTGTTCGGGACCGCAGGGGAATGGTAAACGCCAGCGCCACGCCGGCCAGAGTCGCATGCACACCGGACTTCAGCACGCTGATCCATAACACCGCGCCCAGCAAAAAATAGGCAGCCTTTTTGACCACACCAAAACGGTTGAGCGCGATGAGGCCAGCCAGTGCCGTCAGCGCCACAACCATGGCCGTAGTGGACAGATCACTGGTATAAAACACAGCGATAATGACAATCGCGCCCAAGTCATCAATGATTGCCAGGGCCATCAGGAAAAGCTTTAAAGACACAGGCACCCGCTTTCCCAGCAAGGACAAAATACCCAGCGCAAAGGCGATATCCGTGGCGGTGGGAATGGCCCAGCCGCGCATGGCCATTGGATCACCCGCATTAAAATAAACATAAACCAGTGCTGGCACCACCATACCGCCCACCGCGGCCACGCCGGGCAAAACCACTTGCTTCAAGGACGACAAATGCCCTTCCAGGATTTCGCGCTTCACCTCCAGGCCAATTAGCAGAAAAAATACCGCCATCAGACCATCATTAACCCAGTGATAGAGAGACTTGTCCAAATGCAGGGCGCCGACCCGTATTTCCACCGGAATATGCAAAAAACCGTCGTAAGCCGAAGCCAGAAAGCTGTTGGAAAATAACAAAGCCAGAAACGTGGCGCCCATGAGCAAAAGGCCACTGGAAGATTCTTTCTGGATAAAGTCATCGATCATCTTTTTTCTGGCTTTCATCAATTTCCTCGCTAGAGATTCAATAAACAAGACCCGCCGTAAACATATGGGGCGGGTCTTTTATTTGACCACGGTGAGCGTAAAAGGTCAGCTATTTTCATATTTTTTACCGCCTGGTCGCCGGCATACATGCCATGGCCGCCTCGACCCGTGCCGCATACTCGGCATCGGCCCGCGCAAACTGCGCCAGCATCCGCTCCTGCACCGATGGACTGGCCTGTGACAGCCCTTCGGCGATGTCCCAGGCCAGGCCCTCGCGCTGCGTATCGTCCATCAGCCGGAACAGGTCACCGGCCTGGCTGTAGTGGTCCTCGTCCGCGCCAACCGGATAGCGGTTCACCCAGGCCTCCTCCTCCAGCGGCATCGGTGGCTCGGCCACCCGCGGCTCGGGCACCGGCGCGCCGGCATTGATGCCGTCATTCGGGTAGAAATTCACCCCGCTGCCCTGGTTGTTGCCGCCGGCCACCGGGCAGCCGGCCATCGCACCGTCGCACTGGTAGTGGTGCACCGGGCAACGGGCTGCGTTCACCGGCAGCTGGTTGGCATTGACGCCGACGCGGTAGCGGTGCGCGTCCTGATAGGCCAGCAGGCGGCCCTGCAGCATCTTGTCCGGCGAAGCGCCGATGCCCGGCACCAGGTTGCTCGGCGCGAAACAGGCCTGCTCGGTCTCGGCGAAATAGTTCTCCACATTGCGGTTCAGCTCCAGCCGCCCCACTTCGATCAACGGAAAGTCGCCGTGCGGCCAGATCTTGGTCAGATCGAAGGGATTGATGTGATACTCCCGCGCCTGAGCCTCGGTCATGATCTGCACCTTGGCCGTCCAGCTGGGGTAATCGCCCCGGTCGATGGTCTCGACCAGATCCTGCTGCGCGCCGAAGGGCGGCATCGCCGCCGCTTCCTCGGGGCTCAGGTTGCGGATGCCCTGGTCGGTCTTGAAGTGCCATTTGAACCAGAAACGCTCGCCCTTGGCGTTCCAGAAACTGAAGGTGTGCGAGCTGAAACCGTGCATGTGTCGGTAGCTGGCCGGTATGCCGCGATCGGACATCAGAATTGTTATCTGGTGCAAGGATTGCGGATGGTTGGCCCAGAATTCGTACATGGCCGCCGGATCGGGCAGGTTGGTGCGCGGGTTTTTCTTCTGCGAATGGATGAAATCCGGGAACTTGATGGCATCGCGCAAAAAGAACACCGGCGTGTTGTTGCCCACCATGTCGTAATTGCCCTCGGCGGTGTAGAACTTGACCGCAAAGCCGCGCGGATCCCGTGCATAGTCGCTGGAATCCTGGCCGCCGCCGACCGTGGAAAACCGCACGAATACCTCGGTCTGCTCGCCTTCGCGCTGCAGGAAATCGGCAATGGTCCATTTGCTCATCGAGCGGGTCAGGGTGAAGGTGCCGTAAGCGCCGGTGCCACGCGCGTGCACCACCCGCTCGGGGATGCGCTCGCGGTTGAAATGCGCCAGTTTCTCGAAGGTATAGTGATTGTCCCAGGTCAGCGGGCCGCGCGGGCCTGCGCTGATGCTGGTGTCGTCGTCGGGCACCGGCGATCCGGTGGCGGTGGTCAAGATGGTTTTTTTCATGGGTATGCTCCTGTGATATTTGGTTCAAAGCCATCCTGACACACCCTTTTTAATCTGTCTAATTGATTGTTTGTCATTTAACAAAACAAAAAACAGAACCACGGGAAGCCGGGCTCGGTTTTTTTACATCGGCCGGAGCCAAGGAGCAGCCAACTTAATCGACGATCACCCGGGCATTCAATGGCTGAATCGGGCGGTTATTCTCACCAATCACTTTTCTGAAGCGATCAATTTGCGCCTCTGAAGCCTTCACCGGGCTTTTCAGCACCACCCATTTTACGCCTTCGCTGCATGGCGGCGTGGTCAATGAACCATTGAAGCGATAATACGCTGCCCGGGACGCTGGCAATAAATCTCCGGCATTTTGTGGGGTTTTCAATGCAGAATGGCCGCCCTGGGCTGTTGGCATATGCCGCCAGTAGGCCGCCAATGCCGGATTGTCGTCTAGCCCGGGTGCAAACATGACGCCCACCACAACCAGATTACCCTGGGCATCCGCATGCACAAAATGGGCCTCCATGGGGAACGACCGGCCTTCAATGTGGTTCTCACTGGGCGTATGAAAATGCACCTGTTTCAGCGCATATTCTTTTCCCTCCAGCGCCATCACACTGCCCGGCTGTGAATTGACCTGAATCGTATGGCCATTATTAACCACCTCATTCATGGTGGCGCCATACTGCAACTGCAAATCCGGCAAGGGCGCATCCAGTGCCGCTGTCAGGTTAACCGGTGACTGGTTTTTGCCCATTTCACACAAAGAAAACTCCGGTGACAAGCGGCCCCAATTGGCCGGCCCGGCTTCCCCGCTATAGCCCCAGTGCGGGGTGTCTCCACCAGCCTGAACCTAGACACCGGCTAAAAGCAAAGATGTGGCCAGAATGGCTTTTGATACATGTTTCATCGACATTTTATTAACTCCTGTGCAGTTGCATTAAAAAACAAGACGCAAGCAAGCGCCTTGCCTATGCAGACACCCGCTACTTACCCATGGTTCAGAAAAAAGAAAATAAAGCCATGCTCGTCAACATGCGGCAGCTTACCGGCCACAAGTTTACTGATTCCAGTTGGTGACCAAACCGAAAAACCACCGCAAACTGAAAAAACAGAAATAATACCTTGCATTAACAAATGTCCGTATGTTATTGTTTTACATGAAATAAATGCGCCCTAAAGAGTCATTGTATGCCATGGCTATATTTGTCTCTCTCTTTGGCATAAAAATGGCCTTCCTCTGAAGCCCGGATCTTGTCCGGGTTCTTTTTTGCCCGTTACTGCCGGTTTTCTGCCGAAGCCTCAAGGATACGCACGCCCTGTCCGTCCCGCAGGCGTTCGTTACCACGTACCACCACTTCATCCCCCGGTTTCAGTGGGTTAGCCTGACCGGCGGGACCACGGATCGCAATCCAGTCGCCATCGCCAACCCCCGGTATCACCACAATTTTTTCAGCCCGATGATCGCGGACCCGAAAAACATGGCTTTTGCCCTGCCGCAACACCAGAGCATCCCGCGGCACCAGAACAAACTCCCTGGCCTCGGCCTGAGGATAAAATACTGTTACCGGCTGGCCATCAAGTGTGGTTTCGGTCTCTTTGCCGGCCCAGTCCAGAAATACTGTTAGCTGCCGCGAGGCGTTGGCCACAGTGGGCACCATGGCCATCACCCTGGCCTTGTGCCTATTTTTCTGTTCGCCACCTGAACCATCTGTAAGAATAACGTTCCACTGTTGCCCTTTTTTAACATACGGCGCGGCGCGCCACGGCAGATTGACCGCGATGCGCTGGCGCCTGGATACCAGACGAACCACCGGATCACCACTGCGCACGTACTCCCCGGGCTGGGCCAGGTGTTCCACCACATATCCGGCAAATGGCGCCCGCAACACCAGCCGTTTAAGTGATTGCTGCAACTGCCGCAAGCGGGCCTCAGCAGCTTGCCGCTGGCTGTTGGCCTGGGCCAGGTCGCTGCGGTTTTGTTCCACTTCACGCGCGCTGGCCAGGTTTTTCTTGTGCATGCTGGCCAGCCGGCGGGCTTCGCCCTGCAAAAAGGCCACACGCGCCTGGGCGCTGGCCACATCCTGTTGCAGCTCGCGCAAGCGCAAGGCATGCGCCGGATCCACAATCACCGCCACTGTTTCCCCGGTTTCCACAACCGTCCCCAAATCTGCCACGTGATCCAGCGTGCCGCTGGATTCGGCCTTAAGATTCACTCGGTATAACGTCTGAATTTCACCAGGCATAGCCCGACTCGGCGCCACCATTGCGGTACGCACCGGCATCACTTTCACCACCGCCGGTCGTTCGCGTGACTGGCCAAATGCCGGCATCGCTGCAAGCAGGCTGATCAAAAATACCAGTCCAGGCCATTGGCGCCCCGCAGGGTCTGCCACGCCGGTGCGCGCTTCCGTGATTGTTTTTTTCATCAGCTCATACCTTCTTGGTCACATGGTGATTGTCAAACAGTTTCAACAACGATGGCAGCAACAGCAAGGTAAACACGGTACTGACCAGCATGCCACCCACGATTACCGACGCCAGCCCGCGATACAGCTCGGTGCCCGAACCTGGGACAAGCAACAATGGAAGCATCCCGAACACCGAGGTTAATGTACTCATCAAAATGGGCCGTAACCGCAACCGCACCGCTGTGTTCACCGCTTCGACACGGCTTTGCCCTTCGGCCTGGGCCTGACGGGTTCGATACACCAGCAAAATGGCGTTATTCACCACCAGCCCCAGCAAAATTACAAAGCCGATCATGGTCAGCAAGTCCATGCTCTGGCCAACGGTGATATCCAGCAGTTTCAACCCCAACAAGCCTCCAATGGTGGCCATGGGCAATGTGGTGATGACCAGCAGCGCATCCCGAAATGACTGAAACATGGCGCTGATAAGCAAATACAGAATCACCACCGCCAGCGCAAAAGAGCCACTCAGGCTGGACAAGGCCGCATCCAGCGCCTTGGCGGTGCCCCGGTAAGTAATGTGCCCGTCTGCGGGCAACAGCCGTTTGAGCTCCGGGTCAAGAGACTGGCGCAACACAGCAATGGCCTTCTCCAGGGGATAGTCATCCGGTGGCGTCACGTTCAGACTCACGGTGCGCTGGCGATCCACCCGCCGGATTTGCGACGGCCCGGCGGTGCGGTGCCAGTGAGCCACATCGCCCAGATGCACCACCTGCCCTGAAGGCGTAAACAAGGGCACATCCAGCAATTCTTCGGGATACTGCCAGCCGTCATGGCGCAAAATCACATTCATTTTCCGCTGGCCGTCAAAATAGTCACCCACAAACAGCCCGCTGCCCAAGGCCCGGATAATGCCGGCCAGTTGACCACGAGTCCAACCCACTTCGGCCAAGGCGCGGTCATTAGGTGTCAAACGCAGCTCCGGCTCGCCCAGTTCCAGCCCCGGCGAAGGACGCACCTGCGCGCCTGGAATCAGCGCCTGAATACGCCCAAAGCCCACCCGGGCTGCCGCCAATAACGCATCAATGTCTCCACCGTGCAAATCCACACTGATTTGACGCGAACCACCCACGCCGCGAAACACCGGCGCGCGCCGGGCAAAGCCAAAGGTGTCCGGCAAATTGGCCAGGATTTCCCCGTTGACCACTTTCAGCAAGTCGTCCACCTCGCTGGCCTTTTCCGCCCGCACGCCAAAAAACGCTCCGCCGTTGAAAATCCCCAGAAAGTAATTGCGCACCTTGGGCTGTTTTTCCCCATCCAGATACGGCTGAATCCGCCGGGCGATGACATCGGCCAATTCTTCCTGGGCGGCTTTGACAGACAAACCCGGCGCCGGCATTAAAAAACCAAAACTCATGTTGCGCTTGCCCGCCGGCAAATAATCCGCCGGCGGCCTGATCCACCAGGCCAGCAGCAATGGCACCAGAATCAAACCGGCCACCCACGCCATTTGCCGTTTTCTGGTGGCTGTCAAGCGATCCACCCAGCCTGCCATGCGATGCCAAAAGGCCGCATGCCGGTCTGATAAATTTTCCTGCTTCATCCAGCGCACCGTGGCCGCCGGTAATACAGACACGGCCACTATCAGTGACACCGCCACGGAAACGGAAATGGTGATGGCCAGGTCCGTAAACAACTGACCGGCTTCGTCCTTGAGAAAAATCACCGGCAAAAAAATGGCGATGGTGGTGGCGGTGGAAGCCAGCAGAGCCGCCCACACCTGCTGTGTGCCAATGCGGGCGGCATCGACGGGGGATTCGCCTTTTTCCCGGTGGCGGACGATATTTTCCAACACCACGATGGCCGCATCCAGCACCATACCAGTGGCAAACGCCAAGCCTGCCAGTGAAATGATATTCAGGGTACGGCCCAACGCATGCAGAAAGATAAACGCCGCCAGCAAGGCAATGGGGATGGCCAGCGCCACAATCAGCGCCGGTATGCTGCGGCGCAAAAAGAAATACAACACGCCAATGGCCAGCAACATGCCCAGAACCAGATTGTTACGCACCATGCGGATGGAAGCCCGGGTATAGACGGAATCATCATATACCTGGGTAATGCGCAGACCCGCATCCTTCAAAACCGTGTCTTTCAGTTCGGCAATGGTGGACTTGAGGCGCTGCATCACCGCCAGCACATTCACACCGGCTTCAGGAATCACATTCATGGCAATGGAAGGACCGCCATTCTGGTTAATCACGCCGGTAGGATCCTGCATCACCTTTTCCACCGTGGCAATGTCCCGCACATATACCGGCTGGCCATTGCGCCAAGCGAGTATCTTGTCAGCCAGGGTCTCCATATCAAAACGCCCGGCATAGCGCAGGGTATAACGCCGCTTGCCCACATCCTTGCCACCGGCGGAAGTGTTGCGGAAGTCACCGTCAAACCACAGACTGGACAAGTCAATGCCCAGCGCCGCGGCCTTGGCCGGGTCAAAACTGATGCGAATTTCATATGGCCGCCCGCCAAAGGCATTGGCTGAGGAAACCCCGGGTATCTGTTCCAGCCGCGGCACGATGACTTCATTGATAAAGTCCTGATAACTGGCAATGGGGCGGTCATTGCCTGGCTGGGTCCGAATGGCGAACCAGGCAATCACCGTGCCGCCAAAACGGCCGCCTCCCACGCGCACTGTGGGTTCGGTGGCATCCACCGGGTAACGGGGCACCTGATTCAGCCGGTTGATGACCTCCAGCAAAGCCCGCTGCATGTCCACGTCATCGGCAAACTCCAGGTTGATGCTGCCCTGCCCGCGGCTGGCCGTACCTTCCATACGGGTCACACCCGGCAGACCCCGAAAAACCTTCTCCTGCGGTTCAAGAATCTCCGACTCCACTTCTTCAGGCGCCGCGCCGCGCCAGGCCGTGGACACGCTGATGACCGGGCGCTCGACATTGGGCGCCAGTTGCACCGGCAGTTTATTCAGGCTGATCAAACCAAAAATGGCCACCAGAATCACGGCCACAGCCACGGCCACGCGGTTGGAAAGGGATAACGCTGTCAGCTTCAAGTCATAACACCCGGTTTAGCACAATCCGACCATAATAAAGCAAGCCGCCTTCGGGAACCAGCCCCAACCGGCGGACAGGGCAGACATCCCACACCACAGAGATTCAAACAGGCAACAGCGATATTCACACGAATTTGGCGCCGGTCACTTGCCAAAATAATTTCACTGCCAAATGGTTTACAATGGCGCGTCCATTCGCTAGGGTATGGTTCCCCGCGCCAGAACCTCCGGCCTTATCTCTGGAAACGCCATGAAGCACACAAGCTCAACACAAGAATTCGACTATATCATCGTCGGCGCTGGCTCAGCCGGTTGCGTGCTGGCCAATCGCTTGTCCGCCAGCCCGAACCATCGTGTCCTGCTGCTGGAAGCCGGTGGCCGGGATTGGCACCCCTTCATCCACATGCCCGCCGGGCTGGCGAAACTGGTGAATATCCGCTCGCTGAACTGGAACTACGAAACCGAACCGGAGCCACAACTGAACAATCGCCGCCTATACTGGCCCCGCGGCAAGGTGCTGGGCGGGTCCAGCTCTATCAACGCCATGTGCTACTGCCGCGGCCATCAGGCAGACTACGACCACTGGCAGGCCCTGGGCAACCCAGGCTGGGATTTTGACACCATGCTGGCGCATTTCAAAGCCACCGAGGCCAATCAACGCCCCGGCATCGACCCGGCCTACCACGGCGCCAGCGGTGAGCTGAGTGTCGAAGACCTGCGCTATCACAACCCGCTCACAGACACATTCCTGCGCGCCTGCGAGGAAAGCGGCCTGCCCCTGAACGACGATTTCAACGGCCCGCGTCAACGCGGCTTTGGGCTGTATCAGGTCACGCAAAAAAACGGCGCGCGCCACTCCACCGCCCAGGCTTTTCTGAAACCGGCCATGCACCGGCCCAACCTAACAGTATGGACCCATGCCCGGGCAGAAAAAATCCTGCTGGAACACACCGGCCGGGGTGTGCAGGCCACCGGCATCGCGCTGAAACACAACCGACGGCCGGTGCGCGTTTATGCCGAAAAAGAGGTTATTCTGGCCGGTGGCGCGCTGAATTCGCCGCAACTGCTGATGCTTTCCGGCATTGGCGATACCGATCAACTCAAGCCGCACGGCATCGAAGCGCAGATCCACCTGCCGGGCGTGGGGCAAAACCTGCAAGATCACCTGGACGTGTGTCTGGTGCAAGGCTGCACCCAGCCTGTCACCTACGATACTGTCAACGACCTGAAAGTCGGCTTGCAGTATTACCTGCTGGGCCACCAGGGGCCGGGCGCTTCCAACATTGCCGAGGCCGGCGGCTTCTGGCGCACCGAACTGGCCGAAGATGACCGCCCTGATGTTCAGTTTCATTTTGTCCCGGCCATTCTGGACGACCATGGCCGAAACCGCATACCCGGCTCCGGCTACACCCTGCATATGTGTTTTTTGCGCCCCCGCAGCCGCGGCCACCTGGCCCTGGCTTCAGCCAACCCCGACCAACCGGTGCGTATCTACGCCAATTACCTTTCCGATGCGTTTGATCTGAAGGTAATGAAAGCCGGCTTCCATCTGCAAAGGCAAATCTTTTCCGCCGGTGCCTTTGACGCCTTTCGCGGGGCTGAAATTTTTCCCGGCTCCACAGCCCAAAGCGATGCGGATATCGAGGCCTTTATCCGCCACAAAGCCGAAACCATCTACCACCCGGTGGGCACCTGTAAAATGGGCCCCATCGACAACGACCCCCAGGCGGTGGTGGACCACCAATTGCGCGTCTACGGCGTCAACGGCTTGCGCGTGGCCGACGCGTCCATCATGCCCACCCTGGTATCGGGCAACACCAACGCACCGGTTATCGCCATTGCCGACAAGCTGGCCGGTATGCTGGGCTGAAGCCGGAAAGCCCATTTAAGCAACCCCTTGGCATGCCCTGTCGTCAGCAAGGCATTGTGACGGACTCCCGACGGGGGATTATTCCTCACTGTGATTTTCACACTTCTTTAACACGCCGGTGGCGAACAGGAAATAGACTAAGCACCCAAGCCATTACGGAAAAACCCAATGCCCTGTTACAAACACTTTACCGGTCTTGTGTGCGGTTGCTGGCTGCTGTTCAGCACTGCATGGGCTGCCGCCCCCTTGCCCTCCACCATCCATGGCGGCGCACCGGTGATTTCACCCGGGGACGACTGGTCCCTGCCTGGCTGGGTGACACCAGTGAGCGACTATGTTTTTTATTCTGAAGACGCTGATGCGGCGTTTCATGTCAATAGCCATGTGATTGATGTGACCTGGCGGCAATTAAACCCTTACCCCGGTGTGTATACCCAAAGCCTTGCCGACAGCTGGAGCGAGGTAAACGGTGACGCCACATTTAGTTTCGACTCTTTTGCCAGCCAGCGCGCCCAACCCGGACACTACTGGTTGCGTATCTGGATGTCCGGCGAGCAGTGGGCGCCGGCCTGGGTGCTCAGTGATTGCAATATTCCCGCCGGACAACGCTGGCTGGACCACTCCGGTCAGGATCGCCATATTCCCCTGTGGAACCCCTGTATCTGGAACCACGCCAAAAACCTGTATCGCACGGTATTGCAGGACTGGGGCGTGCGCAGTGATCCGCGATTCGAACTGGCGTATGTGCCCGGCGGTTTTTATTACACGGAGTTTGATTTTGATGTCATGTGGGCCGCCTATCAGGATGGCGTCACCACCACAACCGACCTGCTTGCCTGGCTGGCCGATGTGCGCCAGTCACTGGCGGCCATTGCCGATGGCGAGAATACCGATCCTGATGACGACTTTCATAACAAGCTGGCGTATACCGGCGAGGACTATCCATTTGATTTTATCGGCTCGGGATTCGGCGCTTTCGAGCACCACGCCGCTGACGCCACCGCCATGGGCCTGGGCGTGCGTTCAGGCATTACCGAGCTATTCAATTTTCACCTGAACGAATCCCCGGCCTATGGTTCGCATATCGACACCGACGGCCATGTGCGTATCGATGAAAGCGCGCCTGTGCATGCCAATCATGCCATTATCGGTAATGAAAACGAATGCTATAACAGCTGTGGTTTTTCTACTGCCGATCCTTACTACGCGGTGGTTATGTCCAACCTCAAAGCCCTGCAACTGCGCACCAACTGCTTGTATGTGGCGCCTGCCGACAGCTATATGCCCCAGTATTCAGATCACTGGGACTGGGTGGAAAAAGAACTGGGACGCAACGCCGGTAACAGCCCGGACGCCTGGGTGGCCTTGCGCGAATATGAAGACCGCTTCTGGGTCAATGACTCACCGGAAAACACGGTCAACTGGAACGGCAAGCCCTGGCTGCATAATTTTGAACGCTGGCTGGAGCAGCGCGATATTGCCCCTGATGGCCAGTCTCGCCGTGGCAGCGATATACGCAGCAATGTACTGGACCCGGACAATGGCACAGCCTATGAGGGCCGCCGCAGCGACGTGGCCACCAGCCAGAACAGCCTGTATTTCTTTGTGCAGGACAATTTTGCCTTTGGGCCGGTCACTGACCTGCAACTCAAGGTAACCTACCTGGACACCAGCGCCGACTGGCAATTGCACTATCGCAACCACAATGGCCAGCTAATCAGTCACCCGGTGACCGGTGGCGCCACTGGCACCCGCAAAACCGCCACATTTACCTTGCTTGACCCCTTGCTGGACAATAGCCTGAACGGCGGCGCAGACTTTCAGCTTCTGACTACCGGCTCCAGTGATATGGAAATCCTGTTTGTGCGCCTGATATGGCAAACCAACCCGGTTATTTTTGTCCACGGCTTTGAAAACTGAGGCGGTATAAGCCATTCTGGCAGCCAGCGGTTTAAGGTCACGGTTCCATCGCCTGATATTCACTGGCTTTGACAACCGTATCATAAAGCCCCACATCTTCATCCTGATGGCGATTGACGCCGATGTATTCCAGACTGGCGTCTTCATAGCGCTTGAATTTATAGATGGCGTCGTTCATCAAGGCGCTGTTGAACACGTTCAGGCTCACCAACAATTCAAAATCTTTTACGTTCAGCCCAGTCACCTTCTTGAACAAACCCGGCTCCAGTTGCGTAATGACATCCTTGAGGCTGTGTTCGCGGTAATCGGTCAAATACATGAACACGGGTATGCGGGTGGCGAACTTGATCAGCTTTTCCTGAATCTGCTTGCGCTTGCTTTTGAACTCCTTTTCCTCCTCCGTCAGTTGTTTCTTTTCCTTGGCTGACATCTCCTCATCATGCTTCTCCTTGCGCGCCTTTTTGACCGCCTCGGATTTATTGATGATGGTTTCTATATCCTGATTGAGCGAGCGGAATCCCTCGATGCGCATCAAGGCCCTCATCGCTGCTTCATTGTTCATCAACCGTCGCAGGGTGTCGTTGTCCACATTGACCAGCAAGGCGCTCTCCCAACGCCTGGCCAGCAAAGTGGCGCTGGTACCACTCATGGCGATATCCAGCACGCCCTGCGCGTCCAGTTGTCTCATGGAGCTGCCGTCATAGGCCAGAACCGGCAGAAAGCTGATGAACTCCTCAACCTTATTCTCGGGGTTGGACTCATCCACATTCAAGCGGCAAGAATAATCAGCGATTTGACGCAAGGCGCGGTTGGGCGCAAAATCCAGCACATAGCACTCGCGCTTGATGATCTCCGTCTTATTGGGTGATTCACCATCCGGGTTCTGGATAGTCCACGGCGATTGGACGCGGAACGCCGCCTGAAAATAGGTTTCCGGGCTGGAGGAATTGCGCAGCATGAAGATCCCCGTCCAGGGGCGCACGGTAACACCAGTAGTCAGCTTGCCGCAAGAGAGCGTAATGGTCTTGCTGTGCAGTGGGTCTGGTTCCATCGCTTTTAACACTGGTGGCAAAGCATTTACTCCGATACCGGCACGACTTCCTGCAGCGACCACCACCTTGTAATCGTGATAAAAACGGTTTTGCCGCTGTGCCAACAAATTAGCCATGGCATGACAGGATGCCACCGTGGGCAGAAACCAGAATGTGTGGGTCAAGGCATGCAGCAGGCGCGCATCAGAATACGGCATGGGTGGCTTTTTCGCCCCCAGTTTCAGGTTGTCGGTGGTGGTGGGAGCAAATGCGCCCCGAATCAAATCCAGCCACTTCTGCACCTCATCTTCATACTTGAAACGCGCAAGAGAGCCTTCTCCCTCGGCCTTGAAAAAGGTGTTCAGATCAAACTCGTTGAACTCCCCCTGCAGTGCGATTTCGGTCAGCTCATCGGGCAGTTGATAAGTCATCAACACCATGCGCGGCAGAGCGGCATAGGGGTTTGGGCCATTTTTTTCGTCCCATTCGGCTTTGGCGCGCTGCTCATCGGTGTAGGTCCAGTTGAAAATCTGTTCCTCGATAAACTCTCCAGATGCGATCGCGCGAAACGGCGTGCCGGAAAGGTAAAGGTAATAATCGGTGGTGATCGGCATGATCTCTTCATCGAAAAGATCAATGCCTTCGCCTTCGCCGTATTTCGCCTCCTTGCCCCCTTCGGCCTCAAACAGCTCCTTGGCGTTATCCCGCCAGGCGCCGAAATGGTATTCATCGAGAATCACCGCGTCCCAGTGGGTGGTATGCACCCACTCGTTCTTGGTCTTGATGCCACCGGTGCTCTTGTTCCTGCCCAGATAATCCTGAAAGGAGCCAAAACAGACAATCGGCTTGCGTTTATCGGCGGCTTCATAAGTCAATTCGGTGGAGGGCGATATAAACTGCCAACCGGCAAAATCCACATGCGAGCGCAGATCCTCTTCCCAGGCGTTTTGCACCGCGGGTTTGAAAGTCAGCACCAGTACCTTTTTCCAGCCCATCTTTTTTGCCAGTTGGTAGGCCGCGAAAGTCTTGCCGAAGCGCATCTTGGCGTTCCACAAAAAATGTGGCGGCCGATCCGGCTGTTCCCCGCTCATCTGCTCAAAATAAGTCATGGTCTTTTCTACTGCCGCCTGCTGTTCCGGGCGCATGGAAAAATCCAGCGACCGATCATGCGCGACGGTTTTGCGTTCACGCACCGCAATTATCGCCGCCTTGACCTTGTCCAGCGTGCAGGCAAACCATTCCCCATCCACACGGGTCAGCCCCATGGATTCCAGCGCGCGATGCACCTCGTGATCGGTGAATGCCGTGCCGTCACTGCGCACCGCCGATTCCTCCAGCACAATTTCGTATTCCAAACCACTGGTTTGCAATTGCTCCTTGACACGCTGTTTGGCGTTGCGGGTGGTATAGCCCACTTTCAGCAAACCTTTGCGGTTTTCCGCACCGATAATGCGATAGGCATAAATAACCGGTTTGGCATCCGGGCGTTTGGGGAAAAAACCTTGTTTTGTGGGCTGCGTCATGGCTTGTCCTGCTGTTTGAATGTTGTTCCGGTGACTTGATTTCCTGCCATCGACAGTGTGGCCAACGACATTAGCATAAACATGGAAATTGACAAAACGTAATCCACTGGATTACACTCTTGCCCATGCAAACCATAGTCGAACTGCCGGAGTTCATAAGACGATCCGATAAATTGCTCACGCACACCGAGAAATCAAGCATTATCAATTACTTGGCTTTGCATCCTGCTTCCGGCGCTGTCATGCAAGGCACAGGAGGTATCCGGAAATTACGGTGGTCGGCACAGGGCAGGGGCAAAAGTGGCGGTGTTCGCGTCATCTATTATTACCACAACAAAACCGTGCCGCTGTTTTTACTGACCGTCTTTGGCAAAGGCGAAAAAGCCAACCTGACCAAACAGGAGCGCAACGACCTTGCCGCCATAACCACACTTATCGTCAAAAACTATACAGGTCACCAATCATGAGTAAAGCATTTGACAGCATTAAACAGGGCCTAAATGAAGCCCTAATTTTTTCAAAAGGCAAAAAAACCAAGGCCGTGGTGCATACCTTCGCACCTGTTGATGTCAAAAATATTCGCGCGCGGATGGGCATGTCACAAAACGAGTTCGCCTCAGCGTTTGGTATTAGTGTCAGTACGCTTCGGCACTGGGAACGTGGCGATCGCACCCCGCAGGGGCCTGCTTTGGTACTGCTTAATGTGGTTGCCAAAGAGCCCGAAGCCGTACTTAATGCCCTGCGTGATTAAGCGCCAGCCATTGATCCGGCATTGACCATTTCATACAGTGCGACACTACGCCTTGCCGTCGGCGGTGTTGTAGATGATGATATTGGATTGAGGGTAATTCATGGGTTTATTCTGTAGCGGCGATCTTAGAGTCGATGAACGCCCACTCTTCATCAGTAATGCCCCAACGCTTTCGCAATAGGTCATCCGTGTATTCACCCTCGTATGTTTCAAGATCAGGTATCAAGAAAAATCTTTCGCGGGTAATATTCTGGGACACCACTGATTGTAAAAGTAAAAATCGAACAATCTTTGTAAACAGGTAAGATTTGAATGCAACCACTTCAGCTTTTGTGTCAAAAGCAC
>JALSHI010000038.1 GCA_026982315.1 Lysobacterales bacterium
CACCTTGCTTTTCAGCCGACACCTTGGTCAAAGCCGCTGTCAATGTGGTCTTTCCGTGGTCAACGTGACCAATCGTGCCTACGTTGACATGGGGTTTCGTGCGTTCAAATTTTTCTTTTGACATTGCTTTTCTCCAAGCGCTAATTAGTTGTCTTTAATGAGATCTTTGGTGACACTTGCCGGTGCTTCCTGGTAATGGTCAAACTCCATTGAGTAGGTTGCGCGACCTTGTGTGGCTGAGCGCAAGTCCGTGGCATAACCAAACATTTCGCTGAGCGGAATGTGGGCACGGATAACCTTGCCTGATGGTGAGTCGTCCATACCTTGCAAGTTGCCCCGGCGACGGTTGATATCACCAACCACATCACCCATATACTCCTCAGGCGTTACGACTTCCACCTTCATAATGGGCTCAAGCACAACCGCGTCCGCTTTCTTGGCGCCTTCCTTGAAGGCCATGGAACCGGCAATCTTAAAGGCCATTTCACTGGAGTCCACCTCGTGGAAAGAGCCGTCAAACAGAGTGACCTTGACATCCACAACCGGATAGCCGGCAATCACGCCGTTTTCCATTTGCTCCTGAATGCCCTTGTCGACAGATGGAATGTATTCCTTGGGAATCACGCCACCCACAATTTCATTGACAAACTCATATCCGGCGCCAGGCTCCTGCGGCTCGATTTTGATCTTGACATGACCAAACTGACCGCGACCACCAGACTGGCGAACGAATTTGCCTTCTTGTTCAACGGTTTTCTTGATGGTTTCACGATAGGCCACCTGCGGGTTACCCACATTGGCTTCGACACCAAACTCGCGCTTCATCCGGTCGACGATAATATCCAGGTGCAACTCACCCATGCCGGCGATAATGGTTTGTCCGGACTCTTCATCCGTGTAAACGCGGAAGGACGGATCTTCCTGAGCCAGTTTGCCCAGGGCGATACTCATTTTCTCCTGGTCCGCTTTGGTTTTCGGCTCCACCGCAACCGCAATCACCGGCTCAGGGAACTCCATGCGCTCCAGAATAATGATGTTATTGGGGTCACACAGGGTATCACCCGTGGTCACATCTTTCAGACCCACGGCAGCGGCAATATCACCGGCACGCACTTCCTTGATTTCCTCGCGGCTGTTGGAGTGCATTTGCAACAAGCGGCCCATGCGCTCTTTTTTCTGGCGCACGGAGTTGTAAACCGTGTCGCCGGAATTCACCACGCCGGAATAGACCCGGAAGAAAGTCAGCGTGCCCACAAACGGATCCGTCGCAATCTTGAAAGCCAGGGAAGAAAAGGGTTCATCATCACTGGCCTTGCGCTCCAGAACGGTTTCCCCGTCTTCGGCCAAGCCCTTAACCGGCGGAATGTCCACCGGTGACGGCATCACCTCGATAATCTTGTCAAGCAAGGCTTGCACACCCTTGTTCTTGAAGGCCGAGCCACAGATCACAGGTACCAGCGTGTTACCGATAGTGGCCTCACGCAAGGCTTTCATGACTTCGTCTTCTGTCAGCTCCTCACCTTCAAGGTATTTTTCCATGAGCTCGTCAGTGGTTTCGGCAATCGACTCCAGCATGAACTCGCGGGCTTTTTCGCAGTCATCGACCATTTCTTCGGGAATGTCACCATATTCAAATGTGGTGCCCATGTCCTCGTCATTCCACCAGATGGCTTTCATCTTGATCAGGTCGACAACACCACGAAATTCATCTTCTGCGCCAATGGGCAGTTGCAAAGGCACGGCGTTGGCACCCAAACGTTCGCGCATTTGCTCTACCACGCGCATAAAGTTGGCGCCGGAGCGGTCCATTTTGTTGACAAAGGCCATGCGTGGAACCTGATATTTATCAGCCTGACGCCAGACGGTTTCAGACTGCGGCTCTACGCCGCCAACGGCGCAAAATACGGCAACAGCGCCATCCAGTACCCGCAATGAGCGCTCGACCTCAATGGTGAAGTCTACGTGGCCCGGTGTGTCAATAATGTTAATGCGGTGCTCGGGAAACTGGCGCTCCATGCCAGACCAAAAACAGGTTGTGGCCGCAGAAGTAATGGTAATACCCCTTTCCTGTTCTTGTTCCATCCAGTCCATGGTGGCGTTGCCATCGTGAACCTCACCAATTTTGTGAGACACGCCAGTGTAAAACAGAATGCGTTCTGTCGTAGTGGTTTTACCGGCGTCAATGTGTGCCATGATGCCAACATTGCGGTATCTGCTAATGGGAGTCTTGCGAGCCACGTCTTTATTCCTGTTAAATGTCTGTTGTAAAAGGTATTACCAGCGAAAATGAGCAAAAGCCTTATTGGCCTCCGCCATTCTGTGCGTGTCTTCACGCTTTTTGAGCGCCGCACCACGATCATGCAAAGCGTCAATCAGCTCACCGGCGAGTTTGGCTGGCATGCCATCTTCGCCACGTTTACGGGCGGCTTCAATCACCCAGCGCATGGCCAAAGCCACCTGACGCTTGGGGCGCACTTCAACGGGCACCTGATAGGTTGCACCACCCACGCGGCGTGACTTCACTTCCACCATGGGCTTGACTTTGTTCAGGGCTGCTTCTGCCAGTTCAGCCGGATCGCCTTTTTCTTTTTCGGCCATTTTTTCCAGCGCGCCATAGACAATTTTCTCGGCGATGGATTTTTTGCCGTCTTTCATCACCATATTGACGAACTTGCTGATAAATTCACTGCCGAACTTCGGGTCGGGCAGGACTTCGCGGTTAAAATTTTTCTTTTTTCTGGACATATTGCTGACCTAATGAGTTAACGCTGACAAGAAGGTTTACTTCTTGGGACGCTTGGTTCCGTACTTGGAACGACCCTGACGACGGTCGTTAACACCCGCTGTATCCAGCGCGCCACGAACCACATGATAACGAACACCAGGCAAGTCCTTTACACGGCCGCCACGAATAAGCACGATACTGTGCTCTTGCAGGTTATGACCTTCGCCGCCAATATAGCTGGTGACTTCGTAGCCATTGGTGAGACGAACACGCGCCACCTTGCGCAAGGCGGAGTTAGGTTTTTTGGGCGTGGTGGTATACACACGCGAGCAAACACCCCGTCGCTGAGGGCAGGCTTGCAACGCAGGAACATTGGTTTTGTAAACCTTGGGTTTCCTGGGCTTTCTTACTAACTGGTTAATCGTTGCCATAAAATTTCTTTACCCTATAGAAAACAAACGACAGGCCGGTCGAAACCGGCCTGTCGGATTAAGAAGGGGGATTTTAGAGAGACAGCGCCCGGCTGTCAAGTATTGCGGCGAATTTTCACCAAAAAATCCCTCAGAATCACCGCCTTTGTCAGGCCTCGGATCATTTTCCGGGCGCACCCTGCGGCTGATTACCCGGCAATAATCCGCGTTGCAATTACGCCTCGCTGTCCCCCTTGGCCACATCGCTATCCACATGGCTTTCCGACACTTCTGGGGCCGGGTTCACAGTCTGGTTCTCAGCATCCGTTGTTTCCGCGTTAGCGGCATCACTGGCCAGGCTGGATTCAATAGCCGCCAGCTCGGACTGCAATTCAGACTCCCGGCTTTGGCGGCGTTCCTTGTGGTAAGCCAAGCCCGTGCCAGCAGGGATCAGACGCCCAACAATGACGTTTTCCTTCAGGCCTCGCAAGTGATCCTTGGCACCTCGCACCGATGCCTCCGTCAGCACACGGGTGGTTTCCTGGAAAGATGCCGCGGAAATGAATGATTCTGTTGCCAGGGATGCCTTGGTAATCCCCAAAAGTAGCAACTGATATTGCGCTGGCCGGCCGCCTTTGGATTCAATGTCCGCGTTAACCCGGCGTACTTCCTGCAAACTCACCTGCTCGGTTTTGAGGAAGTCCGTATCACCTGGATCGGTAATCTCCACCTTGCGAAGCATTTGTTTGACAATGACTTCGATGTGCTTGTCGTTAATGCCCACGCCTTGCAGGCGGTAAACTTCCTGGGTTTCATCAATCAGGTAATTGGCCAAGGCCGGCACGCCCTGAAGACGCAGAATGTCGTGCGGATTTGGGTCGCCTTCGACCACCACCTCACCTTTTTCCACATGTTCGCCTTCAAACACGATAATCTGGCGCCACTTGGGAATCAAGGTCTCGTGCTTGACGCCATCGGCATCGGTAATCACCAGGCGGTTTTTGCCTTTGGTTTCCTTACCGAAGGAGACAATGCCCGTGGCTTCAGCTTGAATCGCTGGGTCTTTGGGTTTGCGCGCTTCGAACAAATCAGCCACGCGAGGCAAACCACCGGTGATGTCACGGGTTTTACTGGATTCTTGTGGAATCCTGGCCAGGAAGTCACCCACATTCACTTCCTGTCCGTCCTGAATGCTGATGATGGCGCCGGCTGGCAGGTAATACTGAGCCGGGATTTCCGTGCCAGGAATCTTGACTGGCTTGCCTTTTTTATCCACCAGTTGCAGCAATGGGCGCAAATCCCGCCCGGAAGACCCACGTTGTTTGGGATCAGTCACCACAAAGCTGGTCAACCCAGTCAGCTCATCGGTTTGCTCCTGAACCGTAATGCCTTCCTTGAAGTCGCTGAAGCGCACAATACCGGAAACTTCTGTCACAATCGGGTGAGTGTGCGGGTCCCAGTTGGCGACAATGGCACCAGCTTCTATTTTGTCGCCATCCTTGACATTAATCACCGCCCCATACGGTACTTTGTACCGTTCCCGCTCACGGCCGGATTCGTCAATAATGGAGATTTCTCCAGAACGGGACACTGCCACCAGTTTGCCGTCACTGTTTTCCACTGTTTTAATATTGTGCAAACGGACCGTGCCAGAAGTTTTTGTCTGGATATGATCCGTCGCAGCGGTTTTGGCGGCAGCACCACCAATATGGAAAGTCCGCATGGTCAGCTGGGTACCAGGCTCACCGATGGACTGGGCGGCAATCACACCCACGGCCTCACCGATGTTGACCAGTTCCCCACGCGCCAGATCGCGGCCATAGCACATAGCGCATACGCCATGCTCGGCTTCACAGGTGATGGCAGAACGGACAACAATATGATCCAGCCCCAGTCTTTCGATTTTCTCAACCCAGACTTCATCCAGCAGTGTGCCAGCCTTGATGACTGGTTCCTCATCATCTGCCTTCAGATATACGTCTTGTGCCACCGTTCGGCCCAATACGCGCTTGGCCAGAGGCTCAATGACCTCGCCGCCATCAACAATGGGATGAATCGCCAGCCCCTGGCTGGTGCCACAATCCTGCTCGGTGACCACCACATCCTGGGCCACATCCACCAGACGCCGGGTCAGATAACCGGAGTTGGCCGTCTTCAAGGCCGTATCCGCCAGACCTTTACGCGCGCCGTGGGTGGAAATAAAGTATTGCAATACGTCAAGGCCTTCGCGGAAGTTCGCCTTGATGGGCGATTCAATAATGGATCCATCCGGCTTGGCCATCAGCCCGCGCATACCGGCTAACTGGCGCATTTGCGCGGCAGAGCCCCGAGCTCCGGAGTCGGCCATTACATACACCGAATTCATGGAATCCTGGGTGATTTCATTGCCTTCGGCATCGACAACCGTCTCTTTTCCCAGACTCTCCATCATGGCTTGGGCAATTTTCTCATTGGCACGAGACCAGATATCGATAACCTTGTTGTAGCGTTCACCCGCCGTGACCAGACCGGAAGTGTACTGATCCTGAATTTTCAGCACTTCTTTTTCGGATTCTTCCAGAATCGCCGCCTTGGCCTCGGGAATGGTCAAATCGTTGATACCGATTGACATACCGGCCAAAGTCGCATGCCGGAACCCCGTATACATGAGCTGATCAGCCAGCACCACGGTGTCCTTGACGCCCAACTGGTGGTAACACACGTCAAGCAGTTTTGAGATATTCTTTTTCGTCAATACCTTGTTAATGTGCTTAAAGGGCAATCCTTCCGGCAGAATTTTGGCCAACAGGGCACGGCCGGCTGTGGTGTCAACAATGCGCGATGTTTCCACAGGGTTGCCGTCCTCGTCAGTGGATTTTTCCGTCATGCGTACCTTGATTTTGGCCTGCATACCCACTTCACCATTTTCATAGGCGCGGTAGACCTCATCAATATCGGCAAACACGGTGCCTTCCCCTTTCTGGTTCACCAGCTCCCGGGTCATATAGTACAGGCCCAGCACCACGTCCTGAGAAGGTACGATAATCGGGTCACCGTTGGCCGGGGACAGAATGTTGTTGGTGGACATCATCAAGGTCCGGGCTTCCAACTGCGCCTCGATGGACAATGGCACATGCACGGCCATCTGGTCACCGTCAAAGTCGGCGTTAAAAGCGGTACAGACCAAAGGATGCAGCTGAATGGCTTTGCCTTCAATCAATACCGGCTCAAAAGCCTGAATACCCAAACGGTGCAAGGTTGGCGCCCGGTTCAGCATGACCGGGTGTTCACGGATCACCTGGGCCAGAATGTCCCAGACTTCCGGCGTGCCCTGGTCAACAGCCCGTTTTGCCGCCTTGATGGTGGATACATAACCCAGCTTTAACAGCTTGCCAAGAATAAAGGGCTTAAACAGTTCCAAGGCCATTTGTTTTGGCAGACCACACTGGTGCAGGCGCAGGGTGGGGCCCACCACAATCACTGAACGGCCGGAGTAATCCACGCGTTTACCCAGCAAGTTCTGCCGAAAGCGGCCCTGCTTGCCCTTGATCATGTCAGCCAGGGATTTCAGGGGGCGCTTGTTGGTGCCGGTGATGGCGCGACCACGGCGGCCATTGTCCAGCAAAGCGTCCACAGATTCCTGCAGCATGCGCTTTTCATTGCGCACGATAATATCGGGCGCATGCAGCTCCAGCAGACGGCGCAAGCGGTTGTTGCGGTTAATCACGCGACGGTACAGGTCATTCAGGTCGGAAGTGGCGAAGCGGCCACCATCCAGGGGCACCAGCGGCCGCAAATCCGGCGGCAATACCGGCAGCACGGTCATAATCATGTGCTCAGGACGGTTACCGCTCTTGTTGAATGACTCAAACAGCTTGATGCGTTTGGACAGGCGCTTGATTTTGGTTTCGCTCTTTGTGGAGTTGATTTCCTCCCGCAGCTTGACCAGGCTTTTGTTGAGGTCAATGTCCTTGAGTAAGTCATAAATGGCTTCAGCGCCAATTTTTGCCACAAATTCATCACCCCACTCATCCAGCGCCTGCATGTACTGCTCTTCGGTCAGCAACTGACCTTTCTCCAGGCTGCTCATCAGAGGGTCGGTGACAACGTAAGACTCAAAATACAGGATGCGTTCGATTTCCCGCAGGGTCATATCCAGCATCAGGCCAATACGGGATGGCAATGATTTCAAAAACCAGATATGCGCCACCGGGCTGGCCAGGTCAATATGACCCATGCGCTCGCGACGGACTTTGGTGCGTGTCACTTCCGTGCCGCATTTCTCACACACAACGCCCCGGTGCTTCATGCGCTTGTACTTGCCACACAGGCATTCGTAGTCCTTGATGGGGCCGAAAATGGCTGCACAAAATAAACCGTCACGCTCTGGCTTGAACGTGCGGTAATTGATGGTTTCTGGTTTTTTTACCTCACCATAGGACCATGAGCGAATCAGTTCCGGCGGAGCCAGACTGATCTTGATGCTATCAAAATCAGCCTGCTTTTCTTGGGGGTTAAATAGCTTCAATAATTCTTTCACGTTGTTTCTCCCGAATCTTATTCGCTTTCCAGTTCAAGGTTGAGGCCCAGTGAACGCACTTCTTTGACCAACACGTTAAAGGACTCGGGCATTCCGGCCACGACCTCGTATTTGCCATCGACAATGTTCTTGTAGGACTGGTTCCGGCCTTCAACGTCATCGGCCTTGACCGTCAGCATTTCCTGCAGGGTGTAGGCCGCGCCATAGGCTTCCAGGGCCCACACTTCCATTTCACCAAATCGCTGCCCGCCAAACTGGGCTTTACCGCCCAATGGTTGTTGGGTCACCAATGAGTAAGGGCCGGTGGAACGCGCGTGCATCTTGTCATCAACCAGATGGTTCAGTTTCAGCATGTACATGTAACCAATGGTCACCGGACGGTCAAACTGTTTACCGGTTCGGCCATCATACAAAATTGCCTGTCCGTCTACCGGCAGTTCCGCCAGCTCCAGCAGACTCTTGATATGCTCTTCCTTGGCGCCATCGAATACCGGTGTGGCCATGGGTACGCCATCGCGCAGGTTATCTGCCAACTCGAGGATTTCTTCGTCTGTCAACTCTTTGAGATTAACCCGGTTTTTTTGATCCAGGTTGTACACCTTGTTGAGGAAGGTTCTCAGTTTGGCGGCCGTGGCGTTGTTTTTGAGCATTTTGTCTATTTGCTCGCCCAGCCCTTTGGCGGCCCAGCCCAAATGCACTTCCAGCACCTGGCCAATGTTCATCCGCGATGGCACGCCCAGTGGATTCAGGCAAATATCCACCGGCCGCCCATCCTTGGCGAATGGCATATCTTCCTGGGGCACAATCATGGAAATAACACCTTTATTTCCGTGCCGTCCGGCCATTTTGTCACCCGGCTGGATACGCCTTTTAACCGCCAGATATACCTTGACCATTTTCAGCACGCCCGGGGCCAGGTCATCACCGGCTGTGATTTTGCGTTTCTTCTCTTCGAATTTTTCATCAAAGATTTTTTTCTGGCGCTGAATTTGCTCGGCGGCCTGGTCCATCATTTCTGCCACTTTGGCATCAGCCGGTTTAATGTCAAACCATTCATCCGGCTCTATGCCTTGCAGATATTCTTCGGTGATAACGTCGCCTTTTTTCAGGCCTTTGGCTTTGGTCACTTTGGTGCCAACCAGCTGCTCTTGCAAACGTTGATAAATGACGCCGCGCATAATGCGGAACTGATCCTGCATTTCCTTGCGCACTTCATCCAGACGCTCTTGCTCAATGGCTTCGGCACGGGCACCTTTTTCTATGCCGTCGCGGGTAAACACCTGCACATCGATGACGGTGCCAGTCATGCCGGAAGGCACTTTCAGTGAGGAATCTTTTACATCCAGGGCCTTCTCACCAAAAATTGCCCGTAGCAGCTTTTCCTCCGGAGCTAGCTGGGTTTCACCCTTGGGCGTGACCTTGCCCACCAGAATATCACCAGGCTTGACTTCAGCACCGATGTAGACGATGCCTGATTCGTCCAGTTTACTCAACGCCGATTCGCTGATATTGGGGATATCGGCCGTGATTTCTTCTGGCCCCAGCTTGGTGTCCCGGGCCACGCATGTCAGTTCTTCAATGTGGATGGTGGTGTAGCGGTCTTCCTGAACTACCCTCTCTGAAATTAGAATGGAGTCCTCGAAGTTATAGCCATTCCAGGGCATAAACGCCACCAGCATGTTCTGGCCGAGGGCCAGTTCACCCAGGTCGGTAGACGGCCCATCTGCCAGCACGTCGCCTTGTTCAACCTGATCGCCCGCTTTGACAATAGGGCGCTGGTTGATACAGGTGTTCTGGTTTGAGCGGGTGTACTTGGTCAGGTTGTAGATGTCCACACCCGGATCGTCTTCGCCAATTTCCTCATCCTTGACTCGCACCACAATCCGGCTGGAGTCCGCCAATTCGACCACACCACCCCGCTGGGCGATGACGGTGACACCGGAGTCCCGGGCCACGGCTCGCTCCATACCAGTGCCCACCAGCGGTTTTTCTGCTTTTAATGTGGGGACTGCCTGCCGTTGCATGTTTGAGCCCATCAAGGCTCGGTTGGCGTCATCGTGCTCCAGGAAGGGAATCAAGGCCGCTGCCACCGAGACAATCTGTTTCGGTGAAACATCCATATAATCCACTTCCGCAGGCGGCACCATGACCACCTCACCGCGCTGGCGGCAAACCACATAGTCTTCCACCAGTTTTTTGTTGCGATCCACTTTCGCATTGGCCTGGGCAATGGAAAACTCGCCTTCTTCAATGGCGGACAGATAATCGATTTCGTCGGTCACTTTACCCTTGACCACGCGCCGGTAAGGTGTTTCCAGAAAGCCATATTCATTGGTGCGGGCGTAAACGGCCAGAGAGTTAATCAAGCCGATGTTCGGGCCTTCAGGCGTTTCAATGGGGCACAGGCGACCATAGTGGGTCGGATGCACGTCGCGCACTTCAAACCCGGCTCGTTCCCGCGTCAGCCCGCCAGGGCCCAATGCGGATACCCGGCGTTTATGGGTGATTTCCGACAATGGATTATTCTGATCCATAAATTGGGACAACTGATTGGAGCCGAAAAACTCCTTCACAGCAGCCGCCACCGGCTTGGCATTGATGAGGTCGCGCGGTGTCAACCCTTCGGATTCCGCCATGGCCAAACGTTCGCGCACTGCCCGCTGAACCCGCACCAGGCCCACCCGGAAAACGTTCTCGGCCATTTCGCCCACAGAACGTACACGGCGATTGCCCAAATGGTCGATATCGTCCGCCTGGCCCAGGCCATTGCGGATATTGACCAATTCCTTCATGACGTCAACAATGTCTTCACGGGTCAAGACACCAGTCCCGTCGTCGTCCGGCCGGCCCAAGCGTCGGTTGAATTTCATGCGGCCCACTTCAGACAGGTCATACCGATCCGGATCGAAAAACAGCCCTTCAAACAGGTTTTTGGAAGCCTCTTCGGTGGGGGGCTCTCCCGGCCGCATCATGCGATAAATTTCAATCAGCGCCTCACTCTGAGTACGGGTGGGATCCAGGCGCAAGGTGCTGGAAATATAAGGTCCTTTATCCAGGTCATTGACCAGCAGGTACTTGAATGTTTTAACGCCAGCTTCGCGCAGTTTGTTCAGCGCCTCTTCTGTCAGCTCGGTATTGGCCGGCAGAATGATTTCACCGGTGTCCTTGTCAATAACATTATGGGCCAGAATTTTGCCAACCAGGAAGTCATCAGTCACCGGAATGGTTTTGATTCCGGCTTTCTTCATCAATCGTTCATGGCGAGCGGTGATGCGTTTTCCAGCCGGCACAATGACTTTGCTGCCATCCTTGATGTCCAGAGGCAAGACTTCTCCGCGCAAATCCTCTGGTTTGGCTTTGATCGTGGCGCCCTCTTTTTTCAGGGTCACGTCAATGGTGTCATAAAACATGTCCAGGATTTCTTCATCACTGTATCCCAGTGCATGCAGCAAAATCGTGGCCGGCAGTTTCCGGCGGCGATCAATACGCACAAAGACGTTATCCTTGGGGTCGAACTCCATGTCCAACCAGGAGCCGCGATAAGGAATAATGCGCGCCGAGTACAGCAACTTGCCCGAAGAGTGCGTTTTGCCCTTGTCGTGATCGAAGAAAACCCCCGGCGAGCGATGCAATTGGTTCACAATCACACGCTCAGTGCCGTTAATGATGAAAGTGCCGGTGGGGGTCATCAGTGGCAAGTCACCCAGGTAGACTTCCTGTTCTTTCACATATTTGACTTTCTTCTTGCGCGCCGAACTTTCTTTATCATAAATAACCAGGCGTACGGTTGCATGCAAAGTGGCGCCATAGGTGAGCCCCCGCAATTTGCATTCACGCACATCAAACTCAGGTTCTTCCACCCGTACATCCACGTACTCCAGACGCGCATAGCCAGAAAAACTCTCTATGGGAAATACGGAGTCCAGTGCGTCATGCAAGCCGTTCTTATTCGGATTGGCCGGGCTCTTGCCGAGAAAGCGATTGTAGGATTCAATCTGGGTTTCAAGCAAAAATGGCACATCCAGCGCGGCCACGGAACTGCCAAAGTCTTTACGAATTCTTTTCTTTTCTGTTAATGAGTAACTCATCTTAACGCCACCTACCTTCACCTGGTTTTGAGTGTAAACGCCTGCCGCGCTTCACGCACGCAGCAAACGGAATTGGCATCCACTGCCTGCCTTCCTGGCCTTTTGTCCTTCCCGAATGTTTATCACACGGATTGTTCCCTTGTTGCCTGTTGCAAACCAGCCAGAATGCCGGGTTTCTCAAGCAAGTAAAGGCCGGTGATCGAGATCACCAGCCTTTCTTGGGCTTTGTAGCCCTGTTCGTGCCAAAAGGCGATTATTTGAGTTCGACAGAAGCGCCAGCTTCTTCAAGCTGTTTCTTGATTGTTTCAGCTTCGTCTTTCTCAACGCCTTCCTTGATGGTTGCCGGAGTGCCTTCAACCATCGCCTTAGCTTCTTTCAGGCCCAGACCGGTAATGGCACGAACCGCCTTAATCACAGCAACCTTGTTACCGCCGAAGCTGGTCATCACCACATCGAAATCGGTCTTTTCTTCGGCAGCAGCGGCTTCACCACCAGCCGGAGCCGCAGCCACAGCCACGGGAGCGGCAGCGGATACGCCAAATTTTTCTTCCATTGCTTCAATGAGGTCGACCACGTCCATTACACTCATATTCGCAATTGCTTCTAAGATATCGTCTTTTGAAACGGCCATCTTTTTTCTCCAAAAAATACAGGAATTAAATAAAACTTATGCAGCTTGTTTCTGATCGCGAATTGCCGCAACCGTACGAACCAGTTTTGCTTGCGGCTCGGCCAAAGTACGGACAAGCTTTTCGATGGGGGCTTTCATCACACCCATCAACATCGCCAGCGCCTGATCGCGGGTTGGCATGGAAGCCAGTCTGTCAAGGCTGGAACTGTCCATCACCTCGCCGCCAAGGGCGACGATGCGCGCTTGCAACTTGTCGTTTTTCTTGGCAAATTCTTTGATCAAACGGGCCGCGGCACCTGGGTCTTCTTGCGAAAACGCGTACAGCAACGGGCCTGTCAGTTTGTCGGCAACGCATTCAAAGTCGGTGCCTTGAACTGCACGTTTAACCAAAGTATTTTTCGCCACCTTAAGGAATACGTCATTCTTGCGGGCTTCTACACGCATGTCAGTCATCACATCGACTGTCATGCCGCGATATTCCGCCGCAACCAATGACAATGCCTTTGAGGCAGCATCAGCAATTTCAGCGACCACAGCTTTTTTCTGCTCTAAATTGAGCGCCATGATTACCTCCAGTTTTTATGTTCCGGCGACCCGCTCTGGGCCTCCGGCAACCGGTTCCGTTTTCCATGAACATTGTCAGGAAAACGGCCTCTTTCGGTGGCCATTCCAGGATATCCTGTCAGGGCATCACCATCTGCGCAGGAGATTAAGCGGCCTGTACGGCCCCACCTGCGGTCTTTGACAGCCGTCTTGCGACAGCCCCCAAATTCCAAAGGCCATCAAGTCATAACAGACTCAATGGTCGTTTATCGCTTCAGCGTATTACGCCTTGAAATCCAGTGTGGACGTATCCACTTCCAGCCCTGGGCCCATGGTGCTGGACACCGCCACTTTCTGCACATACTTGCCTTTGGCGGCAGCGGGTTTCTTTTTGATCAGGTCGTTAATCAGCGCTTCCAGATTTTCTTTCAGCTGCTCAGGGGTAAAGTTCACCTTGCCAATAATGGTGTGAATAATGCCCGCCTTGTCTGTCCGGTAAATGGCCTGGCCTGCCTTATTGTTTTTCACGGCAGTGGCCACATCAGGCGTGACTGTGCCGACTTTCGGGTTAGGCATCAGACCACGTGGGCCAAGAATGGTACCCAATTGGCCGACAATGCGCATGGCCTCCGGAGCGGCAATCACCACATCAAAGTCCATCATGCCTTTTTTGATTTCATCAGCCAAATCTTCCATACCGACAAAGTCAGCGCCTGCGGCCTTGGCCGCCTCGGCTTTTTCACCCTGGGCAAAAACCGCTACGCGAACATCTTTGCCGGTTCCGTGAGGCAACAAAGTGGCCCCGCGCACAACCTGATCGGATTTTCGAGGGTCAACGCCCAGCTTGATGGCTGTTTCCACTGACTCGGTAAATTTAACCGAGCTGTTCTTGTTCAAAAACTCAAAGGCTTCCTGTGCGGCATAGGGTTTGGATTTGTCAATCTTTTCCTTGATGGAACGAAGTCTTTTACCGTGCTTAGCCATTATTCTACGCCCTCCACATCAATGCCCATGCTCCGGGCTGTACCCGCAATCGTACGCACCGCCGCATCCATATCTGCAGCTGTCAAGTCGGGCTCCTTCATCTTGGCAATTTCTTCCAGTTGCTCACGAGTCGCCGTGCCAACCTTGACGGTGTTCGGTGTAGCGCTGCCTTTGTCCAAACCCAGCGCCTTGCGCAACAAGACAGACGCAGGCGGTGTCTTGGTCACAAAGGTGAAACTGCGGTCGCCGTAAACAGTAATCACAACCGGAATCGGCAAGCCTTGTTCCATTTTCTGCGTTTTGGCATTAAATGCCTTGCAGAATTCCATAATGTTGACCCCGTGCTGACCCAGCGCCGGGCCCACTGGAGGGCTGGGATTCGCTTGCCCTGCCGGGACTTGCAATTTGATATATGCTTCTACTTTTTTTGCCATGATACTTCTCCGGGTTCAATCGCCGGCTTGTCCGGCTCCCCTGCTAACGTGAGTGGTCAGAGTTTTTCAACCTGACCAAAATCCAGCTCAACCGGAGTTGAGCGTCCAAAAATCGAAACTGCCACGCGAACTTTTGACTTGTCGTAGTTGACATCTTCCACTTCGCCATTGAAGTCGGCAAACGGCCCTTCGGTCACGCGGACCACTTCGCCAATGTTGAAAAGAATCTTTGGCTTGGGTTTGTTCTCTCCGTCTTCAATGCGCTGCAGAATAGCCTCAGCTTCACGATCGCTAATGGGCGCAGGTTTTTCAGCAGTGCCGCCAATAAAACCCATCACCTTTGGCACTTCTTTAACCAGGTGCCAAGAGTCATTGGTCAAATCCATTTGCACCAGCACATAGCCGGGAAAAAACTTGCGTTCACTTTTGCGTTTTTGTCCTTTACGCATTTCGATGACCGTTTCAGTGGGCACCAGCACTTCCCCAAACTGATCGGCGATATCAGAACGCGCAATGCGCTCCTTGAGAGAGCGCGCCACCTGATGTTCAAAGCCCGAGTAGGCGTGTACCACATACCATTTCTTGGCCATGGGTTAGCCTCCCGTACCGAAGAAATAACCAACCAGGGTGCTAAAGACCCAGTCGACAAAGGCCAAAAACAAACCAATCACCACCACCACCGCAATCACCAGCAAAGTGGTTTTGATGGTTTGGTCCTTGGTTGGCCACACCACTTTTTGCAGTTCGACATAGGCCTCACGGACAAACTGAATCAGGGCACGTCCCTTGCTGGTCATGACGCCAATCAGCGCACCGAGGGCAAAAGAACCCAGCAGAATCAACACCCGCACCACCTGTGCCATCTGGTCGGCCAGATAGACATAGGCCAACACACCGGCAAGAACGATGCCCAGTGACAACCACCATAACAGTTTATCGCCGAGGGAATAAGAGGGTTCTTTCGCTTGACTCATAATGCTTACCGTTTTCTGAGGGGCCTGGCACATGGCAGGCGAGGAGGGAATCGAACCCCCAACCTGCGGTTTTGGAGACCGCTGCTCTGCCAATTGAGCTACTCGCCTGTATTCCAGGTGTATCGCCGCTTGCCTTCAAGCGGACTTCCATGTTGCCAGAGACACCAAAAGCCAACCGGGCATTCCAGTTGGCTTTGGTGGATAACTCGAACGCTTATTCGATGATTTTGGATACCACACCGGCACCCACGGTGCGACCGCCTTCACGAATCGCAAAACGCAAACCTTCTTCCATGGCAATCGGAGCAATCAGCTCAACGTTCATTTTGACGTTGTCGCC
>JALSHI010000039.1 GCA_026982315.1 Lysobacterales bacterium
GCAAGGTGACAAAATCGGTGAAATCGGCGCCAGCGGCCGCGCCACAGGCCCGCATCTGGACTGGCGGTTGAACCTTGGGCAAAAACGCCTTGACCCACAACTGGTGGTACGCAAACGCAGTAGTGGAGGTTAAACGCGCACGTTACTTAGAGAAAGATTTCTCTGAGTAACGTGCAAGACAAGGACTAGTCTATTGTGGTTACAATCCACCACCGTATCCGGGATTGCCGCCATTCGTTCCACATCTATTAACGCAGTAGTCCCAGCGGATATCACAAATTTCTGTGCCCAAAGGACCAGAGGGTTGGCTTTGTAAACAGGAAAAATAATCATCTCGGCACTGTTGGATACACTCATTTTGATTGGAAGAGTAGCTTCGTTGGCTTTCTTTTAAGAATGCTAGAGGGTCGGGTGGTACATTTTCTGCGTTTGCGACTAAAGAACTTCCTGCCAGAATAGTGGCTAAAAATAGTTTTTTTGAGGGTGTGTTCATAATATGTGGTCTCCTGATATTGATATTTATGCATATGCCCAGAAACAAAATTACTCTTTTCTAGGCATAGACTATGCCTAATAAGGATTTCATAAAAATGATGTTAAAGTCTTTATAAATATCTGTTAATTCGATATATATTGTGCAATACAAACAAAGTTTTTACCAAAAATGAAGCCAACTTTATAGAGCTTAAGTATTAGCAGCAACCAGCCCCATAGGGTAGTGCGGGCCGATGCCGTCAATGATGAATCTGTCTCCAATGATTGCAAAACCATTTCGCTGATAAAAACCGGTGGCCGCTGTGCGGGCATTGCACCAGAGGATTAGCGGGTTGTCGTTGTGGTTTAACGCTACCAGATGGGAGATGGCATGGCGTAACAGTTGCGTACCGATGTTTTGCCCCTGGTATGGCGGCAACACGGCCATGCCGCGCAGGCGCCAGAGGGTTGATGCCGGTGGCAGCCGGGTATTTTCAGGGAGGCTTTCGCCGCGATCTGGATACAGCGATAGGCAGGCGATGACCGGCGCGTCAGGATTCACTACCCTGACGCTCATCCGGGCACACCAATGCCTGGCGCCGTTCCGCTTGTCCTGGGGAAACATACTCTGCTCCAGCGTGCAGCCGGGGCGTAACACCTGTTGCCTGACTGGTAATATGCTTTCCAGACTGGCTGGCTGGATGTGAATGCTGACAGGTGGTGCAGACACAGAAAGTTATAAGCCGCCGTTGACGCCCTTGCTGGTTTCGGCCGTGGCATCATGCGGATGCAGGCTTTCGTGATGGTGCACGCGCAGCCAGAAATCGGCAATGTGTGGGTCCTGGTTCAAGGCGTGTTGGATGCGCCGGGCAGCGTCCTCGCAAAACATCAGGTTTTGGCCGTTTCGCAGGGCGAAGGCCTGTTCGTCCTCGCGCTTGACAGCGGCCTGGACTGCGGTTTGCAAAGCATTCTCCACCGTGTCGATGTGGTGCTGAATGGCAATGTTGTCTGGCAAGTGGTCGAACACCAGGCGCACAATGGCGGTTGAGCGTTGCGAGTGGGGCGTGGCGATGATACCTTCCTCGCTGCCCAGCCAGTCAACGATCTGTTGATAGTCCAGGGGTTTGTCGGCTGCAAAAGTTTTCCGGAAGTGGTTTTGAATCAAATCTCGCGCCAACGCGGCCGAACATGGGCAGGTGCTGGAATAGGTCACTTCAATGCCCAGCTCCACGTGAGCGATAGTGTCCTCATGGCGCATGAGCAGTAATGAGCATGGATAGGCGCGCCAGCCGCTGTGGCGGCTTACCAGAGCAGGCCGGCGGATCAGGGCCTCAAAATCCACTTCCACCAGCGCCTGATGGCTCAGTTCGGCATGGGAGCGCAAAAAATCGGCGGTCAATTCAGCCAGATCGGGCCAGTTAACCGGCCCACGGCTGAAGACCTGGTCGCAGGCCAGATACAAGCGCGACATGTGTATGCCGCGTTTGTCCGCGGAGTCCAGGCTGACTTCCGCGCGGACTTTTGCCACCGCTGGCGGAATGGCTGTGTCGGCCACCGGTTGCATGGGCATTTCCATATTGCTCATGCCCACCCACTCCAGAGCGCCGCCAATGCGGGCTTTGACATCGGCGGCAATATCGGGCAGGGAGCAGGGGATGCCAGGTACAAGGGATCCCATAATTGTACGATTACCTGTGAATGGCTTTGGAAAGGGCTATTCTAACGGATTTGGGGCGTGTTGCGCCAATAAACAAAAGCCCCAGTCAGGGTTTGGGGCTTTTGTTGGCGACAGTGGCAGTGCGTTATCCGCCGTTTTTTTGCTCGGTTTCAAAGAATTTTCTTTGGGTGTGCAGCCGGGTTTTGGTTCTTGCCTCT
>JALSHI010000040.1 GCA_026982315.1 Lysobacterales bacterium
CGGGAAAAGGCGGACTCATGGGGCTTGCTGGGCATGTACTTATTGGCCCATGAGTATCACAAAGACGCATTGCAGGCATTCAAGCGCGCCAGTCAGTATATGCCGCTGGATGCCCGCTGGTATTACTTGCGGGGTTATGTTGCTTATTTGCAAGGACAACTCGATTTGGCTCAAAAAGACTGGCAACAGAGCTTGGCGCTGAACCCCGAGTATGCGCCGGCCATGATTCGCCTGGGGCGTTTATACCTGCAAGCAGGTGAGCTGAAAAAAGCGCAGGAATGGTTTGAGAAGGCCCGCCATCAACCAGTTGGGAAAGCCGCTGCGTTGGTGGGGCTTGGTCAGGTGGCTTTGCAACAGGGTTTGCCAGAAACTGCGCTAAAACGATTTCAGGCGGCGCAAAAATTGCAACCGGCAGCGAATCGTCTGCACTTTTATCTGGCGCAGGCTTATGGGGCTCTTGGTGAAATGGAAAGTGCCGAAAAGGAAATGAAAAGACAGGGAGAGCAGGATGTCAACATGCATGATACCCTGCTTTTGCAAGTCATGTCACTGTCTCGCAGCGCTTCACAAGTAAAAAACCGGGCGGTTTCAGCCTTGCGCTCTGGAAAAAATGCCGAGGCCATCGCCCTGGCGCAACAAGCCATGGAGTACGATCCTGAGAATATTCATGTTCGACTGACCTTGGCCTATGCTTATTCACAGGCAGGTCAGTATGACAAGGCGCGACAAGCGATGCAATATATATTAGCGGCCAAGCCTCAGAAAGCGGAGTTTTGGTATGCCGCTGGTGTATTGGCTGAAATTGCCCGGCAGGATGAGGAGGCTACACGTTATTACAAAAAAGCGGTTTCTCTTGATGCCGGCCAGGCTTTTGCCTTGTTTTCCTTGGCCAAGGCAACCATGCGATCGGGGGATTATTCCCAGGCTGTGGACTGGCTGCGAAAGGCGCGTCGTGCTGATGCCCAGAATGCCTTTATTCCATTCCGGTTGGCTTATGCACAGTTTGCCCTGAAGCACTGTCAACAGGCCATTCAAACCTTTTATGACGCCATTGGCATGCAGCCGGAAAACTTTTCGTTTTTGGTCGGGTTTGTGCGGGCCGCATCGATGTGCGGTAATGAAAAAGATCAGACAAATGCATTAAACGCGGCGCGCAACATGTACCGATTGGCTCCGGTATTGCCGGTAGTGGAGTCGCTGGCCGCCATCGAAGCCGCCACGGGGCACACTGAATTTGCTCGAGACTATCAGGCGCAGGCGGTGTTTCTGGCCCACAAAGAGCGGGTGCCAAAGTGGTGGACACAGCGATTGAAGTCCAATTTTCAGAGGCTAAAGAAGCATCAAACTCTGGATGTCAGGCCTGACCCCAGAGAGGAAGCCTTGTTCCCGGAGTACAGGAAAAGTATTTTTTTGAGTACAAAAAATGGCTGAAGTTGGTTTCCTTACTGGTGACTAAACGGCAAAGAAAAAATAAAAAAGAGCTTAAACTCCGTGCAAAATGTTGTTAGTATTAGAAGATGCGGAACGGACTCGCATGTTCTGGTTATGGATAACGCCCTAAACTATTTCTATTGCCCTTTAATTTGGCTGGGAGAGAAAAATAAATGAAAAACAATCGTAATCCTATGTATCTGGCTATCCAGACGGCTATCACAGCCGGCGCTGTTTTGGCGGCGCCTGCTGTGTTCGCCCAGGATAATGAAGACAAGGTGGACCTGGGTAAGGTCACCTCTGTGGGTACGCACATTCGTGCCACCGACATTGAAACCGCCGCGCCGGTTTTTGTGGTAGAGCGTGAAGACATCGAAAACTCCGGTTTGACCGACATTGGCGATTTGCTGCGCCAGATTCCGGCAGCCGGTGCGTCCCTGAACCTGACCAACAACAACGGTGGTGATGGTTCCATTCGCATTGACCTGCGTAACCTGGGCTCTAACCGCGTGCTGGTGTTGCTCAATGGCCGCCGCTGGGTGCGCACTTTGGGTGGCGCAGCGGATCTGACCACCATCCCCACCACAGTGATCGAGCGCATTGAAGTGCTGAAAGATGGCGCTTCGGCCATTTATGGTTCCGACGCCATTGCCGGTGTTATCAATATTGTGACCCGCAGCGATTATGAAGGTGTGGAAGCCTCTGGCTACTACGGCAAGTCTGCCGAAGGCGACGGCGCGCGCCAGCAATTCAATGTGGCTGTTGGTACCACCAGCGACAAAGGCAGCGTGTTCTTCAACGCTGAATACACCAAGATCGAGCCGGTTTCCGCTGGCGACCGCATTTTCTCCAAGGATCCGGTGTTC
>JALSHI010000041.1 GCA_026982315.1 Lysobacterales bacterium
TTAGTCCCAAAGACATGGAAGTTGACCAGCTCATCAAACTGGCAGGCGGCAAACTCAAAACCTCCGCCTCCCTGTTATTGGCCGTGGCCGGCAACGCATTGAAATCCTTCCCCGGCGCAGGCACCGCCGCCGGTGGCGCCATGCATGCAGTGGCCTATGGCATCTTGTTTAACGCCCTGGGCCATGCTGTGGCCGACACCGTGGCCGAACTGGGTCGCCTGGACGAGCGTGTGGCCCGGGAAAAGCTCGAACGCAATCTTCACGGCAACAGCGAACGCCTGGCCCGGGATCTGGCAAAAATGGCCATCAAGGCCCTGGGCTGACCTTCATGTCATGTAAAAGCAACCCAAGCGCCGTGCGCTTCTCCTCTCTGTCCACACAAGAACAAAGCAACTAGTTTTTGCCGGCAGCAACATTGCGGGCTATTTGTTACCCTATGTCCATGAAACCCATCATCACCGCCTGGGGCTGGCTCACAAAGCGCTTATCCACCACCCAAACTGCCCGCACCAGCCACGCGGCCGCCACCCACAGCGCGCAACAGGCCGCCCTGGACAGCATTCGGGCCATGTTGCAGGACAAAACCGTTCCACAGCCGGTTCGCCAGACACTACACACCGAATACCGGCAACTGGAACGCCTGCTTGACAAGCTGGAAAAGCAGCAACTGCACGTGGCGGCCGTGGGTCGGGTCAGCAGCGGCAAATCATCACTGTTAAACGCCCTGCTGCAACAGCCGGCCTTCAGCACCAGCGTGGTACATGGAGAAACCCGCCAGGTCAGCGCCCGTCCCTGGCGCCAAGTGGCCGGACATTCCGTGCTGGTGGTGGACACACCCGGCAGCGATGAGGCCAATCCCCGCCATTCCACCGCGGGCAGCCAGCGTGAAGCACTGGCCTGGCAAGAAGCGCAACTGGCCGATATATTGTTGTTTGTGCTGGACGGCGACCTGACAGCCAGCCAGCTTGAACACCTGCGGCGCCTGGCTAACACCGGCAAGCCGCTTATCGTTGTACTCAACAAGGCCGACCTGTACACAGAAACCGAACAGCAGGCATTACTGCAGTCCATTCGCGAAAAAACCGCCGGGCTGGTTACACCGGAGTTCATCGTCACCGCCAGCGCCGCACCGCGCCCGCACACCGTCATGCGTGAAGACCCCTCAGGCCGCTGGCACGAGCACCAGGAAACCCCGCCGGTGGCCGTGGATGCCGTTAAACAGGCCATCGCCCGCATATTAAGACATGAAGGTCACGCCCTTGGCGCCCTGCATGCCAGCCTGTTCGCCGGCCAGGTGGCCGAACGCATGGCCGGCGACATCACCCGCTTGCGCGCCGAGGCGGCTGAAAAAACCATCACCACCTACGCCCTGGCCAAGGCCGTGGCCGTGGCCTTCAACCCCATTCCCGTGGCCGATGTGGTCATGGCCGCCGGTATCGACATTGGCATGATCCACAAGCTGTCACGCGTCTATGGCCTGCCGCTCACCCGCACCGATGCCGGCAAACTGGCTGTCACCATCAGCGCGCAACTGGCCGCCTTGCTGGGCACGGCCTGGGGCATCAACCTGGCCAGCGCCGCACTGAAAACCGTTTCCGCCGGCTTGTCCACCACCCTCACCGCCGCCAGCCAGGGCACCCTGGCCTACTACGCCAGCTACCTGCTGGGAAAAATGGCCCAGGACTACTTCCACCGCGGCAAATCCTGGGGACCGCACGGGCCAAAAACCGTGGCCAAAAAGATTCTGGCCAGCCTCGACCGCGACCAGATTATGGCCCGCGCCCGCAACGCCCTGTGGCAACAACTCAAGCGCCACCCCTGACCCGCCGGGCAACCGGCACAACAGCCATAAACCACCCTCAGAAGCCCCATCCAGCCGATTTTCACCCCTTTTGGGGAAAAACCCGCAAAAAAAACCGCCAACCGGGCCACAGACAGTGGGAATCCGGCGTTTTCTGTGCTATATCCAATCATACGTTTTCGTATGAAAACGACATAAATCCACGGCCGCAATCAACGCACCGCGGCCACACAGCACAATCCCATTCTTCTTTGACATTATTTAACAACCACGAGGTAAACAACATGAAAACACGTACTCACAACCACAACATCGTTAAAGTCACCGCCATCAGCCTGGCCCTGTTCGTTTCTGCCGCCGCCAGCGCCCAACCCCAATACACCGACGAGGTTTGTCAGTTGGCTATCGGCGGTGGTGGAACCGGCAAC
>JALSHI010000042.1 GCA_026982315.1 Lysobacterales bacterium
TATTCGATTCGCACTGAAAAAACGTATCTTGACTGGGTGGTTCGTTTTTTCCGTTTTACCGAATTCAAGCCGCTGGATGCGATTGCGGCCAAGGATGTATCGAGGTTTTTGACCCATCTGGCGGTAAACCGCAGGGTGTCGGCCAGCACGCAGAACCAGGCTTTGAATGCGATTGTGTTTTTATTAACACAAGTGTTGGGCCGGAAAAGAGAGGATTTTGCTTTCACCCATGCCAAACGCCCGAAACGCTTGCCGGTGGTGTTGAGTACAGATGAGGTGGCGGCGTTGCTGGATGCGCTCTCAGGCGTGTACCGGCTGATGGCGGGTCTGTTGTATGGCAGTGGTATGCGTTTGATGGAGTGCGTGCGCCTGCGGGTGCAGGATGTGGATTTTGCCTACGGGCAAATTCTGGTGCGCGATGCCAAGGGCGGCAAGGATCGCGTGGTGCCGCTGCCGCAGCGTTTTGAACAGGCGCTGAAGGCGCAGATTGCTGCACGCAAAATCACGCATGAAGCGGACTGTGCGCTGGATGCCGGCTCGGTGTATCTGCCGGAGGCGCTGGCGCGCAAGTATCCCGGCGCAGACACCGATTTCAAATGGCAATATGTGTTTGCCTCCAGCCGGTTGTCGGTGGACCCGCGCACCGGGGTAAAACGGCGGCACCATGTGCATGAAAACAGTTTGCAAAAGGCGATTAAAAAAGCGGCTGACAAAGCCGGGATCCTGAAAAGGGTGTCGTCGCACACCCTGCGGCATTCGTTTGCCACCCATCTGCTGGAGCAGGGGCAGGATATTCGCACTGTGCAGGAGTTGCTGGGGCACAGCGATGTGAACACCACCATGATTTACACCCATGTGCTGAACAAGCCGGGGTTGTCGGTGCAAAGCCCGGCGGATTTGTTGTAGCCGGGGCTGTACGGGCCTAACGCTTCATGGAGTTGAAAAATTCTTCGTTGGTTTTGGTGTCTTTGAGTTTTTCCAGCAGAAACTCCATGGCGGCGATGTCGTCCATGGGGTGAAGGATTTTGCGCAGAATCCAGACTTTTTGCAGCACGTCCGGTTCTACAATCAATTCCTCGCGGCGGGTGCCGGAGCGGTTGATGTTGATGGCCGGGTAAATGCGCTTTTCGGCAATGCGGCGATCCAGATGGGCTTCCATGTTGCCGGTGCCTTTGAATTCCTCGAAGATGACTTCGTCCATTTTGGAGCCGGTGTCCACCAACGCGGTGGCGATGATGGTGAGGCTGCCGCCTTCTTCGATGTTGCGTGCGGCGCCAAAAAAGCGTTTGGGGCGTTGCAGGGCGTTGGCGTCCACGCCGCCGGTGAGCACTTTGCCTGATGAAGGCGCCACGGTGTTGTAGGCCCGTGCCAAACGGGTGATGGAGTCCAGCAGAATAATGACGTCGTGTTTGTGTTCCACCAGCCGTTTGGCCCGTTCGATGACCATTTCGGCCACCTGCACATGACGGGTGGCTGGTTCGTCGAAAGTGGAGGCGATGACTTCGCCGCGCACAGTGCGCTGCATTTCGGTGACTTCTTCGGGCCGTTCGTCAATCAACAAAACAAACAGTTTGGCCTCGGGGTTGTTGTGGGCGATGCTGGTGGCGATGTTTTGCAGCATCATGGTTTTGCCGGCTTTTGGCGGAGACACCACCAGGCCACGCTGGCCTTTACCCACAGGGGACACCAGGTCAATGACCCGGCCGGTTAAATCCTCGGTGCTGCCATCGCCGCGCTCCATGCGTAATTGTTCGGTAGGGAACAACGGCGTGAGGTTTTCAAACAGAATTTTTCCGCGGGTGGCCTCCGGCGGTTCGTAATTGAGGTTTTGAACCTTTAACAGGGCGAAATAGCGTTCGTTGTCCTTGGGCGGGCGAATTTTGCCGGAAATGGTGTCGCCCGTGCGCAGGCCAAAGCGGCGAATCTGGCTGGGGGACACGTAAATGTCGTCCGGCCCGGCCAGATAGGAGCTGTCCGGCGAACGCAGGAAACCAAAGCCGTCGGGCAGCACTTCCAGTACGCCGTCGCCATAGATGTCTTCGCCTTTTTTGGCGTGGGCTTTGAGGATGGAAAAAATCAGGTCTTGCTTGCGGGCGCGGGTGCGGCCTTCGATGCCCAGTTTTTCAGCCAGTTTGGCCAGTTCCACGGGGGTTTTCTGTTTGAGCTCGGATAAATTCATAGGCACATGGCAGGCAGGACGCCTGGCGTTAGGTTTGAGGGTTTGGTCTTTTTATATTTTGATGAAAAATAAACAGCCGTTTGCTTCGGGATGAACGGGCTTTTATGTTTTTTGCTTTTCTAACAAAGGGAGTCCGGCGCACGCAGACGGGCCACGCCGTTAAGAGGTGGCTAAATTATCATGCCTGCACGCATGTGTCCAGTCGCTTGTCGGTGAAAGCGAAAAAAACCCGGTTTTGGACCGGGTTTTTTGCTGTTTTCCACGCTAACACGCCAGTCTGCGGATTATGCGGTGTGCTTGGCCAGCAGGTCTGTCAACTGGCTTTTGGACAGGGCGCCCACGTGTTGATCGACCATTTCGCCATTTTTGAAGACCATCAGGGTGGGGATGCCGCGGATGCCCATTTTCATGGCTATATTGCGGTTGTCGTCTACATTGACCTTGGCGATTTTGACTTTGTCGCCCATTTCTTCGGCCACTTCGTCGAGTATCGGCGCAATCATGCGGCAGGGGCCACACCATTCGGCCCAGTAGTCTACCAGCACCGGCACATCAGCGTTGATGACTTCGTCGAAATTGTCTTCGGTGGCATGGATGATTTTTTCGCTCATGGAATTTCTCCGTTTTGAAAAAAGGTTCTGCTGGCGTTGCCGGAGGCAATCTGGCCGCAAATTGCGCATATCATGGCCGCAAAGGCGACAAAATTCAAGCCAGGCGCGCACAATCCCGCCTATAATGCCGGCTTTGTTTGACGGCGGTTAAGCTGTGTGTTTAACCGCCGTCACCGGTTTACGGTCTTCGTTAACTGTGGAGAAACGCGCGTGTTTTTTGGCCTGGGCGAATTTTTTTCTTTGCTGTGCGCCTTTTTGTGGGCTGTGGCGGTGATTGCCTATCGCAAGGCCGGCGAGGGCCTGGACAGTTATGAAATCAACCTGTTCAAAATCAGCTTGTCCTTTGTGGCTTTTCTGCTGACCTTGCTGGTCTGGATGGCTTATTCCGGCGATGCTCGCCTGCCTGCCTTGTCACCTTCTGATCTGTTATTGATTACCCTCAGCGGCTTGCTGGGCACGGCCATGGCCGATTTGTTCTATGTGCGCGCCCTGCAACTGATCGGCGCGGGGCTGACCGGGCTGACCGGCAGTTTGTATAGCCCTATGGTGGTGCTGTTGTCCATGCTCTGGCTGGGGGAATTTTTACTGCCCTTGCAATGGCTGGGCATGGTGCTGGTGTTAATTGGGGTGTTGATTATTTCCTGGCGCCGCGCCCTGAAAAACACGCTGGAATCCCACCCGCCTGTGCGTGGCTTTGTCTATGCCGCCGCCGGGGTGTTTTTGACGGCTGTTGGCATTGTGATTATCAAGCCGGTGACCGCACATGTGCCGTTTTTATGGTTGATGGTGCTGCGCATGGCCGGTGGTGTTCTCGGCATTGTGGGATATGGGCTGTGGAAGAGACGGCGGCTGTCTGTGCGCCATGTCTGGCGTTCACCCCTGCGCTGGTGGCTGTTTTGGGGGGCGTTTCTGGGCCAGTATTTGTCCATGATGGTGTGGGTGGCAGGCTATAAATACACCAACGCTTCGGTGGCTTCCATACTCAATGAAACCGCGTCGGTGTTCATTCTGCTGCTGTCCTGGCTGATGCTGGGGGAAGAAATCACACGCCGCAAGCTGTTGGGCATGGCGGTTTCTCTGGCTGGCGTGGCGCTGGTTCTGCTGGCCCAGGCATAAGGCCGGAGGCGATCAGTCCGGTTTCTTGAGCAGTGCATGAACGCGCTGGCGCACGGCGAGCACCACCTCCTGTTCAAACCAGGGGTTGCGCCGCAACCACAAGGTGTTTCGGGGAGACGGATGCGGCAAGGGCACAAAACCGGCTGGCGCATTGTGCCAGTCACGCACCCGTGCCGTGAGGGTTTTATGCTTGTCCTGCAAATAATGCTGCTGGGCATACTGGCCTATCAGCATTGTGAGTTCCAGGTTTTTCAAATGCGCCAGTAATGGCGGATGCCACAAAGGCGCACACTCGGGGCGAGGCGGCAAGTCGCCGCTTTTGCCCCTGCCCGGATAACACAGGCCCATGGGAATAATGGCAATGCGCCGGGGATCGTAAAAGGTGTCTTTGTCCAGGGCCAGCCAGTGGCGCAGGCGGTCGCCACTGGGGTCGTTCCATGGCACACCGGTGGCGTGTACGCGGGTGCCTGGCGCCTGGCCCACTATCAGGATCCGGGCGCTGGCGGCGGCTTGCAAAACCGGTCTTGGCCCCAGAGGCAGGTGTTTTTCACACAACCGGCAGGCGCGGGCGCGCTGCAGCACTTCTTGCAGATTTTCGTCTTGTGCGGGTGTGCTCATGCGGGTGTGCTCTTAGCATTTCCGGCCGCGTTCAACTGGCGTCACTGCGGGTGTCCTTGTCGACCACCAGCAGACACACGGCATGGGCGGCGATGCCCTCGCCACGGCCTGCAAAGCCCAACCCTTCGGTGGTGGTGGCCTTGACGCTGATCTGTTCCGGTGTGGCGTCAAGGTCGGCGGCCAGATGGGCGCGCATGGCCGCCGCATGCGGTTTGATTCTGGGTTGTTCGGCGATTATCGTGCAATCCAGATTGCCCAGGCGATAGCCCTGTTTGCGCACCAGGGCAAACACCGCCTGCAACAACTGGCGGCTGTCGGCGTTTTTCCAGCGCGATTCCGAAGGCGGGAAGTGGCGGCCAATATCACCCAGGGCCAAGGCGCCCAGCAAAGCATCCATGACCGCGTGCAGTAACACATCGCCGTCGGAGTGCGCCAGCAGGGGGCGCGAGTGGGGGATGCATACCCCCCCCAACATCACGCTGGCATCTTTCATGCGGGGGCCAAAGCGGTGAACATCAAAGCCATGTCCGATACGGATAGTCATCATGCGGGGTGTCCTGTCACGAGGGGCTGCGGTGTTTGTGGTGACATCCCCAACTGGCGCAGCACCGCTTCGGCCACGGCCATATCGCTTCGCACCGTGATTTTCAGGTTGTCGGCGCGCCCTGGCACCAGCAAGGGCGCATGCCCGGCCTGCTCCATGGCCGAGGCTTCATCGGTGATGCGGCTGGCATCCCCGTTTTCGATGGCGGCCAGCAATTCGCCCAGAGGAAACATTTGCGGGGTCAAGGCGGCATACAAGCGTGTACGGTCCAGTGTTTCTGTGGCCGTGCGGCCATCCAGACTCAGTTTGATGGTATCGGTGACCGGCTTGACCAGCAGCCCTCCCTGGCTGTGGTTGCGACACTGGCTGATGAGGTTCTGAATGTCTTCTGGGCTCACGCAAGGGCGGGCGGCGTCGTGCACCAGCACCCAGTCCGTATCCGCCGCCCCTGTTTGCCGCAAATGGCGCAGGGCATTGCGTACGGAATAAACCCGCTCACGCCCGCCGTTGATGCGGGTCACTGGCACCACCGCCGATGGCCACTGATACTGCTCAAACCAAACGTCGTTGCTGGCCAGCACCACTGTTATGCTGGCCACAGGCGCGGCCCGCTGCACAGTCTGTAACGACCAGGCCAGCACGGGTTGATCGGCCAGTGGCCAGTATTGTTTTGGCAACGGCCCGCCAAAACGGCTGCCAGCACCGGCGGCGGTTATTACCGCATGAATGGGGTTGTCAACGGGATGATTCATTAGCGGTTTGCGGCTGGTCAATCACACGCACAAAGATTTCATCGGGCTTTATCATCCCCAGTTCTGAACGGGCGCGTTCTTCGGCGGCATCGCGGCCATGCTTCAGGTCCTGAACCTCGGCTTCCAGCAAGGCATTGCGCTCCTGTAATTGCCGGATTTTTTGCTGTTGTTGCGCATAGAGCTGGTTAATGCGCTGATAGTCCCGCACGCCGCCGGTGCCAAACCAGCGGTGCCACAGGGCCAGCATTAGCAGAATAACCAGCAGGGTATTGATTACGCGCATGTCGGTGGGCCGTAAATAATGGGTGATTGTACCGCAATGGCGTATCAGGTAAACACCCACAGCCGATGTAGCACATAGTTGAACACCGTCAAAATGGCTGTGGTTACAACCTGTGCCCACCACAGGGGCAAAAGGTGCATAAGGCCAGACAGAAAGAGTCCGTTCAACAGCATTTGAACAGCCAGCGCCAGCACAAACCGCCCGGCGGCAGCCGGAACACTGGAGCGCGGCGCAAAAACGTGAAAGTAGGACAAAAAGAAACGCGAAACGGCGCCAGCGACAAACCCCGTGCTGGAAGCCAGTAGAGGATCAAGCCCAGCTTTCAACAACGCCCACATCACCAGATAATGCGCGCCGGTGGCCATGGCGCCAGTAATGACATGAGCCACAAAGCCTGCCGACCAGTTGTATCGCATGCGTTTTTCCGTTAAAACGCGCATTATAGCCATTTTCGAGGGGGTAACCAGCCGCCCATTCAACGGCTTTGCAACAGAAAGCAAATCACGGCGCGAAGAATAAAACAAACAGCTGCAATCACAGTACAATGGCTGTGGTGATATGCGCGCGCACAAACGAGGGGCACCATGCAATTTATCCAACCTGCACCGGAAACCAAACATCCCTATCTGGACGACCGCCTGTTGCGCTCCTGGATGCGCTATCGCATTCCGGCCGGTTTGCGCAGTCAGTACAAAGCCAGCTGGCTGAGCCTGGGGGAAGCCGCCACTCACCATCTGCACGCCTTGCAGCAAGAAAACCCCAAGGCCGAACCATCAGTGACGCATTTTGACCCCTGGGGCCAGCGTATTGACCGCCTGCATACCCCGCCGCTTTGGCAAGCCGCGCGCGAAGTGGCCCGGGAATACAACCTGGTGGGGTTGGCCTATACGCCTGAACTGGGCGTTTACGGCCGTCTGATCCAAATGAGCCACGTGTATCTTTACGCCCCTCACAGCGCATTCTTTGCCTGCCCGCTGGCCATGACCGATGGCGTGGCCACGGTGCTGCAACGCAGTGGCCATCCCACTTTGACACGCCGTGCGCTGCCGCGGCTTACCGGCCATCATGACGACTTCTGGACTGCAGGCCAGTGGATGACAGAAACCACCGGAGGCTCGGATTTATCCGGCTTGCAAACCCAGGCCCGCCTGGACGAGCGGGGCTTGTGGCGGCTGTATGGACACAAGTGGTTTGTATCGGCCATCGACAGCGATGCCGCCCTGGTGTTGGCGCGCGTCCATAAAGAACAATCCCCCGGCAACGGGCCTTTGGCGGCTTTTTATGTGGAACCCAGAAAAAAAGATGGCCGCTGGCGCAATCTGGAAATCCTGCGTCTGAAAGACAAACTTGGCACCCGGGTCTTACCCACCGCCGAGGTGCGCCTGAATGGCGTGCCCGCCGAGCCGGTCAAGGGCCTGGACCACGGGATTCGCACCATCGCGCCATTGCTGAATGTCTCGCGTTTGTGGAACAGCATTTGCGCCGTGGCAAGCATGCGCCAGGGCATTGCCCTGGCCCGAGACTGGGGCAACAAACGCCTGGTCGGCGGCCAGCCTTTGCTGGAATGGCCGGCTTTTCAGCGCAGTCTGGGGCGTCTGCAGGCCGAATATGAAATGGGGTTTCATTTGAGCTTTTACGCCGCTGAAATGACAGGACAATCTGAGTGCGGCAAACTCTCCGGCGAAGAAAACCACCTGTTACGCCTGTTGATTACCGCCACAAAGATGTTTACCGGCAAACAGGCCTGGCAAGTCAACACCCAGTTAATAGAGCTGTTTGGCGGCGCCGGTTATGTGGAAAACACCGGTTTGCCTCAACTGGCCCGGGACGCCCGCGTGTTTTCCATTTGGGAAGGCACCAGCGATGTTCTGGCGCTGGACTTTGTACAACAGCTCATGCGCAAAGACGGGCTGAATTTATGGCTGCAAACCATTCTCACCAACCTTGGCGAAGTGCATGCCCCCGCAACAGAGACGCTCAAGCAATGGATGATCGGTGCTTGCCAGGAAATCAGGCTCTGGCTGGATCGCAACGGAAATGACCTGGCCTTGTTACAAGCCTGCGCCAACGATCTGACCACTCGCCTGGCCGCGCTAATGGCCCTGTCTTTGGGGTTACAATATGGCCAATGGGCGCATGAACGTGAATCTGATCCCAGACCATTGTTGGCTGCGGAGGTTTTTGCCGCCGGACTACCGAAAAAATGGCAGCCTGGAAAACTGAACCCCTACAAGATTCTGGCCAGCGATATTTACACCTGAGCCCATAGAACGACCACGCCCGGCATCAATATACCAACCGCAAAACCATTAAAAAATAATTCAGACCTGGTACCCATGAAACGACTTAAAATCATCGCCACCGGCGGCACCATCGACAAAGTCTATTTCGACGACAAAAGCGAATACCAAATCGGCGAACCCATAGTCAATGACATCCTGGCCAACATGAACGTGGCCTTTGACTACGAAGTGCTGCCGCTGATGAAAAAAGACAGCCTGTATATTACCGATGATGACCGGGAGCTGATCCGGCGGCTGGTTGAGAAATCCCCCGAAAGCCACTTTCTGATTACCCATGGCACAGACACCATGGTGGAAACCGCCTGCTTTTTACAAGACATCCCCGGGAAAACCATAGCCCTTACCGGCGCCTTGACCCCGGCGCGCTTCAAGGATACCGATGCGGTGTTTAATGTCGGTTGCGCCGTGGGCGCCCTACACAGCCTGCCACAGGGTGCCTGGGTGGTCATGAATGGCCGTGTCTGGGATCCCCGCCGGGTCATCAAAAACCGCCAGGCCAACCGGTTTGAATACAAGGGCGAATCAGAATACACTTGAAGCGTCACTCATTTCAGGAACCACGCATGGCGCACATTTTGCACACCCATCCGGACAATCCCCAACCCCGCCATATTCGTGCGGCAGCCGACGCCATGCGTGACGGCAAGCTGATTGTGTACCCCACGGATTCCGGCTACGCCTTTGGCTGGCGCATGGACAACACCAAGGCGCCAAAAACCGTGGCGCAGCTGCGCCAACTCAAAGACCCGCATTTTTACAGCGTCATGGTCAACGATTTATCGCAAATCAACGATTTTGCGCTGATGGACAATGTGGCTTTCCGGCTCATCAAGCAGCGTACGCCCGGGCCCTATACCTTTATTTTGCCAGCCACCCGCCGCATACCGAAAAAACTCCAACATCAAAAGCGCCGCTCCATTGGCATCCGTCTGCCGGACAATGCCGTGGTTCGCGAGTTGGTCAATGCGCTGGGCGAACCTTTTATGAGCTCTTCCCTGGAGCTGCCGGACATGGACATGCTGGATGCCGACGCGCAGACGCTCAATGAACACATAGGGCATGCGCTGGAATACATTATCGACACCGGTTTTGTCCCGCCCGAACCATCCACAGTGGTGGACCTGGTTGACGGCACGCCAGTCATTGTGCGCCAAGGCAAGGGAGTCGTGGATTTTGTCTGAAACAGGCCATCCACCCGAAACCGCTCCCGTGGCCCAACAGGAGCTTCCCATCGCCCTGGTGGAGGGCAAACCCTACACCGAAGTGCCGGTGGATCTTTATATTCCGCCGGATGCGCTGGAGGTGATTCTGGAGGCCTTTGAAGGCCCGCTGGATTTGCTGCTCTACCTGATTCGCCGACAAAACCTGGATATTCTCAACATTCCCATTGCGGAAATCACCGCTCAATATGTGGAATATATCAACCTGATGCAGGCGCTCAATTTTGAGCTGGCGGCAGAATATCTGGTGATGGCCGCCATGCTGGCAGAAATCAAATCCCGTCTGCTATTGCCCCGCCAACCCAGTGAAGACGAGGAAGAGGAAGATCCGCGCGCCGAGCTGGTGCGCCGGTTACAGGAGTACGAGCGGTTCAAACAGGCGGCCGATGATCTGGATCGCCTCGAACGCCTGGAGCGGGATTTCGCTGTTTGCCAGGCGTTTATGGCGCACAAGGTGCGTGACTACACTCCGCCAGATGTGGCCATTGAAGACCTGCTGATGGCCTTCAGAGAGGTTTTGGCCCGGGCCGACCTGCGGGTTTCCCACGCCATTGAGCGCGAAGTCATGAGCGTGCGCGACCGCATGGTGCGTGTGCTGGATGTAATCAATCAGCATGATTTCGTCCCTTTTGACGCCCTGTTTGACCCTGAAGAAGGCAAGGCCGGCGCCGTGGTATCCTTTCTGGCCGTTCTTGAGCTGCTCAAACAAAAAATGCTCGATCTGGTGCAAAAATCTCCGTATGGCACCATTTATGTGCGCGGTGTCGCTGAAAAAACCGCGACGGCAGAACAACTGGCCAGTGATTTTGACTGACAAACACCATGGAACAAAAAGAAATCAAAAACATCATTGAAGCGGTCTTGCTGGCCGCTGAAAATCCCTTGAGTCTGAAACAGCTCCGCGCTATTTTCAGCCAGGAGGAGGCCCTATCCACCCAGGACATCAGCCAGGCTTTGAACAGCTTGCAGGAAGACTATGCCGACCGCGGCATTGAACTCAAAGAAGTGGCCAGCGGCTTCCGCATTCAAACCCGCACAGCGGTCCAGCCCTGGGTGTCCCGCTTATGGGAAGAAAAGCCCAAGAAGTATTCGCGCGCGTTACTGGAAACACTGGCCTTGATTGCCTACCGCCAACCCATTACCCGTGGAGAAATCGAGGAAGTGCGGGGCGTTTCCGTCAGCACCCACATTATTCGCACCCTGATGGAGCGCGAGTGGATCCGCGTTCTGGGGCATCGCGATGTGCCGGGGAAACCAGCCATGTTTGGCACCACACCGGCTTTTTTGGATTATTTCAACCTTAAATCCCTGCAGGACTTGCCCAGCCTGGCTGAAATCAGAGCGCTGGAGTCCCTGGAGCCGGAATTGAACTTTTCCCCCGAAACCGTTGCCCAAGCCAACCCAGCGCCTGCGGCTACCCAAGAACCTGGAGCTGGTGAATCTTAAACCTGAGGCTGTTTTTTCAGCCCTGCACAAATAACCAGACAAAATCGACATACTACACACCAGATTCAGCAGGAAACCCACCCCATGACACAGAAACAAAACCCGGGCCAATCCGATAAAAAAAACCGCCAACCCCACAATGAACGTCTCCAGAAAGTCCTGGCCCGCTCAGGCCGGGGGTCTCGCCGGCAGATCGAAAAAGACATTGAGGCCGGCCAGATCACAGTCAATGGCCAAAAAGCCCGGCTGGGACAGGCCGTCAGCGAGGGCGATAAAATTCGCTATAAAAATCAGCTTTACGAGGTGCAAAGCCGCCCGGTTTTTCCTCGCGTCCTGATATACAACAAGCCTGAGGGTGAAATCTGCACCCGTCACGACCCGGAAGGCCGGCCCACGGTGTTTTCCCGCCTGCCTGCGCTCAAGAACGAGCGCTGGATCAATGTCGGCCGCCTGGACATCAACACCAGTGGCCTGTTGCTGTTTACCACCGATGGCGCCTTAGCCAATCATTTGATGCATCCTTCTGCCGGTATTGATCGCGAATATGCCTGCCGGATATTTGGCGAGGTGACCGATGAAATGATTGAAAACCTGAAAAAAGGGGTTGAACTGGAAGACGGCCCGGCTCGCTTTAGTGATATTCAAAAAGCCGGCGAGGGTGAAAGCAACCAGTGGTTCCATGTGGTCTTGATGGAAGGCCGAAACCGGGAAGTCAGACGTCTGTGGGAATCCCAGGGCGTACAGGTCAACCGCCTTAAACGGGTGCGCTACGGGCCGGTTTTTCTCCCCACAAAACTGCGCAAGGGACAGGCCGAGGAGCTAGGCCCCAAAGACATCCGGGTGCTTTATGAGGATGTGGGCCTGAAAAGCACGCAACAGGAGCTGGTGGCCAAGCCGGTGCGTCGTTAACCCGCTGTGCGATTAAAATGGAACTGAACCGACACTTGACCTTCTAAACAACAGGAACGCGCTTGCTGTTTATCGCATTGAAAGCGCTTCTGGTAAACAATCTGAACAGGGGGATACATGAACAAAAAAGTTGTGCTTTTTCTTTTTGGTCTGCTGGCCGCATTGATCCTGGTCAATATTTACTTGATGCAACGGAACATTGATACTGGATCAACATCCCAACTGGCGGAGACAGCGCAATCAGGCGCTTCGGACACAGCCATCCCTCACCTGCAACCGGGCAAAAAAGCCTCAACCACAAATCCAATGGCCGCCAAACACACTTCTGTCAAAACAAGCCGGCAGACTGACAAAAAACATGACACAAGCTGGCAGAAACCCGCTTATCAACCCACTGAAGAAGAGCAGGCCCGGGCCGCCATTATGGCGACCCTGTCACCGGAGGAGCAACGGCAGGCGCAGGCAGACCTGTATCAAATGAGCCTCTATTACCGCTCCGCAGAAGAAGTGGATGAAGCCATTGCCGCAGCGCAGAAAAACGGCAATGAAAAGCTGCTTGACAGATTAAAGCGTTTTCGCCTGCTCGCCTATCCCGACGACTAGCATCAGATTCCAGCCCAAGAAAAAACCCGCCGGTCGGCGGGTTTTTGGTGTATCAAAACAAAGGCTTATCGTCCTGCTTTTCGAAGTTACGCACGGAATCCAGAATTTCCTGCTTGGCTTCCTCTGCACCACGCCAGCCTTCGATCTTGACCCATTTGCCTTTTTCCAGGTCCTTGTAGTGTTCAAAGAAGTGGGCAATCTGGTCCAGCAATTCTTCGGGCAAGTCCCGCACAGACTCAATATCCCGATACATGCCGCTGACCTTGCTCACCGGCACGGCGACGATTTTGGCGTCTTCGCCGCTTTCATCGGTCATTTTCAACATGCCGATGGGACGGCAGCGCACCACGGAACCCGGAAGCAGGGGCGTCGGCATAATCACCAGCACGTCCACCGGATCACCGTCGCCACACAGGGTATGTGGCACAAAGCCATAATTGCACGGATAACGCATGGCGGTGTTTAGCACGCGATCCACAAAAATCAGGCCGGAGTCCTTGTCCACTTCATATTTGACTGCTTCTCCATTAACCGGGATTTCAACCACCACATTGATGTCGTTGGGCACATCAGCGCCCACTGGTACATGTTTTAAGCCCATAATGATTACTCAACTGGAAAAAGGCGGGTATTATATCAGCCTGTTTTCTGACTGCGAGCCGCTTGTGACACCATTAACCGGGTTTTCTGCCATCATTCACCGCCTGCGGGGCTTGTTTCCTGCCTTTGCCTTTGCACAACGGGCATTTTTGTCGCCTGAAAGCACACATGAACATCCTTGCTGGCAGCTGGATGCTGATGCCCTGGGAAAATGGCATCGCTGGCGGAACGCCTTTCTGCAACGTCCCCGGCTATGGGCCATGGGCACTCCACCTGTGGCATTACGCTTGATGTATTGGGCCTGGTGCCTGCAAGACCAGGCGGTTTTGGCCGCCATGGAGCAGCTTCTGGACAAACAAAAAAAATCTTCTTGGCGCACCATGCGCCAGCGCATATCCCAACCAGCCGCCTGGATTATGGTCATCGGCCCGGATGCCCGCCGGTGGCAGGCGCAAATCAAGCCGGTGCTGCATCATCTGCCTGAGCCACTGGCCCTGTTTGTGGTGTCTGCGCCATTATCAGGCTTGCCCGCTTCTTTTCCGGACTGGCAGCCACACACACAAGCGATAATATGCCGTGGTGTGGAGTGCTCCTCTCCCATTGCCCGTCTTGATTATTTATTGGAAACCCTGCGTGATGGCTAAGGCTCATTCTTCCCATCAAGGCCAGTCTCCTGTGACGGTTTTGTTTAATGCCGACGCCATCGTCCCGCCGCTAACCGGTATCGGTCTGTATGCGCGTGAATTATTGCGAGCACTACGAAACCAGCCGGAGAACGTCAACCTGCGGGTTTTTTCGGCCCTGCGCTGGTTGCAGGAAAACGAAGATCCGCTACAAGTCAACCGGGTTTTACAGCGCGGGCGCCGCCGGCTGCCTTTTTCCCACCTGGCCTTGAAAGCCTATTTATTTTGGCGCAACCGGCGTTTTCAACAGTTGGCGAGAGACTATCCCAAGGCCGTCCTGCACAGCCCGAACTTTCTTGATCTGCCACACATCGGCCCCACAGTCATCACCATCCATGACATGGCCTATGC
>JALSHI010000043.1 GCA_026982315.1 Lysobacterales bacterium
TTACCACAGGAGCCGGGCACGCGCGCATTATCGGTGCGCATCACTGACGAAGACGAACGCAAGCGACTGCAGGAAATCCTGCACACACTTGGTGCTGACTACCCCCAATATGGCCTGATAGCCCGGACCAATGCCGAAGGCGTGGATACAGCAGCATTGCAACGGGATTTTGATTTTCTGGTGCGTTTGTGGGAAAAAGCCCGCAGGCGTATTCCGTCCGCCAAGGCGCCTGTACGCATCTACCAGGACTTGTCTTTGCCGTTAAAGGCCATGCGTGACAATCTGACGCATCGCGTCCGCCAGGTGCGGGTGGATTCGCCCGCGATTTTTGATGAAATCCAGAACTTTTTGCAAGAATTCGTGCCCCAATGGGGCGGTCAACTGGTTTTGTACGAGGGCGACCGGCCCATTTTCGACTTTTACAGCATTGAGGAAGAAATCGCCAAAGCCTTGCGCCGCTTTGTGCCTCTGAAATCCGGCGGCAATCTGGTGATCGACCAGAACGAAGCCATGACCACCATTGATGTGAATACCGGCCGTTTTGTGGGTCACAAGAATCTCGAAGACACCATTTTCCGCACCAATCTGGAAGCGGCTCACTGCATCGCCCGGCAAATTCGCCTGCGCAATATCGGTGGCATTATCATTCTGGATTTTATTGACATGCATGATGAGACTCACCGGCAACAGGTGCTGGACACGTTAAACCTGTGTCTTCAGAATGACCCGGTAAAAACCAGTATATCCGGTATTACCGAGCTGGGTCTGGTAGAAATGACGCGCAAGCGCACCACCGAATGTCTGCAAAAAGTATTGTGCGAACCTTGTCCGGAATGTTTGGGTCGGGGCTATGTGAAAACCGTGGAAAGTCTGGCCTTTGAACTGTTCCGGGAGATTACCCGGGCTGTGCGTCAATTCAAAACCGGCAATGTGCGGGTGCTGGCTAACCCGGAGCTGATTGATCATATTCTCGATGAACAACATCAGGGCTTGCATGAGCTGGAGGATAACCTGGGCAAACGCATTCGGTTCCAGCCGGAGGATGCTTACCAGCGTGAACAGTTTGATGTGGTTTTGATCTGATTACATGGCACCTAAAAAAACTCACCGGCTGACTCACTTGTGGCACAGATTACGGACATATCTGGCCATTGGCGTGTTGGTTTTTGGTGTGGTGGTTGGATTGATTACGGTACTGTTGCCTTTTACCGGCCTGTATCAACGCCCCCTGGAGCAATTCTTATCCCGGCAATGGAACCGGACGGTCAAACTGGGGCAATTGTCCGGTCGCTGGCGTGGAACCGGTCCGGAATTTGAAGTCAGCAACCTGGTCATCAGTGGTGATAATACTGTCAGTATTGACAAGGCCCGGCTTAAACTGAATGTTTATAAATACCTCTGGCCGGGTGGTTCCAATGGTCTGGAGTTGGTGGTGAATAGCGCCGCCATGGAGATGGCCGGCGCCGCAGAAGCTCAAAAAAGCGCCATATCTGGCAAGAATCAGAATGGTATTTCGCCACAGCTTGTCGAGCAGTTGATGGCTTCGGGTTCCTTGCTAATCGAAAACCTGGTCTTCAAGCTCAGCCCCCACTGGCAGAAAAAGTTCAAAGAGGTTGTTCAGCATCCCTTGCAAACCGCCTTGCAGGTACAACAGGACAAGAACCAGCGAGCGATCCAACTCACTATATCAGGACAGAATCTGATTAAAAAAGGCAGATTGATGGCGGTGACTGAAAAGTATCGGCAGGTACTTAAGGATGCGCGCTGGTATGCCGAGGTGGAGGATTTTCGTCTGACCGCGCTTGAAAATCTGAATCCGAAGATACATTGGCCCGCCAGTGTGATTGACGGCCGGCTCTGGTTTACCACAGGCCATGGTCGTTTGCTGAATGGCCTGGTATTGGCGCAGCTACGCCCGGATAAAACCGCCTCTGGGGCGACCCAGGCACCAGATGCCGGGCATGACAGCTTGTCGGGAGATGTGCGTCTGGAATTTTCCGGACAGCCCGATGGCAAGCATTGGCAAGCCGCCATCCAGATTCAGAACCTGAAAACCCGAAACCTGGAACAGGATCAGGTGAATCTGCTGATTCGTCGCGATAACCAGCGTCTGCAACTGCAAGCCGATGTTCTGGATATTGCCATGCTGCACAATCTGCTGGTGATGTTTGGTTTGCCCGGGCTGCCTGAGAACGGTTGGCGTGTGGGGGGTGTTTTGCGTGATGTTGCCATTGTGCATGATCTCAAGTGGCGGCGTCCGGTGAGTGCGGCTTTGGCGTTTGAAAAGCTGTCATTGAAAACGCCGTTGGCAGAGGCAAACAATTTGGCTGGAGAAGTTCGTTTGCGCGGTGATGAGGTTCGCATACTGGTGGCCAGTGACAACGGCGCTTTGGCTATCCCCGCATTGTTACGCCGTCCTGTACAGTGGCGGCATCTGATTATGGTGGTGAGCGCTGATTTGCAGGCGGACAATCCGGATGTTCGTATTTCGCATGCGTGGTGTGATTGCCAGGACCTGGAAATGGAAGCCATGGCCCGGATTATCCAGAAAAACGGCGTGTTCCTTAATCTGGCCAGCCAGTTAAAGGATGTACAGGTCCGCAAACTTTACAAGTACTGGCCTGCAGGCGTCTGGAAACCTCGGTTGATCAGCTGGCTGGACAATGCCTTTCAAGGCGGCATCATACCGCGTGGCGGACTGGCCTATCTGGGTGATTCCACTCGTTATCCATTCAGCGATCATTCCGGTCAGTTTCTGGCCCGGGCCGAAACCCGCGACCTGGTTCTGCAATACGACCCGGACTGGCCCAAGCTACGGGATATCCAGGCGGATGTGGCTTTTTTGAATCGCGGCATGCAGGCACAGGTTACACGGGCAAAAACCACAGGCGCCTTGGTAACGCATGGAAAAGCCGAAATCGCGGACTTTAAAGAAGGTATGCTGAAAATTGATGTGCAGGCCCATGGCAGGGACGATTATCTGCTTGATTTTTTGCGTGCCAGTGAACTGGCACAAAAACTGCCCTTGTTGAAAGAAAATATGCACATGCGCGGGTCAAGTGAGGCGCGGGTGCATCTGGATTTGTCGTTGAAACCCGGGCGGAAAAAGCCCATCAGGCCTTTTGGTGCCATTCATTTGCAGGATGTGGATTTCAGCCTTAACGAATTTACACTGACACACTTGCAAGGAAAACTGATTTTGCAGGGGGTTGTGCTGCGTCTGGCCGATATCGCTGGACAATTCCTGCAAAACCCCGTCACGTTATCCGGCACAGTGGCGATGCCACAAAAAAAGCCGCCAGTGGTGGATTTGCAGATGAACGGCCCGGTGAGTATTGCCAGTCTGGAAAAAGTACTGAAGCACAAGTTGCCACTGGCAGGCCAGTCCCAATGGCGTTTTTCTCTTTCCAGCGCCACGCCACCCATTCCCGATCAGTCAGAAAACCCCGACAGTGCCACTGAAACGCATCTGGCCGAAAAATCAGGTCGCCGCATACCCGGTTTGCATTTCAGCGGCCAGAGCGACATGCGCGGAGTTAGAATCAATCTGCCCATGCCCCTTTATAAATCGGCTGACAGCAGCACGCCCTTACATTTTGACTGTGACTATCCCTGCCTGTTGAACCCATGGCAGATTGCGTTGGCGACGATTTTCCAGGCGCGCGTGCGCTGGTTGACGGATGTGTCTCAATTGCTCATAGAGCGCCTGCATTTTGGCCCGACGGCAGAAATGGATACGACCATTGGCGGGAATATCGAGGTTCTCGACCTGGATGGCTGGCTGGCGGTTCTGGCCAATCGCCGTGAAGACAAATCTCTGTTTCGGCTGCCTGCCGGGGAATATCGTTTTCATATCAAGCGGGGCATTTTTATGTCGCGCGAGTTGAGGGACGTGGACGTGCGTCTGGTGCGCCAGGATGCGGCCTGGCGCATTTTTCTCCAAGGCGAAGATATCGCCGGTGAGGTATTGGTAGCCGATGATGCGGGCCAACGGGGCATCGTTATCCAACTGGAAAAACTTAACTGGCCGGAAATCAGTCAGAAAAAAAGTGACTTTCAGCCACCGGTGGCCACCGGTTTCGAAATGCCTGCGTTGCATGTCTGGGTCAGGGACTTTGTTTACCAGGGAATTCCGTTGGGAGAAATGCGCCTGGAAACACGCCCGGTGGTCGGGGGTATGAAAGTCGAAAAGTTCGAGTCCCGCAGCCGCTGGATTACCCTCAATGCCACCGGCGATTGGGTGCGGCACAAGGCCGCCGCGCAAAAGGACACAGACGTTGCGGATGACATACTGGGAGAATCCCGCTTTCACATTGTGATGGTGTCGGACAATCTGGGCAAGTTCCTGCAGTCCATTGGTTATGATGCGCCTATCAAGGGCGGTCAGACCGTGATTGAAATGAATGTGCGCTGGCCGGGGCCGCCGGCGCAATTTTCTTTTGAGCAGCTAAATGGTGACTTGAGCGTCAGCATTGGACCTGGTGAAGTGACCGAAGCCAAGCCGGGTATCGGGCGCGTGTTTGGTTTGCTGAATCTGACCAATTTACCTCGACGGCTGATTCTGGATTTTGCCGACGTGCTGAGTCAGGGATTGCGCTTTGAGGCCATGACAGGGCGCTTTGTCCTGCGCGGCGGACAGGCTTACACAGACGACTTTGAGGTGCTTTACAGTGGGGCCAAAATTCGCGTGAAAGGCAGCATGGACTTGGTCCAGCAAACCTACAATCAAACCATGACAGTCATCCCCAAGGTGGGCCAGATTTTACCAACCCTGGGAGCGATTGCCGGCGGCCCGGCCGGTGCAGCGGCCGGTTTTTTCATGCAGGGAATTTTGCATGATTCCCTGAAAAAAAATGGCAAGTTCATTTACCGCGTGACCGGCTCCTGGGACAAGCCGGTGATTGAACTGGTTGATGTGGACAAGGCTCGGCCTGAAGAACTGCCGCTGGATTACAAACAACAGACTTTACAACCGGAAGACACACAGGCTGAACCCCGGAACAACCAGAAAAAAGCTTCCAGCCCGGAAAAAGAGAACTAGTGTTATGGATTGTGTTGTGTCTGGAACCATGAAACGGGCAATCAAAGCATCGCGGGCCTGGAGAATGTGGCCATGAAGCCGGCTTTGCGTTGGGTGCTGGCGGGCATTGTGCTGGCCGGTGGTGTCCTGGTGGCCTGGCAGGCCCGGCAGGCGTCCGAAGCGGCAGCCGGGCAATCGCTGGCCTTGACGCAACAACTGGAAATGATGGACAAAATCAGCCTGAAAGGCAAGCAGATTCTGGAAGCCATTACCTTCAGCTGGTATGAAGGCTACAGCCAGGCACTGCAGAATGTGTCAGACTTGCAACGTGCCAGCCAGACCAATCAAAAGGCTGCCGCCCGTTATGCCGGTATCTTTTTTGCCTTGGCATTACTGGTGCTGGTTTTTTACCTGGCCAGCGGCCAACGGTGGTTACTGGGGGTGCTGTTGGGATTGACGTTAACAGCCTTGCTGACGGGTTTGCTGTTGCCGGTGCTGTCCCTGGTGGCGTACAAGGATTTTCCGGTGTTGGGGAAAACCATTTTTCAGTATGAGTCTCGCAGCATACCAGGCGCCCTGAGTAAATTGTGGCATCAGGGACAATGGGCGATCGCTGGCGTAATTGTGGTTTTTACCGTGGTCATCCCTTTTGTGAAAACGTTGCTAATGGCCTGGGCGTTGAGATTTTCTGATCGCTATGGAGAACGATGGTTGCATAAAATGCAGCGAGGGTTGGGCTATCTGGGCAAATGGTCCATGCTGGACGTGTTTGTGGTCGCCATTCTGGTGACATGGTTTTCCGTGCGGGAGAATGGTTCAACAGATGCCCAGTTACAAGCCGGAGTATTCTTTTTTCTGATTTACGTGGTGCTTTCCATGGTTGTGGCATTGTTGCTGGAGCGACTGTCACCTGTTCCAGAGGGTATGGGCGCTGCTTGGCCGCCCAAAAACTTGCCCAGAGAGGGAGGATCATGAGCACTTACGTCATTGGTGATGTGCAGGGCTGTTTTGATGCCCTGATGGCTTTGTTGGACAAGCTGCGCTTTGACGATCGCCGCGATCGGCTGTTTTTTACCGGGGATTTGCTCAACCGGGGAGGGCAATCATTGCATGTTTTGCGCTGGGTTGTGGCACACCAGAAGGTCTGCCAGAGCGTGTTGGGTAACCATGACTTGAGCGTGCTTCACCGTTATCACCAACCAGGCAAGCGGCCACTGAGTGAAGAAATCGCCATATTGTTTGCGGCGCCGGATGTGGAATTACTCTTGGACTGGCTACAAAATCGTCCGTTACTACACCGTATTGGTGCGACCCTCGGTGGCCCCTGGTGGCTGTGCCATGCGGGCATCTACCCTTTGTGGAGCGCGCAGCAGGCACAAACCGAAGCCCGGTTCTCCGAATCCCTTATCAAAAATCACCACCGGGCGTTTTTCGCCAATCTGTTTGGCAACAGACCATGCAAGCCGCTGGCGGCGAGTGCATTCAAGGTCTCTACATCGACAGACTGGGATGACGCAACAATGGATAACTCTACCGTGGCACGGATGCGTTTTGCTGTCAATGCGTTTACCCGCATGCGATTTTTGGACAATGATGGTTGCCTGGACTTTGAGGCCAAGGGGCCACCGGAAAAACATCCCCATTTGCATCCGTGGTTTCGTTTTCCTCAGCGGGTGGGTGTGCCGGGCACAATTCTCTATGGGCACTGGTCGGCGCTGGGATTGCATGAGGAAAACCACACCATTTGTCTGGACACCGGCAAGGTCTGGGGCGGTCGACTGACAGCGGCGCGCTTGCCGGAATCGCAGTGTGAGCAGATTGATTTTATTTCAGTATGAGGCGCACAGATGGGAATACGCATTGACAAGTGGTTATGGGCCGCCCGATTTTTCAAAACTCGGTCGCTGGCCCGGCAACACGTGGAAGCCGGCCATATCAAACTGAACGGCCAGCGCATCAAACCCGCCAAAACGGTGCAAGTGGGTGATATGGTGGAGATACGCAAAGGTGAGCAACAATGGATTGTGGAAGTGACCGGGCTGGCCGAAAAACGTGGCTCGGCCACAGTGGCCGCAACCTTGTATGCGGAGACCGACGCCAGTCGTCAGGCGCGTGAAGAACAGGCCGCCATGCGCCGGATTTTGCGGGCCAGCCAGGTTGCGCCGGACCACAAGCCGGACAAAAAACAGCGGCGGCAGTTATTACGGGTCAAACATCGCGACAATTAAATATCAGCCTGAGTGGCTTGCGAATCATTAAGCAGGCAGCGGCTATGATTACAACGCCTTGCGGGGTGGCACAAACAAATTGCCAGCCAGCAGCCCCACAGCAATGGAGACAGCAATCAGCAATGCCTTGAAGGCTATTTCAATACCTGCCAACGTATCGTGCTGCAACATGGCGGAAATGGAGTGAAACCCCACCGATCCGGGCACCAGCAGCATGACCCCGGGAATATGAATCAAGGAAGCGGGCTTACCCGTGGTGCGCGAATAGATATTGCCGAAAATAGAAATCAGCAACACCACCGCAAAGGCCAGAAAAGGTTGTTGCAACCAGTGCCCCAGCCATTTGGAACCCAGTATGGCCACTGTCACCGTGGCCAACAGCCAGATACCGTCTCGCAGACGTGCGTTGAACAGCACAGTAAAGGACAAAGTAATCAACAGCAAAGAAAGCAGCAGAAACCATTCTGGCGTGGGTTGCGTCGGCGGCATGGGGGGTGTGCCCAGCCAGTAATCCCCCAGAACATAGCCCAGCGCGATACCAAAACTGAGTAACAGGAAAACGGCAATGGCGCCGGCCATGCGTGCGCTGCCGGACACCAGATGGCCAGTGGACAATTCGCGGATGGCAATGGTAAAGCTCAAGCCCGGTACAAGAATAATCAGTCCGGCCAGGGAGACAGTCAGATAATTGACTTTTCCGGTTTTGGTGGCGATAACCAGAGATAAAAAGCCCACCACAGCCGCGGCCAGTGGCGCATGCAGTTGCTTGATATGGTCGTGTCTGGCGGTGGATATCAGAAATCCGCCGGTAATCAGGCCCATCAGCCCGGAAAACAGTACATCGTACCAGTTGCCGCCAAACAGGCCGGCGACACTGGCCGAGGCCAGCCCGAAGGACAACACCAACAACCAGAAGGGATAGGCCAAGGGGCGCTGAATAATGGCATCGATACGCCGCAGGGCCTGGTCAATACTGATGTCATCATTTTCCAAATCCACAATGACCTCACTCAAGTCCACCATGCGCTCCAGGTTGATATCCCCGGGAGTGATGCGTTCCATATAAGCCTGCTGCCGATCTTCAGTGCCCAGGGAGGCGATCAGGGCCGTGGGCATGGCAAAAAAACTGCCTTTCAGACCAATTTTGTTCATCAATACCTGCATGGATGATTCCAGCCGGTGTGCTGGCGCGCCGGCTTCAGAAATGGCTTTGCCAAGGCGCATCAACAAACGGGCTTTGGCGTGAGTGGACTGGTCGGTCATAAGGGTAAGGGCCGGCTAAAGGTTTATTTGTGTCATAAGTAGCAGCCGTCCGACAGGCGATGCGATGCCACTACGTCATTCAGAATGCTTGCTGTGTCGGTTGGTTTGGAGCAGCCGATAAAACAGCAATATCAAGGCAATGGCAGTATAAATCAACGGTTCCAGCAAGTCTGCCTTTACCAGCCAGATAAAATGTAAACACGCCAGCAACACAATGATATAAATAAGCCGATGTAATTGCTTCCAGCGCCGGCCCAGCGCCTTGACCGCCCGGTTGCTGGATGTCAAGGCCAGCGGAGTCATCAGCAACCAGGCCAGAAAGCCGACGGTGATATAGGGCCGCTTGATAATATCTTCACCCAAATGGGCCAGGTCAAATTGCAGGTCCAGCACCAGATAGACGCCAAAATGGAGACTGGCATAAATCCAGGCGGTGACACCAAGAATGCGTCGAAAACGCAGCAATACCGGTAAATTGAATAAACGCCGCAGTGGTGTTACCGCCAGCGTGATCAATAAAAAACGCAAGGCCCAAATACCCGTGTAGTGCAAAATATATTCCACCGGATCGGCGCTCAGGTCATCGTGCAGCCCCCGGTAAAAAAGGATGGCCACAGGCATGGCGGCAAGAATAACAAGGGCTGCTTTGACCCAGAACAGTTTTTTCATGTGGATACAGCGTCGGGATTAAAAAAACCGGCGTAAATCCATGCCCTTGTATAAATCCGCCACATATTCTCCATAGCCATTAAACGGCAGCGTTTTGATGCGGGGATTAAACAATGAGGCTTTGGCGCCAATACGGCGTTCGCTGGCCTGTGACCAGCGGGGATGGTCAACCGCCGGGTTAACGTTTGCGTAAAAGCCATACTCCTGGGGGGCGATTTGATGCCAGGAATTGACGGGCTGTTTATCCGTAAAATGGATGGCCACGATGGATTTAATACTCTTGAAGCCATATTTCCAGGGCACCACCAGACGAATGGGTGCGCCATTCTGATTGGGTAAAGGCTTGCCATACATGCCGGTGGCCATAAACGCCAGTTCGTTCATGGCCTCGTCCATGCGCAGACCCTCGCGGTAAGGCCAGGGAATAACATGCCGGTGCTGGTTGGGCATGCGGTTTGGGTCATACAGGGTTTCAAAAGCCACATAACGGGCGCTTGACAAGGGCTTCAAGCGGCGAATCAGGTGATGCAGGGCGAAACCGTTCCACGGAATGACCATGGACCAGGCTTCCACACAGCGAAAGCGGTAAATCCGCTCCTCATTGGGCAAGCCGGCAATGAGTTTTTCCAGATCATAGGTGCCGGGTTGTTCCACCAGTCCAGCCACCTTGACTTCCCAGGGGTGAGGATTGAAATCTTTGGCCAGGCGCGCCGGGCCATCCTTGAGCAGGCTGAACTCGTAAAAGTTGTTATAGCTGGTGGCGTACTTTTCCGCTGTGACCTCTTCGCATAGCAGGTTATAGGGCTTGCAGTCCGGCTTTTGGTTATGCTGGGCCTTTTCTTCTGCACGGGAGTCACAGCCAGGCAGAAAACCGCTTGTGGCCAGAATGCCGGCATTTTTCAGAAATCGCCTGCGATGGCGGACAATGTCTTCGTCAGTGACTTCATTTGGATGACAATCGGGAATAAATTTCATGGTAGTATGCTCCCATTTATTAACAGGGAGAAAGAGGACAGTCAGTCGGCGACTCTTTCATTTTATTGGGCATTGTCTCAAGCTGTGCCGCTGTATTCTACAGGGCGTTCCTGTTTCTGTTAGAACGTCACGAGTCAAAAAATGTTTCACAAATCGTTGGCCAAACATGCGTATATATAATTTCAATCCGGGCCCGGCCATGTTGCCGCCAGCAGTCAAACAGCAGATTGCGGAAGACCTACCCAACTGGCGGAATACTGGCGTTTCCGTTATGGAAGTGTCCCATCGTGGCGCGGAATTTCGCCAGCTGGTGGATGAAACCGAGGACTTGTTACGGCAGTTGCTCGGGCTTCCAGCGAATTACCGCATCCTTTTTATGCCTGGCGGCGCGCGCCAGCAGTATTCCATGGTGCCCATGAATTTCGCTCGCCCGGATCAGCAAGCCGTTTATTTTGTTCAGGGGCACTGGGGTAAAGACGCCATCCGCGAAGCCGGCAAGTTTTGCCGCGCCCGGCCCTTGATGCCATATGTGGCAGACCGGCCATATGCGCAAATACCGGAACACAATTTTGACAGCATCACGCCGGATACGGCCTATTTTCACTATACCCCCAACGAGACACTGGAGGGCATCGAATGGCATCATTACCCTGATGTGCCCCATGATGTGCCCGTTGTGGCGGATATGACGTCCAACATGCTTTCCCGACCGTTGGATATGACCCGTTTTGGCGCCATTTACGGCAGTGCGCAAAAAAATCTGGGCATTGCCGGTATCACCCTTGGGATTGTTCGGGAAGGCTTGCTGGACAGGGCGCCAGAAAACGTGCCCCTGATGCTGGACTATCGCACATATGCCAATAGCCAGTCTTTGCACAATACGCCACCGACTTTTCCCTGGTATGTGGCCAACCTGGTGCTGAACTGGCTCAAACGGGAAGGTGGGTTGGAAGCCATGGCTGCGCGCAATCAGAAAAAATCCGCATTGTTATACGACTTTATTGATGGCAGTGATTTTTATCACAATCCGGTACGGTCTGATCACCGCTCACGCATGAATGTGCCTTTTTGGCTGGCGGATGAGTCACTGAATGAGCGGTTCTTGACCGAAAGCCGGGAGGCCGGACTGCTGGGCCTGAAAGGGCACCGGTTTGTGGGTGGCATGCGCGCCAGCCTGTATAATGCCATGCCCATGGAAGGCGTGCAGGCATTGGTGGACTTTATGCGTGATTTTGAAAAACGTCATGGCTGAGTCGGGCTCTTCTGTGGATACACCTTCGCTGGAGGCGCTCCGCGCGGCCATTGATGCGCTGGATGCGCGTATTCAGGCGCTGATTTCGCAACGGGCGGAACTGGCGTTGTCAGTGGCTAAAAGAAAACAATCGGATAGTGAACAGTCAGCGGCCTATTATCGGCCCGAGCGGGAGGCACAAGTGTTACGGGCGGTGAAAGCCCGTAATCAGGGGCCTTTGTCTGACGAGACCCTGGTGCGATTGTTCAGGGAAATCATGTCTGCTTGTCTGGCGCAGCAAAAACCCTTGAGTGTGGCTTATCTTGGCCCCCACGGCACGTTTTCAGAAATGGCCAGTTACCGGTATTTTGGCCATGCCATTAACGCCTTGCCGGAAAACACTATCGAAGCCGTTTTTGCCGAAGTGGAAGCCGGTGTGGCGGATTTTGGCGTGGTGCCGGTGGAAAATTCCACCGAAGGCGCGGTGAACAATACCCTGGATATGTTTCTGTCCAGCCCTTTGAAAATCTGTGGTGAGCTGGATTTGCCCATCCACCACAACCTGATGAGCACAGAAACCAGGCTGGATGCCATCCAGACCGTATTTTCCCACCGGCAATCTCTGGCGCAATGCCGTGGCTGGTTGCGGGAAAACCTTCCAGAGGCTGAATGTATCCCTGTTGCCAGCAATGCCGAAGCAGCCCGCAGAGCCGGCCTGACACCCAATAGCGCCGCCATCGCCGGAGACAGCGCCGCGGCGGTGTATCAGCTCAATGTGCTGCACAGAAATATCGAGGACAAGGCCGACAACTCCACCCGATTTTTGATGATTGGCAAGGAAATACTGGCCCCCAGCGGCGATGACAGAACCTCCTTGCTGGTGGCGGCCAAGGATCAGCCCGGCGCTTTGTTTCATATTTTGCAGCCGCTGGCTGAAAATGGCATTAGCATGACCCGCATCGAATCCCGGCCTTCCCGGCAGGGGAAGTGGGACTACGTGTTCTTTATTGATGTGGACGGTCATGTGGAAGGCGAAAACATGGCGCGGGGATTACGGCAACTGAGCCGGGTCACCACCTTGTTGAAAGTGTTGGGATCATATCCCAAATCCGTGTAGTCAATTTCGCTAAAACTGGCAGGAACCTTCATGAGTATGTGTGATTATTTCTCCCTGGCCGCCCCTGGCGTGCAACAGCTCAAACCTTATATCCCCGGTAAACCCATTGAAGAACTGGAGCGGGAACTGGGGATTGAAAACATTATCAAACTGGCTTCCAATGAAAACCCTCTGGGCCCCAGCCCCCACGGGCGACAGGCGGCGGAAGCGGTTTTGCAGGACATTAACCTGTATCCTGATGGCAGCGGCTTTCAGCTCAAAAAAGCCCTGGCGGAAAAGCACGCGGTTACTTCGGATCAGATTACCCTGGGCAATGGTTCCAATGATGTTCTTGTGTTGTTGGCCGAGGGATTTCTGACTCCGGAGTTCAATGCGGTGTATTCACAGTACTGTTTTGCGGTTTACCCCATTGCCGTTCAGGCGACAGGCGCCCGGCACAAGCAGGTGCCTGCCCAAGGGTGGGGCAGTGCGTCGCCGCTAGGCCATGATCTGAAAGCCATGCGGGCGGCCATTGACGCGCGCACCCGGCTGGTCTTCATCGCCAATCCCAATAATCCGACTGGAAGCTACCTGAACGCCGACAGTCTGCATGATTTTATCGCTTCGGTGCCTGAGCAGGTGATCGTGGTCATTGATGAAGCCTATCTGGAATATGCGCCGCAAGACAAGCGTTGCGACGCCAGTCAGTGGCTATCGGAGTTTCCCAATCTGGTGGTCACGCGTACTTTTTCCAAGGCTTATGGTTTGGCGGGCTTGCGCGTGGGTTATGCCCTGAGCAACCCGGATATTGCCAATATTCTCAACCGCATACGGCAGCCATTTAATGTGAATTCGCCCGCGCTGGCCGCGGCCCAGGCGGCTGTGGGTGATGTGGATTTCTTGCAACGCTCTTATGAAACCAACCAACAAGGCATGGCCATGCTGCAGGAGACGTGTCATCGTTTGGGTCTGCGTTATGTGCCATCCACAGCAAATTTTTTGCTGGTGGATTTTGGCCGTGATGCCATGCCGGTGTTTGATCGCTTGTTGCATGCGGGCATTATTACCCGCCCAGTGGCCAATTATGGTTTGCCGGAGTGTTTGCGTATCACCATCGGCACACCGCAACACATGCAGCGTCTGGATCATGCGCTGACAGACATCCTGGCAGGCTGAAATCCTTGAAGACAAATCCCCGTATGAATGTGATTGCCGATGTGTTAGTGGCGCAGCCGGGAAAGCCCGTGCAAGGCCGGTTACAAGTGCCAGGGGATAAATCCATTTCCCACCGGTGCGCGATTTTTGCCGGTTTGGCCGCTGGCACTTCTCGTATTGAAGGTTTTTTGCGTTCGGATGATTGTCTGGCGACAGTGCGGGCCATGGAGCAATTGGGTGCCAGGGTTGAATGGGGCGACAATGGCACCTTGCATATCACAGGCGTGGCAGGAACGGGTTTGCAGGCGCCCAAAACTCCCATTGACTGTGGCAATTCGGGTACAGCCATGCGCTTGCTGGCTGGTGTGTTGGCAGCACAGCCCTTTTTCAGTGTACTGGTGGGGGATGAATCGCTCACTCGCCGTCCCATGCGCCGGATTATTCGGCCCTTGCAGGCCATGGGTGCCCGCATTGAAGGAACAAAGAAAGGCACGGCGCCATTGAGTTGCGGTCCTACCCTTGGGCTGCATGGTTTGACTTATGCCAGTCCGGTGGCCAGCGCCCAGGTAAAATCCTGCTTGTTATTGGCCGGGTTGTTTAACAGGGATGAGCAGCGGGATACAGTGTGTGTCAGTGAGCCGGTGAAATCACGCGATCACACCGAACGGCTTTTGCCCATCTTCGGCTGCCAGGTTACGGTTAAAGACACCATGGCATGTATTCGAGGTGGACAAGCCCTGCACGCTACGCGCGTCAAGGTGCCTGGCGATATTTCCTCTGCGGCTTTTTTTATGGTGGCCGCGGCAGCGAAGCCGGGGGCGGAAATATGCTTGACCCGCGTTGGCATTAACCCCACCCGGGCCGGAGTCATCCGGATTTTACAGGCCATGGGGGCGGATATCACCATTGTGAATCGATGCGTCCAGGGTGATGAACCCATGGCGGATATTCACGTGTATGGCAAACAACTGCATGGCATTGATATTGACTCGGCGCAAGTGCCTGCGGCCATTGATGAGTTTCCGGTAATTTTTATTGCAGCGGCATTGGCAGAAGGCACTACGCGATTGTCCCAGGCGGCGGAACTGCGGGCCAAGGAGAGCGATCGCCTGGCGGTGATGGCTACAGGTTTGCAGCGTTTGGGTATTGCTTGTGAAGAAAAACCCGATGGCATCGTTATTCATGGTGGTAAAATCCGGGGTGGACAGGTGGATGCCGCCGGCGATCACCGATGCGCCATGAGCTTTTTGGTGGCCGGGCATTTGGCGGAAAAGCCGGTGACGGTTACCGGATGCCACAATATCGCCACTTCTTACCCTGAATTTACGTCGCATGCCCAAGCACTGGGCATGCGTATTGACGGAGTTTCCATGCCAGAAAACCAGAGCCAGAAATCAGCCCGCGAAGACATTTCTGCATCGGTTCCTGTTATTGCCATTGATGGTCCATCGGGTGTGGGCAAAGGCACTTTGGCGTCGCGGCTGGCGCGCACCTTGGGCTGGCACTTGCTTGACAGTGGCGCCATTTATCGCGCTTTAGCCTATAAGGCCATGGAATCCGGAGTGCCAAGCACCGATGAGCAGGCGTTGGCCGCTCTGGCCCGGGATCTGGATCTGGAATTTCGCAGTCGTCATGGCGATCTGGCCCAGGTTTTTCTGGATGGTGAAAATGTTTCTGCCGATATCCGCACAGAAGCCTGTGGCAAGGTGGCGTCCCAGGTGGCCGCCTTGCCCGCTGTTCGCCGCGCCTTGCTCCAGCGGCAGAAGGATTTTGCGCGCGCGCCGGGTCTGGTGGCCGATGGACGGGACATGGGCACGGTTGTGTTCCCTCATGCGGCCGTCAAAGTGTTTTTGACCGCCAGTCCCGAGGAGCGCGCCAAAAGGCGCCATAAACAATTGAAAAATCAAGGATTTAATGCTAATATCGCCGCTCTTTTCGATGAGATACGCCAACGCGACGCGCGCGACACGCGACGGGCGGTATCGCCGCTGGTGCCAGCTGATGACGCCAGGGTGATCGATACCAGCCAGTTGGGTGTTGATGAGGTTTTTGACCAGGTTATGCAGTTGCTGCGGCAAAAACATCTTGTTTAAAAGAAAATCCCAGGTGCAGGTTATCGGCTTCCTGTGAGAAACCGTGGCCTGTTGTTGTGTTTAACGAGCATGCAAACAATTGCATGCGGAAGACTCCAGTCATCACCCAATCGCGGTGGTGCTGTGTTTTAAAACCAATTTATCTTATGAGCGAAAATTTTGAACAGCTGGTTGAGCAAGATCTCTCCAGCAAGAAACTGACTCCTGGCACCATTGTTCAGGGCACTGTGATTGGTATTGAGAACGACTTTGCCATTGTCGATGCCGGTCTGAAATCTGAAGGCATTATTCCGCTGGAAGAATTCAAGACAGAAGACGGCGAGCTGGAAATTGAAATCGGCATGCCGGTGGATGTGGCCCTGGAAGAATTCGAGAACGGCGTGGGCGAAACCATCCTTTCTCGTGAAAAGGCCCGCCGCATGCTGGTGTGGGAAGAGCTGCAAGCAGCACACGACAATGATGAAATTGTCACCGGCAAGATCACAGGCAAGGTCCGTGGCGGCTTTACGGTGGACATCAAGGGTATTCGCGCGTTTTTGCCGGGTTCTTTGGTGGATGTGCGTCCGGTGCGCGATCCGGCTTATCTGGAAGGCAAGGATCTGGAATTCAAGGTCATCAAACTGGATCCGCGCCGCAATAACATTGTCGTATCCCGTCGGGCCGTGGTGGAGTCAGAATACTCCGAAGAGCGCGAAAAGCTGCTGGAAAGCCTGCACGATGGCGCCATTGTCAAAGGCATTGTCAAGAATCTGACCGATTACGGCGCATTCCTGGATCTGGGTGGCATCGACGGCTTGTTGCATATCACCGATATGTCCTGGAAGCGTGTCAACCATCCTTCAGAAGTGATTGATATCGGCCAGGAACTGGAAGTTCGTGTTCTCAAGTTTGACAAGGAAAAACAGCGTGTGTCACTGGGCTTGAAACAACTGGGCGAAGATCCGTGGCAAGATTTGTCACGTCGTCATCCGGTGGGTTCGCGCGTTTTCGGCAAGGTTACCAACATCACCGACTACGGTTGTTTTGTGGAAATCGAAGACGGCATCGAAGGGCTGGTTCACGTGTCCGAGATTGACTGGACCAACAAAAACATCAATCCGGCCAAAGTGGTTCAGCCGGGCGATGAGGTGGAAGTGGCCATTCTCGACATTCAGGAAGACCGTCGCCGTATTTCCCTGGGCATGAAGCAATGCAAGCCCAATCCGTGGGAGGCCTTTGCCGCCAGCCATGAAAAAGGCGATATTGTCAAAGGCAAAATCAAGTCCATTACGGATTTTGGTATATTCATTGGCCTGGAAGGCGGTATCGACGGTTTGGTTCACCTGTCTGACATTTCCTGGTCCGAGCCAGGCGAAAAGGCCATTCGCAACTACAAGAAAGGCGATGAAGTGGAAGCCATGGTGCTGGTGGTTGACCCGGAAAGAGAACGCATTTCCCTGGGAATCAAGCAACTGGAGCAAGACCCGTTTGGCTCTTTCATTGCTAAGCATCCGAAAGGCAGTATTGTCAAAGGCGTGGTCAAGGAAGTGGACAACCGTGCGGCTCTGATTGAGCTGGAAGACGGTGTGATGGGGCAAATCAAGGCCTCTGACGTATCCCGCGATCGTGTCAATGATGTTTCCGAAGTGCTCAAGGTTGGCGATGAAGTGGAAGCCAAGTTCGTGGGCATGGATCGTCGTAACAAGACCCTGACTTTATCCATCAAGGCCATGGAATACGACGAAATGAACAAAACACTCGATGAGTACAACAAGGCCAGTGAAAGCACTGCGACCACTCTGGGTGATTTGCTCAAGGAAAAAATGGGTAAATAATGCCTGTTATGAAGCCCCGGCAACGGGGCTTCATTCTCTGTGTTAACCAATTCATACCGTATCTACTATGGGAACCCTGACGCGCTCTGACATTGTCAACCTGCTGGCGGAGAAATTTGCTGACAAGGATTTGCTCAAGTCCGATATCAGTTTGTCCGTGCGCGAACTCCTGAATGCCATGAGCACCGGTTTGGCCAAGGGCGAACGCATAGAGATTCGCGGTTTTGGCAGCTTCACCCTGCGCAAGCGCAAACCCCGAATCGGCCGTAATCCGAAAACCGGCGAGCCGGTGGCCCTGGGGGTCAAATATACGCCGCACTTCAAGGCTGGCAAGGACTTGCGGGAAAAAGTCCAGGCCGCACTGGATGCTGAACTGGCGGCGGGAAAAACGCTTGACTAAATCAGGATAACCCGGATACCGGACAGTTTATGAGGCAGCCGCGCAAGCGGTTTTTTTATGCCCGAAAAAAAACTTGTGGGCAATAAAAGTCTGTTCCAGTGCCATGTATCGGCGGTAAAATGGGCGCACTTTGAACCGGGGATTTCATCATGTTCGGGCCTCCCACAGAACAACATAAAAAAGTTATCAGCCAAGCCAAAAAGCACCTGCGCCAGATGCTCGCCAATCAGGGCGTGCTGGATGAAACCATCAAAATGCAAAGCGTATTGCTGGAGTCACTCATAGGCAGTCTGTCGAAGGACGAAGTTTTTGACCACAACGGGCGCTACTGGGCTGAAGTCGCTCATCACTTGTTCACTTTTGGGAAAAAACGCAACAAGGGTGAATCCCTGATTCGGGCATTCAACCCCGACGGCCATGAGTTTTCTGAAGAGGCCCGGCGGACACTGGTACAGCTGATTAACGACAATATGCCGTTTTTGGTGGATTCAGTCAGCATGGCCTGTCATGACTTTGGCGTGGATATCCAGCTGTTGAGCCACCCTGTGCTGGCGGCGAAACGCGATAATCAGGGTCGGTTGCTCAAACTGCAAAAGAAAGCCCATAAGGATGGTGTGGCTGAGTCATGGATTCACATCGAAACCAGCAAACTGGGTCAGCCAGACGAATTGCATCAGCTCGAAACCCGCTTGCGGCAAGTGATTGGGCAAGTAAAACTGGCAGTTAAAGACTGGAAACCGATGCTCGCCAAACTGGACGAAGCCAGTCAGGCCCTGGGCGACTTGGGCGACAGAGCTACCCGAAAGCAGCAGCAAAAATTTCTGGAATGGCTTAAAGATAACCACTTTACCTTGCTGGGCTATCGTCACTATCGCATTGAAGACACCGGTGACGATAAGCTGTTGCGTGGCGAGGCCGATAGTGGTCTGGGGATTCTTTCCGGCGAAGCGCTGACTGAACGTGCGCGCTCGGTTAAATCGCTGGAACTGGGTAAAGTTGACCAGATCAGTCAGTCTGATGCCCTGATTCTGACCAAAACCAACGCACGCTCTGAAATTCATCGGGAAGGCCACATGGATTATGTGGGTGTGCTGGAAGTGGACGAAGCCGGCAACATTACCGGAGAGCACCGTTTTATCGGCCTGTATACCTCCTCGGCTATCAATTCCCGCCCCTGGGATATCCCCTATATCCGGGAAAAGGTCAAAGCCATTATCAAACGCTTTGGTTTTGACAAGGACAGCCATAATGGCAAGGCCATTGTGCATATCATTGAGACGCTGCCCCGGGATGAGTTGCTTCAGAGCACAGTGGATGAGCTCTATAACATGGTGTTCGAGATTCTCAACTTGCAGGATCGCCAGCGAACCCATGTGATGATGCGAGAGGACCGTTTCAAACGGTTTTACTCCTTTTTGGTACACATTCCGCGGGATAAATTCAGCACCGAAGTGCGCCATCAGATTCAGGACATTCTCAAACAGGCCGTGTGCGGAGACAGCCCGGAGTTTTCAGTTACGCTGGGAGAATCCCCATTGGCGCGCTTGTATGCCGTGGTTTATGTCAACCATGAACAGGCTTGTGAGCCGGATTTGCGCCTGATTGAGGAAAAAATCGCTGCTGTGGTTCGCTCCTGGGAGGATGAGCTGCAATCCATTCTGGTGAAAAAGCATGGTGAAGACCAAGGGCTGGCCTTGGCACGCCGCTTTCGCAAGGCATTTCCTCTGGCCTGGCAGGAAGACGTATCGCCATGGGTCACGTCTTTTGACGTGGAAAAAGCCGCGCAACTGGCCGAGGGACGCGCCATTGTCACCAGCTTGTATCGACCGCGCAAAAAGCGCCAGGGCTTGTTTCGCTTCAAAGTCTTTCGTTCCGGCGGTACGTTGCCCTTAAGTTTTGTCCTGCCGATTCTGGAAAACCTGGGTTTGCATGTGGTCAGCGAACGGCCTTACGAGCTGCGTATGGCCGATGGCGAAAACATCTGGATACAGGACTTTGACTTGACACTGGCCGAAGGGCGGGATCTCGATCTGGAACGAGTTCGCGATCATTTTCAGGACGCTTTTGACCGGATTGTTAATGGCGAAGCGGAAAATGACAGCCTCAACAAACTGGTGATTATGGCCAGTCTGGATTGGCGGCAGGTGGTGGTTCTGCGGGCTTTAACCAAATATTTGCGACAGGTTGGCGTGCCATTCAGTCAAGAGTATATGGAAAAAGCACTGAATGCCCAGCCGCGCATCGCCCGGGCCTTGGTGGAACTGTTTCAGATTCGCCATGATCCCGGCCTGCAGGCCATGTCTCCGGCGCAATACAAACAGCGCATGCAGGCATTGACGCAACGCCTGCAGCCGGAGCTGGAAAGCCTGACACCGCACCAGCGAGACGCCATAGAGGCTTACCTCAAGACGCACAAGTTCTCGCCCAAAAAACAAACGCGGCTGATAAACGCCGTTATCGACAGTTTGCTGGACTCCGTGGCCTCTCAGGATGAAGACCGCATTTTGCGTCAGTTCAGGGAAGCCATTATGGCGGTATTGCGAAGCAACTTTTATCAGCCAGACGATAACGGCGAAAGCAAAAAATATATCAGCTTCAAATTTGACTCGGCGCGTGTTCCCGGCATGCCGCAACCGGTGCCATTCCGGGAGATTTTTGTCTATTCGCCACGGGTGGAAGCGGTTCATTTGCGTAAAGGCAAGGTGGCCCGGGGCGGTTTGCGCTGGTCAGACCGTTTCGAAGACTTCCGCACGGAAGTACTGGGACTAATGAAAGCCCAGAATGTCAAAAACTCCATTATCGTACCTGTGGGCGCCAAAGGCGGATTCGTGGCCAAGCAACTGCCTGATGGCGACCGTAATGCAGTTATGAACGAAGTCATTGACTGCTACAAAACCTTTATTCGTGGCATGCTGGATATCACCGATAACCTTGTCGATGGACAGGTGGTGCATCCGCCGGCGGTGATTCGCCATGATGAGGATGACCCCTATCTGGTGGTGGCGGCGGACAAGGGAACCGCCACTTTTTCTGATATCGCCAACGGGATATCGGCCGAATACAACTTCTGGCTGGGGGATGCCTTCGCCTCGGGCGGATCGGCCGGTTATGACCACAAGGCCATGGGCATTACGGCCAAAGGCACATGGGAGTCGGTCAAGCGCCATTTCCGCGAGCTGGGTGTGGACTGCCAAAGCGAGGATTTCGACGTGGTGGGCATTGGCGACATGGGCGGCGACGTATTTGGCAATGGCATGTTGTTGTCCAAACATATTCGCCTCAAGGCTGCCTTTAATCACATGCATATTTTTCTGGACCCGAATCCGGATGCGGCCGCCAGCTGGCAAGAGCGCAAACGGCTGTTTGAACTGCCACGCTCCAGTTGGGAAGATTATGACAAATCCCTGATTTCCGCCGGAGGCGGGGTGTTTTCCCGCTTCGACAAAACCATTCCATTATCGCCGGAAGTCAAACAGTGGCTTGGCCTGAATGTAGACGAATTACCGCCACAGGCGCTGATTCGGGAGTTGCTGAAAGCGCCGGTGGATTTGCTCTGGAATGGTGGTATTGGCACCTATGTCAAAGGCAGTGATGAAAGCCACAACGAAGTGGGTGATACCGCCAATAATGCGTTGCGGGTCAATGGCAGGGAATTACGCTGCCGCGTGGTGGGCGAGGGGGGTAACCTTGGCCTGACCCAGAAAGGCCGCATTGAATACGCCAGAAAGGGCGGAAAAATCAATACAGACTTTATTGACAACTCCGCTGGCGTAGACTGCTCCGATCACGAAGTCAATATCAAAATTTTGCTCAAGGCCATGCAGGAGGCCGGCGAGCTGGACATGACGGCGCGCAATCGCTTGCTGGAGGCCATGACCGATGAGGTGAGTGCACTGGTATTGCGCAATAACTACACGCAAACCGAGATTCTCAGCATAATGGAAAAGCTCAGTGTGGAGCGATTGGGCGCCAAGGCACATTTAATCCGAACACTGGAACAACGCGGCCTGCTGGACAGGGAACTGGAATTTTTACCCACAGACAAGGAACTGGAGCAACGTCAGGCAGAAGGCAGGGGCCTAACCCGGCCGGAACTGGCGGTTCTCTTGTCATACAGCAAAATCGCCCTGTATGAAGATTTGCTGCCCTCGGATGCGCCGGATGATCCTTATATTTCCGCCCGTCTGCGGGATTACTTCCCGACGCCATTGCGTTCGGTGAAGGCCGATTATCTGAACAACCATCGTTTGCATCGGGAAATTATCACCACAGTGCTGACTTCCCATATCATTGATCGCATGGGCGCGACCTTCATGCAACGCATGCTGGAAGACACAGGCGCCCCGGCCGGATCCATTGCCCGGGCCTTTACCATCACTGAAAATCTGTTCGCCGCCGAAGATCTCTGGCGCAGCATTGAATCCCACGACCTGAAAGTCAAACCCGACCACCAGATCGATGCGGCTTTGCTGGTGTGGCGACTGGTGCGCCAGGCCACGCGCTGGATGCTGAACCGGAACGGCCATCAATTGCCAATTGCCGAGTTGATAGAAAAATATCGCCCGGGCGTGCAGGATTTTATGGCGTATCACCGGCAATTTATGCCCGCTCGGGACATAAACGCCCTGGACAAAATGATGGCGCGGCTGAAAAAACAAGGGTTTGCCGACGAAGCGGCCTCCGCACTGGCGCTGATGCCCTTGATGCATGCGGCGCTGGATGTGGTGGATATCTCCCTGAAAACCGGCAAACCAGTCTTGGACGTGGCCCAGGTTTATTTTGGTTTGAGCGAACGCATCAACCTGCAGTGGCTGCGCGACCTTATTGAGCAATTGCCGGTGACAGGGCGCTGGCATGCCCATGCGCGTGGCGCCTTGCGGGATGACCTGTTTGAGCAACATGGGCAACTGGCCACCTTGTTGTTGGAAAAATACCCCCAGGCCGACGGACACCAAGTGGTATCGCTGTGGAGCCGGGATCTGGCGCGGGAAGTGAGTGAAACCCGTAAAATGATCAAGCACATGCGGCAAGAGAAGCTGGCCGACTATGCTACAGTGATGGTGGTGGTACGCACCATTCGCCACTTGTTGGTGGCCACCCGGGCGGACAACTCTGCAACCGCCAGAGTGGCGGCAGGCTGATATGGTCTTTTGTGTGGGGCGCCGGTCTTTTCATTTATCGCCAAAGCTGGCAAAATGCCGTGTTTCTTTTTGTTTGTGACAAGCCATGACTGATGACCGCCAAACGCCTGTGAAAAACGTTAACGAAAATTTTATTACTCGCATTATTGATGCCGATTTGGCCGCAGGCAAGCACCAGCAGGTAATCACCCGCTTTCCCCCTGAGCCCAATGGCTATTTACACATTGGCCATGCCAAATCCATTTGCCTGAACTTCGGCATTGCCCAGGATTACAATGGCCGTTGTCATTTGCGTTTTGATGACACCAACCCGGCCAAGGAAAGTGTGGAATATGCCGAATCCATCAAACGGGATATCCAGTGGCTGGGCTTCGACTGGGGCGAGCACTTGTATCATGCTTCGGATTATTTCGAGACCCTCTACAATTATGCCGAGGAGCTGATTGAAAAAGGTCTGGCCTATGTGGATGACCAAAGCCCGGAAGAAATTCGCGCCAATCGCGGCACACTCACCGAACCTGGCGTCAACAGCCCTTTTCGGAATCGTTCCGTAGAAGAAAATCTGGATCTGTTCCGCCGCATGCGCGCCGGAGAGTTTGCAGGTGGCGCCCGGGTGTTGCGGGCCAAAATCGACATGGCCTCGCCCAATATCAACCTGCGCGACCCGGTGATTTACCGCATCAAGCGGCAACACCACATTCGCACGGGCGATACCTGGGTGATTTATCCCATGTATGATTTTACCCATTGTATTTCCGATGCGCTGGAAGGCATCACTCACTCCCTGTGCACCCTGGAGTTTGAAGACCACAGGCCGTTATACGACTGGTTTCTGGACAATATCAGTATTGACACCCATCCCCAACAGATCGAGTTTGCGCGTCTGGAACTGGCCTATACAGTCACATCCAAGCGTAAATTGAACCAGTTGGTGGAACAGGGGTTGGTCGATGGCTGGGATGACCCGCGCATGCCCACCTTGTCTGGCATGCGTCGCCGGGGCTATCCGCCAGAAGCTATCCGGGAGCTGGCTCGAGTCACCCATGTGACCAAAAATAAAACCACCATCCCCCTGAGCGTGCTGGAAGGCTGTGTGCGGGATGAACTCAACAAAACGGCGCCCCGCGTGATGGGCGTGCTGGACCCGCTGAAAGTGGTCATTGAAAACTATCCGGAAGACCAGGAAGAGTGGTTAACCGCTAAAAACCATCCCCAGGATGACGCATTTGGCACCCGAAAAATCCCTTTCAGCCGGGAAATCTACGTGGAACGCAGTGACTTTATGGAAGACGCGCCACGTAAGTTTTTTCGCCTGAGCCCCGGCCGCGAAGTCCGCTTGCGCTATGCTTATTATGTGACCTGTACGGATGTGATTAAGGATGAAACCGGGCGCGTGGTGGAGCTGCGATGCACTTATGACCCCCAAACCCGTGGGGGCAACTCGCCGGATGGCCGCAAGGTCAAAGGCACCATTCATTGGGTGTCTGCGCCGCATGCGGTGGATGCGGAAGTCCGCCTGTATGACCGTTTGTTCAAAACACCCAACCCGGCGGCCAGTGAAGATTTTATCCAGGACCTGAATCCGGACTCGCTCAGGATTCTTCGAAACTGCAAACTGGAACCTTCCGTGTTGGAAGGCGATGACAGTACCCGCTACCAATTCGAGCGCATGGGCTATTTTGTGCGGGACAAGCAACACGAAACAGACCAGCCCGTGTTTAATCGCATTGAATCTTTGCGCGACTCCTGGCGAAAAATAGAAGAAAGCGCTTAAGCCTGTTTTGCGACGGGTTCCTGTCGCGTGGCTCTCTTGCCAGGGCTGTGCGCTTTGGACAGGGATGACTTGTTGACAAGCAATATGGCCACTGGGCAGAACAGCGCAGTTGCCATGGTCTGTGTTTCAGTTTCAGTTTCTAAAGGTCGTATTCAATAATCAGCGGGGCATGGTCGGAAAACCGCTCATCCTTGTAAATTCGGGCGGCTTTTATCTTGTCTTTAAGGCAGGCTGAAACCACCTGGTAGTCAATGCGCCAGCCGGTGTTATTGGCCCAGGCCTGGCCACGATTTGACCACCAGGTGTATTGATGCTCGCGCGGGTCCACCACACGGAAAGCATCCACCAGCCCAATGGGGCCAAATACCTTGTCCATCCAGGCCCGCTCTTCCGGCAGAAAGCCGGAATTTTTCTGGTTGCCGCGCCAGTTTTTGATGTCGATCTTTTTATGGGCAATATTCCAGTCACCGGCAATCACAAAAGGCTTGCCACAGGACTTCAGGCGTTCAAACTCATCTTCTAACCGGCGCATGCATTGATATTTGAAATCCTGGCGTTCCTCCTTGGATGAACCGGATGGTAAATAAAGGGACGCCACCACCAGTGAACCCAGGTCCACTTCCAGCCAGCGACCTTCATTATCAAATACTTCCCAGCCAATACCGGCTTTTACCGAGAGCGGCTTTTGGCGGGTAAAAACCGCCACGCCTGAATAGCCCTTTTTTTCGGCGTCCCGAAAGTGACAATCGTAGCCTTCAGGATGAAAAACTTCAGGCGGTAACTGGTGAATCTGGGCTTTGGTTTCCTGAATACACACCACATCAGGTCGCTCTTTTTCCAGCCATTGGTAAAACCCCTTCCGTTGAGCGGCGCGAATGCCGTTGGTATTGACAGTGATAATTTTCATGGGTGGTTTTCCCAAATGCAAAGTCGGCATTATACTGGCAGTCGGGAACCACAAGAAACCACCATAATGCAGAAGAGAGCCAAAGGGGAAAAACTCAAAGCCAAAGCCATCCGCCAGTTTCAAAGTGGCCACTGGGATCAGGCATTGGCCAGTGGCCGGCAAGCGCTTCGGATTTTAGCTGCGGACAGGGAACTGCAGCGCATTATGGCCTTGAGCCACTTTCGTTTGGGCAGAACAAAACAGGCCAGAAACCTGTTGCAGCGGCTGGTGGAGAAGAATCCACGGGATGTTCCGGCCATGCTCAATCTGGCCTCCATTGAAAAACAGAACGGATGTCCGGAGAAGGCCGGGCACTGGTTACAGCAGGCGCGTCAACTGGAGCCTGGGAACCCGCGCATATACTTTAATGAAGGGAATCTTTATGTGGAGGAGGCCCGGTTAACAGAAGCCCGGCAGTGTTTTTCGCGTGCGGTTGAATTGGCCCCGGCACATTGGCAGTCCTGGTTGAACCTGGGCCAGGTTTGCAAAAGTTTGGGCGACATTGAAGCTGCGGCCCGGTGTTACCGTCAGGCACTGGCCCATCGCCCTGACTGTGCCCGGGCCTATTTGGGGCTGGCCAATTTAAAGCGGAGGTTTCTTGACCAGGATGATGCCACCTATCTGCAATACCTGGCCGAGCATGGCTCCAGTGAAAAAAACCGGATTGAATCGGCTTTTGCGCTGGGAGAATACTTTCATACTCAAAACGAACCGGAATTGGCTGTACGATACTGGCGACAGGGCAACCAGTGCCAACACACTCATCTGCTATCAAACGGTCTTGAGTGGCGCAAAGGAAAAACGCCTGCGGAGTTGGGCCTGAATGCCGAAGACATTCGCCAGGCTTATGACAAACGGTTGGCGGCGTGTTCTGATGAAAACCCTGCACCCGTCATTTTTGTGACCGGAATTCCGCGCTCGGGAACGACATTGGTGGAGCAGATACTGGCCAGCCATTCGGCCGTGACCGGCGCATCGGAACTGCCGTTTATCCCGCAACTGCTGCACGCTGCGGCGGATAACCGGTCAATGAAAAGTATTCATCATTTGTGGCAAAAACTTGAGCCTGACGAGTGGGAGACATGGGCGAAAACGTATCTGGACAAAACCCGGCGGTGGCAAAATCATTCTTTTTTTACCGACAAGCTGCCGGAAAATCTGGAATACATGGGTGAGATTCTCATGTTGTTTCCTCGAACCAGAATCATTGTTTGCCAACGCACGCCACAGGCCATAATGCTGAGTAACTACCGCCAGCTTTACGCATCTGGCCGATTCTGGGCATATGACATACAGTCCATAGCCGCTTATATCAATGACCAGCTAGCATGGACGCAATTCTGGAGGCGTATTTTTCCCCACGCCATACATTGTGTTTCTTATGAGGAACTGGTGAAACAGCCCCAAGGCGCAATTGACGCCATGAATGACTTCCTTGGGTTAACAGGCGAGCCAAGCCAGCTTGAACCGCATAAGCAAAAAAGGCAAATTCGCACTGCCAGTGCCGGCCAGGTGACTCAGCCCGTGCATGAGTGTTCCATTAGTCTGTGGAAGACATATGACAAGCTGCTAAATTTATCAGCGCAGGCAATAAAGCATGGAGTGATTAAAAACGAGAGTCACATCACAAAAAAATCATGACCACATTATTGACTTATGGAAAAAATAGAGTTGAAGGACGCAGGGCTTTGCGTTAGTATCAATAAGCACTGAATTAGGTACGAACAACTTCGGCAACAAAATCAAACAATATAAAAAGAGGCGATTATGAAAAACAAACCCCTTTACCTGGCGTTGACCACCGTTTTGGCAATATCCACATCCAGCAGCGCCGTGCAACTGGTGACTGAAAACCCGCAAGCCACGCCTTCCGGGCCAAACCTGCCGGCCAATACCGCGGCCATTTTGTACGATCAAACCGATAATCCTTTTGGCAATGGTGCACCGGATCAGGACTTCGAAGCCGCATTTGATGCATACGATGCTTTTATTGCGGATGATTTTGTGGTTCCCAATGGTTACATGTGGTCGATTGACGGGGTGATTACCGTTGGCACGACCGGCGGACCGGCCAACACAGTGAGTGTCTGGTTTTACCCGGACAATGGCGGAGTACCGGCGGCGACTGCGGCCTGTACCTATACTGGCCTGACCACATTCACCGAAACAAACGGTTCCTTTACCGTGAATTTACCCACGCCCTGTGATTTGACTGGCGGCACTTACTGGATGGCATTCCAGACCCAGCAGGACTTTGCCGCTTCCGGCCAGCACTTTTTCTCCAACCGGGCCACGGTATCGGGAAACGAGGCTGTCTGGCAGAACCCCGGTGGCGGGTTTGGGACATCATGCTCCACCTGGGCCCCGGCAGGAACAGTCTGCGGGGTTGGCGGTGGCAATGCAACCACGCCTTATGATTTCCTCTTTGCCCTGACCGGGCAATCGGTGGTGCCGCAAATTCCCGCCTTGAACTGGGTGAGCTTGTCGGGCCTGGCCGGGGGATTGGCGATTTTGTCACTGCTGGCCTTGCGCCGTCGTAAAAAACTCTACTGATGGTAGTGCGATAGCCATTTCCAGGTAACAAAACGCTTTTGTTCGTTTTGTAAAAGGCTTATTATGCAAACGCCGGGGTATCCGGCGTTTTTTGTGCGTGAAAAAATCACTTGAGGAATTATCCGGGGTTATCGTGACAATGAGCGAATTCATTCAGCAAGCCATACAATGGGGAATGCCACTGGTTTTTGGTATTGTCCTGCATGAAGTGGCGCATGGCTTTGTGGCTTACCGTCTGGGTGATGATACCGCCATGCGGGCCGGCCGGTTAACCCTGAACCCCATCAAGCATATTGATCCAGTGGGAACGTTACTTTTGCCGTTATTGCTGATTGTCACCAAAAGTCCCTTTGTTTTTGGCTGGGCCAAGCCGGTACCGGTTAATTTCAGTCGGCTTCGGCCCCAGCGTAGCGGTATGATGTGGGTGGCACTGGCTGGGCCGTTGAGCAATCTGGCTCAGGCTTTTCTTTGGGCGGTGATACTGAAGCTGGCATTGCCCATGGCCGAACAACATAATGAGGTGGTGGGGATTCTGATTAAAATGGCGCAAATCGGTGTGGGCATTAACATTATGCTGATGATTTTTAACCTGATACCCGTGCCACCGCTGGATGGCGGCCGGGTGATTCAGGCATTGGCACCTTCGCAGTGGCAACAAGGGCTGATACACATTGAGCGCTATGGCATGTTGATTGTCATTGTGCTGCTGGTTTCGGGAATTTTGAGCAACGTGTTGTCCCCCTTGATGCGCTGGTTGACGATTGGTCTCTATACATTGGTGGGGATTTTATAAGATGCAGCAAGTCGCCCAGCAGTTTTTACAATTGGCCGCAGAAAAATCGGTATTGCGTTTTGGGGAGTTTACGCTGAAATCAGGCCGGGTTAGTCCCTATTTCTTTAACGCCGGGCTGTTTGATGATGGCGATGCTTTATTAAAACTGGGTGAGTTTTATGCGCGCACGCTGGACGCCAGTGGCCTGACATTCGACATGCTCTACGGGCCGGCTTACAAGGGTATCCCCATTGCCACGGCTGTGGCCATTGCCTATGCCCGCTTGTTTGGGCGCAGTGTGCCGGTGTGTTTTAATCGCAAGGAAGCGAAGGATCACGGAGAGGGAGGACAGCTGATTGGTGCGCCTTTGGCCGGAAAGGTTGTAATTGTGGACGATGTGATTTCGGCCGGGACTTCTGTCCGGGAGTCCTTTGGGATTATCGAAAACCAGGGCGCCCAGGTCGCCGGTGTGGCCGTGGCTTTGGATCGTCAGGAAAAGGGCCAAAACTCAGATTGTTCGGCCATTGACGAGATCCGCACAGAATATGGCGTTCCAGTGGTCGGCATCGCCAATCTTGACGACCTGATGCACTGGTTGCAGCAACAGGACTCGCAACATGCCCCGGCGGTGGCCGCCTATCGTCAGCGTTATGGCAGCATCAGATCGTAACAATATGCCCGCTGAGGGCTTTGACAGCGCCGCCGAGGTCGTGGCTGAAGTGATTATGGCCGCTGGTCAACATTTTGATTTGTGTTCACATTTTTTGACCCCGCAGGTGTTTGATACACCAAAAGTGGTGGAAGCCTTGCGAAAGTTTGCTGCGAAAAGCCCAAAAAATCGTGGCCGTTTGTTGATTATCCAGCCGCGTCTGGTCACCGCCAGGGCGCACCCGTTTGTGCAGGCGGCGCAAAAATTTCCCGAGACATTTTCCCTGCATGCCATATCAGAGCGGATAACACCGCCTGCGGATGACTTTTTGATGAACGATCAGGGTGGCGGTTTGCGGTTTCCCCGCCCGGGTCACAGCCAATGTGTTTTTCTTGATGGTTATGGCCGGGCCTGGCTGCAAGGCGTTTTTGATGAATTATGGCGCTTGAGTGAACCGGTGCCGGAGTTGCGCCAGTTTGTTTTGTAGCGCGTGTGTTTGTTTTGATTCACGCTAAAATAGATTGGCACTTTTTCTGCGCCGGATGCGCGGTTTTTACTTATCTTTAGTTGGGGACACCAGATGAAACAATTAAATCCACTGGATCTTTACGACATTTCCAGCGAGCTCAGTGAAGAAGAGCAATTGGTGCGTGACACAGTCGCCCGTTGGGTTGACGAGCGGGTCCTGCCAATTATTGGCGAAGCCTTCGAAAAGGGCACTTTCCCTTTGGAACTGGTCCCGGAAATGGCGGAAATGGGCCTGTTCGGTTGCACCATTGAAGGCTATGAATGTGCGGGCTTGAACTACACGTCCTACGGGCTGATCTGCCAAGAGCTGGAGCGAGGCGATAGTGGCCTGCGCAGCTTCGCTTCAGTGCAAAGCAGTCTGTGCATGTACCCCATTGATGCTTTTGGTAGTGAGGAGCAGAAACAACAGTGGTTGCCGGGCATGGCCAAGGGCAAGATTATCGGCTGTTTTGGGCTCACCGAACCCCATGGCGGTTCTGATCCGGCCAATATGAAAACCCACGCCAAAAAAGATGGTGGTGACTGGATTCTGAACGGTTCCAAAATGTGGATTACCAATGGCAGTATCGCCGATATCGCCATCGTCTGGGCGCAGACTGATGACGGGGTTCAGGGCTTTGTGCTGGACAAGGACATGCCCGGTTTTGAAACGCAGTTAGTCAAGCATAAAATGTCATTGCGCGCCTCTGTTACCTCCGCGCTGTTTTTTGATAATGTTCGGGTGCCTGATCGTAACCGTTTGCCCGGTGTGGTTGGTTTGCGCGGCCCTTTGAGTTGTCTGAATCAGGCCCGTTACGGCATCTCCTGGGGGCCGATAGGCAGCGCCACGGCTTGTGTGAATGAGGTATTGCAATATACCGAGGACCGTGTACTTTTTGGCCAGCCGCTGAATGAAAAACAACACATGCAAGTGCGTCTGGCGGAGTTAAGCCGGCAACTGACTCTGGCCCAGGTGCTGGCTGTGCGTCTGGGGCGGCTGAAGGATGCTGGTCAGCTCCATCCGGCCCAGGTCAGCCTGGCCAAGTGGAATAATGTACGCATGGCGCTGGATGTGGCGCGGGAATGTCGTGATATTCTCGGCGCCGCGGGCATTACTCTGGAGCACCAGGCCATTCGTCATGCGCTTAACATGGAATCCGTGATTACCTACGAAGGCACGGAAACCGTGCATCAGTTGGTGATTGGTAAAACCCTCACAGGCAAAAGCGCGTTTTAGCCATGAGTAGCATGAAATCTGGCGGTGCCGCTGGTGGCCATGCGCCCGTGCGACCGGGCGCGCGTCAACTCAATCGGGCAGAAATTATTGATGCCAATTTTATCCGCCATGTTGAGTCACTAAGCCCTCCTGAGCGGCCATTGGATTTAACCCCTTACGGGTTGGGTGCGGACACCCTGCGGGACTTGTTTGAATCTCAGCTTATGTCACGTCATCTGGACCTGATGGCGAGAAAACTCCGGCTTGAAAACAAGGTGTTTTACACCATTGGCTCATCCGGCCATGAGGGCAATGTTTTATTGGGGCGATTGACACGTAATACGGATCCGGCTTTTTTGCATTACCGCAGTGGCGCTTTCATGATGGAGCGTTCACGGCAGTTGCCGGCGATTGACCCGATTATGGACACCGCCTTGTCTTTTGCCGCCAGCAAGGCCGATCCGGCCTCCGGCGGCCGCCACAAAGTATGGGGCAGCAAACCCTTGTGGGTGTTGCCGCAAACCAGCACCATCGCCAGTCACCTGCCCAAAGCGGTGGGGACGGCATTGGGCATAGAGTTGGGTAAACGCTCAGCGGCGGTTCAGTTGCCGGTGCCTGAAGATGCCATTGTGATCTGCAATTTTGGTGATGCCAGCAGTAACCATTCCACCGCCCAAGGAGCTTTTAACGCCGCCGGTTGGGCAAGTTATCAGGGATTGGATGTGCCGGTGTTGTTTGTGTGCGAAGACAACCACCTGGGCATTTCGGTTAAAACCCCGCCAGGTTGGGTGGAAAACAATTTCCGGCATCGGCCGGGCATACGTTATTTTCAGGCTGACGGATTGGACCTGGTGCGTGGTTATGCGCAGGTCAAAGCCGCTGTGGATTATTGTCGATCCGAGCGCAAGCCGGTTTTTTTGCACCTGGACGTGGTTCGATTAATGGGGCACGCCGGTACGGATTTTGAGGTGGATTATCGTGATGTGAGGGAGCTGGAAGCCACTGAAGCCCGCGATCCACTGCTAACCAGCGCCAGCCAGGTGGTGGCCGCAGGCGTGATGCAGCCATCAGAGGTGCTGGATTTATATGAAAACATGCGTCACCGCTGCATGCAGGCAGCCCGGCAGGCGGATACCTTGCCACGTTTGCACAGTGTTGCTGAGATAACCCGTCCGCTGGCGCCATACTCGCCGGAAAAAGTGGCTGCCGAAGCTGCCCGGGCGCCTGAGGCCCAACAAAGACTGAAGGTTTTTGGCGCGGAAAAAAATCTGCCGGAGAATCAGCCGCCCCGGCACATGGCCATCCAGATCAACCGGGGTCTCAAAGACTTGATGGTCAAATACCCCAACAGCATCGTATTTGGGGAAGACGTGGCGCAAAAAGGGGGCGTGTATACCGTCACCAAGGGCTTATATCGAACTTTTTCTCCCAAACGGGTGTTTAACACCCTGCTGGATGAGCAAACCATTCTGGGGTTGGCCCAAGGTTACAGTTACATGGGGATGCTACCCATTCCCGAAATCCAGTATCTGGCCTATTTCCATAATGCCTGCGACCAGATTCGGGGAGAAGCCGCCAGCTTGCAGTTTTTTTCCAACAATCAGTTTGCCAATCCCATGATGGTGCGTATCGCCGGCTTGGGGTATCAAAAAGGCTTTGGCGGCCACTTCCATAATGACAACAGCATCACAGCCTTGCGGGACATTCCTGGGCTGGTGGTGGCTTGTCCGGCCCGCGGTGATGATGCCGTGCGCATGATGCGCACCCTGATGGCCTTGGCGTATGTGGATGGACGGGTCAGTGTGTTTCTGGAACCCATCGCCCTGTATATGCGGAAAGACCTGTATGCGGAAGGCGATGGTTTGTGGAACAGCAATTACCCGCTACCGGGGGAGTTCATCCCGCTTGGTGAACCGGGTTTTTATCACCCCGACGCCACGGATGCCTTGATTATTACCTATGGCAATGGGGTGCCCATGAGTTTGCAGGCGGCCCGATCGGTTCATGACTCCACCGGCAAGTCTGTGCGGGTTATGGATTTGCGCTGGTTGCAGCCGTTAAACAAAACGGCTATTACCAAAATGGCCCGACAGTTCAGCCGTATTTTGATTGTGGATGAAGGCCGGGCGTCGGCATCCGTGGGTGAAGGTGTGGTTAGTGCGATCATGGACGACAAGCAGGCTTGCGCGCTCAACCTGAGAATAGAGCGTTTGACAGGCGCGGACAGTTTTACCCCGTTAGGGGATGCGGCTGCACTGGTTTTGCCTTCGGTGGAGGTCATTGTCCAAAAACTGCGGGCATTGCTTGAGACGGCCGATTTGTCGTGACTGATGCCGACAAGCCAACAGAAAAGAGGTCCTCGGGGCCGCCGCCCTGACTGTGGCATAATGGTTATCCCCATTGCATACAACCCGGAACGTCTTTTATTGAGCGGAGAAATCACTTTTTATGCCCCGGTTGACCACATTATTTGCTGATATTGCCGATAGCACCGCGTTGTTTGAGCGGCATGGCAACCAGCGTACCCGGCAGGTTATGCAAAAATTGCTGGCCGAAACAGGCCGGCTGGCAGAGCAGCACCAAGGCCGACTGGTCAAAACCATTGGCGATGAGGCGCTGTGTCTGTTCGCCAGCGCCGCACATGCGGTGGATGCTGCCATCGCCATGCAACAAGCGGTGTGTGGGCATTATTTTCTGGGAGACGATGCGCTGGCCATTCGCGTGGGACTGTTTCAGGGCGAAGTCATCATTGAACCAAACGATGTTTACGGGGATGGCGTGAACGTGGCAGCGCGGTTGGTGGCTTTGGCCAATGCCGGTCAGATTTTGACTGACAAAACCACCTTTGACAGCACTTCGGCGCAACATGCATCGTCCTGTGTGCCTTCCCGTTTGCTGGGGCCGGTGACAGTAAAAGGCAAAAAACAGCCTTTGTCGGTGGTGGAATTGCTGTGGAACGGTGGTGACACCCAGTTGACCAGTGTGGCCCAGGTGATCGATGTGTCCAGGTTAAACAGTGGCGAGATATTGCATCTTTCACAGGCTAATCGGGAATGGCTGCTGGCCGCAGCAGATACACCGTTCCGCATTGGCCGTGCGGAAGCCAATCAACTGACCGTGACTTCCTCCACTGTATCTCGCAACCATGGCATGATTGAATACCGGGACGGCCAGTTTGCCTTCACCGACAAAAGCTCCAATGGCACCTGGCTGCGTTTGGGCGGCGAGCTGGTGCGCGTGCATCGTGGTACTGTGGTCTTGTTTGGTCGGGGGGAAATTCACTGTGGATCTGTATATCACACCAACCAACCCGATTCGCAGCGACATGTTATTCATTTTTTTGTGGGAGAAAACCACCATGTCTGACTTTATCAGAAAACTGGCCGGTTTCAGTTTGCTAACGGTAGCCGTGCTTTACCTTGGCTTTCGCATGACTTAGGCGCATTGATGGCTGTTCGTTACCGCACCACTCAACAACGTCCAACGGCTTATCGACACAGTGGCCGGGCCTGGTTGATTTACCTTTATTCCTTGCCTTTTTTGTTTGCGGCCTTGTCCTATTTGCTGGCTGGCAATACGGGGCGTTTTGGTTTGACGCTGGCGATTTTCCTGACCATGCTGCTGGCGGCGCGTCTGATTGGTCAGGGAATCAGAAACCGCCGTGAATTTATGCAGCGCACGTTTGCTGTCAAGAAAAGCCCGCCATTGATTGCGCTTGGTTCCCTGGTTTTGGCGGTGGCAGTGTTTCTGGCAGCCTGGCTGGTGGCCGGTGACGGTGTGCTGACAGCCATTGGGTTTTCCGCAGCCGCAGCCATTGGTGTGTGGTTGTGGTATGGGCTGGACCCGGTTCGCCCGCGGGGGGCGGATAATGTTGAACCTGAAGTCCAGAACATTCTGGCCGCAAGTGAGCGGCGTATTGAAGCCATCGAAAAAGCGCGGGATGCGATTAGACAGGCGGAACTGCGGCAACGCCTGGACAGAATCAGCCGCAAGGCGCGTGACGTGTTAGCCCTTTTGGCTGAAAATCCCGAGCGCATTCGCCAGTCACGCCGGTTTTTGTCCACCTATCTGGAAGGCACCGAAAATATTGTGCGCAAGTATGCGCGCACACACAAAAAAATCACCAACCAGGAATTGGAAAGCAATTTCCGGGAAGTTTTGACCAGCATCGAAGACACTTTCAACCGGCAATATGAGAAACTGCTGTCCAGTGATGTGTTTGATCTGGATGTGGATATTGAAGTGCTGGATACATTAATGAAAAAGCAGGGGTTGGGGTGATTCCCTACTGCATTTATGCTTGGCAAATAACCATTGTTTAGCCATCTGCTGATGGTTGGCCCAAGGAGAAAACAAGATGACAGATGAAAAGCAACGGCAAAAAAATGCCCAAGACACGTCCTCAGCGATGACAGCAGAAGGGAATAGGCCCGTAGCAGACTCGGTTCTGAAAGGAGAAATCGTGCCGGGTGTCACCGAAGAACTGGTGCCTTATCAGGCTGTGGATGACGACCAGCGGCAACGTATCGACGCCCTGATTGCGGAAATTAACCTGAAAGACAGCAACTCCATTATTTTCTTTGGTGCCAAAGCCCAGGAAAAGGTCACGGAAATATCCGACAAAATGCTGGAAGGCGTGAAAAACAAGGCGCTGGGGCAATCCGGAGAAGTCCTCAATGAAATGGTGGCCACGATACGGGGCTTTAATGTGGACGAGCTGGACCCCAATAAAAAACCGGGCTTTTTTGCCCGTTTGTTTGGGCGGGCAAAGCCCCTGGCCAAGTTTTTGCAGAAATATGAAGAGGTGAGCGCGCAAATTGAGGCCATCACCAACAAACTGGAAAAGCACAAAACCACATTATTGAAGGACATTACCAGTCTGGATCGGCTATACGTGGCCAATCTGGATTACTTTCATCGCCTGGAGGACTATATTCTGGCCGGTGAAGAAAAACTGCGGCAACTGGATGAAGAAATTTTACCGGACTTGGCCAAGGCGGCCGAAGGCAGTGATGACATGCTCAAGGCTCAGGAACTGCGGGACATGAGAGCCGCCAGAGATGAATTGGAGCGGCGTGTGCACGATTTGCGCCTGACCCGGCAGGTGACCTTGCAAAGCCTGCCCAGTATTCGTCTGGTGCAGGAAAATGACAAGGGGCTGATCAACAAAATCAATTCCACCATCACCAACACCATACCGCTATGGCGGCAGCAACTGGCCCAGACGGTGACTATCTGGCGTTCTTCAGCCGCCGCACAAACCATTCAGGACGCCACTGATCTGACCAATGACTTGCTGGCGGCCAATGCGGAAAACCTGAAACAGGCTAACCAGAAAGTGCGGGAACAGCTGGAGCGGGGCGTGTTTGATATCGAAGTGGTCAAGCAGGCCAATCAAAAACTCATTGAGACCATTGAGGACAGCCTGCGAATTTCCGAGGCTGGCAAACAGCGCCGGGCTGCCGCCGTGGCGGAATTGGCTCAGGCCGAAAATGAACTGAAGCAGGCATTAAAGCGGGCTAAGGCACTGCCCACAAGCTCTTCCGTGGATAAAGACTCGCCGGGATAAACGTTTTCCCGGGCACAAAAAAAGGCGCGATCAAGCGCCTTTTTTTGTGCAAAAATGACAAACCTATTTACCGCATGGCAGGCTGGCAAAATAAGCGGCCAGATTTTCAATATCGGCATCGGTTAAACCTGCAACCATGGGGGACATGCTGGGGTCTTTACGCTGGCCGTCGCGAAAAGCTTTGATTTGTTTGGCCAGGTATGCCTCTTTCTGGCCAGCCAGGTTGGGCCACATGGGATTGGCGCTGATGCCATTAGGGCCGTGGCAGCCAGCGCAAACAGCCGCTTTGGCCTTGCCTGCGGCGGCGTCTCCGGCCAGAACTGCCGGGCTGAATCCTGCTGCAATCATGGCGGTAACCAGTAATGTCTTTTTCATGGGCTATCTCCCTATAGAATATTAGATTTTTCTAATATAACATGATTCTTGCGAAACTTCAAGCAGGTATCGATGAGTTCGGATGACCTGTGTGGTGCTGCCAGGCTTAAGCGCAAGCCGGCGGCTTATGAGATGAGCGGGGAGGCTGGCAAAAATGCCACCCCTGGAAGAAGTGGAACCCCATATCCCGACCCTGGTCAAAATCATCTGTGTTACTGATCCCTTCCAGTACGGTGATAATGTCCATGGCCTTGGCAAAAGCGTTAATGGCCTGGATAAACCGGGTTTTCTGTTTCTGCGGCATAGACTGCAGCGACTGGGCTGGAATTTTTATCAACTCAATCAGATCATTCTGCAACAGGCTCCAATGGGCGGACCCGGAGCCAAAATCATCCAGGGCAATCAATGCGCCTTCCTTTTTCAGCTGGGACAGAAAGTCCAGCATTTTGCCGGATGATTGCAGGGGGAATTCTTCGGTAATTTCAACGCACAATTGCCGGGCATCGATAATTTTCCGCAGGATGAGCCGCAGTAACTGGTGCTGAAAATATTCGCTCATCAAACTGTGTGGGGACAAGTTAATGCTGATTTTTTCAATTTGGTTATGATGAGCGTATTTGACCGCCGCCTGAAAAACTTCAAATTCCAGTTGAGGGAGGCTATCGGCATTGAAGCGGGAAAAAAAATCACTCGGGGAAAAGGCTTTGCTTTCAATGGAAGGGCGTAATAGCAGCTCCGCCCAGCCGGTGGGCTCTCCCCGCCGGTCACATATGGGCTCTGCAGCAAAGTCCAGAAAATAATTGGGCACCATCATGTGCAGCTTCCTTGTTCGGCCAGCGGGATTCTTTTCTGCCAGCTTGATAATTTCGGGGAGCGCCTCGATTATGGCATTGGCCCGGGGCGAAGGCAAGCGAGGTTAACAGTGTTTATGATTTGGCAACAAACAGGATTTAATCGCTAATATCTACCAGAAGTCAAAAACTGCTTGAGTTTTGTCCCGGAGAATGGTATTTTTTGCCCCCTTCGAAAAGTGGGCGCGTAGCTCAGTGGGAGAGCACTACGTTGACATCGTAGGGGTCGCTGGTTCAATCCCAGCCGCGCCCACCACTTTTAAGTTCCTTATCCGCTGTTATCGTTTCTTCTTTGTATTATCTTCTCGCCGGTTTGGTTCTAACTGGCTTTCACCATTTAAGCCTTGATGGTGGTAAAATGCCGCAATTTGACTGCATGGCTGACTCCAGCTCAACAGATAGACTTGGGCAAGAGTGTCTGCTGGAATGGCGAAGCGGTTGACTGGCGCGATACCTTAGTTAAATGAATTTATCCTTATCGGGTGGAATAACATGCCAACAATGACATTGGCCGATGGCTCCAAAAAACACTTTGAACAGCCGGTAACAGGTTACCAGGTGGCAGAAAGCATTGGCCCCGGGTTGGCCAAGGCGGCATTGGCGATCAAGGTGAATGGCCGTTTGCAGGACCTGTCAACGCCCATCACGGAGGATGCGAATATCAGCATTATTACGCCCCGTGATGCTGAAGGACTGGAAGTCATCCGGCACTCCACGGCGCATTTAATGGCACAGGCTGTCAAGCGGTTGTATCCAGATGTTCAGGTCACCATTGGTCCGGTGATCGAGGACGGTTTTTACTATGACTTTTCCAGCCCGCACCCCTTTACGGACGAAGATTTGAAAAAAATCAGTGACGAAATGAAAAAAATCGTCAAGGAAAAATTGCCGGTAGAACGCATAGAGATGCCGCGGGAAGAAGCCATCCGGTTTTTCCGGGATCAGGGCGAGGAATACAAGGCCGAAATTATCGAGAGCATCCCGGAAGGTGAAACCCTGTCACTTTACAAGCAAGGGGAGTTTGTGGACTTGTGTCGAGGTCCACATGTGCCGGACACAGGCAAGCTCAAAGTCTTCAAACTGATGAATGTCGCCGGCGCCTACTGGCGGGGAGACAGCAACAACGAAATGCTGCAACGCATTTATGGTACCGCCTGGGGGGATAAAAAGGATCTGAAGGCCTATCTGCATCGCCTGGAGGAAGCGGAAAAGCGCGACCACCGCAAACTGGGCAAACGCATGGACTTGTTTCATTTTCAGGAAGAAGCGCCGGGCATGGTGTTCTGGCACCCCAAAGGCTGGACCTTGTACCAGAATTTGCGCCAATACATGCGGGCAAAGCAAAAAGCGCATGGATATCAGGAAATCAATACCCCGCAACTGGTGGATTTCACCCTGTGGGAAAAGTCTGGTCATGCGGACAAGTTTGGCGATGATATGTTTGCCGTGGAATCTGAAGGCCGCAAGTTTGCCATCAAGCCCATGAATTGCCCATGCCATGTTCAGGTGTATAACCAGGGACTGAAAAGCTACCGGGATTTGCCATTGCGGCTGGCTGAATTTGGTTCTTGTCACCGAAACGAGCCTTCTGGCGCGTTGCACGGCTTAATGCGTGTGCGCGGCTTTGTGCAGGATGACGCCCACATTTTTTGCACAGAAGACGACATTCAGGCGGAAGTCTCCGCTTTTATTGATTTTTTACATGAAGTCTATGCCGATTTCGGTTTTACCGAAATTATTTATCGCCTTTCCACACGGCCGGAAAAACGTGTGGGCAGCGACGCCATTTGGGACAAGGCGGAACAGGCCCTGGCACAAGCGCTGGATGCCAAGAACCTGGATTGGCAGGAATTGCCCGGCGAAGGCGCCTTTTACGGACCAAAAATTGAATTTTCCCTGAAAGATTGTCTTGGTCGTGTGTGGCAATGCGGCACAATACAGGTGGACTTCTCCATGCCAGAGCGACTGGATGCCAGTTATATTGGCGCCGATGGCAACAAGCAAACGCCAGTGATGTTGCATCGGGCCATTCTGGGTTCATTCGAGCGTTTCATCGGTATTTTGATTGAGCATCATGCCGGCCAGTTGCCCTTGTGGTTGGCGCCGGTTCAGGCCGTGGTGATGAATATTACTGATAATCAGGCCGACTATGCGCGCAAATTGGCGCAAACCCTGAAAAATCAGGGGCTTCGGGTGGATTTGGACTTGAGAAACGAGAAGATCGGCTATAAAATTCGCGAGCACACTTTGAGCAAGGTTCCCTACTTGCTGGTGGTGGGTGATCAAGAGGTCGCCAACCACCAGGTGGCCGTGCGTTTGCTGAATGGGGAAAACCTTGGCAGTATGAGCCAGGAGGCGCTGACTCATCGCCTGTTGGCGCAAATTGCTGAAAAACAATAATTTATTTGGAGGATCGACAGATCGCTAAAGCACAAAAAACACGGCGCAACAAGGAAATTACTGCGCCAGAGGTCCGCTTGATTGACCATAACGGTGAACAGGTAGGGATCGTCTCTCTTCAGGAAGCACTGGATCGGGCTGCCGGTCAAGGTCTGGATTTGGTGGAGATTTCGCCCAAGGCGGAGCCGCCGGTGTGCAAAATCATGGATTTTGGCAAATTCCGGTTTGACCAGCAGAAGAAGCTTCAGGCGTCCAAGAAAAAACAAAAACAGGTACAGCTCAAGGAAGTTAAATTTCGGCCGGGTACTGAGGAAGCCGACTTTCAGGTCAAACTCCGTAATTTGCGCCGCTTTCTTGATCAGGGAAACAAGGTTAAGGTCACTGTGCAATTCCGCGGACGGGAACTGGCGCACCGGGAAATTGGCGCGGCTATTCTGGACAGGCTGGAAGAAGAACTGAAAGATGAAGCTGTGGTAGAACAACGCCCGGCAAAAATGGAAGGCCGGTTTATGATTATGCTGCTGGGACCTAAGAATAGGTAAAACCCAGCCCAAAATCGCTTGAACCGGGCTTTGTCAGTCATAACGTTTTATCCCGTGCATGGACGCACGGTTGTGGCGCCAGCCACGCGATTCGGCTTCGGGCGTGTACCGAAGCTGACGTCCACGATCAAGCCAGGAGAGCTTGTATCGTGTTTTTGGAAAATTATATTTTCACCGTGCATGGACGCACGGTTGTGGCGCCAGCCACGTGAGTCGGCTTCGGGCGTGTACCGAAGCTGACGTCCACGATCAAGCCAGGAGGGCTTGTATCGTGTTTTTAAATAACGAGCTCAACTAAGTGCGAAAGCAGTAAAGCCGTTTTTGGCTACTTACGCGAGTATAAAAACCAACAGGAGTGTTACATGCCCAAGATGAAAACCAAGCGAGGTGCTGCCAAGCGCTTCAAAAAAACCGCCAGTGGTTATAAGCGAGGCCATGCCTTTACCAGCCACATCCTGACCAAAATGTCTCAAAAGCGTAAGCGCAAGCTGCGCGGGACCACACAGGTCGATAAAGCGGATGTGAAAGCAATCAAGAAAATGATGCCCTATTCATAAGGAGTAAAGGACAATGGCACGAGTTAAAAGAGGCGTGATTGCACGCCGTCGACACAAGAAAATTCTCAAAGCGGCAAAAGGTTATTACAATGCCCGGCGCAAAGTCTATCGCGTCGCCAAACAGGCGGTGACCAAGGCCGGGCAGTATGCCTACCGTGACCGCAAGCAAAGAAAACGGCAGTTCCGCAGATTGTGGATTACCCGCATTAATGCCGCTGCGCGTGAATGTGGTTTATCGTACAGCCGATTTATCAACGGTCTGAAAAAAGCCAACATTTCCCTTGATCGCAAGGTTCTGGCTGATATGGCCGTGCATGACAAAAAAGGCTTTGCAGCGGTTGCCGAGCAAGCAAAGGCAGCGCTGAACTAAACACGTGCGCGCTTTTCTGGCGCGTGACAGGTTGGTCTTTCCAACTCGTGTTTTCCAGGGGAAATGGGTTCTCAGGGCCTGTTTCCCTTTTTTTTGTGCATTCAGTCACTCCCGCTATCGGAAACAGGAATTAACGTGGATAATTTGCAAGAACTTCTTCAACAGGCCAAAGACGAACTGGCAGCCATCGCGACCCTCAAGGATCTGGAAAACTTCCGGGTGAAATACCTGGGTAAAAAAGGCTTGGTTACAGAACAGCTGAAACAACTGGGGGCCTTGCCCCCGGAGCAGCGCAAGGCAGCCGGTCAGGAAATTAACCAGATTAAACGTTTGCTGCAAGAAGCCATTGGCGCACGTCGCGAGGCGCTGGCCGAAGCGGCCCTGCAGGCCCGGTTTGAAGATGAAAGGGTTGATGTGAGCTTGCCTGGCCGGGTGGTGGCGCCAGGCGGTGTTCATCCGATCACACGCACCATGAACCGCATTAGCGATATCTTTGCTCAGCTCGGCTTTCAGGTGGTCACCGGGCCGGAAATCGAGGATGACCATCACAACTTTGAGGCTTTGAACTTTCCTGCCCACCATCCGGCACGCACCATGCATGACACCTTTTACTTGCCGGATGGCCACTTGCTGAGGACGCACACATCGCCGGTTCAGATTCGCGCCATGAAGGAGCGCAAGCCTCCCATTCGGATTATTGCGCCAGGCCGTGTTTACCGCAGCGATTCCGATCAAACTCATACCCCCATGTTCAACCAGGTGGAAGGGCTGGTGGTGGGTAAAGATATCACCTTTGCCAGCCTCAAGGGCGTGTTGGAGCAGTTTGTCAGCACATTCTTTGAAAAAGACCTTAGACTGCGTTTGCGCCCTTCCTATTTTCCTTTTACAGAACCTTCGGCCGAAGTCGATGTGGAATGGCAGCAGCCCGATGGCCGTCAAGGATGGCTGGAAGTGTTGGGATGCGGCATGGTGCACCCGAATGTATTGCGGGCCGGGGGAATTGACCCGGAGAAATACACCGGTTTTGCTTTTGGCCTGGGCGTGGAGCGTTTTGCCATGCTGCGTTACGGGGTGGACGATTTAAGAAAGTTTTTTGAGAATGACGCCGAGTTCCTGCGGCAGTTTTCCTGATTTTGACAACGGATTGAAACGAAAAAATGAGAGTTAACGAAAAATGGTTGCGTGAGTGGGTGAACCCGCCCCTGAAAACAGAAGAACTGGCCGAACAGCTAACCCTGGCCGGTCTAGAGGTGGATGGGATTCATCCAGCTGCCGGTGAGTTCAGTCAGGTTGTTGTGGGAGAAATCGTAAACTGCGAAAAACATCCTGATGCAGACAAGTTGCAGGTGTGCCAGGTGAATGTCGGTAGCGACCAGCCTTTGCAGATTGTCTGTGGAGCGCCCAATGCGCGCACTGGACTGAAAGCGCCCGTGGCGCTGGTGGGGGCGGTGCTGCCTGGTGGCTTCAAGATCAAAAAATCGCGTCTGCGTGGTGTGGACTCCCACGGCATGTTGTGTTCAGCGGTGGAATTGGGGCTCAGTGACGATCATTCCGGCTTGCTGGAATTGCCTGCGGATGCGCCGGTGGGTCAGGACTTGCGGGAATATCTGGAACTGGATGACGCCATTATCGAAGTGGACTTGACACCCAACCGGGCGGACTGTTTCAGTGTGCGAGGCATCGCCCAAGAGGTGGCTGCCCTGAATAACGCGCCATTGACTGCTCCCGATTGCCAGGCAGTGCCTGCAGCGTCACAGGAAAAAGTACCGGTGACGGTCAGTGCAGCAGAAGACTGTCCCCGGTATTTGAGCCGAGTCATCCAGGGGATTGATGCGTCGGTAACCACACCAGTCTGGATGAACGAAAAGTTGCGCCGTTGCGGCATGCGCAGCATCCACCCGGTGGTAGATGTCACCAACTACGTGATGCTGGAACTGGGACAGCCTCTGCACGCCTTTGACAAGCAGCAACTTCGTGGCGGCATTCAGGTGCGCAGAGCCCGGCAAGGAGAAAATATCACCTTGCTGGACGGCAAGGAAGTGGCTTTGGATGAGTCCTATTTGCTGATTTGTGATGCAGAGCGTCCTTTGGCCATTGCCGGAGTCATGGGTGGCGCAGACAGTGGAGTCACTGAAAACACCACTGATATTATTCTGGAATCAGCCTGGTTCAAGCCCGCGACAATTATGGGCAAGTCGCGGAAGCTGGGCATTCACACCGAATCGGCGCACCGTTTTGAGCGTGGAGTGGATCCGCAGCTACAGCATGCCGCCATGCAGCGAGCCACGGCGCTTTTGCTGGAAATTACCGGCGGTACTGCCGGTCCGGTGAATGAAGTGGCCGCTCAGGAACTCTTGCCGCAGCCGGTGACTATCCACCTGCCAGCAGAGCGCATCAGCCGCGTTTTGGGCATTGATTTGCCTGCTGAAAAAGTCCGCAGTGTGCTTGAAAGCCTGGGCATGACGGTCACAGAAATCAGCGGTGGCTGGAAGGTGACGCCTCCCAGCTATCGAATGGATATCCGCATTACCGAGGACTTGACTGAGGAAATCGCCCGGCTGGTTGGTTATGACCAGTTGCCCAGTGCCAATCTGAGCGGGGAACTGGCGATTGAACCGGTGTCTGAGGCTGTGTTGAAGGAAAACCGTATCCGCCAGGCATTGGTGGATCGGGCCTATCTGGAGGCCATTAACTATAGCTTTGTGCCGGAAAAATTGTTGCATACTTGCCAGCAGCCAGGGCCATTTGTTGAGCTGGCGAACCCGCTGAATGAAGATATGGCAGTGATGCGTTCAGTGTTGTTTCCGTCTTTGCTGGTGAATCTGGGTAACAACCTGCGCCGCCAGCATCCGGATGTGCGCCTGTTTGAAATGGGCACCGTTTTTGCCACAGAAAAGGGCAGCAACAGCCCCTATGAGGAACAACAGCGTCTGGCGGCGGTGCGTTGTGGCCTGCGCGATGCTGAATCCTGGGCTTTTGATAAACAGCCAATGGACTTTTTTGATATGAAAGGAGACCTGGAAGCCATTTTAGCGCTTGGAGGCCGCGCCTTCAGGTTTCAGCCTGTGGCCCATGACTGGCTGCATCCAGGTCGGGCAGCCGGAGTCTGGATTGATGGGCAGGAGGCCGGCTGGCTGGGACAGGTTCATCCCCAAGTGGCCAAAAAACTGGGTATCAAGAAGGACGTGTATGCTTTTGAGATCCACCTGCCAGCGGTAAGAAAGCGCACTGTGCCGCAATACGAGCCGATATCTAAATACCCGGCTGTGCGCCGGGATCTGGCGGTGGTGGTGGATCAGGCGGTGAGCTTTGATGCAGTCCGGGAAGTGGTTGAGTCAGTATCTCAAGGATTGTTGAAACAGCTTATTTTGTTTGATGTTTACACTGGCCCGGGGGTTGAATCCGGGTGTAAAAGCCTGGCTATTGGTTTGATTTTACAGGAAAAAACCAGAACTTTAGCCGATAAAGAGGTAGACAAAGTGGTGGCTGAGATTGTATCCTCTCTGGAGGACAAATTTCAGGCTCAAATCAGAGGTAGTCAATGACAATCACAAAAACCGATCTGGCTGAGGCTTTATACATGGATGTGGGTTTGAACAAGAGGGAGGCCAGTGAATTGGTTGATGCCTTTTTTAACTTGATTAAGGACACCCTGGCGGCTGGCCATGGCATCAAGCTTTCGGGCTTTGGTAACTTTGAGTTGCGAGATAAAAAAGCCAGGCCGGGGCGTAATCCGAAAACCCTGGAAGAAATTCCCATATCGGCGCGCCGGGTGGTGGCGTTCAAGCCGGGTCAAAAGCTGAAAATGACAATTGAAACCTATGCTGGATCAAGACAACAATAAAGCCCTTCCGCCGATTCCAGCAAAGCGCTACTTTACCATTGGTGAAGTCAGTGAACTGTGCCATGTCAAGCCGCATGTATTGCGTTACTGGGAAAATGAGTTTCCGGACCTGAAGCCGGTCAAGCGGCGAGGCAACCGGCGTTATTATCAGCGCCATGATGTGATTATGATTCGGCAGATTCGTAGCCTGCTTTACAATCATGGCTACACCATCAGTGGCGCCCGGCAAAAACTTTCGGGTCAGAAAACCGAAAAAGAAGCAAGCAAGTCCTACCAGATTATTCAGCAGACTGTCACTGAGCTGGAAGAAATTCTGAATCTGCTCAAGCCCTGAGTGCGTTCAGTTCCTCCTGGTTGGTTTTTTGATTAAAGTCGGCAAAAAGGCTTGCCAATTTTTTTATGCCGATTAAAATGCAGCAACACGAAAAGATGGCGGGCTAATCACCGCAAGCTGTCTGGACAATGTCAGTCGGAGCGTAGCGCAGCCTGGTAGCGCACCACAATGGGGTTGTGGGGGTCGGAGGTTCGAATCCTCTCGCTCCGACCATTTTAATTCGAACAGTTTCTGAACGGAACCTCCCCTTTGGGGAACAGGCGTGTGCCTGAATTCCGTGCCAGTTCCGGTTACATTGATTCCGTTTATCGTTTTCTTGTCGATGACTCCCTTAAAACACCGCAGGTAATTCCATGAAAAAACCCGTACGAGTTGCCATTACCGGCGCGGCCGGCCAAATCGGCTATCAACTTTTATTTCGCATCGCTGCAGGTGACATGCTTGGCCCTGATCAGCCGGTCATCTTGCAGCTTTTGGAAATTCCGCCAGCCATGGATGCGGTTAAAGGCGTTGTCATGGAACTGGAAGACTGCGCTTTTCCGCTTTTACAGGGCATTGTTGCCACCGATCAGGCAGACGTGGCCTTCAAGGATGCCGATTATGCCTTGCTGGTAGGGGCGCGTCCTCGCGGGCCGGGAATGGAGCGAAAGGATTTGCTGGAAGCCAATGCCGCTATCTTCTCTGTACAGGGAAAGGCCATTAACGACCATGCCAGCCGGGATGTCAAAGTGCTGGTCGTGGGTAACCCTGCCAATACCAATGCATTGATTGCGCAGAAAAATGCGCCGGACATTGATCCTGGGCAGTTCACCGCCATGACACGGTTGGACCATAATCGCGCATTGGCGCAACTGGCAGCCAAGACAGGTACGCACACCACAGATATCCAGCGGATGATTATCTGGGGCAACCATTCATCCACTCAATATCCTGATATCAGCCATGCGCTGGTGGAAGGCCGGCCGGCTTTTGAACAGGTTGATCGGGACTGGTATGAGAATGAGTTTATTCCAACCGTGCAGCAACGTGGTGCGGCCATTATCAAGGCGCGGGGCGCTTCCAGTGCAGCGTCAGCGGCGTCAGCGGCCATTGATCACATGCGCAGCTGGAGCCGGGGTACTCCAGAAGGCGACTGGGTCTCCATGGCCGTTCCCAGTGACGGCAGTTATGGCATTGAGCCGGGCATCATATTCTCCTATCCGGTCACGTGTCAGAATGGCAAATACGCCATTGTTCAGGGGCTGGATATGGATGCGTTCAGTCGTGAACGCCTGGATGTCACGGAAAAAGAGCTGCGTGAAGAACGCGCTGCTGTTGAGCATTTGTTTCCTGCATAAAGGGCTCTGGATGAGGCAAACAAAAAGCGGGCATTGCCCGCTTTTTGTTTGCTCCGGTATCACTCGTCGTGACAACAGCTAAATCAGGCAGGATCCTCTTTCTCTACTCTTTCTCTGGCAAAATGGTGGTAAAGCCGCCCATTTGCCACATTTGCATACCGCCGCGGTAGTATTTGATTTTTTCTGGTGGGTAGCCCAGTTTCAATAAAGCACGGATGGCGGTGGGGGACTGGCCGCACCAGGGCCCGTTGCAAAAAAGCACCAGCAGTTTAGCCCGGTCAAAGTCCCAATCCTTGGTGTCGGTACTGCCAAACAAACGGGCGAAAAATCCCTTGTCTTTTTCCATTTCGGCACTGGTTTTCTTACGCACCCCAAACAGCTCCATGGCTTCTAGTAAGTCCGGATGCAAATCCTGTACATTGGCTTCGCTGAAAGTGGTAAATGGCACGTTAATGGCACCGGGAATGGTGCCCTTGTGGTGCCAGGAAGGCACGCGGGAATCGATTAACAGGCCAGAGCCCCGGGAATACTCATTTTTCAAAAAACGAACCAGTTCCACCTCGCCAATGGTTTCTACGTCATCGGTGATTTTTTCAGGCTGAAAGCAAAAGGGCGGGCACGGCCGGGAGGTTTTGGCAAAGCCGCCAGTAATGACGTGGCTTTGGTCCTGGTTACGCATGATTTTGATTTTTTTGCCCTGATAGTCAATCACGATATAGGGGATTTCCGGAGTGATTTTGACCTTAAGGGGTTCGGATTGGCTCAGAGCCGGCAAAATCAGGCCCAGCATCAAGGTGCTAAGGCAGAACAGACGAACGGATGTTTTCATGGAATTCCTCGAAAATAAGCAGTCAAGTTACATACTCTGTTGCAGTTGGTGAACCGGCGGCCAAACACTCGCGTTCCGGGACATTAACGGTTTTGGAAAATTTCCAGCACCAGAGAACGCACTTGGCCAAAGTCGCCGCTTTTTTGGTAACGCTGAAACACTTTTTGTTTTTGGGCGTTTGACAACTTTGAGTAAATGAAATAGGTAGCGGCAAACTTGGATTGTAGTATATTCTCAAAGCCCTGGTGTGTTTTTGCCAGTTGGGCCGGCGTTGAATTTGCATTAATTTTCAGTTGGGGCTGGGTCGGGACGGTCTCAGCCACCGCTCCGCCTTTTTCGGCTTCTGCGCTTAACGCCTCCAGATAGTTGTTGGCATCTTGCTTGGCATAAGTAACGTGACTAAAGCCAAAGGTCAGGACAATGCCAATGGCTTGGAACAGGGCTTTTGGGTGTGTGTGCATGACTCTCTCCATTTTGAATTTTATCCCATACCACCATAAATATCCCTTAAATACATGCTAGCACAAACATACAGTCTGTTGGGCTGAAGGTTTTTTGTAATGGTCTTTAGCCGGCGTTTTAAAGGCTTGCATTGTGCAAATTCCAGAAGGAATACGCTTAATAAAAGGGCTTGATATGGTTGAGCAAATTTTGTCACACTAAACTTGGATAATTTAACATGGATAAAAGCAGCAAATACTGGATGTATCAAAATGCAGTGCAGTGCGTCAGTGCGGATATTGATTTTACTGTCAGGGCTTTTGATGAGTGGTTTTGTCGCCATCCAGTGACTCTGCGGGAAGACTTCTGTGGTACCGCCCTGGCTTGTTGCGAATGGGTCAGTCGGGCAGAAAACCATCAGGCCTGGGGCGTGGATCTGGACGCTGAAGTGTTATCCTGGGGTGCTGAAAACAATGTTAAACGGTTAAGTTGCTCCCAGCAACAGCGGTTGCATTTGCTCAATGCGGATGTTCGCTACGCGGATGTGCCGCCAGTGGACGTGGTGCTGGCGATGAACTTCAGTTATTACCTGTTCAAGACGCGTGAAGCGTTGTGCAATTACTTTGCGGCGGTCCGGCAGTCCCTGAATACAGAGGGCTTGCTGATTCTGGATGCTTTCGGTGGCCATGAGGCTTTTCAGACCCTAAAGGAATCCCGGCCTTGTGATGGTTTTATCTATATTTGGGAGCAGGCCGAGTTTGACCCCGTTAGCCATGATTTGCTCTGTCATATTCATTTTGAATGCGATGATGGCAGAAAGCTGTCCCCCGCATTTAGCTATCATTGGCGCTTGTGGACTTTGCCTGAAATTCGCGAGTTGCTGGCCGAGGCCGGATTTTCCCGTACAGCGGTGTATTGGGAAGGTGTGGATGCCAAAACCGGTGAAGGCAACGGGATTTATTCACGCGTGGAAAAGGGAACGCCAGACCCCGCCTGGATCAGCTATATCGTGGCGAGTGTTTGAGCGACTCAGGCGCTCAGGTTTGTCAGTTCACGCTCCAGTTGCTCAGGATCAGCGAAGTTCAACTCGAGAAGGCGCTTGAGTTTGGTAAAGCTGATGACATCTATTTTGGTCCATTGGGCGCCAATGCAGTCTTCCTTGATATGGGCAATGGTCACGCTCATGGTGATGCCGGAAAAATCTTCCAGATTGATTTTGACCCGGAATATCTCTCCCACTTTGCCTTCCCAGTTGGGCGGTTTTTTCAGCAGGGCGCCCTTGAGGGAAATATCCAGTATCTGGCTATTCCAGAGACCACTGCCGGAGAACAGTTGAATATCGGCCTGAAATGGCAGACGGCGGAATTGGCGGCGTTCTTCAGTCATGGAGAAATCCAGAGCATACACAGGGACATATAAAACCATTGGCCCAGAGCCGTGAAGGGGTGGACAGACGGCCGGGGGTATTTTAGCCGATAAAAGGCGCTATTTTTGGGATTTTATGCGATTCATTCCCGGTAGCAGGCGATATAAATCGGCATAATCGGATTTGCTGGCAGGGACCAGGTTTTGACTGTTAAGCTCAACCAGTGCGCTATAGCCTGCATTGTCTCCACCCATATCCAGCAAGGCTTTGCGGATTTTGTTGGTGGTGGCCAGGTTAAGTGCGGGCGAGGCCAAAAAGACCCGTCCTGGCAAGGACTGGCTGTGCTTTAATGAAAAGAAATTGGGATAAAGCCGGTAGGTGGAATCCGGGATAATGGCAGCTTGGGCTTCACCGTCGAAAATCTGTTCAACCGCATCCCGCCATGACAAGGCGCTGGCGGCTTTAACGGGCTGTTGAAACAGGTCAGTGAACCAGCGGTCGAAATAAATGGAGGACAAACTGGGGCTGGGGAGGACGATCACTTTCTTGCCCACCATAAATGCATTGAGTTTCTGGTCTTTTGCCGGTTCTTGCTCGGTAATGAGGTGGTAGGTGATATTTTCCTCCTTGCGCGCCAGTGGCTCGTAGCCTTTTTCCTTGATGCGCCAGGAGGCCACATGTGGGTCGTCCAGCGTTAAATCTGGCATGGTTCGCTGAGCGTTGCGCCAGTAAAAGTAGTAATTTTTGGGCAGTGACAGGGTGATTTCGTAGCCGGTTTTTTCACTCAGCCATTTTCGTAACGGCTCATAGACTCTTTGGGCTTTTTCCGGCGGGTAGGTGGAAACAATTTCCAGTGTGAGTGATTTGCCTGTTGCCGTCACAGAAAAAGCGCAGGCTAGCAAAAGAGCCACCTGGATCAGAAAGGCGGAGCTAAAAAGTCGAGCAGTTTTGGGTGTGTTGTTCATGTTTCTTCCCTCCACAGCCGCTAAACTTACCACGCTTAACGATTTTTAACAATTATTGCAGGTTAGCGTTGGGCTGAGACTTCAATTTTTTGCTGGTCGATATCCAGGCACGTGGGTGGCTGGCTGGCTACCATCTGGCAGTGAATCGTATCCTGCTTGTCAAGAACCGCTGGGCTGGCCTGGATCACCATACCGGTGTGATCACATAATGGCCAGTCCCGGCCGGTGCTGTTCGACAAAACCTGGAGAAGGCGGGATTTGTCCTGGCTGAAATTCGTGTCAGGGAACCGCACATGGTATAGATGCTTTTTATTTTTGCCAAGAAAATGCAAGCGGGCGATGATTTCCTGGCCCGGATAACAGCCCTTGTCCACGCTGACAATGCCATGATGCTGTAAATCCAGGTGTTGCGGGATAAACAGCCCTTGATTTTGAGGGACAATCCAGGGCAAGTGGTGGTGCATCAGCCACAGCCAGTATTGGCGCCACAATTGGGGGTCGCTCAAAAAGCTTTCCGTATTGGTGGCGTCTGTTTCAATGACCGGCTTCGCATGTGCGCTGAGGCTGCCATTGGTTTGTGATTGCAGTTGCAGTCGCCATTCAGGTGCAGTGTCGATCCGCACTTGACTGCGAAACACGCGCAGGGACAGAAACTGCTTCAATTCATCGGTAAGTCGCGGGTCGGCAAACAACAGAAAATCGTTGTCGCCTTGGCGCAACAGCCAGAAGGTGTAAAGCAGTCGTCCCTTGGGGTTGCAAATGCCACTAAAAGGGACGCTGGTCGGCTGACTCAGATCACTGATAACTAGCCGATTGAGGAAATCTGTTGCATCAGCGCCATGTAGATGGATGGCTGGGAGCGGAGCGGTTACATTTGTCCCTGATGATTGGTTTGTTTCAGACATGGCTACCGGATTGTTGCTAAGGAAAGATATTTTATCCTTTTCATTCGGGTTTCGACAGACAAACACGCAATCGAAAACCGTTCTTAGTTTCCGGTGGCGAATAGGAGTGTGTGGAATTACGGCTGTGCGGTTGACAAGACTTTCCGGTTTTTATGGAGATAGAGTTTTTCGTCAGCCGCATCAAACCATTGCCGCAGTGACTGGAATTTTTTCGCATGGGCAGCCATGCCAAAGCTGATGGTGCACAGGGGTTGCCGATGATTGTTAACCCGCATAGCAGCAAAACTTCCAAGGATGGATTGAATGAGGCAGAGGGTATTGTCAGGGTTTAATGGCAATATCATGGCGAACTCGTCTCCGCCCAGCCGCCCTGCAATGCTGTTTTCAGGGAGGGATTCGGTAATTGACTGGGCGATGGCCTTAAGGACGTCATCACCGGCTGAATGGCCATGGGTATCATTGACGCCTTTGAATTTGTCGACATCCATGAGCACCAGCGTTAAGTTATCGCTTTTCTCTCGAGGGTTGCGGTTGAATTTTTCCATGGCCAATTTTTGCCACTCTCTCCGGTTCAGCAAGCCGGTGAGAAAATCCGTTTGACTGGCAATGGCCAGTTTTTTGTTTTGGCGGCTTACTTTGCGCACCAGGCGGGATGTGCCAAGGCTCACCAGCAAGGTATGTAACACCATAATGGGCAAGGTGGCGAGAATAACGGTCGAGCTGCTATGGGGCTGAAAGGCAAAGCCGGTCAGGAGGCTACCGATCAGTATCCCCGCTGCGACAAAGGCCAGGGAATAGAGCCACAGCCGTCTGATTCCGGTGCTGATCTTGTCCGCTGTGGTGATGGCTACCAGCATGACAGATGGCAGTAAATTAAAATGCAGCAGGGGTACCCACAAGCCGGCAATGAGTGAATCCAGCGTCAGGTTGCGTCGCTCGGTCAAAAAGGGGTTTGTGCTCTTTCGGGCCCACAGAAGGGCGATCCAGGGCCACAGGTAGCAGGTCAATAGCCAGGTGAGCCAGTAAAACAGTGATGCGCCGCTTTCCACCAGAACAGCCATAATGGGCAAGCCGCCCAGTCCCATACCAATAAGCCGGTACCGGAATGTGATTTCCGGTAACCGGTTGTGACCTGCTTGTTGATCTTCTTTTGTTGCTGGCATAAAGATTGTTGGGTGATCATTGGCTCAGAAGCATTAAATTTCGGGCCTGCCTTTGACTTAAGGTGTTGGCAAGTGGTGATGGGGTGCGCCTTCAAGCTTTATTTTCTTCAACCATTGTAAGCGGAGAGACGCTTTTGCGTTCTGTAATATTGACTAAATCCCAGGTTTTACTTGAAAAAACGGCACATTATTGCCCCGAGGCTGTTTGCTGCGAGAAAAAACATCAATATAGTCAAAAATTGACTACCTTTTATGGCAAAAAATAGGGTGTGCCCGCTTCACAGAAGATTACCAAATGCGGTAAAAGTTGTGCCCACGAGTATCATTCCCCTGTTATTGACCGGCGCTTAGCGATAAAATAGCCAGGTTATCCCGGCGAGCAATAACAACAATAACAGATGCCGCTGCTTAAATATATGACTAAAAACAATGGCCATATCGCAGAAACACGGGGATTGCACAGTCAGTCTCTGGAGTGTTTCTCCACAAATATAAAGCGTGGATATCAAATGACTCACAACAAGCCTTTGCCCACGGACTCAACACCGGAGAAAACACCGGCGCATGAGGCAACCGACTCCGGCGAGAACAAGCAACAATCACGGGAAATCGGTGGGCCACAGGGAAGGCCGGAACCAACGCGTTATGGTGATTGGGAAAAAAATGGCCGCTGCATTGATTTTTGACCACATCAAACAACCCAGCCGATTTTCTCAATCGGCTGGTTTTGTGTCATGCCGGAAGTCAGACCCGACAGGCCACCGGTTGCCGGAAAACATTTAATTAAACAGGAGCCACCTATGAGCCAATCTTCACGCCCCTTGTCCCCGCACTTGCAGATTTACAAGCCGCAAATCACATCGACCCTTTCTATTCTGCACCGGTTAACCGGTTTGTGGCTGGCGGTGGCGGCTGCCATACTGGTTTTGTGGCTTTATGGTTTGGCGCTGGCGCCTCCTATATTTACTGCCTTGAGCCGGTTTTTTGCCAGCGGGCTTGGCCAGTTGTTGCTGTTTAGCTGGATACTGGCATTTAGCTATCATTTGTGCAATGGCATCCGGCATTTATTCTGGGACATTGGCAAAGGGTTTGAGTTGCCACAGGTCTATCGAAGTGGTTATCTGGTGCTGGCTGCGGCTTTCATTCTTGCCGGCTTGATCTGGTTTCTGGCGAAAGCCTGACTGGCATTCTGATACAGATTTTAGGGGAAGTTTTATGAATAAAGAACAAATGACGCCTACGCCGCTGGCCCGGGCTATTGGCTTGGGTTCGGCCAAGGCAGGTTTTTCTCACTGGTGGTTGCAACGGCTCAGTGCGGTTTTTCTGATTCCATTGGGGCTGTGGTTTGTATTTTCGCTGGCGGCCTTGCCGGAGTATTCACTGTCTGTGATCCGCACTTGGGTTGGTGAAGGGCTGAATGCGTTATGGTTGTGGCTTTTTACGATTTGTGCACTCATCCATGCCCGCTTGGGTCTTGATGTGGTGGTGGAAGACTATATCCATACTCGCTGGTTGGAGGTGTCCATCAAAGTCCTTCTGTCGTTGGCGCTGGCGTTGTCCGTCGTGCTGGTTTCCTTTGCAATCCTTACTCTTGCCCGGGGCGCATAAACCATGTCAAAAAAACATACCTTAAAGTTTGGTAACGAAACCTATGAAGTGGAAGAGCATCGCTTTGATGCTGTGGTTGTGGGTGCCGGAGGCGCCGGTTTGCGCGCCACCATGGGGCTTTCAGCCAAAGGGTTGAGCACCGCCTGTATCACCAAGGTTTTCCCCACCCGCAGCCACACCGTGGCGGCGCAAGGCGGCATGAGTGCGGCGTTGGCGAACATGGGCGAAGATGACTGGCGCTGGCATATGTACGATACTGTCAAGGGCTCGGACTGGCTGGGCGATCAGGATGCCATTGAATACATGTGCAGGGAAGCCATTCCTGCCGTTATTGAGCTGGAGCACCAGGGCGTGCCTTTCTCGCGCACGGAAGACGGTAAAATCTATCAACGACCATTCGGGGGCATGACCACCCACTTTGGTAAGGGCGTGGCGCAA
>JALSHI010000044.1 GCA_026982315.1 Lysobacterales bacterium
TGCCGTCTGATAAATTCTTCTTCATCCAGCCCTGGCAAAAGCCGGCGGGCATTACGCACGCAAACAGACAAGTTGTCACTATACAATGATGTGTTTTCCACAAACCACCGGAGCAGACCATAAGCCGTTTTCCAGGGTAGCAAAACCACCAGCGAAGGCACCAGGTAAAATTCCAGCAAACTCCGCCATTCACGCTTGAGCGCACGCCAGGGTGCGCCAATGGCTCGCCAAAAACGAATGTGCGACAGCCTGGGCTTGTCTTTTGTTATCATGACTTGTCGACGTCTTGTGCTGATACAGCCCGTTCTGCTTTAGCCTCATCAGGGCTCTTCACTTCAGGATCTGGCAACAAATACAGCACCGAGTGACGGATGCGGCGGGATAAAATTTTCTTTGCGCCGTCGAAAATGGGGTTCAGATTGCGAGTAAACACGATTTTTCCCTGCTCGTCGGTGCGAATAATGTCCTGGGCCTTCAAGTTCTTGATAAATAGCTTGAACAATGACTTATCGAAAAAGTCCGGAGAATTGAATTCATACAACAGGGACAGCTTTTCAGCCGTTTTATGGCACAGGTTCTCCAGCTCGGCGCTGGTCAACGCGCCCGAGCCTTGTGTCTTCAACACCGAGATAACGATAAAAAAACGCTCGTATGTCTGCATCAGCCCCTCGGCCAGCACCCGCAACTTACCCGCCTGCAGAGAGCCGCCAGGGTGACGCTCCAGCGTGCGCCCGGCTGATTTCAGCAAATCCAGCCGATACAGGTGTTTGATAGTCTGGCGGCCATATTCCACAAAACCGTCCCGATCCCACTTGAGAAACAATTCATCCTTAACAAAGGGATAAATATCGCGCATCAGCCGTAACAGCTGCCGCCGGGAAAATTGCCGCTGATTCACAAAACACATGGCGATAAAGGAGCTGGCGGCAAACAAATGCAGAATATTGTTGCGGTAATAGGTGAGCAATACGCCCTGACCCGGCCGAACCCGGATGACATCACCCAGCTCATGGGTCTGACGTTCCAGAAAGCCCAGGGCGATACCGCGCTCGATCATGGCCGCCGGGGTTTCGTCAGTCACGGTGATTTTCTGGTCATATGGGACATTCTGCAACAAATCCACATACAAAGTCAGTTGGGCTTTCAGGTTGTTTTCATCCGCGGCCCGGTTGGGCGTGGATAACAAAGCCAGCGCCAAAAGGTTGATGGCATTAACATGGGCGGACTGGTTGATGCGGGTCATAATATCCTGGCCCACGTCATTGACCAACTGTTTGAACCACTCGGGCTTTTCATTGTGCGCCAGCGTCAGACCACGCCAGTCAGGCCGGTATTTGTCCAGATAGGCATCCAGCTCAATGGACTGGGAAAAATTGACCGTCAGGCGGCCATATTCCTGCTTCAACAGTTTGCGGGCCTTAAACAAGCTGCCCAGGCTTTCTTTCTTTTTGGCCTGTCCGCCCAGTTCCCGGGTATAGGATGCGCCTTCCATGAGCTTTTCATAATTGAGGTTCACAGGCTGGAACATGAGCGGCTTGCTGTGATCGTTGATATAGCTGCGTATGGTCATGGCCAACATGCCCGGCTTGGGGTGCAACAATCGACCGGTGCGACTGCGGGTGCCCTCAATAAAGTACTCAATGGCCACCCCGCGTGTTAACAGGGCGCTCAAATACTCGGAAAAAATGGTGGCATACAGGGCCGAATTAAAGGAGCGGCGAATAAAAAACGCGCCGCCGCGACGTAACAAGCCACCCACCACAGGCAGATTCAGGTTGATGCCCGCGGCAATGTGTGGCGGCACTAGCCCGCGCTGATAGAGGGCGTAGGACATAATCAGATAGTCAATATGACTGCGGTGGCAAGGCGTATAGATGACTTCAAAGTTCGGGGATTTGGCGTGAAACTCTTCGAAATGGTTCAGCCGGATACCGTCATACACCTTGTTCCAGAACCAGGTAAAAAACAGATGCAGCAACCGGATCACGGAATAGGAGTAGTCCGCTGCAATTTCGCGGACGATTTTGTTCGCTTCCAGACGGGCTTTTTCCTCACTGATGCCCTTACGCTGGGCATAGCGGCGGATTTCCGCCCGCACCACCGGCCGGTTAAGGATGGTCCGGGCGACCGTGCGGCGATGGGACAGGTCCGGCCCCACAACCGAGGTTCGCAAGCGATAAAAATGAACCCGCAAAACCCGGGAAATTTTATGCGCCAGCTTCTCCGGCGCCTCCTGCTCCACCAAAGCCGCATCCAGAACAACGGGCTTGCTGAGACGAATCAGGGTGTGTTTGCCATGCACCAGCAAAGACATAAAACGCCGAAAACGGCTGGCAATGCCCCATTGCTCGGAAAAAAGGATTTTGAAAAAGCCGCTTTCTTTCTGTGGCGCACGTCCCAAAAAGACGGAAACCGGCACCAACTGGACTTTCACTGCCGGATTTTGTTTGATTTTTTCTATGATCGTAAGCAGATTGGCCTCAAAGACCTGATATTCCGGCCGGCGCTTCCACAAACCCTTAAGGCGTTTGTTTGCCATGACAGCCGGTAAATCCTTTAGCGGATCGTCAAAATGGTCGTAAGGCAGCCCCCGGGCCGGTAATTCCTTTTTCAGAATGGTGCGGGCAATGGATGAGTCGGTATCCAGCACATAAATCACGGGAACCGCCGGGTCAATATCCAGTTCCGTAAAGTCTTCCGGGGCCAGACTTGCCTGTACCCGCCAATAAAACAAACGCGTCAAAAGGGACATGAGGCTCCTGTCAAAGATCAACACACAACACAAACAATGCTGTTTTTATTTCATCCGTCAGAGACAAAAAAACCGGAAAGGTTTACCCACCTTTCCGGTCATCGGTTTGCGTGTCCTGTCAGGATTGTGGTTGTGTCTGGCCGAGCGCCGGCTGTTTCGGCGGTGCGGAAACCCAACGGCCGTTTTTCTTAATCATGTGCATTTTTTCTTCCATGGGCTGGCCCAAAAACTGAAAGACCACCACCATTTCGGCTTTGTCTCCGTTTTGCTTAACGTCTTTTATTTTTACGCTGTCCAGCATGCCATCCAGATCAATGCCATAAACTTTTAGCACCTGCTTTGTGCCGCCAAGCACTTTTCCGCCTTTGTCCAGCGCATCTTCAAAAGGCATTTTTTCTATTTCATCCAGGGTTTTCACACCCAGATTTCGGGCCGTGTCAACCATTACCGTGACGGCTTTTCTGGCCTTTTCCGGGCTGGCCAGATCTGCCTTTTTGGCCCAATCCACCACCGCCAGAGCCATGGTTTTGGCATTCTCCTTTTGCTCGGCGGGCATGGGTAGTTCTTTAATCTTCTGATCAATCATGTCTTCATTGGCCATCATCAGCACCATGGGCAACATGGCTTGCAGTTGCTGCAACTGTGGCTCGATCATGGTCATCATTTGGTCTTCCGCGCCTTCGCTGGTCAGCATTTGCATGGTGGCGGCAAACCGAGCCTTGTCCGCCTCGCTGAACGTGCCTTTCTTCTCGCTCCATTTGGTTTTGACGCGTTGGTATTCTTCCGGTGTCATGCTGGCTTGCATCAAGGCTTTCAGGTCGTTGTTTTTCATGGCCTGAATATTGGCCATGAAAGCGCCCTGAGGCGTGCTGAGGTCTATGGCCATGAGCCCCTTAGCATTGTCCTGGCTCCCGGATTTGTCTCCACAAGCGGTCAACAATACTGTTGCCAAGGCCAACAAGCAGAATTTCTTTAACATGTTTCGCTCCTTAATGATTGTCGCAATAAAATGTGGGTTTGGGTGGTTGGAAACGCCCTGTATACCCGACAATGCCCGCAGGTTGAACCCCGGCAATTAACGGCGCTTGGCGACAGCCCCCTGGCTCATTATAAGCCATACGCTCCGTGCGGTTGTTTTTTCTTGATTCCGGCAGGCTCTACAGGTGTTATGCCCATGCGGAAGAATTTATTCCCGGGCCAAACTAACCGCTGTACCGCTCATGCTGACCATAAGCATGCCACCGCCTTGGGGGCCGATATTTTCGTAATCGATATCAATGCCGACAATGGCATTGGCGCCGGCTTCCTGCGCTTGCTGAATCAGTTCTTTTGTAGCGATATCCCGCGCCTTGCGCAATTCTTTTTCATAGGCGGCGGAACGACCGCCCACCAAATCGCGAATACCAGCAAAAAAATCCCGGAAAATATTCGCCCCCAAAATCGCCTCAGCCGCCACCACACCATGGTATTGAATAATCCGCCGGCCCTGAATTTCAGAGGTCGTGCTTAACATTATTTCTGGTTTCATGCCTTCTTGTCAGCCATTTCCTAAAGAATGTAGCGTGATAAATCTTCATTATCCACCAGCCGGTTTAATACCTTGTCAACATAGGCGCTGTCTATGACATAGGTTTGGCCGGCATTGTCCGCGCCTTCAAAGGAAATTTCCTCCAGCAAGCGTTCCATGACCGTATGCAGTCTTCGCGCGCCGATATTTTCGGTGCGTTCATTCACCGACCAGGAATACTCGGCGATACGTTCAATGCCGTCCTCGGTAAATTTCAGGGTGACGCCTTCTGTTTCCAGCAATGCCTGATACTGCTCCGTCAGTGAGGCTTCCGGTTCAGTCAGAATACGCTTGAAGTCCTCGGCTGTCAGGGCGTTCAGCTCCACACGAATGGGCAAGCGCCCCTGCAGCTCGGGAATCAGGTCTGATGGTTTCGCCAAATGAAACGCACCTGAAGCGATAAACAGCATGTGATCGGTTTTAACCGGCCCATGCCGGGTGCTGACTGTCGAGCCTTCGATAAGCGGCAGCAAATCACGCTGGACGCCTTCGCGGGAAACATCACCTCCACTCACCTCGGCGCGCTTGCAGACCTTGTCCAGCTCATCAATAAAAACGATACCACTTTGCTCCGCCAGCTCAATGGCTTGCTGTTTGATTTCTTCTTCGTTAACCAGTTTGCCGGCTTCTTCTTCTATCAGCAGGGGGCGGGCGGCGGCAATGGTGAGTTTTTTGCGCTGTTTTTTGGCACCAGCCAGATTTTCAAACAGGCCCTGCAGCTGACTGCTCATTTCTTCCATGCCTGGCGGGGCCATGATTTCCACCCCCATGGAAAGCGACATGTCCAGCTCGATTTCCTTGTCGTCCAATTCCCCGGCCCGTAATTTCTGGCGAAACTTCTCCCGGGTTCGGGTGGTTGTTTCATCCTCGGTGGCCACTTCCCCGGGAAACACCGGCTTGGGCCGAGGCAATAGGGCATCGAGAATGCGTTCCTCAGCGGCGGCTTCGGCCTGGGCCTGGACCCTGGCGGTGGCCTTTTCCCGCACCAATTTGATGGCGCTGTCCACCAAGTCACGGATAATGGACTCCACGTCTTTTCCCACATAACCCACTTCGGTAAATTTTGTGGCTTCGACCTTGATAAAGGGGGCTTCCGCCAAACTGGCCAGACGGCGGGCGATTTCGGTTTTACCAACCCCAGTGGGGCCAATCATAAGGATATTTTTGGGCGTGATTTCCCGCCGCAGTTTTTCTGGCAGTTGCATGCGCCGCCAGCGATTACGCAAGGCGATGGCCACGGCGCGCTTGGCGTCGACCTGACCAATAATGTGGCGGTCCAGTTCGTGAACGATTTCACGCGGTGTCATGGTGGACATGGGCATTCCTGTGTGTTGATCTGATAGTGGAAAGGTTACTCTGTCAGCAGGGTTTCAATGGTGTGGTTTTTGTTGGTGTAAATGCAGATATCTGCAGCGATATTAAGCGCTTCTGTGACAATCTCCCGGGCACTGAGTTCCGGGTTTTGCATGAGCGCCCGCGCTGCCGCCTGGGCATAAGGCCCGCCAGAGCCAATGGCGATAAGACCATGTTCGGGTTCTATGACATCGCCATTACCAGAGATAATCAAGGAAGTGTTTTTATCAGCCACAGCCAACAAGGCTTCCAGCTTCCCGTAGCGCCGTTCGGTGCGCCAGTCCTTGGCCATTTCCACGGCGGCGCGCACCAAATGACCAGAATGTTTTTCCAGTTTGGCTTCAAACAGTTCAAACAAGGTAAAGGCATCGGCTGTGGCGCCGGCAAAACCGGCCAAGACTTCATTTCGATAAAGCCGCCGCACTTTTCGGGCATTGCTTTTCATCACGGTGTGGCCCAGGGTGACCTGGCCATCACCACCAATAACGACTTCATTGCCCCGGCGATAACCGACAATGGTGGTGCCGCGATAATTGAGGGAGCTTGATTCACGCATGGTTTTTCCTGTGGTTGTTTGCAGGATGGGGACTGACAATGGGGCCGCACTTAGCGGTTTTCAAGCCAGTCGGTGTGTTTTGCTTTCGTTCGAGCGGACTTTTTTGCCCGCGGGTGCGCCTGGTCATAAACCCGCGCCAAATGCTGAAAGTCCAGATGGGTGTAAATCTGGGTGGTGGAAATATCCGCGTGCCCCAGCATTTCCTGCACTGCTCGCAAATCCTGGCTGGATTCCAATACATGGCTGGCAAAAGAATGACGCATTAAATGTGGATAAACCCGTTGCCATAACCCTTGTTTTTTGGCCCAAAACTTGACCCTGTCCTGAATGCTGCGTGGTCGCAAGGGCGTTCCCCGCTGGCTGATAAACAAAGCCCCGCTGTCGGTTTTGTCCCACATGGCCGCCAGCGGCTGCCAGCGGGCCAGGGCGCGCAAGGCGCACCCGCCTACTGGCACCACCCGTTGTTTACGTCCCTTGCCGGTGACCCGAATGTATCCGCCTGCGCTATCCAGATCGTCCCAGCGGGCCTGTGCCAACTCGCTCAAACGTAGCCCGGAGGAGTAAAACAGCTCCAGAATGGCTTTGTCACGAATCGCTAAAGGGGACTGTTCTGGTATGTTTAGCAGACGCGCCATGTCTTCGGCATCCAGTATTTCCGGCAACCGGGCAGGCGCACGCGGGGCACTGAGCAAAGCGCATGGATTGGCGTCGATTTGACCTGCTTGATGCACAAAGTCAAAAAAACCGGTCACACTGGAACGGAGGCGCGCCAAAGAGCGAGGCGATAAACCCTGTTGGTGGCGGTTCACCAGAAAAGCGCGCATGGTCTCATCTGTGATGTCTTCCAGCGCCTGGCTGGTCGGAAGAAAATCACACAGGGCCTGTAAATCACGCTGATAAGCCCGGGTGGTGTGTGCAGACAGTCCCCGTTGTTGGGTTAGCATGTTCAGATAGCGCGCAATCCAGGCTTGCACGCTTCTTTCCGGAACACCTGCCACGCTTTTTTGTGGCCTTGGGTCAGGCATCGTTCACGGGAACGGACGAGGAATCTGCATCACCGTCTCTATCACGTTGCAGTTTATGGTGCAGCAACCGGCCCAGCCGTTCCAGAATGGCTGTAGACATTCCCGGCACGAACCGTTGTTGCTCGCGACTGCCAAAAGCCAACAACCCATCCATGGCCGTGTTTCCCAACGGTATCAGCGCCACCGAAGTCACTTCTGTGGCCTGTTTACCAAAAAGATAATCAAGCTTGTCGGCCTTCAAGCGCCCACACAGGGGTTGTGGTGGGTGCAGCATTTCCTGAAAAAGGGTTTGGTATTCAGCCGCATCGCTAATCATCACAATATGCTGCATGCGCGTATCCGCAGGCAACAATCCCGCCGGAACCGCCAATGCCAGAAAGTCACTGGGAAAGGCTTTTTTTACGTAGTCCACAAAGGCATTCAAGCTCGATTGTCCGGCGGGCAGTGTGGAGAAAATCAGCGCCAGTTCAAACACCTTGTCCAGAAGCTGTTCGTTATTTCGCGCGGCACTGATCAATTCACTGATTTGGCCGGTAAGCTGCCAGTTTTTTTCCTGCAGTACCTTGACCTGATAATTGAGCAAAGAGGTAACGCCGCCTTCGCTGTCGACCACCTGCAACTCTTCCAGTATTTCGGGATATTGGCTAAAAAAGCCTGGGTGCTGGCGCAAAAACCGCAACACATCCATGGCACGCACCGGCGGCGATTCATGACTCGGTGGATTTTTCTGATCGCTCATGGCTCTCCTAGGCAAAGGGGTTAAGGGTAAAACACCCGCCCCTGATAAACATGGGCCGCCGGGCCGCGCAAGGTCAGCCTGCCGCTATCCCGCTGATAGTCTACCAAAAGCCGGCCCCCAGGCATATCCACCCGGATTGGTTTATGGCCATTGCCGGAGCGCATGGCCAGCTGGCGTTCAACCGTGGCCACTGCGGCTGCGGCCGCGCCACTGCCACATGCCTGGGTTTCCCCGACGCCTCGCTCATAAATACGGATACGCAAGTGATCAGCCGCCTCCATATGCACAACCTCCAGGTTAACACCCCGAGGGTAGTCTGCTTGCACCGCTGCGGCTTGCGCCGCCAAGTGACAATCGTCCAGTTCCGCCTGAGAATTCACCCAAAAAACCCGATGGGGGTTACCAACAGAGACCTCCGCCCATTCGGCGCGGACGTCTCTGCTGTCCTGGTTCAGGGCCATCAAGCGGCACGTTGGCGCAGGCAAGGCCACTTCCACATCGCTGGCTGAATGCACGGTGATGGCCACCGGGCCGCCGGGGCCTGTCACCTGAAATCGCCGACGTTTGGCCCAGCCACTTTCCCATAAATAGCGGCCAATGCACCGCTGGCCATTACCACACTGTTCCGCCTCACTGCCATCGGCGTTGTAAAACCGGTAACTCGCCAGGTAGTCGCTGTGAGGGGCATCATCCAGAACAATCATCTGGTCAAAACCCACACCACAACGGCGGTTGGCCCAGTGACGAATCGCTTCTGCCGACAAGTCCAGTTTTTGCAGACGGGCGTCCACCAGCATAAAATCATTTCCCAATCCGTGCATTTTCTCAAACCGCAAGCTGGGCAATGGGCGATTGGCGGGATGTTTACTCATGAAAGCCGATATCTGCTTAACTCACTGTTCTAAGCGGCGGACAATGGCCACAGGTTGCTGCTTGTCTTCGGCTTGTTGAGAGGTTTTTTCCTGCTGCGCCGGTTTATCCCTGGACGGCAAATACAGGTCGCCTTTGTTGCCACAAGCGGTCAGGCCCAACAGTAACACCGGCAATATGCCGAGTTTTAAAAAACATTGCATGGCTGGCCTTTTTGATTGCTTTGAAATCACTCAAATCTTATCATTGGCGCAGATAAAGTCCAATGGTCCGTGTACTGTGACACAGGGCCTTGAGCGTTTTTCAGTTTCAGGAGCTTTCATGCCTTACCCCGCCATTCGCATCGACACCGGCAATGATCCACAAATGGCCATTATCTGGCTTCATGGTCTGGGCGCCGATGGCCACGATTTTGAGCCGATCGTGCCGCAATTTCAGCATCCAGACCTTCCCTTGCGTTTCGTCTTTCCCCATGCACCCATTCAGCCGGTCACCATCAACGGCGGCATGGCCATGCGCAGCTGGTACGACATCAAGGGGCTGGATATCGGCGCACGCGCGGATGAGGCGGGTATCCGCGAGTCGGAAAAAACTATCCATGATCTGATTGCCGAACAGGTGGATCAGGGCATTCCCCCGGAAAACATTATTTTGGCCGGGTTTTCCCAGGGTGCGGCCATGACCCTGCATACCGGCAGCCGCTATCCCCATAAACTGGCTGGCATGGTGGCCTTGTCCGGCTATGTGCCCATGCCGGAAAAACTGCCTGTAGAAAAACATCCGGCCAACCAGGATACACCCGTTTTCATGGCTCATGGCACGCTTGACCCTGTTGTTCCCTATGCCTTGGGAGCCGCCAGTGCCAAAATCATGCAAGCCAATGGCTATCCGGTTGAGTGGCATACTTATCCCATTCAACACGGAGTTGCCCCGGAAGAAATCGCCGCGGTGCGAGATTTTGTTTTCCGGCAAGCGGCCTCGAAGCCCTAGTGGATGAATAACTCCCTCCAAGCCACGGTATTTTCTCGCCTGGCGTCAGGCGATTGCATAAACGGGCAGGCCCTGGCAGGCGCGCTTAGCGTCAGCCGGGCGGCCATCTGGAAAGCCGTACAATCCCTGCGTGATGCCGGGCTGCCTGTTACGGCCATTCGCGGCCACGGCTATCAACTCACTGGTATGTTGCCGCCGCCACCCTTGAATGAAACCACTTTACGCGCACACCTGCCTGAAAACGTTTCGCTTCAACTGCACTTTTCCACCGGCTCCACCAATGACGATGCACGGGCATTAACAGGCGATGGTTTTGTTCTGGCTGAACAACAAACCCGGGGACGGGGACGAATGGGCCGGCAATGGATGAGCGTGCCTGGTTGTTCTATCACGCTTTCCGGCCACTGGCGACTCACTGGCAGCCTGGCTGACCTGGCCGGACTTAATCTGGCTTTAGCCGTCGCCTGTGTGCAGACCGCCGCCGCCTTTGGTTGGCACCTGGGCCTGAAATGGCCCAACGACCTGGTTACCCGGGACACAAATGGCCAACTGCTGAAAGTGGGCGGGATTCTGGTGGAAATCAACGGCGAAATGGAAGGACCTTGTCAAGTCATCGCCGGTATCGGCCTGAACTGGCAATTGCCCGACCAGTGTCAGAGAGCCATTGGTCAACCGGTGGCCAACCTGGTTGACCTGCCCCCCTTGAGCGGAGCGACAAAACCTGTGGCACCAACACGAACCGCTTTCACCGGCACCCTGCTGGCGACCCTGGACCAGGCCGTACGCCACTGGAACCATGATAACCATGAATCTCAGCAGCGCTACCGGCGCCAGGTGCTGGAAACCTGGCGTCAGCATGACACCTTATGCGGCCAGCCGGTGACCATTCTGTCCCCCGGCGCACCATCACGCCCCCCCCAGCAAGGGATTTACCGTGGTGTTGACACACAAGGCGCGCTGATTCTGGAAATCAATGGCCAGAAACAAGCCATTCACAGTGGTGAAGTCAGCGTTCGGCCTTCAAAAGCTTTCATTGAACAACCATGCAGAAAAACCCGTTAGCAGGTAAAATCCGCCCATGAACTCAACACCCACCTTGATACGCTGGTTGTTTTTTATGCTGCTTGCGGCCAATCTGACGCTATTTGCCTGGTTGCGACAACATCCGGTCAAAACAGCACCTGTGTTTTCCGCCACCGACCCTTCGGTGCCAGGCTTGCAGTTGTTAAGCGAGGCCGATCCCGCACCCCATGATGCCATCTGGAAAAAAGATCACGAAGAAAACGCCACTGAAATCGCACCTGTGTGCTTCCGCATTGGTCCCTTTCCCAGCCAGGCCGCCATCAATCCGGTGCTTGAGCCGGTGCAATCCTTTGTCATAAAAACCCGCACGCGGCGGAAAACAGCCAGCCAGGAAGCCGGCTACTGGGTGTTTCTGCCGGCCACGAAAACCCGCGCCGAAGCACTCAAGTCCGCCCGGAAGCTGGCGCAGGCGGGTGTTCGTGACTATTACGTCGTAACGGCAGGAGCCCGTGAAAACACGGTCTCTTTGGGCTTGTACCGGCAAAAGGATAATGCCATGGCGCGCCTGGAGGAGTTACAGCAACGGGGCTTTGACGCCCAGTGGGAAGCACGCCTGGAACAGTGGCCGGAATACTGGCTGGATGTGGCCATGGCATCAGATCAGGCCGATAAACTGGCTCCGATACTGGATGCGGCAGCCATTGAAATACAGTCCTTTCCGGCTGCTTGCGACTGGTAACAAGGTCTCTGGCACCATGATTGCCCTGGCCGGTAAACAGACTAGCCTTCCGCCTCGGGCCGGTTCAGGCTTTCCAGCGACCAGCGGGGGTGAATCTCTATCGCGCTGTCTGTTTTTCGCTGCCCGACCTGCAAGCGCAAGGCGCCGGCCAGGGCAATCATGGCGCCATTATCAGTACACCAGGCCACAGGTGGAAAATAGACCTGCCCGCCATGATGTTTCCAGGTTGTCTGCAGGCGCTCTCGCAATGACCGGTTGGCGCTTACACCACCGGCCACGACCAGCCTTTTTAACCCGGTTTGTTTCAGGGCGCGCTGGCATTTTTTAACCAGTGTATCTATCACAGCTTCCTGAAATCCCGCCGCAATATCGGCTTTCAGCTGCTCCAGTTCCCCAGCTGTTAGCGCTTGGGTTCGCTGTTTTTCCCAGATAACCCGGGTAAAGGTCTTCAGACCGGAAAAACTCATATCCAGGCCAGGACGATTCATCATGGGGCGGGGGAAATCAAAACGCTGCGGGTTGCCTTTTTCGGCCAGTTCGGCCAGTGCCTTGCCGCCAGGGTAAGGCAAACCCATAAGCTTGGCGGTTTTGTCAAAAGCCTCGCCAGCAGCATCATCAAGGGTGTCACCCAGAACCGTATAGTCACCCAGTGCCTTGACTTCCACCAGCAGGGTGTGACCGCCAGACACCAGCAAGCTAAGAAAGGGAAAGGCCGGCGGATCACTGCCCAGCAAAGGCGCCAGTAAGTGGCCTTCCATATGATGCACGGCCACCGCGGGCACATCCAGTGCCCAAGCCAGGCTTTGGCCGAGACTGGCGCCAACCAGCAAGGCGCCGGCCAGACCCGGCCCGGCTGTCCAGGCAACACCATCCAGATCGGAAAATTCCAGGTGCGCTGCCTGCAAACATTCCTGCACCAATGGCATGGCTTTACGCACATGGTCTCTGGAAGCCAGTTCCGGCACCACGCCCCCATAACAGGCATGCAGATCAACCTGAGAGTAGAGCTGTTCGGCCAGCAGGCCTGCCTGAGTGTCATAAATGGCGATGCCGGTTTCATCACACGAAGTTTCAATACCAAGCACTTTCATAACGTATCCTTTCAAAAAAGCATTTTTACGGCTTTGTTTTTTGTTCATCGGTCGCCGCGGTATCCGCCTTCCTGATGCGACAAGCCAGAGTCGAGTCTTTCAGGCGTGTGGCCATGGCCGGTGTCATTTCGCAACGGTTTTTCTCGCCCACCAGCAAAACGGTATCAATATCCATATGGCGGGCCACCTGTGGCCATTTGTCCCAACCGGCCACCACCATGGCCGTGGCCGCGGCATCCGCCAGGGTGCCGTTAGCCGCCATCACTGTTGCCGAGGCCACTGTGTCCACCGGCCAGCCGGTGAACGGGTCGAGAATATGCGCATACCGCTGTCCCTGATATTCACTGTACCGTTGGTAGTTGCCGGAGGTAAAAATGGCTTCATCACCCTGGCTTTCAATTACGCCCAGCACCGGGCCTCCCCAATCTTTCCCAGGTGACCGTATCGCCACTTTCCAGGGTGTTTGTCCTTTTTTTCCCCGCACCCGCACGTCACCCCCGGCATTGACAATGACATTACGAAAGCCGCTTGCCGCCAGCATATCAACCACCACATCGGTGGCCAAACCTTTGGCTACGCCTCCAAAGTCCAGCCAAATGCGCGGATTGGGGGAGCGAGCCATGCCGTTTTCCAGAATCAGATCCTGCATGCCTGGTCGGTGCTGTAGCCAGTCCTTGATGGCTTCTGGCGAAGGTGGCGGGCTGCTAAGCGGGTATTCATCCGCATGAAACCCCCATAAATGCACCAGCTCGCCAATGGCTGGATCAAAAAAGCCTTGACTGGTCAGACTCAGGTCTTTGACCCGTGTCAGAAAGCGGGCTTCTTCGGCTTGCAAGGCCATCGTGCGCCCACTGCGCAGGGCCTGGTTGATTTCCTGCAAGCGACCCGGTTTCCAGGCATGCCACCGGTGGTGCATGGCGTTGAGTGTCTGCTCAACCTGGTCAAGCGCGTCTTCCAGGGGCTGCGTGTCAGTCGACGGCGTCCATACCAACACATCCAATATGGTGCCAAAGACAAAAAACGAGCGTTTGAACAGGTGTCCGGGCGCTGGATTTTCTGGCTCATTAACTTCCGCAGGCT
>JALSHI010000045.1 GCA_026982315.1 Lysobacterales bacterium
GGAAAACATCAAAAAAGCCTGGCAGCATCAAGGCAGCATTGCGGTTTTCCTCAAACCGGGGGTCAGCGCCCAGCAAGCCGGATTGCTCATGCAACAGCTCAAAGAAGAACCGGTTATTGAATCGACCCTGTTTATCACCCCGGAAGAAATCCGGCAGCAACTGCAGCAGGATCCACAGCTGCATCAGGCATTACAACTTATCACCACTGGCGACCTGCCCATCCAGTTGTTGCTGAAACCCGCCAAAAACGCCACAAGCAGCCAGATTGAACAGCTCATCGCCAACCATCGCCTCAACCCCAAAGTGGAGTATATCAGCTACGACCCCACCTGGCTGCGGCAACTGGAAGCCGCCAGCCTGACACTGAAAGCCCTGGCTGTGACCAGCGGTATGCTGTTCCTTGTGATTGTCATCGTCATTCTCGGTCACTCAGTGGGACACCATGTGGCCCGTCACCATGAGGAACTGCACCTATTGCAGCTCATGGGCGCACCGGCTGCACAGATTCGCCGACGCTTTCTCTATGGCGGTGTGCTCCATGGCTTGCTGGCCGCGCTATTGGCCTGGCTGGGGTTGCAACTTGTCCTCTGGTCCTTGCAGGGAGCCGTACAACAACTGTCCAGCTCTTATGGTCATCCGACTCACTTGTCTGGCCCGAGCTTTTCCCAAACACTGGGGTTTGTTGCGCTGGCGCTTGCCATCAGCTGGCTGGCCACTCGCTTGGCCTTGCACAACCAAATTCGTGAAAACAGCTGATGGTTCCCACCGGGCAAGCATGCGCCGATTTTTTGAGGCTTTGGCTGTTACCTGAGTCTCTTTGAAGTAAAATAACCCCAATTCACCACATAACACAGCCATGAGCGATGCCCCCCATGTCCTGATCGTTGACGCCTCCAAAGTGGCCCGTCTAATGAGCAAAAAATTAGTGGAGAGTATCGCCGATAATGCCGAGGTGATAACGGTCGGCACCGCTGAAGAAGCCATTGGGGAGCTGCAAAACGGCTTTGCCGGCATTGTCATTACTGCCTTGCGATTGCCGGATGATGACGGCATTAACTTGTGCCAGTATATTCGGGAAAACCACCCTTATATGCCGGTTTTTGTCATCAGCGGGGACGTAAATCAACGTCTGGAGACCCGGGCTATTACCGCCGATGTCACGGACTACTTTGACAAGTCCATGGGCCAGGGCGGCCTGCGGCTATTTTTACAGGGACTGCTGCAGCCGGATGACGCCATTTCCGGCCGGATTCTATATGTGGAAGATTCCCGTGTGGTTGCACACGCCACACGCAAACTGCTGGCTGGTCATGAACTGGAAACCAAGCACGTCATGACCGTGACAGAAGCCATCGACACAATGCCCGACCGGGACACCGCCATGCAAAACTACGACGTGGTGTTAACCGATTATTTCCTCAAAGACAACGAAACTGCGCAAATGCTGCTCGATTATGTGCGCAACACACTGGGCGCCAGCAAGGCGGAACTGCCATTTGTGGTCATGACCGGGGATGAAAACAGCAATAACCAAAAACAGATTCTGAGCACCGGTGCCAATGATCTGGTGCATAAGCCCGTGGACCAGGCCGTGCTGATCAAAAAACTCAAGTTCCAGATCCGTTTCAGCCAGTTCCACCGTAGTCGCAACACCTTGTCAAAAACCGCCTGAAGGCGTCCATGAACCGCCCTGTCCAACTTCACCCTGGCTGGCTTGAACTGCTGGGTGATGAGTTCCAAAAACCTTATATGCAGCAATTGCGATCATTCCTGCAGGAAGAAAAAAAGCGTTATCGCGTTTATCCGCCAGGTCCCCTGATTTTCAATGCACTGAACAGCACGCCGCCGGATAAAGTCAAGGCTGTGATTATTGGTCAGGACCCTTATCATGGCCCCGGCCAGGCCCATGGCCTGTGTTTTTCCGTGCCGCCGGGCACACCAATCCCTCCGTCGCTACGCAATATTTTCACGGAATTACATGATGATTTGGGCATCGCACCACCCGGACACGGTCATTTACAGGCCTGGGCCGAGCAAGGCGTGCTGCTGTTGAACGCTGTTCTCACGGTGCGCCACGGGCAAGCAGGCTCGCACCAGGGTCGTGGATGGGAAACCTTTACCGATTGCGTCATCAATCATATTAACAACCGATTGGAGCATGTGGTCTTTCTGCTGTGGGGCAGCTATGCCCACAAGAAAGGCGCGCAGATTGATGCCCGCCGCCACGGGATTATACGGGCGCCACACCCTTCTCCCTTATCGGCGCACCGGGGTTTTTTTGGCAGTCGGCCTTTTTCCAGAGCCAATACATACCTGAAAACCCATGGCAAACAGCCCATTGACTGGCAATTGCCACATGAAGACTGCGCCTAAGCATATGAATCCGCTATAATCGGCACATTATTTCACACACCACAGAAGGACCATGTTACGGGCCTGACAGACCCGCCAGGAGTGTTTTTTTGAACCACAATATTAATATTTTTCTCGATACGGACTCTTCCATCACCACTCTGGCTGACGTGCTGGCGCTGGCCGCTGAAGACATGCAGGCTGTTAACAGCGTTATCCGCCAGAGCCTGGATTCACCTGTGATTTTAATTCGCCAGATTGCTGAATACATTATCGGCGCCGGCGGCAAACGGCTGCGCCCTTTACTGGTGGTGTTGAGCGCCCGGGCAGCCGGATATCAGGGCCAGCAACACATCAAGCTGGCGGCCATCATCGAATTTATCCACACCGCGACATTGCTGCATGACGATGTTGTCGATGAATCCGACATGCGTCGCGGCAATCAAACGGCCAATACAGTCTGGGGCAACTCCGCCAGTGTCCTGGTTGGAGATTTTCTATATTCCCGGGCGTTTCAAATGATGGTTGGCCTTGACAGCATGGAAGTAATGCGCGTTCTGGCCGATGCCACCAATACCATTTCCGAAGGCGAAGTCCAGCAACTGCTGAACATCGGCAATCTGGAAATCAGTGAGGCGGACTACGAACAGATTATTGCCCGCAAAACCGCAAAACTGTTCGAAGCCGGTTGCCAACTGGCAGCCGACGTGGCCGACTCACCCAACATGACTACAGCCCTTGGTAATTACGGCCGCCATTTGGGCATGGCATTTCAAATTGCTGACGATATTCTCGACTATGCCATGGATAACCCCGATTTGGATAAAAGCCTGGGGGACGACTTGGCCGAAGGCAAACTCACCCTGCCATTGATTTATCTTCTGGAAAATGGCCAGGACTGTGATAAGTCCGCCATCATCAAAGCTGTTAAGCAACCGGGGAAAGGTGATTTTGCTGATATTCAGCAGCGTCTGGAACGCAGCCAGGCGCTGGCTTACAGCCAAAAACGGGCGATTGAATTCGCCCGCCGCGCATATGCCCAATTAGATTGCCTGCCGGCTTCACCCTTTCGGGATGCCTTGGCCTATTTGACTGAATTTGCCTGGAATCGCACAAAATAGCTGCACTGCCATTTTAAGTTCTCATACATCCTTGTATCTTTGTTTCCAACCCCGCTAAATTGAGCGTATACTCCCTCGCAGTTTATTTAATCACCACGAGGATGGGATAACATGGCACGAAGAAGCAAAAATAACAGAGAAGTCCATATCAAGAACCTGGAGCAGGAAGAAGCTGTCATTGAAACACTGGCGCGGGCATTCGCCAAAATCGCCAGCCGGCTGGATCAACCCAATCACCGTTTTGTCAAAAACTTCCGCAAAGCCCTGATGGATATCCTGATCGAAGAAGATCCACGCATCACTGCGGCGGAACTGGCCTTGCGTACAGGGATTGACCGTCGCCATGCCAGCGAGTACCTGCGTACCGGCGACATCACCACGTGGAAAAAACACAACAAACTACCATTGATCCTGGAAGACCTGAAAAAGCTCTCTGATCGCAAATACCCGGATCGGATGATCCCCAAAAAAGGCAAAAACAGCTTTACCACTGTTTGCATTGAACATGCCAATGGCAGTTTTACCCCTAATATTATTCTCAAGGAGCTGACACGTCTGGGACACACCATCCCTCATGGCAAAACCACCGTGGAACTGGTCAGTTGGGAATATGGCTCCAGCGATAAACAGATTGCGGAATTGCAGGAACAGGCCACGCACATGAATCGTTTGGCCCAGGCGGTCAATTTGTCACAAGACGGCAGTGACGAAAACGCTTATGTGTCCAGCGTCGCCACCACCAAAATTCCCCCATTAACCTTGGAGAAGGTGGAAAAAGACATTAAGAACACCTTGAAAAAAGCCAGCAACCAGGTCGAGAACCTGTTGAAAAAACATGAAGTGGAAGTTCCTGAGGGCACTTTCCCGGAATACGGCGCCACCGTTTTTAAATTTAACGCCAACTGATAAGCACCCGCTTTCATCCAGACCTGCCCCCCCGCTATGCGGGGGGTTTTGTTTCCCGGTCATGGCAGTAAACACACGCCGTTCAGCGGGCAAACGGTTGGGGTGACCATACCACCGGCTGGGTCAGAGCGCCTCGACGCTGCAAAAGTGCATAAAACACATATTCCGCCTGTCCCAGCTGCACCACTGAAGCGGCCTGAAACCAATGGCTGGAAACGCCCGCCACAGCGCCTAACTGATCCAGAGGCAAGGACATGCCCGCCAGCACCGGATGCTGGGCAAAGCCCTGCAAACTGCGATAACCGGCCTGGCCATTCTGATGCAAAACCAGCCCCTGGCGTGGCGTCAGACGCTCATCCAGGGCCAGAATCAGCGCCACACTGGCGGTATTCAGATTGATTCTGGCCCGATGCGTGGGCAAAACAGTCACATGTTTGCTCAAAGTGGCAAAGCTGTTGGCATCCATGCCATCAATCAGTTGTAATTCATCGATATGGAAAAACGGCGCAGAAGCGGTGTAATAAGCCGGCCGGCGCGCCAGATAAGTGAGATCTTCCGCGCCCTGGGGCCGGGGTTGGTTATCCGGATCCATCCAGTCCATTATCTTATCGGCCAAAGACGCATCCAATTGCAAACGTCGCAGCAATCGCCGAAAGAACGCCACCTGTTGAGGGTTTTCCTGACCTGTTTCATCCACCAGATTATTCAAATTAAAGCGGCCACTGAGATCTTGCAAACGACCTGCCAACTGGCCTTCAGGCACTTCGATGCCGGCCACTGGCTGATTCCAGACGTCATTCACGCTGTCAAAATCGCCATCACGCTCAAAATCTTCCCGCAGTACGTCAGCCGCCCATAGCGCCAGTCCACGGACATAGTATTCCGCCTGCAACGCCTGCCGCTGGTTGGCCACCCGTGCCATATCCAGCTGATTGGCATGCCAGATTTCCACCCCGATCAGTGTAGCCACCGCCACCACCATCAGCGCCAACAACAAGGCCACACCTTGTTGCCGGTGACCACAAGATAATGAAGACCGCGGCATTTAGCGCGCCCCCGTTGGCATGGCGGCCAATGGAAACAGGTCCACATGCTGATTTTGCCTGCCAATATGCCAGCGAATCGCCCGCGGCAAGCGGTTACTCCCACCAGCAACAGCCCCCGACGCGGCCACCGGCGGCCACTGATGGTGCCACCGGCCAGCCATGTCCTGATATTCGAAAAATGCCCCGCCCTCATCGAAAGACAGTACAGGCTGAGGCTTCACCTCCTGACGGGACTCTGGCGGAACCGTGACGCTTCGTGTTAAAAGATGATTGTGCACACGCCAGCGCACTTTCTGGACAGGTGACGAGGCATCCGGCGGCCATGTCCGGGAGGCATAACGCAGCAATTCGAACCCATTGGCCCGGCCTGTCAATGGCGCCTGCCTGTGTCCTTGTGTATTTCTGCTTGGACGGGGAATGGCATAGCTGACATCCTGGCGCATCAGCTGCCAGGCGCGCAGACCTTGTTGCCAGCGCCAGGCAAATGCATCCGTTTGCGCGCGGGCCTGTACCAGAGCATTCAACCCGGCAAAAGCCAGCGTGGACACCACCACCACCAAAGCCACCGCCACCAGCACTTCCAGCAAGGTAAAGCCGGACTGAGTGCGCGAGACACGGAAGCCAAAAAACAGCTTCATGATCCTGAAAACCCGGTTAACTGCCCCAGCAGAAAATCAAATGACGGATCCTCGGACACTTGCGCCTGGATGCGGAAAATACGTGGGTTGGGAGTGCTTTCCCGTAGAATCCGCCAATACCAGCGATAAGGCCCATTGACCCGCGTTCCGCTGAGTTGGCGGCTGGTATCAATGACCAGGGATTGATGCAAATAACCATTCAGTACGCTGTCGGCCACTTCCAGGGCCAATTGGCGTTTTTGCAGTTGATGCAAGGTTTCCGCCCGCTGGGCGGCCACCTGTACCATGGCAAATAAAGCCACACTCAGCACTGCCAATGCCACCAGCACTTCCAGCAAGGTAAAACCACGCGCTGGCGATCGATAATATTTTATCCCGCAAAACCCAATGGCCTTCATAACTCATCTGCCGATAACCAGTAAAACCGCCAATTGGAGCCTTTTCTCATTACGGCTTCTCCAGAATGCCTGTTAACGGCATCTGGCAAGCCATCCTGCTGATAGCGCAAGTCATAAACAGCACCGCCATCACGCGGGCGCAGACGCAGCGAAAAATCGGGCAAATGGCCGCTGCTGTCACACACAATATGCGGCGTATCCGGAAAGGTTTCTTTCAGTGGTATCGGCCGTGCGCCGGAAAACAATTGAATCTGCAAAAACTCCGGCACAGACCACGGATTGTCACCGCCAACAGTCACCGGCTGCCAGGGCGCCTGTCTGACAGACCGGCCGCCTTGTGCTGTTGTCCCAGCCAATATCGCTCCGGCCTGGTCTGGCGCCTTCAGGGCGGTATAGCCATTGTCAGAAAAACCCAGACCCTGCGGGCGGTTTTGCACAATTGACTGCTCACACAGAAATTCCAGCAGATTGATAATGCGCTGCCCTTCCTGCTCGATGCGGCGTTCATGGCTGCCTGAACGCAGAAAGGTCATTCCGCTGGCCAATACAACCGCCAGAATCACCACCACGACCAGCAGCTCTATCAGGGTAAAGCCCTGAAGCCGCAATGAGATGCTGTGCCTATTGTTGATTCCAGTTGCCAATGTCTGCATCCACGCCCTCGCCGCCGGGCTGACCATCGGCACCAAAAGAGTAAATATCAATTTCCCCGTGGGTGCCAGGGTTCAGATACTGATACGGGTTTCCCCAGGGATCATTGGGCAACTGTTGCAGATAGCCGCCAGGTTTCCAGTTTCTGGCTTCTGGCTGGCCCGCCGGTTTGCTCACCAGCGCCTGCAGCCCTTGGGCTGTAGACGGATAGCGAAAGTTGTCCAGTTTGTACATGGCCAATGCCGTTTGCAATGCCTGAATGTCTGCCTTGGCCCGGGCCACACGTGCCTTGTCGGGCTGATCCATAAATTGTGGCACCACCATAATGGCCAGAATACTGAGTATCACCACCACTATCAGAATTTCCATCAAGGTAAATCCCCCGTGGCGGGAACAGGATTGGTATGAGTTCCGCATAAAGCGCTCCTTTATGTTACGCAAGGAATTAAGTTGCCGTTAACAGCATATTTCTTTTTCCTGAAGGCATTATATTCCATAATACCCGCCAACAGCCGCTCACGCGGCGATTCGGGAATACAGCATGAACAACCAGCAATTGGCCCAGCGCGATCTGAAATGCCTCTGGCACCCGTGCACACAAATGAAAGACCACGAATCCCTGCCATTAATTCCCATAAAAAATGGCCGGGGCGCATGGCTTTACGATTTTGATGGCCACCGCTATCTGGACGCCATCAGTTCCTGGTGGGTCAACCTGTTTGGCCACGCCAACGACCATATCAACCAGCGCATCAATGCACAGATGCAACAGCTGGAACACTGCATTTTTGCCGGTTACACCCACCAACCGGCCGTCGATCTGGCCGAATCCCTGGTGGCTATAACACCGCCGGGGCTGGAACGTGTTTTTCTGGCCGATAACGGTTCATCGGCCGTGGAAGTCGCCCTGAAAATGAGTTTTCACTATTGGCTGAATTGCGGTCATGGCCGTAAGCACCGTTTTGTTAACCTGAGCAATGCCTACCACGGCGAAACCCTTGGCGCGCTGGCAGTGGGCGATGTGCCTTTATACAAGAACACCTATGCGCCACTGCTCATGGAGCCCATCACCGCACCAAGCCCGGATTGCTTTGGCCTCTCAACTGAAGACGCATGCCAGGCCAATGTTCAGGACAAACTGAACGCCATGCAGCAGATACTGGAGGCCCACCACGACACCGTATGTGCTGTGATTGTTGAACCATTGGTGCAATGCGCCGGTGGCATGCGCATGTATCCGCCCTCTTACCTCACGGGCTTGCGCGATTTGTGCGATGAATACCAGGTGCACCTGATCGCCGATGAAATTGCCGTGGGTTTTGGTCGCACCGGCACCTTGTTTGCCTGCGAGCAAGCCGCCATCAGCCCGGATTTTATGTGTTTGTCCAAGGGGCTGACCGGCGGCTATCTGCCGCTGTCGGCCGTGCTTACCGGCGAAAATATCTACCAGGCCTTTTATGACGACTACACCAAGCTGACCGCTTTTCTGCATTCTCACAGTTATACAGGCAACCCGCTGGCCTGCACTGCCGCTTTAGCCACCCTGGAACTGTTTGAAAAAAATGACACACTGGCGGCCAACCGTAAACTGGCCGAGCATTTGCGAAACACCCTGGCACCATACAAAACCCACCCCAATGTGGCGGAAATCCGCCAAACCGGCCTGATTGCAGCGGTGGAACTGCAACAAGCGCCGGGGCGCCCCTTTGACTGGCGCGAGCGTCGGGGGCGGCGCGTATATGAATATGGCCTCAAGCATGAGCTGCTTATCAGGCCGTTGGGTGATGTGGTTTACTTTATGCCGCCTTATGTGATCACACCGGATGAAATTGAACACATGGTGCATACCGCCTTTGCTGGTATCAACGAGGCTGTCCGATGAGCGCTGCTTCAGAAAAAAAACCGCGCCGCCATGTTCGCCTGTATCATCCGGGCGCGACAAAAGCAGGCTTGTTACCGCTCAATCGGGAACAGGCCCACTATTTGCGTGCTGTCTTGCGCATGCAAGCCGGAGATGCCGTGCGTGTTTTTGACGGCACCGGGCACGAATGGCAGGCCCGTGTGGAAGCCTTGGGCAAAAAAGACGGCACCTTGAAAGTCACCGCGCCGCTGGAGCCTGTGCCGCCTTCGCCGCTGGATTTGACCCTGGTGCAAGCCGTCAGTAAAGGTGATCGCATGGATACCAGCATCCAAAAAGCCGTGGAGCTTGGCGTCAGGCGCATTATTCCGGTTTTTACCCAATGGGGCGATGTGCGTCTTCAGGGAAATCGCCTGCTCAAGAAACACCGCCACTGGCAACACGTGGCCATCAGCGCCTGTGAACAATGCGGCCGCGCCGATGTGCCGCCGGTGGCCATGCCCATGCCCTTGTCAGAGTACCTGCAACAGCACACCGCTCATCTGGGTATTTTCCTCGATCCGCGCGCCAGCACCTCCCTGAAAAGCCTTGTGTCCCGGTTACCTGCCCCCGTGCATATACTGATTGGGCCGGAAGGCGGCTTCAGCGATGCCGAAATTGCAACACTGCGCCATCATGACCTGACTGGCATCCGACTGGGGCCACGGATACTGCGTACAGAAACCGCCGGACCTGCGGTGATCGCCGCGTTGCAGGCCATGGCCGGGGATTGCGCCTGATAATTAAGCTATCTGCTTGCCTGCAACCACATGACGCTATTCACCCATCACCTTGCATGGGAGTATAATAGGCTTGACCACTTGCCACCAGGTGGCGCACAAGTTTTGCACAGCCGTCAAACAGGACTTCATTTTCAGTCGCGGAAAGGCAGTTTGACCATCCAGAAAACCCTTGCAGCTTAAAGCACCAGATAATCATGTTGACACTGAAACCCGCGCCACAACCCACAGCCAGCAACCTCAAAACCGGTCTTGCACTGGCCGGTGGCGGGCCATTGGGCGGTTTTTACGAATTGGGCGCCTTGTGTGCGTTGGAAGACTCTCTGGGCAATCTGAAACTCACCGATCTGGATGTTTTTGTCGGCGTCAGCGCCGGAGCTTTTCTGGCGGCCTCCCTGGCCAGCGGCATCAGCACAACAGAAATCGCCAACATTTTTGCCTTCAAGCGAACCGCTGAAACACCGTTCAACCCGGACCATTTTCTACAACCGGCCTATGGAGAATATCTCCGGAAACTTCTGCAACTTCCCTATTACACCGGCCAGGCGTTACTGGACTGGGCCAAACATCCCCTTTCCACCAGTGCTGTGGATCTTCTTGAAAAAGCCGGTCGCGCCCTGCCCACCGGCACCTTCAACAACAGCAAGATGGAAAATTTCCTGCGCTCGGTGTTAACCCGACATGGCAAAGGCAACGACTTCCGACAACTGGAGAAAAAACTCTATATTGTTGCTTGTGAGCTGGATTCCGGTCGCGCCGCCGTTTTCAGCCAGGATCAACACGCCGACGTCCCCATTTCCAAAGCCATCCAGGCCTCATCGGCCCTGCCTGGTCTCTATCCGCCGGTTAAAATTCATCACCGGCATTACGTGGATGGCGCCTTGCGCCGCACCATGAATGCTTCTGCAGCCCTGAAAAATGATGTGCAACTCCTGTTCGCCATTAACCCGATCGTTCCCTTTGACAGCCACAATCGCCCCCAATCCGGAGAGTTGATGCAAGGCGGGCTGCCGCTGGTGTTGTCACAAACTTTTCGCTCCATTGTGCAGTCCCGCCTCAAATCCGGGCTGGACAAATATGGCGCCCATTACCCTCACGCGGATATTATCCTGATCGAACCAGACAGCAATGATGAAATGCTGTTCAACACCAATCTGTTCAGCTATGGCCAACGAGCCCGCCTGTGTGAATACGCCTATGAAAAAACCCGCCAGCATCTACGGGATCAGGCCGACGCACTCCAGCCTGTACTGGCAAGACATGGCGTTACGCTGAATGAGACTCACCTGTTTGATCGCCAACGACAGCTTGGCGACATGCTCCATAGCGCTTCCACCAACCCCGTGGCCAGTCGGCTGGAACACACCCTGAATCAACTGGATCGAACCCTGAAAGGCCTGGAGAGCAAAGCCGCCATGCCAGCGGGTGATGCTGACACCAATCTCTGAGTTCACTCAGGCAAACAAACCAATACCGCCATTATAGTCATAGCCAGGCAGTATCATAGTCAGATCCGATAGCAAAGATCTTACGAAAATCCGTGGTAACTACTGTGTATGCCATGCTGGACGTATCAGTAGCGCGGGCATCACAGTCGATGCCCATATGCGCTGAAGTGTCTGTCCCACTTAGTGAAAAAAGGCGCGACGCCCGGCGGCTAAATTATTCATATCATCTTCCCCTGTTGCCATTCAGACCACGGTTATTGTCACGAGTACATTTAAGTGGCAATTTGTGATACAGCCAACATAAAACACGACATCAAAAAGACAAAATAGGGCTAAAATCCAGTCTCTACGCACATGCTGAGAAAGTCGTGCATGGCCAAGACTAACAGCGCGTTAACGCAGGCGCTGTACAATGGGTTGACAAATGGAGGTTCATATCATGATAAACGGTCTAACAGGATCCGGCCACGAACAATCTGCTATCAGCGGCTGGATGATGCTGCTGATGGCAATAGGATCAAGCTTGGTAAGCACACCATCACGAGCCGATACCTTGCTCATTCAGCGTATCCAGAAGGAACAATCCATCGATATGCCAGCGCGTGGCAGTCGTATGGATCAGGTTCGGCACGTTTATGGTGAACCCGATAGCATCAAGGGCCCGGTGGGCAACCCGCCCATTACCACCTGGATTTACCCCCGGTTTAGCTGCTATTTTGAAAAGCAATGGGTGATTGACTGTGTCGCCCACAAAGTTTCTCCACTGGAAAAAGGCCCAAAACCGCTTGAATAAAACAATTGTGCGACCGGATTCGTACCGGATTCCCGCGGAATGGGAACCTCAGGGGGCCGTCATGCTGGCCTGGCCACATGCGCAAACCGACTGGGCGCCACGTTTAGCCGCTATCCAGACGGCCTTTAGCCAGATGATTCGAACACTGGCACAGGAAATCCCTGTGGTACTGCTGGTGCCAGACCACTCTATGGTCAAGACGCTAAAAAAACGCTTTACAGCGGCTCCGTGCCCGGTTTACTGTCAAGTCGCCCCTTATAATGACACCTGGCTGCGTGACTCCATTTTCCTGAGCGCTGTTAGTGACCCGCGCAAGGAGACAAACACACAACAACCATCATGGCTGGCGCTGGATTTTCCGTTTAGCGGCTGGGGCGGCAAATATAACGCACATCTGGATAATCAATTAAACCGCTATCTGTTGGAAAAATGGCGTAAACTCGACCACTGGCAACCACGAGACTTTGAGCTGGAAGGCGGTTCAGTGGACTTTGACGGCCAGGGCACAGTACTCACCACCTCTCAATGCCTGCAAAGCCGGCACCCTGTCCCTACCCCGGTGCTGGAAGAAAAACTCAAACAAGCACTGAATGTGCACAGGGTCTTGTGGCTGACACACGGCGCTATCGAAGGCGATGACACGGACAGCCATGTGGACATGCTGGCGCGCTTTGCCGGCGCTGATCGAATTGTCTATCAGTCCTGCGGCGAGCGCGCTGACAAGCATTATGAAGAGCTGCAAGCCATGACCGATGAACTACACACCTTTCGCCAGGCCAACGGGCAGCCTTACAAACTTTATCCGCTCCCCTGGCCGGATGCCATATATGATTCGCAATCCGGTCGCCGTTTGCCTGCCAGCTATGCGAACTTTCTTATCAGCAATAAACGTGTTTTCGTGCCAGTATATGACTGTCCACAGGATCAGCAGGCCCTGGCGGTCATGCAAGACGCATTTCCCACCCATCGGATAGAAGCGGTTCCCTGTCGCGACCTGATCTGGCAAAATGGCAGCTTGCATTGCAGTACCATGCAACTACCATTACAGGCATTCACCAGTATTCAACCGCAGTTATCAGATGAAAACCAAATCCGTTAAAGCCGCGCTTGTCCAGCACTCACATAAAGGCAGCCAGGATGAAAATCTGGCGCATGCCAGCACAGCCATTGCCCAGGCCGCCGACAGCGGTGCAGATCTGGTGGTGCTGCAGGAACTGTTTGCCCATGCCTATTTTTGCCAAACTGAAGATCCGGCACAATTTGACCTGGCGGGCACTCTGAACCCTGGCAAACCGGGGCCAATCCTGCAAAGCCTGTCCGAATTGGCGCGCCAGCATGGCATCGTGTTGGTGGCGTCATTGTTTGAAAAACGGGCGCCGGGACTGTATCACAACACGGCCGTGGTGTTCGAAAAAGATGGCTCGATCGCCGGTCGTTACCGAAAAATGCACATTCCCGATGATCCCGGATTTTACGAGAAATTTTACTTCACCGAAGGTGATCTCGGTTTCAAACCTGTTCACACTTCAGTGGGTACCCTGGGTGTGCTGGTGTGCTGGGACCAATGGTTCCCCGAAGCGGCCCGGTTAATGACCCTGGCAGGCGCCGATATGCTGATCTACCCCACCGCCATTGGCTGGGATCCGGCTGAAAATGAGCAGGAAAACAGCCGTCAACTGGATGCCTGGTTGACTGTTCAGCGGGGGCACGCCATTGCTAATGGCATTCCCGTGCTGGCCTGTAACCGTTGGGGGTTTGAACCCTCGCCTGATGGCCACACCAGTGGCACTCGCTTTTGGGGAAACAGCTTCATTGTGGGCCCGCAAGGGGAATGGCTGGCCCGGGCCAGCACCGATCAGGACGAAGTGCTCACCGCCATGATCGACAAACAACGCACTGAGCATGTCCGACGCATCTGGCCGTTTCTGCGGGATAGGCGCATCGATGCCTATGATGGTCTGCTCAGACGCTTCCTGGATGAATAAGTGGACGCGCGCACCACCCGCGCTGAATAACAGTCACGGCCAAGCATCCTGCTCAAGACTCAAAACCACCCTTAGGCATTGGCCGTTTCGGTCGCTTTCAGGGCATCCAGTACCCGGTTTTCGATGGTTTCCATATCGGGAATATCCGCCAATTCATCATGAATGGTCACACGAAAAGCCATGCCGGGATAGTCTTCCTTGATTTCATGGGCCTGCAAATCCCCCTGGGTAATGGTTTGCAAGCGGGGAACTCCATTGGTGATGATGGCCAAATACGGCAATTCATCCGTATGATGAATGCCCTTGATAACCGCAATGCGTGTATGCGGGCCAACAGGCTCAGCGTCTCCATGGACCATGCCCGCATAGGAAACCAGTGGAATATTCCAGCCCCGCCAATTCACCTTGCCCAACAGCCATTCGGGGCTGTTTTCAATGGCCAGTGGTTCTTCATAACCAATGACTTCCGCCACCAGCGTGTTGGGAAAAAGGATTTTTACGTCTGTGCTGGGGACCAGTACCCCTCGAATATCTTGTGCCATAATTCTTCTCGTCTCTATTGTTAGTGCATCAAGCTTTGCGCGATATAGCGGGCCATGTCCGCCGGCGCGCCCTCAAAGGAGGGCCTCAAACGGGACTTAACACCTTGAATAATGCTGTCCACCACGGTGCTTTGTGGTGTTTGCACAATCACCTTTCCCCCGGCGGCCGCCACATGCTGTGCGCCTGCGACGCCATCGGTGGACATCCCGGAAAACACAGCCATATGAACTTGTTCGAGTTGATTCAAGGCCAGTTCACAAACGGCGTCGATACTGGGGGTTAATGTCGTGCTCACTGTCATGGGCTGTAAATCCACTCGTCCCTGTTCATCAATCAGCAGTTTTTCAGCCGGGGGCGCCAAAACCACCATCCCTGCCTGCAGGCGCAATCCCGGCCAGGGAATTTCCACCGGCATCCGGGTCGCCGCTGCCAGTTGTTGGCGTAACATGGGCTGAAAATCACCACCCAGGTGCTGGGCCAGGATAAACAAAGCGGGCAAGTCATCCGGCAATGCCGCCAGAAACTCTCGAACCACTTCCGGACCGCCAATTGAAGCGGCCAGCACCCATACGGCTTCCACACCAGGGATCGCGACCTTCTGATACGCCGGTCGCGGCGCATTCGCCACAGGCAGCACGCTGAAACCAGGGTCTATTTTATGCAGCAAATGCCGCAACCAGCGTTTCCGCTCCCAGCCTGTCAACCGGTCAACAATCAGGGCATCGTTGATAATCAGCCGGTCACCATACGCCTGACTCACCTGGTGAATGAACGCGGAGGCATCAAAGGCAAAATTGCCCAGATTCAATATCGCGACGTCCTCGTCTTGTGCCCCATCCAGCGATGGCGCTGCATCCTCTCTTTCCATGGCCATTTCTATGACATGCAGTCCGGCCAGGGATAACTGTTCGCGAATCTGGCGCGCTGATGCTGTTTTTTCTCCCAAATGAATCAGTGCGACTCGGCGCTCATGATTCATCGTCTTCTATATTTAACAGTTCCTTGATATTTTTAATCAGCTCAAACTCCTGGTAAGGTTTGCCCAGATAACGTTTGACACCCAGATCCATGGCCCTTTGACGGTGTTTTTCTCCGGTTCTCGATGTAATCATGATAATCGGCACCTGGGACAAACGCGAATCCTTTTGCATTAGTCCTGCCAGCTCATAACCATCCATACGCGGCATTTCAATATCCAGCAGCATCAAGTCGGGTAATACCTCCTCGAGCTGGTCACTGGCATCCAGGCCATCTTTGGCGGTAATCACTTCAAAGCCGTTACGCTGCAACACACGCTGGCCCACTTTGCGCATGGTAATGGAATCGTCCACAATCATAATGGTGGGTACACGACGGCTTTCCTCGGCTGTTTCTTTGGTTTGCTCCTCCAGGCTTTGCAGCTGGCGGCGTTGCTGCCAGTAACGCGCCAGGGGAATGGCATCCAGAATCAAGACCACGGTACCGTCTCCAAGAATGGTCGCGCCATAAATGCCCGGCACACTGGCGATTTGGGTGCCCACTGTTTTCACCACGATTTCCCGGCTGCCCAAGACTTTATCCACACGCAAGGCAATGCCTTCATTGCCCGAACGCACCATCACCAAAGGCACCTGGTTGTCTTCAATAATCGGCTCGGCATTTGAGTCCAAAAGATGGTTCAAGTCCTGAATCCGGTAAACCTCACCGGCATATTCATAGTCCAGTTCATTATTTTCAATGCGGCGCTGGTACTCATCCCAGGACATGCGAACCACGCCTTCCACACCGGAAACCGGCAAGGCATATTGGGTTTCGCCCACTTCAACCAGAATCGCATGAGTCAGGGCCAGTGTATACGGCAAACGAATGCGGAAGGTGGTGCCCTGTCCCGGCTCTGACTCGATTTCGAGCATGCCGCCAAGCTTTTTCACCTCGTTATGCACCACGTCCATGCCCACGCCACGACCGGCCAGTTTGGAAACCGCATCTGCGGTAGAAAAGCCCGAATGCAGAATCAACTGATCAATGTCTTGGTCACTGAGGGTGGTATCTGGCTTGATAATACCCTTTTCAATGGCGATTTCACGCACTTTTTGCCGATCGATACCCCGGCCATCGTCGCGGACGGTAATCACCACCTCCGTGGCTTCCCGCTGTACATCCAATACGACTGCGCCGGTTTCGTCCTTGCCCAGAGCGCGGCGTTCTTCAGGCGGCTCAATGCCATGGGCCAACGCATTCCGCAGAATGTGCTCTAGCGGTGCCTGAATGCCTTCCAGTACGGTTTTATCCATTTCACCTTCGGCACCCACCACTTCCAGGCGCGCCTGCTTATGCAGTTCGTCGGCAGTGGTGCGGATAAGGCGACGCAGACGCGGCAGCAATGAACCAAAAGCCACCATGCGCGTCTTCATCAAGCCTTCCTGTAACTCCGTATTCGCCCGGGACTGGTATTTGAGCAGGTTTTCAGACTCGGTGGTAATGTCGATGAGATAGCTCTGAATGTTTGTTAAATCCGAGACAGATTCGCTCAGGGAACGAGAAAGTTGCTGCAAAGTTGAAAAGCGATCCAATTCAAGAGGATCAAAGCCTTCGTCAAAATTTTCCGCCTCGCGCTGATAGGTGGAAATAATCTGCGTTTCCGTTTCAATTTCCAGCTTGCGCAACTGCTCCCGCAAACGATTAACCGTATTGGCCAACTCCTCCAGGTTAAAACGGGTGTTCCCTGTTTGTTGCTCCAAACGGGATGTGTAAATACTAATTTCACCCGCATGATTCACCAGATTATCCAGCAATGCCGATGGCACTTTGAGCTGACCACTGCCTGCCAAACTGGATGCAGTCGTGGCGGTTGCCTGCCGGGAAGAAGCCGGAGTATCCGCTTCGGGCTGATGCGCCATCGCATCCAGGCGGGATTCATCACGCAACTCGCCACCACCGCTTTCCAGCAAGCGTGTCAGTTGCTTGATATCGGCCGATACATCTTCATCCAAGCCGTATTTGTCGGTATCCAGCAAGGCGTTCAGGCGATCAAACGCCCGCGCCAGCACGGCATAGTGCTGCGAACTGATTTCTCCACCGGTTTCGGCCACGGTTTCAAAAACCGATTCCATGGCATGACTGAGATCACCGATTGTATTCAAGCCGGCCATTCTGGCGCCACCTTTCAGCGTATGCAATTCACGCTGCAAAGCGGTAATCAGCTCGGCATTGGCTGGCTCCTGCTCCAATTGTGCCATGGTATTCTCGCAAGAATCGAGAATCTCCTGCATTTCTTCGGCAAAGATTTCCAGCAATTCGAGATCCAGATCATCATCTGTTTCGGTAGGCTCATCACTGGTTTTTTCTTCGGCTACTGTTTCAGTGGCTTCTGCGGTTTCTACTGTGGCATTAGCCTCTTCAGCCTCTTCAGCTTCTTCGGTGTCATCGGAATCAGCCAATGCTTCCGTATCTTCGTTATGCGCAGCGTCTGCCATTAGCTTGACAGCTTCACTGGTCGCCCCGTCAAGCTCAGACAGTTCCTCGTCCAGCTCGGACAGTTCTTCTTCCAGAGAGTCCAACGCTTCATCCAGCGCCGGAAATTCCTCATCTGTCAATAATTCGCCAGAGGATTCACAGGCTTCGTCATTCGCGGTGCTGCTTTCATCGGCTTCTTCAACAACATCAGCGGCTTCATGATCGTTGTCGAAATCAAAATCAAGTTCTGATTCTTCCTTCTCAGCCGTGGCCGCATCATCCAGCTCAAGGGGTGACTCATCTTTCTGTTCCACGAAAGTTTCATCGGTGGTTTGTGCGGACTCTGGCTGTTCGTCCATCTCAATGCCCGTCGTATCCAGAAAACTGGCCGGGTCCACAGCCTGACCCTCAAAACCCTGGGCCATTTCTTCAAAGCGTGTACCAATTCGCGTGGCTTGCTGGGCATGATCCTGAGACAAGTCCTGCATAATGACGCGCGCCAGCGCAACGAACTCGCTGATTGCATTCAGAGCCTCGGCATCCAGAGAGTCTTCAGCCTGTTTTTTCAGCTTGAGGACGTGCTCCAGCGGGGAAGTCATACTCACAATGGCGTCCACATTGGCCATGCTGGCAGCCCCGTTGAGGGTATGTATGGTGCGGATCAGGTCATCACTGACTTCAGCGCTGTCGGCATGCTCCGTTGCCGCCAGAAAGCGTTCGACTTCGGCCAGATGGGACTCCACTTCCTGTTGCAGGATTTCGACAAACACCGGGTCGACGCCCAAAGACGCCGTTTCACCAGAGGCGTCTTCGGCATCCTTCTCACCCTCGCGGGTTTCTTCGGTAAATTCTTCCAGATCAAAGGTGATGTCCAATTCCTCGCTGTCCGCTGAGTCCGCAGTTTCAGGTTCTTCATCGGCATAGGCATCAAAATTGAAACTGAGTCCCTCACCAAGGTCCAGTGTTTCTGTGGTTGCCTGCTCATCCACTTCGGATACCGACTCCTCGCTCGGGTCACTCTCGTCTAAGCTGTCAGCCAGCGCGGTTTCATCAGAAACGGAATCAGTCGCTTCTGCCTCATCGTCTTCCGGTGCAAGGGCAGTTTCCGCCTCTGTATCCGGCGTTGTCTGTAACAGAGCCACTTTATCCTCGCCATTGGCCACCTGCTCTGCCGAGGTCAGTAAGAGAAAGTATTCCTGTGGAACCGGCTGGGTGTTCTGCAAGGCCCGGAGCAAACCAGGCATCATTTTTCTGGCTGCATCCAGCACCGCCAAAAAACCTTCATTGATTTCCAGTGAACCATCCAGAACCTGGTTGCACATGTTTTCCACCCGCCAGCCGAAATCACCGATGGCTTCACACCCTACCAGGCGCCCACTGCCTTTAAGGGTGTGGAAGATGCGCCGGATCTCCGCCAGTTTTTCGGTGTTTTCCTCAGGGTTGGCCCGCCACTGAGGGTAAATTGCCTCCATATGCTCGAGTTCTTCGGCCAGTTCCTCGAGAAAAACCTCTTTGATTTCAGGATCAATGTCTTCGTCAAAGGACACGATTAGCGATGGTGTATCGCCAGGTTCGACGGTTTCCTCAGAAGGTTTGGGCTCAACCGTTTCTTGGACTGTGCTGGTGTCTTCGTCGCCGGTCTCTGTGTCACCAGTACCAACCGGAAACGATTGTTCCGGCTCATCCTCAATAGAGGGTTCTTCTATTCCTACCTCTGCAACAGTGCTTTCTGCGGCGGTCTCCTGGTCGGCCATAAGGGGGGCTCCGGCCTGAGCGCTGGCTTCTTCTTGTTTTGCGTTGGCCGCCGCCATTTCCCGGCGCACAAACAACTTGTCCAGATTGTCCCGGGCCAGTTGCAAAATCTGTTCTTTGCCCGGGCTGTTACTCCCCAGATACTCCATGTAGTATTCGATGCTGGCCACGGCATCGGCAAGCATGTCCAGCTCTTCAGCCGACGGGGTCAGTGAATCATCCAGCAAACTGCGGGTGTATTCAGCAACGCGGCCGACTTCGGTGGCCGCCTCCTGCATATCCAGCATTTGCAAGGCGCCCTGAATCTCCTTGAGCAACTTTGGGTTATCGCGTATTTTGTTCCGATCCCAGGTGGTTTCGATAAAAGCCACGAAATTGGACTTGATGTGCTGCAAGTTCTGAATGGATTCCTTGGCCAGGGTTTCCAGAATGGCCTGAACTTCCGAACGGGGAATTTCAATGTCCGTAGCAGCATGAGCGGGTGGTTCAGCAATCAGCCCCAGAGACTGAATATGATCATTGAGCGTTGACTCAATCAGTAACAGTTTCTGAGCCATTTCCATCAACTGTTCATCATCCGGGCGCTGCCCAGACTCAATACTTTTCAGCAGCGCATCACGTTGTTCAACAATGGTCTCGCGTGCGGCTCCCAAACCCAGAATACCCAAAGTATCCGCGATGGCGCTAAGGGAGTGTTCTATCGCATTCAACTCCTCAATGGAGGCATTGGGATTACGAATATACAAGTCCAGCGTTTCCTGCACGGAAAGCACATCATCGCGAATGGCGCCGGCCACCGTTTCCAGCAGCTCACGGTTTTTGCCGGAAATGCTGCCCTGGGCATGCGCCAGCTCTTGTTCATCGGGCACAAACTGGCTGAGGTTAAAGTAATCTTTGATTTTTTGGGTTTTTTCCGGCCCTTCCCCGGCCATGGCCACGTAGTACAAAAAGTTTTTCGTCAGGCCTGTGATTTCACTGTCAATGGCTGTCGGGTCAGACGACTGAATGACTTTACGAAGCAGCAAATCCAACTGCCCCGCCAGCCGCCTAAAGGTCACTGAATCCTTGAGGGTATTGTCCTTGAGCGCCGAAAACGCGCCATCGGCCACCCAGAAAAGCTGCGAAAAGTTCGCATTTTCAATGAGCATTTGCAGCTTGTTAAGAATATTCGTAAAAATACTGTGCTGGGGAACATAGTCGTTATTTTTGAACCATTGCAACAAGGCTTGCTGATAGGCGGTACGAATTTTGGAAATAATGGGTTTTAGTTGCCGCCGGGACAGTTTGATCTGACTTTTTTGCGCCTCCTCAGGCATGCCCAGACTCAAGTCCGGATTGAACAACGCGCTTTCAGAAAGCAACTGATCGCCACGCACCGTGCGCAAGTCGTTAACCAAAGGCAAAAGCACAATGGGGATGTCCTTGTGCCCCAGTTGGATGCGTTCCAGATAATCCGGCAACTGAACAATGCCACGCATCAACACGTTAAACGCATCCTCGGGGTTTTTCACCTCCCCTTCCAGCAGCTTTTTGGCCACTTGCTCCATTTCTTCGGCCACCATGGCCGCGCCATACAATTCAACCATCTTCAGTGTGCCTTGCACCTGGTGCAGATATGTGGCGCAAAACTGTAGCTGATTGATGTCTTCAGGGTCTTCCACATAGGCTTCCAGCGCCTGCCGGGCCCGATCCAGAGTTTCGTCCAGCTCTTTTTTAACCCAGACAAGTGTGGAAAAATCAATTTGTTCGTTTATGCTCATACGTCATTCTTCAATTGGTAAGAGAGTGTTCTTTTGGCTGGCAAACGGACCATTTTGGGGTGCTGCCAGGCACTGATATCAGTCGGGCCCAAGATCAATATCCCGTCTTTTTTCAGGTATCTAATAAGGTTGTCAAGGATTTTCAGACGGGTTTCCCGAGAGAAATAGATCAGTACGTTGTGGCAATAAATCAGGTCATAGCGCACTGTGGCTGCCGCTTCCAGGTTCAATAGGTTGAAGTAGCCAAAAGCCACACGTTTACGCAGGGGGGCAATCACGGAAATCAGATTTTTTCCCACTGGCTGCAGATAGGAGCGCATTTTTGCTGGAATCGACTCCATGTGACGGCTGTCATAAATCCCCTGCTGGGCCAATGCAATCGCCGAACGGGAAACATCGGTGCCGATGACCCCGTAGTACAGTTTTTTCTGTGGGTAATTTGCGGCGCACTGGTCCGCCACCATGGCCAATGACCAGGCTTCCTCACCCGTTGCGCAACTCACGCTCCAGATCCGGTAGTGCAAAATATCCGGCGCACTGGAAAAAGCCCTGTGCAGGGTTTCCTGCACCAGTTCATACGATGGCTTGTGGCGAAAAAAACTGGTTTCATGCACTGTCAGACGGTCTACCAGCTGGGCCCATTCCAGTCGTCCGTCAACGCCCTGGCGTGTCACCAGGTCCCAATAGTCAGAAAACCGGGACAAACCCAGCTCGCTCATGCGAGACCAAATTTTGGTTTGCAAAAAAGTTTTGCGCTCACTGGGCACCGTAATCCCTGTGCGGCGTTCCAGTAATTCAGACCACAGGCGGTAGTCCTCATCACCAAAGTCAGGGATGCCATGGCGGCTTACCGGGGAGCTCATACCGGTTTCTTGGCGGAATTGGCAGGCCGGGTCATTCAATTACTTCCACCCATCGTCTTCTGGCAGTTTGAAACCTTCGACCGAACGCCGTAACTCATTCGCCAGTTCCACAAGGTTTCCAATGGATTCCGCGGTTTGTTGAGTACCGGCGGAGGTTTGGGTGGTAATTTCCTGAATCACGTTCATGGTACCGGAAATATTGGTGGCGGCTACGGATTGCTGGCGCGCCGCTTCCGAAATATTTTGAATCAGCTCCGCCAGGTCGTTGGATACGGTTTCAATTTCTTCCAGGGCCTCACCGGCGTTCTCCGCCCGTTTGGCGCCATTCACCACCTCGGCTGTGGTTTGCTCCATGGAAGCCACCGCTTCATTGGTGTCTGACTGAATGGTTTGCACCAGGTTTTCAATTTGTCGGGTTGCGCTGGAAGCACGTTCCGCCAAGCGTTGCACTTCGTCTGCCACCACCGCAAAGCCCCGGCCGGATTCACCGGCAGACGCCGCCTGAATGGCCGCGTTCAAAGCCAGAATATTCGTCTGCTCGGCAATGTCGTTAATCAATTCCACGATATTGCCAATTTCCTGTGAGCTTTCGCCCAGCCGCTTGATTCGCTTGGAGGTTTCCTGAATCTGGTTGCGGATATTATCCATGCCTTCGATAGTTTGACGCACCACATCAGCACCGGTATGCGCGATTTGTACCGAACGTTGGGCCACGTCGGCGGATTCCAGTGAATTTTTGGAGACTTCGTCAATGGAAACCGCAATTTCGTTAATGGCCGCCGAAGCATTGGTGATTTGCTGTGCCTGATGCTCTGACGCTTCGGCCAGGTGCATGGCCGTCGCCTGGGCTTCCTGTGCCGCCGAGGCCACACCCACAGAGGCCTCGTTAATCGTGGTCACCAGGCTACGCAAGGCTTCCACTGCAAAGTTAACAGAGTCAGCGATGGCGCCGGTAATGTCCTCACTCACCGTGGCATTAACCGTCAAGTCACCATCCGCCAGTGAGCCCATTTCATCCAACAATCGCAAAATGGCTTGCTGATTCCTTTCATTCAGTTCTTGCGCCACTTTTGCCCGAATCCGGTCAGACCGGTTCAGCCGCCAGAAAATACCCAGCAACCACAGCAATGCCAACGCCCCCAGAATCCACCCAGCCATGGTGGACGGGAACCAGGTCACAATAGCCTTGATTTTGTTAATCAGCTCACGTGCCTGATCGAGCAATTGCAAAGAATCCACCTGGATGTCATCGGCAGCGGTTTGCGCTTCAAACAAGTCCATGGATGACAAGACTTTCTGAATATCGTTCTGAATGCTGTCAAACTGGTTATAAACCCCACCCAGGGCTTCTAAAGCCACCGGGTCAGTCACACCTTTGATGGTGTCACTGCCATTGAACAAACCATTGAGGACACTGGCGAATTTACGGGCATCTGCATCCAGGCGATCAGCCGCCTGAACTGCATTCATGCCGCCACGGAGAATTTCATTCATGCGCCGCAGCATTCGGTCGGCCAGCACAAGCTGCTGACTGGCCACATAAATCTGCTGCCGGTTGGCGCCTTTTTTCACCAACCGTTGCACAACATCATCACTGCGGGCCTGCAACACTGGAATTTCCCGGGCAAATTTAACCGCAATATCAGAAATGGACTCAATCAGCTCCTGTTTGTCGAGAATGACATCAACATTTTTGTCCATGCGCTGCCAAGTATCCTGCATGGCGGCAAACGTTTCCCTTGTGGCCGGCGGTAGCGGCGCCAGCTCATCATCCCCCTGATCCAAGATTTTCATGGACTGGTTAATGATATTCTGGGTTCGTTTCAGGTCATCAAAGGCTTCCACCCGGCCACCGGCGGCATCTTTGGCATATTGACTTAATTGCTGGGAAGTAATGCGGATATTATCCGTTTCCCGAATCCAGCCCGAGCGGTTTTTCTCGTCAATATTCAAAATAATAAAGTTAAGAATAAACAAGCCAACCAGGATAATCAGGACGATTAACTGCCATAGCGGCAAGGTTTTGGATTGAATATTCAGGTCGTTGGTGGATGCACTCATGAATCAGCCTCTTTTTGCCAATTTTTAATCTGTAGGGGAATCAATACCATCTATCTGCTTTCCTTATACCCAGCCTTGCGGCCTTCACGCCACTGCTGCATTCTGGAAGTCCGTGTCCGTCACCAGCTGGTCCACATCAAATACATTCCAGATGCGGCCTTTCTGCCCAAAAGCGGTGGAAGAATAGCGCTCAAAACCGGAATCGACCGGAAGATCAATCTCGCAACGGTCTTCATTCTCAAAGTGTCTCTGGCCAAAAACTTCATCGACCAGCAAAGCCACCTGGCCACCTGGCTGCTCAATCACCATCAGGCGGGAACGACCAGTCACCTGCGTCGGCACAGTGGACAAATAACGCTTCAGGTCAATAATCGGCATCAAAGTGCCGCGCAAATTGGCCAGCCCAAGCACCCATGGTTTGATACCAGGCACCGGCAGGGCCTCGGCCGGCATCAATACCTCGACCACCCGGTCTACCGGCAGTACATAGTGGTGATCACCCAAACGAAAGCCGATACCGGACCAGGCGCTGCTATGGGTTTGTTGCTGTGGCAGCTTTACTGCGTGTTCGAGGCTCTTCTGTTCGTAATCGAGCAGCAACTCAAAAGGCTTTGCAGATTTGTTTTTCATCAGGACTCAACACTCAGGGGAACATATTTCTTGATAGCATCCAGCAGTTCTTCTGTCGTGAAAGGTTTGGTCACGTAGGCTTCGGCGCCTACGACTTTGCCTTTGGCCTTGTCAAACAAGCCATCCTTGCTGGACAGCATGATCACAGGTGTTTTCTTAAATTCCTTGTTGATCTTGATTAACGCGCAGGTTTTATATCCATCCAGGCGAGGCATCATAATGTCAACAAAAATAATATCCGGTCGGGTATCGGAAATCATGGACAAAGCCTCATAGCCATTGTCCACAGTAATGACCTGACAACCTTCCTTCTTGAGCAGGGTTTCGGCTGTGCGCCGAATGGTATTACTATCGTCAATGACCATCACCTTCAGGTCGGATAACTGATCTTTTTGTTTTTCTTCGCTCACACAATCACCTTAGCTGTTTGATTTACTTGGATTTTCCGAACTGGCACCGGCAGGTAGAGTGGCGACAATTCCTTCATAAAACCCTCACCACCCGCCGGATTTATTGCGAAATAAACATTAACTTTCGCCGCTAAGTCCGTAATATCAATGGAAAATACCTTATTTTGCGCGGCATTACAATTGTTTCATGCTTGAATCTTCACACAGACCAATCTGTCGACCGTACACGTTTTATCCCTCTTTCATATCGCGCAAAATGCCACCGTGCGAACATATTACGAAAAATATCGGAAAAATGACACCTCAAACCCGTAATTGGCACGAACCGGGCCCTGAGCAAGCCCTCCGGGTACAGAACGCCATGCTTCCGGCAAGTCCCTGGGCAATCTGCGTCATACAATCTTCCCCACTTGTAAGGCAGTTATCAATGAATCCTGGACATTATCCAGTGAAAACCACACAAAACAGGCAAAAACGCAACTGGCTCCAGCACGCTTATCTGTTAGAATTATTTCTATCGCAGGGCTGACATTTTTTGTCATGTTCAACAAACATCGCATTCTACTTCGGAGCAGCCTCATCGCCCCAAAAAAGCCGCCCACATCCCGGCGGTTTTCAGACCAACCCAAAAGTCGTGTTCACCAGATCGTCGCTGAAGGAGTTAACACCCATGAAAATCGGCTTTGTCATGGATCCAGTCGAGCATATCAATCCCACCAAAGATTCAACCTTTGCCATGTTGCTGGAGGCCCAGCGGCGCGCGTACGAGATTCACTACATCACCGACAGCGACCTTTATGTCAAAAATCACCAGCCACGCGCTGTAAGCCATGCGCTACGGGTGCAGGACCGCCTTGGCCAGCCATTCGAAATGGGGGCCCAACGTGACATTGCCCTGAGTGAGTTGGATGTTATCCTGATGCGCAAGGATCCACCCTTCAACATAGAGTATGTGATGGACACCTATATACTAGACTTGGCTCAGGCTCAAGGCGTGCTGGTTGTCAACCATCCCCAGGCCTTGCGGGATGCCAATGAAAAATTCTTCACCGAGTTCTTTCCTGAGCTGAGCCCTGATTCCTGTGTTTCTCGACACCCCCGATTCCTCAAGGCATTCGTCCAGGAACACGGCAAAGCCGTTATCAAGCCCATGGACGGCATGGGGGGCGCATCCATATTCCAAACCAGCGCAGAAGACCCCAACCTCAATGTCATCCTGGAAACCGTAACCGACAATGGCGCGCGCACAGCCATTGCCCAAACCTATATTGACGCCATTCGCGATGGCGACAAACGCATTCTGCTGGTGGATGGTGAGCCCATTCCTTATGCGCTGGCCCGCATCCCGGCTGACGATGATTTCCGCGGCAATCTGGCCAAAGGTGGCCGCGGCGAGGGCCGTCCGCTCACGCCGCGGGAGTGGCACATTGCCCGGCAGGTCGGCCCTGTTTTAAAGAAAAAGGGTATTCTGTTTGCCGGTATTGACGTCATTGGAGATTTTCTGACGGAAATTAACGTCACCAGTCCCACCTGTATTCGGGAACTGGACAAGCAATTTGGCCTGAATATTGCCGGCACCTTGTTTGATGCCATTGAAAAGCGCCTGACTGCCTGATTCATGTCTGCCGAAACCACGCCCAAAAATAATTACCTCACGGACGTTACACGCATCGGCACCGCTGATCGCCTGAGCTTCACTTTTACCGTTTCCACCCTACTGGTGGCCGCGCTGATCTTTGGTCTGTCCTTTTTCAGCGAACCCCGGGAAAAGCCTGAAAACCTACCCACACTGGATGTTATTCTGGTACAAAAAAAGAGCATACAAGCCCCCAAAAAAGCAGACTTTCTGGCGCAGTCCAACCAGCAAGGCGGGGGGCACAGCCAGGAAAAGGCCAGGCCCACCAATTTAATTGCCGGACCCACGCCCGAATATACCGGATTGGCGCCGGTACGCATGCGCAAGACCGTCCCCTCACCCACCGTACAAAAGCAAGATAACCTCATCAGTAACCTGAATGCGCGCACTCAAGTACTGGCCCATCAAAAACCCGATGAAGAACGAAAACCAACCAGCCCCCCGCGACCCGCAGAGCTGGAAAATCTGGATATAGCCAAACTTGAAAATGAAATTGCCGACCGCATAAAAAAATATGCGCACAAACCCAAAAAAAAGTATATATCAGCCAGTACAAAAGAAGATATATACGCCCGTTATCTGCACGCCTGGGCGGCACGGGTCAAGCGCATGGGCAACCTGAATTACCCGGCAGAAGCCCGGAGACGACACCTGACTGGCGAGTTGATTCTCAGTGTTGGCTTGCGCCGAGATGGCAGCGTGGCGGAAACCACCATCATCAAGTCATCGGGCCACAAAGTGCTTGATGACGCCGCCAAACACATTGTCGCCATCAGCAGCCCTTTTGAACCCTTGCCAGAAGACAGCACAGCAGACATACTTTACATTACCCGAACCTGGCAATTTTTGCCCGGCCAAAGGATAAGGACAAAATAAGAGCCCCATGAACTTGAAAAACCAGTTTCTCATTGCCATGCCAGACCTGGAGGAATCCCTGTTTGATCAGGCGGTTGTGCTGATTGTCGACCATAACGACAAAGGCGCCATGGGCCTGATTATTAATCTGCCTGGCACCACCACCCGCAAAGGACTGTTCGAAAAACTCAAACTGCCCACAGAAACCATCAACCGGCCGGATGAGCCTATTATACTGGGTGGCCCGGTAGCCACCGAGCGGGGGTTTGTTCTGCATGACGGCCAGCAGGAGTGGGAAAACACACTGACTGTCAGTGACGACCTCAAGCTCACCACATCCACAGACATACTGGACAGTATCGCCCGGGGAGAAGGCCCTGAAAACTGGTTGTTCACCCTGGGTTACTCCGGCTGGGAAGCCGGTCAGCTTGAAGATGAAATCCGCCAGAATGCCTGGCTGACCAGCCCCAGCGATCATCGCATGATTTTCGAACAACCGCTGGACAAACGCTGGCAACTGGCCCTGAAACAACTCGGCGTGCAACCGGAACAAATTACCGCCTTTCATGGTCATGCCTGATGGAGCCTAAGGAAGAAATCCAGCGTGTCCTGGGGTTTGATTTTGGCATGAGGCGTACTGGCGTGGCCGTGGGCCAAACCATCACCGGTTCAGCCAATGCCCTGACTACACTCAAAAGCCCACAGCCAGGGCAAACCGACTGGAACGGCATAGCAGCACTGATCGCAGAATGGCAGCCGGATGCGCTGGTGGTCGGCATCCCGGTTAACCTTAACAATGAGGAGCAAGCCATTACCCGATCCGCCCGCGCCTTTGCGCGGCAATTGCGAGCGCGCTTTCAACTCCCCACCTTCGAAGTGGATGAACGACTCACCTCAAAAGCAGCCGCGCGGGAATTTGTTCAGGCCCGCAAAACCGGCCAAGCCCGCCGCAAAGACATCCACAAATTGGACGCCCATGCGGCCAAACATATTCTGGAAACCTGGTTATCGACTCGCATATGAAACATTTTACCGACATCAAACAACTCAGCCGAAAGGACATTCTGGAACTGTTTCGGCTCACCGATTACCTGCGCGACATGAAACCCAAAAAACGCGCCAAGCAATTGCGTCACAAAACCATCATGCAACTGTTTTTTGAAAACAGCACACGCACCCGGGTTTCCTTCGAACTGGCCGCCAAAAAACTCGGTGCCACGCTCATTAACGTAGACATTGCCCGCAGCTCCACCCACAAAGGGGAAAGTCTGCGCGACACCTTGACGACGCTGGCGGCCATGTCCGCCGATGCTTTTGTCATCCGCCACCAGGACAGCGGGACCGCTGAACAGGCCCGCCAGTGGCTGGGTGATACAGTCTCCATCATCAATGCCGGCGACGGCAATCACCAACATCCCTCTCAGGCCCTGCTGGATCTTTACACCATCCACCGTCACAAAGGCGACTTTTCCACGCTCAAGGTGGCTATTTGCGGCGACATCAAACATTCCCGGGTGGCCAGTTCCCTCATCGACGGCCTAAATATCATGGGATGCCAAAACATCCACCTGTTTGGCCCGCGCCACCTGATGCCAGAAAGCACTCCGGCCATTATGGTGAATCGTTTTTCCAGCGCAGCCCGCGCCGCCGACGTCCTGGTCATGCTGCGCATCCAGAAAGAACGCATGAACGACACCGACATACCCAATGCCGAGCAATATCTGACGCACTACGGTCTGACTCCCCAGCGGCTGCAACTGGCCAAACCCGATGCCATCGTGATGCACCCAGGACCCATGAACCGTAACGTGGAAATTGCTTCTGAAGTGGCCGACGGGCCCCAGTCAGTCATTCAGGAACAAGTGCATAACGGCGTCCTCACCCGCCAAGCCATCCTGCACCATTTGCTTGCCTGAACCACTGGCTGACCAGACGCCATCACGCTACCAGCGGCCAAAGGCCACCTGGAAAGCGACTGTGCTAAAATTGGCCGTTCTGAATCAGGACTGCAGCACGCATGAACAGCGAAAACTGGCGGGACTTCCTCGCCGAACAGCCCCACCAGATTATTCAACATGGCGACACCCGCTTTGTCCTTCTGGGCACTGCCCACATCTCCCAAAAAAGTGTTGATGCTGTACGCAACTTACTGACCAGCGATGCTTTTGACACTGTGGCCGTTGAGCTGGACGAACACCGCTACGAGGCCATTCAAAACCCAAACCGGTTTCGCCAACTGGACATCATCAAAGTCATTCGCAGCGGACAAACCGGCCTAATTGCCACCAACCTGGCCTTAAGCGCCTATCAAAAACGCCTGGCCGACCAATTAGGCATCACCCCTGGGGCGGAAATGAAGGCCGCCATCGATATGGCCAAAGAAAAAAATCTGCGCCTGTGGCGAATTGACCGCGACATCAGCACCACCATGAAGCGGGCCTGGCGCGGCATGCGCTTTCGAGACAAGGCGGGGCTGTTACTGGGCGGTTTCGCCGGTTTTTTCGAAAAAGAGTCCGTCAGCAACGACGACATTGAAAAGCTCAAAACCGGCGACATGCTGGAAAGCACCTTTGCCGAATTCGCCCGGGATAACCCTGCCATTTACCGCGGCCTGATTGCCGAGCGCGACGAATATATGGCAGCACGTCTGAAGCAGGAAGCCGCAAAAAGCCCCGGCGGCAACACCCTGGTGGTGATTGGCGCAGGTCACTTGGATGGCATCAGCCGATATTTGCAAGACCCTGAACTCAATGCACAAGCCAGCATCGCACAACTGGAAACCGTCCCACCAAAAAGCCGCTGGCTGAAGTGGCTGCCATGGCTGATTGTGGCGATTATTGTGGCCGGATTTGCCATCGGTTTCAGCCGAAATGCCGATATGGGCTGGGATATGGTCAAAACCTGGGTGATTTACAACGGCATTCTGGCCGCCGTGGGCGCGGCCATCGCCGGGGCCCATCCCCTGACTATCCTGACGGCTTTTCTGGCTGCCCCGTTGACATCCCTGAATCCGGCAGTGGCCGCTGGTATGGTGGCCGCCTTGACTGAAGCCTGGATACGCAAACCCACCGTGGCCGACTTTGAACACCTGCAAACCGATGCCGCCAGCCTCAAGGGATGGTGGAAAAACCCGGTGACGCGTATTTTGCTGGTGTTTTTGCTGACAAATTTTGGTTCAGCCATTGGCACCTGGGTTTCCGGTTTTAAAATTTTCAGCCAACTGGTATAAATAGACACAAAACACCCGCACACATTAAGTACAGCGATACCATGACTCTCTCCCGTCTCAGCATTGGCCCTTATACGCTAACCAACGCGCTGGCGCTGGCGCCCATGGCCGGGGTTACAGACCGGGTATTCCGGCAGCTGTGCCGAGAACTGGGGGCCGGTTATACCGTTTCGGAAATGCTCAGTTGCAATTTGTCCCTGCTCAATACCGCCAAATCCCGGTTTCGTCGGGATCATCAGGGAGAGCCAGGCCCGATAACCGTACAAATCGCTGGCGCAGACCCGGAATCGCTGGCTGAGGCGGCGCGCCATAATGTCACAGGTGGCGCCCAAATCATTGACATCAACATGGGTTGTCCGGCGAAAAAAGTTTGCCGAAAACTGTGCGGCTCAGCACTCCTGGGCGACCCGGTGTTGGTGAATGAGATTCTGCATGCTGTCACCGAGGCCGTGACCGTCCCTGTCACCCTGAAAATCCGCATTGGCACCGACGCAAATCACATCAATGCGCCGTTGATCGGCCAACTGGCGGAAAAAAACGGGATTGCCGCCTTGTTTGTCCATGGCCGCACGCGCCAGCAGAAATACACTGGGCAGGCCAATTATGCCGTTATCGCCGAGGTCAAGAAAACTGTGGGTATTCCTGTCATCGCCAATGGTGATATCGATAGCCCGCACAAAGCCAGTCAGGTGCTGGAACAAACCGGCTGTGACGGTGTGATGATTGGCCGAGCCGCCTGTGGCAATCCCTGGATTTTTCGGGAAATTCAGCACTACCTGGAAACAGGAAAAATACTGCCGCGCCCGGATACCAGCGAAGTCCTCTCGGTAATGTCTCGCCATGTGACCGCCTTGCACAGGTTTTACGGCGAGGATCGCGGCTGTCGCATCGCCCGCAAGCACATCGGCTGGTATCTCCAGGGATTGGGAATGGCACCCATTGCACGCCGCATTTATCAACTGCCCGATGCCCGATCACAAAGACAATTCATTGACTCCATGATGATAAAAAAGGTTGCCTGACATGCCCATTAACTGGTTCTCAAAACCCCGCTGGAAAAACAAGGACGACGCGATTCGCGCAGAAGCCGTCAGCCAACAAAACGACCCGGATTTGCTCAAAATATTGCCGGAAATCGCTCGCACCGACCCGGCAGCCAGTGTCCGCGCCGCCGCCACCCGACGCCTGGACAATATACCGCTACTGCTGGAAATCGCCCGCAATGACACCCAACCCAGAGTTCAAAAAGCGGCCTGGAATACACTGGAAAAAATCCTGCTGACAGCCAAAGCGGATGCCATTCCGGATTGTGCGGATGCGTTAAAAACTATCGACAACCCAAGTCTTATCCGCATGCTGGCAGAAAAAGCCGCCAGTCCAGAAATCCGCCACCTGTTCCAAACACGCATTACCTCCCAGGGACAAACCAGTGAACTCCTGCTGATTGAAACCGATCATGAATTGCGCCTGGCGCTGGCGAAACGACTCACAAAACCAGCCACCTTGCAACGAACCTTGAAACGACTGGGGAAACGCCACCCCCAACTGCGCCAAATCCTGCAACAACAATTAATTCAGCACGACCCCAAAACGCGTATTGAACATCAACGGCACACCGCCTTGTCCCTGTGCGAACAACTGGAAAACCTCGTGCATGGGCACAAAAGCCTGAACGAAAAAGACATCGAGCAACGCCGAAAAGCACTCAACCACATTCAGCAATCCTGGCAATCACTGCTGGAAACTGAGAAAAAAACACCTGGAGCCAGCCTGCCGCCAGCATTAATTAACCGATTTTCAGGCGCCTTCAATACCGCCGAGCTGATGCTTGATCCCCAACGTCGGGAAGCCTTTTTGGCCACACAGCAAGCCCAACGGCACAAACATCTGCTAAAAGAAGCCACCACCATGCTGGAAAACATCCAGCAGAGACCGGAAAACGTCCACATAAAACATGCCAAAGACCTCCAGCGGCGCCTGCAAGATTTGACCACCCACAATACCGAAGCCGAAATCCGGCGTCAGGCGTCCACCCTGCTGGAACAGATTGAGGCCTGGCTGTCGCAACAGCAAACGTCTTCCGGCGAACCCGGTCACGACCCGGTGAACGAGCAGGCACAAACCCTTTTGGCAGTCCTGCACAAGGCCCTGAAATCCTCCCACGTGCATGGCCGTACCCTCAGCCGCCTGCGTCGCCAGTGGGACACGCTGGCGTCCGAAGCAGATCACAGCGATCAACTGGCCGCTTGGGAAAGCCAGTTTCAGCAAGGCATGTTGCAATTGGCTGAAAAGCTGGAGCAGCAGAAAAAACAGCGTGACCAGGCCACTGAAAAAGCCCTGGAACTCATCGAAAAAACCCAGGCGGCCATTCAGGCTGGCCACCTGGCCGAAGCCAAAAAATTATTCAACCAGCATGTACAACAGAAAAAAATAGCTGGCGCAAACCACCCGCTCATAAAGAAAAACAAGCACCATATTGACCGCTGTTGGAACGCGCTGAAAGAACTGCGACAATGGCAAAAATGGAGCAATGACAAGGTCCGGCAACGCTTGATTGATGAACTCAAGGCCACGCCCACCACTGGCTGGCATCCGGATGCCATGCTGGCCAAACTGAAAGACATGAGCGCCCAATGGAAAGCGCTGGAAGAACAGGAAAGACTGGAAGGCGACCGCTACCCGGTGCGCAATCAAAAAATGTGGAAAGAGTTTCGCGCCTTGCAGGATGCCCTGTTCGAATTGGCCCAGCCGTATTTTGCCGAGCGATCAGACCAGTGGCAAAAAAACCTGGAAGAAGCCGAAAACATCCTGCAGACCCTGCAAAACCTTCATATCGATGAACTGGAACCCCGCCAGATGGCCACTCATGTTCGCAGCGCGGTTCAATGGCTGAAAAAGCTGGAGACCCTGCCACCGGCTGAACGTGGCCGCATCGCCAGCCAGTTGCGCACCCAAATCAATCGCCTGGACAAACCCCTGAAAGCCCATTATGACGAAGCCAGAAAACGCAAGCAAGCCCTGATTGAACAAAGCCGCGCCTTGCAAAAAAACGAAGACCTGACAGCGGCCATTGAGCAAGCCAAAGCCCTGCAAAAGCAATGGAAAACCGCCGGTTTCGTGCCACAGGGACAAGAGCGCAAACTCTGGAAGCAGTTTCGCCAGGCCCAAGACGCCGTCTTCGCCCGTCTGGATGCCGAAAAGCAACAAGCCCAGGCGCAACAACAGGCCTTGCGCAACGCCGCCAAAGCCTTCTTGAACGACATAGAATCCCGTGCACAAGCCGCATCCACGACCGCCGAACTGAAAACCTTGCTCAGTGAATTGCGCGCCGGTTGGGCCACGCATGACCACGCTGGCCTGGAGCATGCCTTCAGCAAGCTGGAAAATCATTTGCAAGCGCGTCTGCAAACCGCCCGCTGGCAACAGCAGCATCAGGCATTATCCGTACTTAAACAGGCCGGAGACATCTGCCAACAACTGGAAACTGAAGCCATCAACCCTGAAGCCGCTCAGGCGCAATGGCACGAAACAATTGAAACCGCATTGACTCAACTGGGCCAAGCTGGGAATAGCCCGGCATGGACCAGACAACGACAGCGCTTTGAACAGGCTCTGCATAGCCCAGGTCAAACCTCTGACGAAAATCAACAGGCAGCATATTTGCAGACATTGATTGCCGGGGAATTTCTGGCTGGCCTGGACACGCCAGCGGAGTTTCAATCCCAACGGCAGGCCTATCAGGTTGATCGCCTGGCCCGCCGTATGAGTGGCGAGCCGCTGCCAGATTCCAGCCAGGAAGCGCAAAACCTGCTGGAAACCCTGTACACCCTGGCCAACATCGATCCAACATTACGCCAGGCGCATCACAAGCGTCAGCAACAGCTCGAAAAAGCCTTGTTGGAATTGCTGGCCACAATGCCATGAGCCCCGAGCAATTTCAATCTCTTCACCTGCCCTGGCTTATGCTCGCGGTCAGCGTTGCCGCTATCTTCGGGCTGGGCTTGTGGATGATGGGCATCACCTTCGCCATCATAACCGCTTTGGGGGATGACACCTTGGGCGCAAAACGGTGGATATGGGCCGGGGCGCTGCTGCTGGCCGGTCCCATTTCAGTCTGGTTCTTTTGCCGCGCTTGCCCGTCAGTCGCGTATGTGCACGCGCTGATGAAAAAAGGTGCCCTGCTGTTGCTGCCGGCTGTGGTAATTGTCAGCGCGCTTTTTCTTATTGGCCAACTCCAGTAAGCCATGTCCACGTTAGCCAAGAAAAGAAGATCACATATGTCCGAAGAGAAAATACCAGTAACTTTTGTTCAGTACGCCGCTGATATACTGGCTGATACCAACAAGGGACTTAGTGGATCGAATATAGTTCGTGCTACAGCAGCTTATGCTGTCGAATATGATGTTTTGATCCCGCACGCTGCGTATCCTTTCGATGCTCCAAATAAGCGTACTGCACTTTATGATAATTTAATGGCATTTTCTGGTTCTCAGCAGTACCGGATAATCAAAGAGCTATGTGATCATTCATCATTTCCGTCCACACCAAGTCGGGAAAGAAAACAATTAAAAATACGCCTTGTCACCCGTTATTCTCACCTTGATCCAAGGGACACGCCGTCCGAAGTAAATGAAACGCTTATTGAAGAAACAAAGCACTGGTTAGAGGACTATCCAGAATCATTGTCTCTTTACACTCAAGCATTAGAGAAATATGATCATGGTGCATTTCAGCGAAATCTACTTGATGATTTGCGTCTTTCGTTAGAGAAACTTCTAAAAGAAATGTTCCAAAACGGAAAATCATTAGAAAATCAAATATCATTTGTTGGCAGGCATATGAAATCCAACGGCGGCTCTTCTGAGCTTTCAAACATGTTTGTAAAACTCTTGGATTACTATGCGAAATACAATAATAGCTATGTAAAACATGATGATGCAGTAATAGAAGAGGAGATTGAATTTATTCTTGAAATAACATCATCATTTATGAAACATCTGCTAAGGTTAAGTGTAAGCAATGGCTAACAAGGCAAATTGACGTGGTCAACCATTTTTTGACACCCCAGTTAAGCCGCTTTTTTCATTTCCAATAATTGCTGCTCATAGTCACAGGGGCTTATGTAACCCAAATGGGAATGGAGTCTCTGAAAGTTATAGAACATGGTGATGTATTCCAGCATATCCTGCTGTGCTTCATGGCGAGTCTGGTAGTGCTGCCATTGTACCTGTTCCTGCTTCAGGCTGCCAAAGAAGCTCTCAACGACCGCGTTATCCCAGCAATCGCCCTTGCGGCGCGTGCTGCCTTTAAACCCGTGCGCCTTGAGTAACCGCCGGAAAGCTTTGCTGGCATACTGCGAACCCCGATCCGAATGATGGATCAAACCGGCCTGTGGCCTGCGTCGCCAGATGGCCATTTTCAACGCATCACAAACCAATTGGGCTTTCATGCGCGAACTCATGCTCCAGCCAACCACTTGACGTGAGCACAGATCGATCACTACGGCCAGGTATTCTTATGCCGGGTGATAAACGAATATTTCACTTCGTTTCTGCTGCAAAGAATACCGTCGCTTTTTTTAAGATGTCTTTCTCCATCTGCAAGCGCTTCACCTTGGCCTTGAGCTTCCTGATCTCTTCCTGCTCAGGGGCCAGCTTGCCATTGCCGCGAAACGCCTAACCGTCGTCGGCCTGGTGTTCCTTCACCCAGCGCCCCAGCATGTTGGCATTAATACCCAGGCTTCTCGCGGCCTCTATCCGTGTGTAGCCCTGATCTGATACCAGGCTTATCGCATCCAGTTTGAATTCTTTCAAATATTTCTTTCTCATCGCCATTTTTACTTTCCACAGTTAAGATAATTATCCTTAACTGGGTTGTACAAATCCATTAGACCACGTCAAATTTACTCGGACGGCAAAAAGCGCAGCTCGTTCTTTGCTCTGCTTTTTGCTGCCGGTGATTTGCGACGCTGGGCACAATACAATCGTCACTGGCTGTTTCCTTTTCCCGGCAATGCGGTTAGAATTCGGCTATATCTTTTAATCTTGATTTAGAGATATAAGAATTCCCACGACCCTACTGCAAAGCCATACCATGCCCGACAGTGCATCGCACATTACCGACATACTGGCCGTTCTGGCTGACGAAACCCGCCTGCGCCTGTTAATGTTACTGGACCACAAAGAGCTCACTGTGGCCGAACTAGCTGCCACCACGCGGCTGGCGCAGCCACGGGTTTCCACTCACCTGGCCCGGTTAAAAAAAGCCGGTCTGGTGACCGACCGCAAGGCAGGCGTCTCCTCATACTATCGCCTGGCTGCCGATTCCGCCAATATGTCACTGGAAAACTGGTCTGATTTATGGCGGCTGCTCAAAAAACAGGCGGAAAATGATCCCCTGATGCAACAGGACCGCATAAATCTGGAAAAAGTGCTCACCCAGCGCGCGGCCAGTAACAACTGGGTGGACTCGGTGGCCGGCGACATGGAACGGCATTACTCTCCCGGGCGCAGCTGGGAAGCCACTGCCCGCTCGCTGGCTTGTCTGCTGACGCTGGATGACGTACTGGATATTGGCTGTGGTGATGGTGTACTGGCGGAGCTGATTCATCGCCATGTTAGCTCCTATACCGGCATCGATCATTCCGAAACCATTGTCGCCGCCGCCCGCGAACGCCTGTCACACGCCAGCAACTGTTTTTTTCAACAAGGCGACATGCATGCCCTGCCCTTTGATGAAGCCCAGTTCGATCAGGTGCTCATGCTTCAGGTTCTGACTTATTCGCCCGATCCTGAAACCGCCACCCGGGAGGCATACCGGGTTCTCCGCCCTGGCGGCAAATTGTTATTAACCACACTCAATCAGCATCCCCATCAACAGCACGTCAAAGCCTTTGGCCACGTCAATCTGGGATTTGAAATTGACGAATTGGCACGGCTGACCAGCCATGCCGGTTTTTCCATCGAACACGCGCAACTCACCTCGCGCGAACAAAAACCGCCCCATTTTGAAATTATTACCCTGGAAGCCAGTAAGTGAAGCCACAACAATCCCCGACGCCTTCTGCCAAACCCGTCAGCGTGCGTGAGCAATTACAGCAACACCTGAAAAAGCGTATCCTGCTGCTGGACTCGGCCATGGGCACCATGATTCAACGCCTGAACCTGTCTGAGCAGGACTTTCGCGGCGACTTGTTTCGTCACCACCCCAAACCGCTCAAAGGCAATAACGACCTGCTGGTATTGACCCAGCCTGCAGCCATTTTGTACATCCACCGCGCCAATTTACAAGCCGGCGCCGACTTGCTGGAAACCAACACCTTCAACGCCACCGCCATTGCCCAGGCAGACTACGGCACAGAAAACCACACCTATGCCATCAACAAGGCGGCGGCGCAACTGGCCCGGCAAGCCTGCGAGGAGTTTTCCACCCCTGAAAAACCCCGCTGGGTGATTGGCGTTCTGGGCCCGACCAACCGCACCGCCAGCATGTCCCCGGATATCAACAATCCGGCATTTCGCAACATTACGTTTGACCAGCTGGTCACAGCCTATACCGAATCCACCCGGGGTTTGCTGGATGGCGGCAGCGACGTGTTGATGGTGGAAACCATTTTCGACACCCTTAACGCCAAAGCCGCCCTGTTCGCCATTCGTCAGGTGCTGGACGAACGGCAAATCGATGTGCCGGTGATGATTTCAGCCACCATCGTGGACGCCAGCGGACGCACACTATCCGGTCAGACACTGGAAGCGTTTTACAACTCCGTTCGCCACGCCCAGCCATTTTCGGTGGGGTTCAATTGCGCCCTGGGGGCGGAAGATCTGCGGCCCTATGTGCAGGAATTGTCGCGGCTGGCTGATTGCTTTGTCAGCGTACACCCGAATGCCGGCCTGCCCAATGAGCTGGGAGAATACGACGAAACGCCAGCGCATATGGCCCGCGTTCTCGACCAAATGGCCGCCGAAGGCCATCTCAACATGGTTGGTGGCTGTTGCGGCTCCACGCCCGAACACATTGCCGCCATTGCAGAAAAAATGGCCCGGCATGCCCCCCGGCCCGTGCCCGTGGTGGAGAAAATCTGCCGCCTTTCAGGGCTGGAAGCCTTTAACATCACGTCCAATACCAATTTCGTCAACGTGGGTGAACGCACCAATGTCACCGGCTCGGCCCGCTTCAAGCGTCTGATTACTGAAGGCGACTTTGAAACCGCCCTGGAAGTGGCCTTGCAGCAGGTCGAAAACGGCGCCCAGATTATTGATATCAACATGGATGAAGGCCTGATTGACAGTCGCCAAGCCATGATTGAATTTCTGAATCTGATTGCCGCCGAGCCCGATATCGCCCGGGTGCCGGTGATGCTTGACTCCTCCAAATGGGAGATTATCGAAGCCGGTCTCAAACGCTTGCAAGGCAAAGGCATTGTCAACTCCATCAGCCTGAAGGAAGGTGAAGAAAAATTCCTGCAACTGGCGCGTAAAATTCGCCAATATGGTGCCGCTACCGTGGTTATGGCCTTTGACGAACAAGGCCAGGCCGATAGTCTGGAGCGCAAAATCGCCATTTGCCAACGCAGTTACGACTTGCTGGTCAAACACGCGGGCTTTCCCCCAGAAGACATTATTTTCGACCCCAATATCTTCGCCATCGGCACCGGCATCGCCGAGCACGCCAACTATGGCGTGGACTTTATTGAAGCGGTGCGCTGGATCAAACAAAACCTGCCTGGCGCCCTGACATCAGGCGGTGTCTCCAATATTTCCTTTGCTTTCCGGGGCAATAATGGCTTGCGCGAGGCCATACACTCGGTGTTTCTTTACCACGCCATTGCCGCCGGACTGGATATGGGCATTGTCAACGCCGGCCAGCTGACCGTATATGACGACATTGACCCGGATATTCGCGAGCGTATCGAAGATTTGCTGTTTAACCGTCGTGAAAATGCCACCGAACGACTGCTGGAAGTGGCCACGGCTGTCAAAAGCGCCAAGGCACAAGCCGAAGACGCCGCCTGGCGTGAACAGCCGGTCTCCCAGCGATTATCTCACGCGCTGGTGCACGGCATCGTCGAATATATCGACATTGATACCGAAGAAGCCATGGCCGAACTGGGACACCCGCTGGCCGTGATTGAAGGCCCGCTCATGGACGGCATGAACATTGTTGGCGACCTTTTTGGCGCCGGAAAAATGTTTTTGCCCCAGGTGGTCAAATCCGCCCGGGTCATGAAAAAAGCCGTGGCCTGGTTGTTGCCCCATATTGAAGCCGACAAAACCCAGCAAAACAAAAACGGCACCATTATCATGGCCACGGTCAAAGGCGATGTGCATGACATTGGCAAGAACATCGTTGGCGTGGTGCTGGGCTGCAACAATTACGAAATTATCGACCTGGGCGTGATGGTGCCAGAGCAGAAAATTCTTGAAGCGGCGCGCGAACATCAGGCAGACATTATCGGCCTGTCCGGCTTGATTACCCCTTCCCTGGATGAAATGACCTACGTCGCCGAAGCCATGGAAAAAGCAGGCATGGAGATTCCTTTGCTGATTGGCGGAGCCACCACCTCGCGCACCCATACCGCGCTAAAAATCGACCCCAAATACAGCGGCCCGGTTATCTGGGTCAAGGACGCGTCGCGCGCCGTCGGCGTAGCCCAGCAGCTTACCGGAACCCCGGAAAATCGCCAACCCTTTATCAACAAAATCAAACAGGAATATGCCGCTATTCGCGAGCGCCGCGCCAAACGGCCACGCCACCGCAAGTTGATTCCCTTGACCGCGGCCCGCAAGAACGCACTCGCGCTGGATATCAGCCAATGCCCGCCAGCACCAAAACACCCGGGCATCCATGTTTTCAACGACCATGATCTGGCCAAAATCGCTGAATACATTGACTGGACGCCTTTTTTTCAGGCCTGGGAACTGCATGGGCGTTATCCGGACATTCTGACCGACGACGTCGTGGGTGAAAGTGCCCGGGAACTCTACGCAGACGCCCAAGCCATGTTGCAGCGCATCATCACCGGAAAATGGCTCCAGGCCCATGCTGTGGTCGGGCTGTTTGCCGCCAACGCAGAAGGCGATGACATTCGCATTGAAACCCCGCAAGGGACACACACACTGGTCAACTTGCGGCAGCAGGTGGACAAACCCGGCCCCAATTTATGCCTGGCCGACTTCCTGGCTCCGGCGGCTTCCGGCCAACGTGATCATATGGGCGCTTTTGCCGTGACCGCCGGGGCCGGAATCGAAACCAAACTGGCCGAGTTTGAAGCCGCCAATGACGATTACAGCGCCATCATGCTTAAAGCCCTGGCCGACCGGCTGGCCGAAGCATTTGCCGAATTAATGCACCGCACGGTACGGCGTGAGCTATGGGGCTATGCGGCTGATGAGTCTCTGCAAAACAACGACCTGATTGCCGAACAGTACCAGGGCATCCGGCCAGCCCCCGGTTACCCGGCCTGTCCCGATCACAGTCAGAAAACCCTGCTATTCCAGTTGCTGGACGTAGAAAAACACACCGGAATACAACTCACCGATGGCTTTGCCATGACCCCTACCGCCGCTGTAAGCGGCTGGTATTTCGGCCATCCCCAAAGCCAGTACTTTGTCATCAACAAAATCGCCGATGACCAATTGCAAGACTATGCCCAGCGCAAACAGGTGGATTTGCCTCAGGCCAGAAAGTGGCTGGCCCCGTTGCTGTCCGACTAGGCAGAAAGGCGATGAACACCATATACCGGCACAGGTTCACAGACAATAAGAAATGACTGTGACCTGTTACAATACGCACATGAACCGATTGGGCTTGCTACTGTTATCATTGATGTGCCTGCTGGCAGGGAGCGCCCCTGCCCAGGACATCGAGGCCAACCCCGCGCCCTTACCTGTGGTCACCGGGGCCACTGTCGCCACACTGTATGATAACAACCCCGACACCATCCGCGCCGTGGTGACCGAGCGTGAAAAGCAACTGAACCAGCTCAGCGAAATTCTCCAACAGCAATTACCAGCCAGCGATACCAATGTGCCACCCAATGAAGTGGAAAGCCAGCGTATCGGCCGCATTCAAACCGCCCTGGACAGCCTCAACAACCTGCATTTTCGGCATCTGCGGCTGTTATCCGAACTACAACAAAAGGCGTCTGCCCCACCGGCTGAACCGGCCATTGAGCCGCCTTTTGACCTCGCCGACATCGAACAGGTCAACGAATACCTGACGAAGCTTGAGCAGGCCATTGAGCAGGCCAAATCCGAGCAAGCGGATATTCAAAAACGGCTGGACAGCCTGCAATCGCAACTGGGCACACTCATTAGCGAATATACCCAGGCGCGTAACCAGAACACAGCCAGCCCGGATGCCATCGAGAAGCTGGCACAAATCTATAACTACCAGACTGAGTACGCCATCCTCAAACTCAAGCAAAAACGATTACAGGTCTTGCTTGAACAGCTCACAGCGAAAAAAACCGAGTATCAAACCAAACTTCCCTTGCTCATCAAAGACCTGAAAGTCAGCCAGGAAACACTGAAAAAACTAAAAGAAAAGCTGGCCAAGCAGGAAAAAAACCTGCAAGCCATCAAAACAGCCAATAGCAAAAAAATCCAGTCCATTAACAAGCAGATTCTCAAGGCCGAGCAGGCCATGGACAACATCGGGATAAAACTGACCCAAACCCACGACCCGAAGGAGATCCAAGCGCTCAACCTGGACAAAACGCTGCAACTGACCCGCCTGAAAAAGGCCCAGTACGAGAAATACCTGCTGGCGCAAAAGGAATTTTCCGGGCAGTTACAACTGATCAATACCCAGTTCACCCTCAACTGGCTGCACGCTTACCTGCAAAAATCATTACTCCCCAACCGGCTAAAAGAAGTCCTCAGGGAATGGAGCGAGCGCACAAAAACCCTGGCAAAGCGGATACAGGCCAACCGCCAACTGGCACAATCACTGGAGCAAGACCAACTGGAATTGTCCGCCAGCCTGCAAAATACCGCCGATATTGCGGTTAACGACCGCACCACACGGCGGCTAATTAGCAACTTACGCAAGGAAATCACAGCCACTGAACCGATTCTGAAAAAGCTGGCGGCAACATTGGAAGAAAACGCCGTAAACGGCGAAAACACCCTGAGCAAAATCAACCGCATCGCCAACATTCTCAAGTCCCAACTGGATATTCTGCAGCGGGCCCGGCAATGGTTGGAAGTGCATTTCAAAAGCCAGTGGGACAGCTTCAAAAACGTCCTGTATTACCCCATCTGGTCCATTGGCGGCACCGCTTTCACCCTGGCGGTGCTGTTCAAGATTATTTTCTATATCACCCTTGGCATCTGGTTTCTGCGCTTTTTGCGCGGGCGGCTGGTTCACATTCTGACGCGCAAACTGAATGTTTCCGAAGGGGCCGCCTATTCCATCGCCACATTGGTTTACTACGCCGGTGGCCTGATTGTTTTACTGACTTCCCTGACCTGGGCCGGATTTAACCTTAATCAGCTGGTGATTGTTTTGGGCGCGCTGGGCGTGGGTATCGGTTTTGGCCTCCAGACCATCGCCAATAATTTCATGAGCGGCATGATTCTGCTCATCGACCGCACGCTGACCGTTGGCGATGTCATCAAACTCCAGGACGGCACCCGCGGCAAGGTCAAAAAGCTGGCCATGCGCTATACAGTGGTACGCACGAATTCCGGCGAGGATCTGATTGTGCCGAATTCCGAGCTGATCTCCAATCGGGTCACCTCACTCACTTATGATGATTACTACCTGCGCTTGGAAGTCCCCTTTGGCGTGTCTTATGACAGTGACCCGAAGCTGGTCAAAAAAATCGGTCTGGAAGTGGCGCGCACGGTGCGCCATACGGTGATTGACCCGCTCCACCAGCCGAATGTGGTTTTCAAGGGCTTTGGTGACAGCAGTCTGGATTTTGAGCTGAGAGTCTGGATTATGTTTCCCGCCGCCTTGCGCCCCACAGCCACCCGCAGTGATTACTACTACGCATTGCATGAGGCGCTCACCGAAGCCGGCATTGAAATTCCCTACCCGCAACGCGACCTGCATTTTCGCAGTGTGGATGATAATGTGGTGCAGAAACTGGCTCCCACCACTTTGCCTGCAGAGCCACCGGCGTTGTCCGAAACGCCGACAGACGATCGCGAATCCACGGAGTAGTTTGGCTTAGTCAGACAAGCCGCGCAAAACCTCTCACCCCAGTAACAGCCAGACAGCCACCAGAACAAAGATGACACTGGCAACCACGTTCATGCGCGTCTGAAACACCGGATTAGCCACAAACCGCGCCGAACCTTTGGCCGCCAGCAGGGCCACAGCACCAAACACCAGGATGGTCACCAGCATAAAAATCAGGCCGAGCCCAAGCACACGCACGGAAAATCCCGGAGTATCGGGATGGGCGAACTCCGGCAAAAACGCCAAAAAAAACAGCAACACCTTAGGGTTGGAAAGGTTCATGAGAATACCCCGTCTGTACCAGCGAACGGGACTTTCCACATTCCTTCCGGCCGTATCCCCAATGGCTGGCGAGCTTAAGTGGTCATGGCGATGGCGCCAGCTTTGCCAGGCCAGCCACGCAAGATAAGCCGCACCAAAAAACTTCACAGCCATCAGCGCCCGGGGTTCCCGGGCAAGAATGGCGGCCACACCAAAGGCCACCAAGGCCGTGTGCACGATTACCCCGGAAGCCAGTCCTGCCGCCAGCGCCAGACCGGTTCGCCAGCCTTTTGCGGCAGCGGTGGCCAGCACCAGCAAGATATCCGGGCCAGGTGTCAGAGCCAACAAGAAACTGGCCAGGGCAAAGGAAAACCACTCCACAATCGTCATGACTGACCGGGGGTCAAGGCCTGAAAATAAAGTCTCTTCGCAGTCAAGCCGGCTTCAACTGTCCAGTTTATCCACATGTTCGCCGAGAACTTTCCACAAGGGCACTTGCTGCTCATCCGGAATGCGGGTGAAACGCAAGGCCATTTCCTCACCATCCACGCGCACCACCTCGGCCTGCACATGCAGCAAAAAATCCTCACGGATAATGACTTCCAGATTGCACCGGCGACCCACTGTGGTATTTTGGGCGAAGGCCTCTTCCTGGCAACGCAACTTGATGCCCGTGGCAGAAATATCAATCACATCAAACACCCAGGCATTGCCGCCTTCCAGCAACAAACAAGCCACATTCAGTGGTTTACGTGCATAACGGATGGTGCGTTTCTGGCTCATGGGTATGGGTTCTCTTGCAAGGCGTCTTATGAGTGTACCTTATCAGGACTCCGGTTTCATATACGGGAAAAGCAATACATCTCGAATACTGGGTGAATCTGTGAACAACATCACCAAACGGTCAATGCCGATGCCTTCACCGGCTGTCGGCGGCATACCGTATTCCAGGGCGCGCACATAGTCAGCATCAAATTGCATGGCCTCCTCATCCCCTGCATCTTCGCTTTCGACTTGTTTCCGGAAGCGTTCAGCCTGATCTTCCGGGTCATTCAGCTCGGAAAAGCCATTGGCGATTTCATAACCCGCGATAAACAGCTCAAACCGGTCTGTATAATCCGGATTCTCGTCGTTGCGGCGCGACAAAGGGGAAACTTCTGTGGGGTACTCGGTCACGAAAGTGGGCTGAATCAGGGTTGGTTCGGCCGTGGCCTCGAACAACTCTGTCAATATCTTGCCCTTGCCCCAGCTTTCCTCCACGTGCATCCCCTGCTTGTGCGCGTACGTGCGCAAGGCATCCGCATCATCGCAGTCTGCCAATGTGAGTTCCGGGTTATGCTCCAGCACCAACTGGCGCATGGTTTTGCGCGCAAATGGCTGGCCAAAATCAATCTCCTGACCTTGATAGCTAAAGCGGGTGCCGCCGGTGACCACCTCGGCCAGTTCGCGAAACAGCGCCTCGGTCAAATCCATCAGATCATGGTAATCGGCAAAGGCCTGATAAAACTCCATCATGGTAAATTCGGGGTTATGCCGGGTGGAAACCCCTTCGTTGCGGAAGTTGCGATTAATTTCATAAACGCGTTCAAAGCCGCCCACCACCAGCCGTTTGAGAAACAGCTCCGGGGCAATGCGCAAGTACAAATCAATATCCAGCGCGTTATGGTGGGTCACAAACGGGCGGGCGGCCGCACCGCCGGGAATCAGATGCATCATCGGGGTTTCCACTTCAAGGAAATCCCGCCCGGGGCGCTCCATAAAGTCACGAATGTGACGGATGATTTTTGAACGGGTCTGAAACACGCGCCGGGACGCGTCATTGACCATCAGATCCAGATAACGCTGGCGATAACGGGTTTCCATGTCCTGCAGGCCATGAAACTTTTCCGGCAAGGGCCGCAGTGATTTGCTCATCAGCCGCAATTCATCCACCCGTACCGATAACTCGCCGGTTTTCGTTTTGAACAATGTGCCGGCAGCAGCGATGATATCGCCGATATCCCAGGTTTTGAATTCCGCATACAGGCCTTCAGGCAGCGCATCCCGCTGAATGAACAATTGCAGCGTGCCACTGACGTCCTTGATCACGGCAAAACTGGCTTTGCCCATCACCCGTTTGCTCATCATGCGGCCGGCCACTTTGACACGCACCGGCGTGCTTTCCAGGGCTTCCTTGCTCAGATGGCCATATTTTTCATGTAATTCAGCGGCAAAGGCATCACGGCGAAAGTCATTGGGAAAGGCAACGCCTTTTTCCTGACGAATTTTTTGCAGTTTTTGCCGCCGCTCGGCAATCAGGCGGTTTTCATCGGCAACGGGTTGTTCGGTGGGTTTCTGGCTCATGGGGTGATGCTCGTGAATAAATGGGAATAAGGCCGTTTACAGGCCCTGTTTTAGTGAGGCTTCGACAAACTTGTCCAGATGACCGTCGAGAACTGACTGAGTGTTACTGACTTCCACGCCAGTGCGTAAATCCTTGATGCGGGACTGGTCGAGCACATAGGAACGAATCTGACTGCCCCAGCCAATGTCGGACTTGGACTCCTCTGCCGCCTGGGAATCCGCCATGCGTCGGGCCATTTCCAGTTCATACAGCTTGGCTTTGAGTTGTTTCATGGCTGTGGCGCGGTTCTTGTGCTGGGAACGGTCATTCTGACACTGAACCACGGTATTGGTGGGCACATGGGTAATACGCACCGCTGATTCGGTGGTGTTGACATGCTGGCCACCAGCGCCGGAGGCACGATAAACATCAATGCGCAAATCGGCTGGATTAATCTCAATGTCGATATTGTCATCAACCTCGGGGGACACGAATACGGCCGCAAAACTGGTATGGCGGCGATTACCCGAGTCAAACGGTGACTTTCTCACCAGCCGGTGAACGCCGGTTTCCGTGCGCAGCCAACCATAGGCATAATCCCCGTCCACTTTAATGGTGGCCGATTTAATGCCAGCCACATCACCAGGAGACAATTCGATAATCTCCGTTTTCCAGCCCTTGCTTTCGGCCCAGCGCAGATACATGCGCAAGAGCATTTCAGCCCAATCCTGGGCTTCGGTGCCACCGGAACCGGCCTGGATATCAATAAAGGCATTGCTGGCGTCCATTTCGCCGGAAAACATTTTCTGGAACTCGAGTTTTTCCAGTTGTGCGCGAATGGATGCGATTTCCTCCAGTACCGAGGCATAGGTGTCTTCGTCTTCATCCATATTGGCCAAGTCAAGCAATTCTTCCGCATCACTGATGGCCGCATCCAACTTGTCAATGGTGCCAACGATATTTTCCAGCCGGGCACGCTCCCGCCCCAGTTCCTGGGCCTTGTCCGGCTGATTCCAGATGGCCGGATTTTCCAGTTCTAGATTGACTTCTTCCAGACGTTCTTTACTGGCATCGTAGTCAAAGATACCCCCTCAGCGCATCAAGGCGCTGCTGGAAATCTTTGAGTTGAGCCACTTGTTGTGCAATTTCCATGATGGGTTTTGGCAGATTGAATAATACAGGAACAGGTGCAAGCGGTTATCAGCCACTGCATATTCAGGGTCTGAAAAGCCACAGGCGGAACAAGGCCGCCATGGCTCCAGGCATACAGCGCCAGGCTAACGTCCTTCTTTGAGCTGTTTCTGGCGCAATTCCCAGCGTTCCTGGGCATCTACGGTCATGGTGGCAATCGGTCTGGCCATCAGGCGCTTCAGGCCGATTTCCTCACCCGTTTCCTCGCAATAACCGTACTCACCGTCTTTGATGCGATTCAGCGCCTTGCGAATTTTTGCCAGCAACTTGCGGTAGCGATCACGCGTCCGCAGTTCCAGAGAATTTTCTGTTTCGCGTTGGGCACGTTCAGCCTCGTCGCCCACATCCCGCACTTCTTTTTGCAGGTTGCTAATGGTTTCCTTGGATTCGTTCACCAAATCCTCGCGCCATTGCAACAAACGCCGGCGAAAATACTCCAGGTGCTCAGGGCACATGTATTCCTCTTTTTCCGAAGGCACATAGCCATCGGGCAACTTGACTTCCGGAATATAACCTTCAGGCAGGTCATTAATGTCTCGTTCTGACATGGACTGTTCCGTTCTCCGTTGTAAGTCGGGGTATTTGCAGGCTGTGTTATCCATCGTATTGCTTGCTGGAAAGCGCCATGTGCCAGCGGCTGCATCCAGGATAACTCACACCTACTGTCTAATCCGGGTTAAAATTAAGCGACCCTTTATAACGCAAAGCGGCACACCGGGCAACAGATTTTTTCATGAAAAAACTACTGATTCTCTTTCTTCGTGGCTATAAACTTTTTATTAGCCCCTTGCTTGGCAGCCATTGCAGGTTTTATCCCAGCTGCTCCGAGTACATGACCACGGCCATCGACCGCTTTGGCGTGCTTCGCGGGGTGCGCCTGGGGATAAAACGCCTGGGGCGTTGTCATCCAGGTTGCCCCGGCGGCATCGACCATGTCCCCACGCAGTGGCCGCCAACCGTTCGTTATCATCCAGTCAAAAGCGAACCTGATGCCGACAATCAGACCGATGTCAACCGTCAAAACACAATCTCTTGAGAGTTCCCCATGGCCCAATATACGCTGATTAGTAATGCCCAGGTGGTCAATGAAGGCCATATCCAAACCGCTGATGTGCTTATCAAGGATGACCGTATTGAAAAAATCGCCAAGCAATTGACAGCCCCGGAGAACGCCTGTGTCATCGACGCCAATGGCAAATACCTGTTGCCGGGCATGATTGATGACCAGGTGCATTTTCGCGACCCGGGCCTGACCCACAAGGCGGATTTCCACACGGAATCAGCCGCTGCGGTGGCCGGCGGCATTACCTCGGTCATGGACATGCCCAATACCAAACCACTGACTATCGACCAGGCAGCCATAGAAGCCAAACACGCCCATGTGGCCGGACGCTCCCATTGCAATTTCGGTTTTTATCTGGGCGCAACCAATGACAACATCGAGGCCGTCAAATCCATTGACCCGAAGCTGATTTGTGGCGTCAAGGTTTTTATGGGGGCTTCGACAGGCAACATGCTGGTGGATGATGAGGCCACCTTGACGGCCATCTTCCGCGAAGCGCCCACCTTGATCGCCACCCATTGCGAGGATACTCCGACCATTCTCGCCAACGAGGAAAAAGCCCGGCTTATCTGGGGAGAAAAGGTACCCATCGAGGAACATCCCAATATCCGCAGCCGGGAAGCCTGTATCAAGTCCACCAAACTGGCTACCGGTCTGGCTTTGAAATACCACGCACGCTTGCATGTGCTGCATATTTCCACCGCAGAAGAAGTGGCCATGTTCCGGAATGTTCCCACCGATCAAAAGCGCATCACAGCCGAGGCGTGTGTGCATTTCACCTGGTTTGACCAGAGCGACTACTCCGAGAAAGGCACACTGATAAAATGCAACCCGGCGATAAAAAAGGCCAGTGACAAAGCAGCCATTATCTCCGGCATTAAAGACAACCGGCTGGATGTCATCGCCACCGACCATGCGCCGCACACCCGGGGCGAAAAAGCCCGGCCTTATTTTAGCGCCCCCTCTGGCCTGCCGCTGGTACAAACTGCGCTGCCCAGCCTGCTCACACAGGTGAATCAGGGCCTGTTCAGCCTGCCGGATATCGTCAAGAAAACAGCGCACAGCGTCGCTGATATTTTTCAGGTAAAAAATCGGGGTTATGTGCGCGAAGGCTACTTTGCCGACCTGGTGCTGGTGGATATGAACGCCATTGTCCCGGTCACAGATAACGATATGCTGTACAAATGCGGCTGGACACCTTACCACGGGGCACGTTTCAGCGCCCGCATTGAAAAAACCTGGGTCAACGGACAACTGAAATGGGATGGCCGGCATGTGTTAGGCGACAGCCAGGGCCAGCCCCTGCACTATCAGCGGGATTGAACCGTTTTCCGGGCCGATGACCGTGTATGCCCAGGAGACGACAAGCCTGCTTCAGGTGATAACCGCCATACCCGTGCAGGACGCACACGCCGGTACTCGGACACCTGTATGCCCTTGGGGGTAAAATTTAACTCGATCAAACCGCTGTCGCGGCTATCCAGCCACGCAATACCACGATGGCGATAACGCGCCACCACTGCCGCTTTGGGATGGCCAAAGGCATTCAGATAACCCGACGCATTGATGGCCAGTTCCGGACCAACCGCTTCAATAAAGTCCTCGCTGCTGGAAGTGGCGCTGCCATGATGTGGTACCAGTAAAACCTCGCTGTCAAGGGCCAGCTCGCCCCGCAATTGCGCTTGCGTCAACCGGTACTCCACCGGAGATTCCACATCACCGGTTAACAAGACATGCCCCAGGCGATGACCAATCCGCAAGACGCAAGAACTGTTATTGCCCAAATAGGGATACAAGTTATAAGGCGACAGCACCTCAAAATTCACGCCATCCCATTGCCATTTGAGTCCGCGCACACACGGCTGGGTCGGGCGCAACCCCGTGAGCGGAAAAGTGGTATAAACAGTTGCCACCGGCAATTGTGCCAGTAACCCGGCGGCGGCACCGGCATGGTCATTGTCCCGGTGGGATAAAACCAACGCATCCAGCGATGACACACCCCGGTAGCGAAAAAAGGGCAACAGCACGGCATCGGCAAGATTAAAACCACTGGCAAACGCCGCGCCGGTGTCATACAACAGGCGATGGTGGCGGGTTTCCACCAGTACCGACAAACCCTGCCCCACATCCATCACCGAAACCCTGAATGGCGCATTATCGGTATTGTCCGGCACCACAGAAGAGTCCGCTAACAGCCTATCTTCCCCCATGCCACCATATTCTGCGGGCTGGCCTTGCCACAGCAAAGCACCCAGCAACCCTGTCATGCCCAGCAGGCCCACCCACCGACTGCGCTGTTTACGGGCAAAAAACCAGACAACCAGGGCCACAGCCCATAACCCAAACCACAAAACCGGCGGATGGGCCACTGCATGAGTCATCCCAGGCCAGCGAGACACCACCTGTAAGGCCGTGATCACATATTGGGCCAGCTCGTGGGCCAATCGCAGCAGTGTTTCATCCACTGCCGTTCCCCCTGTCACGGCATGCACCACCATGGCCAACCCCAGCACTGGCACCAACGTGACGCTCACCAGTGGAATCAGCACAAAATTGACCACCGGCGCCAACCAGTGCAATTGATGAAAAACCAGCACCATCACAGGCAACAAACCCAGAAAAATCGCCAATTGAGCCTGTACCAATCCGCCGAGCACAGCACCAGCTTTCCTCCATCGGCCGGGTGATTCTTGTTTCTCTGACAACAATCGAGAAGTCCGATCTGGCCGAAAAAAAGCCGCTATCAGCATGGCCACGGCCGTAAAAGACAGCCAAAAACCCGTATCCAGAACCGCCATCGGATCCAGCAACAACACCAAAACCAGCGCCACGCCCCAAATATCCCATGGACTCAGGCGACGGCGCGCCACCCATGCCACAGCGGTCACACTCACCACCACCAATGCCCGTACCGTTGCCACAGAAAAGCCCGCCAAAGCCGCATACAGAAAAGCAAACAGCCACCCAAACAGGGCTTGCATGATCGGCCGCGGCCACTGCTGCCGGGGCCAGAGCCAGAAAACCAGCCAGCCAAGCAGTGCGCCCAACCCGGCTGCCAGACCAACATGCAAGCCGGAAATCGCAATCAAATGAGCCGTGCCGGTGGCTTGAAAAACCGCCCTGTCCTGCGGCGACAATTCAGAACGGTCACCAATGGACAAGGCCAACAATAAGGCCCGGGGAGCACCTGCAGGCAGGCTGTTTTGAATCCACTGGCGAACGCCAGCCCGAAGCTGGTTCACCCGCGCCGGAATATTCCATGGCTCCGGGGTCGCCAACCGCTTCCCTGATTGCACCCAGCCAGTGGCGACAAAACCGTGGCGAAACAGCCAACGCGGATAATCAAAACCGCCCGGATTGGCATAGCCATGAGGCGGCTTTAGCTTGACTTGTAGTTGCCACTGTTCGCCAGATTGTGGCAACAAGTCCGGTGAATACCAGTTCAACAGATAGCGCCGCGGTGAGGGCCCGGCAGTCACAAACTCTACCCGAACAGCATCTGCACGCCACCGGGGCAAGCCAGTGATGCGGCCTTGCACCGACTGCTCACGACCTTTTTCAAGAATGACCCGGTGTTCCGCCTCCAGGGCCTGCCGTTGGTGCCACATGGCCTGCCCCGCCCAGCCAAAACCCAACAGCAATGCCACCAGCAACACAACAATCCCAAACAACCCGCCACTGTAATGAACCCAGCGATAACGCCGCAGCAGCAACAGCACCACAGCCAATACCAGAGCGGCCAGCCAATCCCGCGCGGTCACTCCGGGCATCAGCAGCCACGCACTGGCGCCAATCAGAAAAAATATCGCCAATAGCCAGAAAGGCCGTTGCCGGATCAAGGAAGAAAGCCTGTGTGCATCACGCACCACAGACACCCGGGAGTCGTAACATAAGGACAAGTTCGGGCCAGACCGTTTGCGATCTGCCCTGGGAGCAGCCGCTGTTCCGGGAACAATCAGGCCGCTGAAAAATCGCCATGATTATGCCGATGCAAACGGCCATCGTGCATGCGATAAGTGATATCCATGCGAGCGGCCAGACGGGTATCATGGGTCACAATCACCAATGCCGTGCCCATATCCCGGTTTAACGCCAGCATCAAGTCCATCACCTGCTCGGCGGTGTGTTCATCCAGATTGCCGGTAGGCTCATCAGCCAGCACCGCCGCCGGATGTGTCACCAAGGCCCGGGCAATGGCGCAACGCTGCCGCTCTCCGCCGGACAATTGCGCTGGCCGATGGCTCAAACGGTGGCCCAAGCCAACGCTTTCCAGCATATCCCTGGCGCGCTTATTGGCCTCAGCTGTACCCCTGCCGCCGATAAGCAACGGCATGGCGACGTTTTCCAGCGCCGAAAATTCCGGCAATAAGTGATGAAACTGGTAGACAAAACCCAGATGCCGATTCCGCAAGCGGCCCCGCTGGGCATCACTCAAAGTGCTGATATCCTGCCCCTGCAACAGCACCTGCCCGCTATCGGGTTGTTCCAGGCTGCCCAGCACATGTAACAAAGTGCTTTTTCCGGCACCGGAAGCGCCAATAATGGCCACGGTTTCTCCGGCGGGAACGATGATATCCAACTGGTCGAAGACACGAACTTCCTGCCCCGCGTCATCAAATGACTTGCTCAGGGAACGGCCTTCCAACACCGCAGATGTGTGCGGCTTCTCTGTTATGGCCCGCTTATGACTGGTGGTTTTATTCATAACGCAACGCCTCCGCCGGTTGCACCCGGGAAGCTCGCCAGGCCGGATAAATCGTCGCCAGCAAGGTCAAGCCAAAGCTCACCGAAACAATTGTCAGCACATCCCGCCATTTGAGATCAGCGGTAATTTCACTCACATAGTACACATCCGCCGACATGAAATCCGTGTGAAAAAACCGCTCCAGCGCCGGAACGATAACATCAATATTCCAGGCCACAATAACGCCGGCAAGGGTTCCCAGCGCTGTTCCTATCAAACCAATCACCAGACCGGTAACCATAAATACCGCCATTACCTGCCGACGTGAAAACCCCTGTGTACGCAAAATGGCGATATCACTTTGTTTTTCAGTCACCAGCATCACCAGGGTGGACAAAATATTAAAGGCCGCCACCGCCACAATCATGGACAAGATAATAAACATGACCATGCGCTCGGTTTGTGTGGCCTTGAAAAAATTGACATTTTGCTGGGTCCAGTCCCGCACCCGGTAAAAACCACCCAGCTCGCGCGCCAGCTCACGCGCCACCACCGGGGCCCGCATCAAATCATCCAGCTCCAGGCGAATGCCCTCAACACCGTCACCGGTGCGGAACAGCTTTTGGGCATCCTGCAAATGGATAATCGCCAGTTTGGAATCGAATTCATACATGCCCACTTCAAAAATACCACTGACAGTAAAGCGTTTCACCCGGGGCACAATGCCCACGGCCGTGGTCTTGAATTGCGGCGCATACACCATCACCGTATCACCCGGGCCCACGCCCAGCGCGGCGGCCAGTTCGGTGCCCAATATGATGCGATAGGCGCCAGGCTGCAAATCGTCCAGTGAACCATAGCGCATCTTCTGATTAATCTGGGTAACGTTCTTTTCCAGCTCAGGAACCACCCCGCGCACCAGTGCGCCTTCAGTGCGGGCACCCTGAATCAGCACTTCCGAGTCAATATAAGGCGCCGCACCCACCACATGCGGATGCTGGCGCGCCTTGTCCACAGCATGTTGCCAATGGGTCAGATACTCATTGCCATAAGTGGAAATGGTGGCATGGGAGACCATGCTTAACATGCGTTCCTTCAACTCCCGGTCAAAACCGTTCATCACCGAGATAACCACAATCACCGTCATCACCCCCAGGGCGATACCGGCAATGGAAATGAAGGAAATAAAAGAGATAAAATGATTTTTTCGCTTGGCCCGGGTATAGCGCAAGCCGATTTTCAAGGGTAGATTCATGCAACTCCTGAGGATCAATGGGAAATGATGCGGCCTGCCGGGAATTTTCGCCCATCGCCCTTGCAATCACAAGGCATATATGAACAATCAAGCCAATGCAACGGCTGACCATAAGACACAAATGGCCATTACTGGCCGCAGGGAGTCTGACCGCTTTTATTGCTGGCGGGTTCCTGCTGGCGCATCAGTCCCTGCACACACCGGTGGATTTTCACCGCACGGACTACCTGGGCAGCGA
>JALSHI010000046.1 GCA_026982315.1 Lysobacterales bacterium
ACGCTGGTGACGCAATGGGGATGCTGGAACACCTATTTTGTCTCACCGCAAGAAGATACCATGGCCCATGCGTTTATGCTGAACGCCAATGGTGGCGCAGCGGCCGTGCTAGGGGCCAGCACATTGACCAGCGCGGATGCCGAACGTGGTTTGGCCAAACTGGTTCTGGAAAATCTGACCCATCATGGCATGAGCCTGGGACAAGCGGTTTTACAGGCCAAGCGCGACTGGGCTGCTCAGCACCCTGATGACCTGGACGTCATTCTTGGCTGGAATATTCTCGGGGATCCGGCCATTACACTCTAGCGCATATCACCGAACTGGCCAGCCTGTACAGTGTCTGTTCAGCGGCTTCTGTCACCGTGCCAGCGTTTTGGTGGCAAAAGCCCCTGCGGGTTTCAATCCTTGGTGAGCTGCCATACAATAACGGCCACTTTCACTGCAGAAACCCGCTATGCGACACCGGATTATCATTCACTTTGGCGAACTGACCCTCAAAGGGCAGAATCGCCGCGAATTTGTCAAAAAACTGCGCCAGAACGTCCGTAAAAAGCTGCAAGCCATGGGCTTTGGCGCAGACAGCGGCTGGGACGTGGTCGCCATTCACGACCGCATGTTTGTGGAAGTCCCGGAGGATTATCAGACGGACATCGAAACGGTGTTGCAGGCCATTGCCGAAATTCCGGGAATTGCCTGGCTGACGCACGTGTACTGGTTTTCCGCCAAGCAATACGACCTGTTTCATCCCCAGCCGGATTTAACTTTCATCGACCAGCTTGTGGAAAAACTGGGGCAGGAAACCTACCACGAAGGCGCCAGCTTTGCCGTGCGTGTCAAACGCGCTGACAAGCGTTTTGCCATGGGCTCCAAGGCGCTGGAAAAACGCCTGGCCACCGTGTTGCTGAAGAACACCCCCTGGAAAACGGTCAACCTCAAGCATGCCGACCAGTTTTTTTATGTGGAAATATCCTCTCGCGGGCTGGCGGTATTCACCAATCGCATCAAGGGCGCAGGCGGCTTGCCGGTGTCCTCCACCGGCCGCGTATTGACGCTTTTATCCGGCGGCTTCGATTCACCCGTGGCCGCCTGGCTGATGGCCCGGCGCGGCTGCAATATTGACCTGATTCACTTTACCGCAAACCATGTGCGGGCGCATGATCTGGAATCCTATAAAGTCAGCCGAATTGCCCGCCGCCTGAGCGAAATTGCCGGCAAGGTTCGCTTGATTATGGTGCCTTATACCCACTTTGACCTGGCGCTCATGGACAAGGGCCTGGACTACGACCTGATGCTGTTCCGGCGGTTTATGGCCCGCGTGGCCGCTCGCGTGGCGGATGAGCTGCATGCCCAGGCGCTGGTGACAGGCGACAACCTTGGCCAAGTGGCTTCGCAAACCCTGGAAAACATCGTTTCCATGACCAAGGCCATCGACTATCCCATTTTGCGCCCCCTGCTGGCTTACGACAAGGACGAAATTATCGCCCACAGCCAGCGTTTGGGCCTGTTTGAAATTTGCAAGGAGCCCTACAAGGACTGCTGCGCGCTGATCAGCAACAACCCCAAAACCCGCACCTACCACGACAGGCTGCAAGCCGTGGAAGAACGGTTTTTCCCGGAATACCAAGAACTGGTGCAACAAACGCTGGACGAACGTCAGCAATTGACCTATGTGTTCGGGCAGCGGCACATGCCTCGGCAACCGCAACCCGCAGAACCTGAACCCATCCACTCCGCCAAGCCATGACCATTCGCATCCGCCCCATCGCGCCCCAAGACAACCAGCGTCTTTTCCACATCATCAAGACCGTATTGCTGGAGTTTGGAAAAACCGGCGAAGGTTACGCCATTGCCGACCCGGAAACCCGGGCCATGTTCGAAGCCTACAACCGCCCCGGCCGTGCCTACTGGGTGGTGGAAAAAGATGGCCAGGTCATGGGTGGCGCCGGTTTCGCGCCAGTGGACAACTGTGACGATCCAGGCATCGCCGAGCTGCGGAAAATGTACTTTCTGCCTGAGTTACGGGGGCAGGGTATCGCCGACCGGCTCATCAGCCTGTGCATTGACAAGGCCCGCGAAGCGGGATATCACAGTATGTACCTGGAAACCATCCCGGAAATGCAGGCGGCTCAGAACCTTTACAAAAAACATGGTTTTACTTATTTGGATGAACGTGTTGGCGACTCCGGCCATCACAAGTGTCAGGTTTTCATGATACGGGCACTGTGACCATGGCCAAGGAGAAAAAAAACTACCGCTGTAGCCTATGCGGTGCGGTTTTTTCCAAGTGGGCAGGGCAGTGCAGTGCCTGTGGACAGTGGAATTGCCTGGAGGAGATGACACTGACCCCGCCTGCGGGAAAAAAGGCCAGCCGTTTCAGTGGCTATGCCGGAGAAGTTTCTGACCGCAACATCCATAAACTTGGCGGCATCAAAAGCCAGAAACAGCCCCGATCTGCCACTGGCATGAAAGAGCTCGACCGGGTGCTGGGCGGCGGTCTGGTCAAAGGTTCGGTGGTGCTGATTGGCGGAGATCCGGGCATCGGCAAATCCACCTTGCTGCTGCAAGTCATGGTCAATATGGAAACAGGGCTCAAACCCTTGTATGTGACCGGCGAGGAATCCCTGGCGCAAATCGCCATGCGTGCCGAGCGTTTGGGGCTGGATGCCGCAGAACTGGAATGTTTGAGCGAAACCGCCGTGGAAAACATCATGGGCGCGGCCCTGGCGGCCAAACCCGACCTGATTGTTGTGGATTCCATTCAAACCCTGTATACCGAAAATCTCAGCGCCATACCTGGCTCGGTGTCCCAGGTGCGCGAGTGCGCCGCCCAATTGGTGCGCTTTGCCAAACAGCATGGTGTGGCGGTGGTGCTGGTGGGCCATGTGACCAAGGAAGGCGGTATTGCCGGGCCGCGTGTGCTGGAACACATGGTGGACACCGTGCTGTATTTTGAAAGTGATGGCAACAGCCGCTATCGGGTATTGCGTGCCTTGAAAAACCGCTTTGGCGCCATCAACGAAATTGGCGTTTTCGCCATGACCGAAAAGGGCGTCAGGGAAGTCGGCAACCCGTCGGCGATTTTTCTCACCGAACACCGGCCTGACAAACCCGGCAGTGTGGTCATGGTCACCCGCGAAGGCACCCGGCCCTTACTGGTGGAAGTGCAGGCGCTGGCCGACCAAAGCCCCCTGGGCAATCCACGCCGTCTGACCGTGGGCCTGGACCACAACCGCCTGGCCATGTTGCTGGCCGTGCTGCACCGCATGTGCCAGGTACCCATTCACGACCACGACATTTTTCTCAACGTGGTTGGCGGCATAAAAATCAGCGAAACCGCCGCCGATCTGGCGGTGATTATGGCGATATTGTCCAGTTTTCGTAATCGTCCCTTGCCGCGCGACACCATTGTTTTTGGCGAGGTGGGTTTGACCGGTGAAATTCGCCCGGTGCCCAATGGCGAAGACCGTCTCAAGGAAGCCGCCCAGCACGGGTTCAAACAAGCCATCGTGCCCAAGGCCAATCTGGGCGCCTGGGCCAAAGGACTGAAAATGAAAACGATAGGAGTTGACCAAATCAACCAGGTCCTGGACCTGGTTTAATAAAGCCAATGGTAATCTGGCCGGATTGCCCCTCTCGCCCTGCCTCGACCTTTGTAGAACTGCTTGTTTGCGAGAAAGCCGGAAAATTATGGAATCACCGGTAAGTATAGATTCCCGCTTCCGCGGAAATGACAGCTTTTGATTGTGACTAGTGATTAGTGACTGGCATGGATTCCCGCTTTCGCGGGAATGACGGGAAGTAGGCGGGAATGACAGGGGGTGCGGACAACCTCCGTCATTCCGGGCGAGCGGAGCGAGACCCGGAATCCATAACCCCAGGTGGCACGGGCTAGCCAACAGACGCATAACCACCAGCTTCCAGAGCGTCGCCAACGGGTACCGGGACTTCTAGCGTTTTTGTGTCACTCTTTCCCGTTTTGCGGCATGGATTCTCGCGTTCGCGGGAATGGCGAGATGTCTGGTGAGTGTGGATTCCCGCTTTCGCGGGAATGACGGTGTGGGAGCGGGAATGATGGGGAGCAGGCAGTCCGGTTTTGGGAATGTTGCGTTGTCGGCTTGTGCAGTGCTTTTGATTTATTTGTGACTACTGAAATAGTATAGAATAACCAAAACAGGTTGAAACAGAAGCCTGTCATGTCCTGATAATCACAAAAGGAGATCTTATGAAGACAGCCGTTGTTTTTAATCCATCAGGCGAGGCCCGTATGGCGATAGCCCGGGATTGGGAAACATCCCTTGATCTTTTATTGAAAAACAGAAGTCAGAAAGCGCTGTACTTTTTTGTCACCTGGTTTTTTGACTATATTCACCCAACCTTCTTGCACAAATTCGACGATCATGAAGTGGAAGGTATTCTTGATGGTACGGGTATGTCACTGGCCAGTGTCAAAGAGAATAAAAGCATCGTATTCACCAGAGACTTGTTGAATATTTTTGCCAACCTTCCAGAGGACGTGTTCACCGCGTGTCGCAATGAGAACTTTTATTTCGATTTGTTTCTGAAGGTCCATGAAAACGGGATATGGAAGGCCATTGAGGAGTTTATTGGCCCTTGCCAAATCGCCATCGGGGATGATGAGCCGCCTTTTCTGGACAAGTGTTTGATGGTTGAGAAAAGAGATGGCCATTATATTGTGACCCGGGATGACCTGGACAAAGCCGGCCGGGAGAAAATGGACGAGTACCTGGAGCCTTACAAGGACTGTGTGGGAGCGTTCAATGCAGAATACCGGCGCATGTATGGGGACGGCTCACAATCACACTAGAAATTTACATGGGAAGTCTGGTGCCCCATTCCGACCGTTTTTGTCGATTATTTGCTGGTCAGAAGCGCGATGACATTGTCTGTAAACCCTGAACAGTGCCTGCGGGAGGTGGTGCTTCAAGGGTGAAAATTCCCGGGAATTCGGGTAACATAGCAGCCTTTACACTATTTGGTCGTAAGAGGTACAGCCGGCGGGCCGCAGGCTGTGGCGCTCTTGCGGCGTAGACACCCGATAATACAGCAGGAATTTTCATGGCATTTCAAGAACTGGATGATTTTGAGCAGGAAGAACAGGTCAAAAAGTGGATCAAGGACAACTGGCTGAACATGGTTGTTGGTATTGGTCTGGGTTTGGCCGGTGTGTATGGCATTAACTGGTGGAAACAGCATCAATTGCAACAGAAATACGCCACTGCCGAGCAGTTTCAGCAATTTTCCCAGGTGATTGGCCTGGACGAACTGGAAGAGGCGGAGAAGCTGGCCGAATCCCTGGCGGCGGCCAATCCATCCGGTTTTTATGCTTTTGAAGCGCGTCTGGTGCTGGCCAGTCATTATCTGGACAAAGGCCAACTGGACAAGGCCATTGGTGAGTACGAAAAAATTATCGCCGCCAAGCCCGCCAAGGCCCTGGCTGAATTGGCGCGTTTGCGTCTGGCCAGGCTGCAACTGGCCAACAATGCGCCGGATGCGGCTTTGGAAAGTCTGAAAATGGTTCTGTCAGATCCCATGCAGTCGGAAAAGGAAGAAATCTCCGGCGATGTGGCCCTGGTCAATCAGCAACCCGAGCAGGCGCATGAACACTATCAGAATGCCAGTAACGCCGGTGAAGGCTACAGTGGCGGCCCATTACTGGAGATGAAACTGGCCAATACGGGTGGTTAACCACTTAAACTCGGGTATTGTCTGAACCGCTGTTCAGCGATTGGGGTCAAATGGCAAGACTTTGTGCCGCAGGGGGCAGTGGCCTTTTTCGCAGCAGGTTTTGCAGCGCGACCCTGGTCATATATTCACGGTTTTATTCAGGCTTCATTTAGGGCAAGCACGCATGAGCATAAAAAAATATTCGGTAATTCTGGCGCTGGTTGTGGCATTTCTGGCCACCGGTTGCAATAAAAAGGACAGTTATAAACCCCAGGAGCTGGAAAAAATCAGTCAACAGGGTCGTTTTGAAACCCTGTGGCGCGCCAAATTGCCTGCCGCAGACAAAGCTTATGGGTACAAGCTGATTCCGGCGGTAGAAGATGGTGACCTGTTTGTGGCCGCCCAAAACGGCGTGGTGGAAAAACGGGATGCGAAAACCGGCCAGCGCCGCTGGCGCGTGAATACTGGTGTGGAACTGAGCGCCGGACCCGGTGTGGGCGATCAACTGTTGGCCGTTGGTAGCGCCGAAGGCCATGTGGTAGTGCTGGACGCAAACACCGGCGATGAAATATGGCGTACACGCTTGAGCAGCGAGGTTCTGGCGCCGCCGGTTATCGCCGATAGCATTGTATTGGTGCGCCTACACGATGGCCATGTGCATGCCTTTGATGCCCGTAGTGGCCAGCGCCGCTGGGTGTTTGACACCACCATTCCCAATTTGACCCTGCGGGGAAATTCCACCCCATTGGTGTGGGCAGGCCGGGCCTATATTGGCTTTGACAATGGCAAGGTGGCGGCCATTCGCCTGGACGATGGCACGGTTATCTGGATGCGAACGGTGGTGGATACCAACGGCAAAACCGAACTGGAGCGCATTGTGGACATTGATGGCGATATGGCTTTGGTGGCCACAGAGCTGTATCTGTCCAGCGCGGGAGATAAAACCTTGTCAGTGGCCACTGAGTCGGGCAATGTGCTGTGGTCGCGCGATCTTGGTTCGGCCACTGGCGTGTCGGTTTCCCGGACGCATTTATACCTTGTCGACATGGACTCGGTGCTACATGCGCTGAACCGGAATACCGGCGCCGATATCTGGCAGCGTGATGGTTACGCCAATCGCCAGCTAACCCGCCCGGCTGTGTATGGCCAGCAACTACTGACCGGTGACCTGGAAGGCTGGCTGCATGTTTTTAATACCGCCGATGGCCAGTCGCTGGCCCGTAAACAATTTGGCAAGACGGCTTATTACGGTGCGCCGGTGGTGGTTGGCGATATCATTTACCTGTATAACAAGGATGGCACCTTGATCGCGGCGCGCTATACCCCGGCTGATGCCGGTGATATACGTTGAGGCAAGCAGCACGAACAAGGATATCCCTGTGATGACTCCTGTAATCGCTTTGGTCGGGCGGCCCAATGTGGGCAAGTCCACCCTGTTTAATGTACTGACGCAAAGCCGGGATGCGCTGGTGGCGGATATGCCGGGGCTGACCCGTGATCGCCAATATGGCGTCATGGAGCTGGGCGATGACAGCGCCATTCTCATTGACACTGGTGGCTTGATGGGGGATGAGGGCGATTTGTCGGAATTGATGAACGACCAGGTGACCCAGGCGGTAAACGAAGCCGACCTGGTCTTGATGCTGGCAGATGCCAAAGACGGCTTGCTGGATGATGACATGGCCATTTACCGGCAGTTGAAAAAAACCGGCAAACCGGTGATGCTGCTGGTCAACAAAGTGGATGGTCAGGACGAAAATGCGGCCATCAGCGAATTTTTTCGCCTGGGGGCGGAAAAAATATTACCCTTGGCCGCGGCACACCGGCGCGGGGTAGGGCAGTTAAGAGAGCGCTTGCAGGAATGGTTTGACGAACATCCGCCTGCGAGAGAAGATGATGACAACGCCCGGGACCCACGCCACAAAGGCACGCATCTGGCCATTGTCGGCCGTCCCAATGTGGGCAAGTCCACGCTGGTTAATCGCTTGCTGGGTGAAGACCGGGTCCTGGCGTTTGATATGCCCGGCACCACTCGGGACAGCATTTTCCTGCCCATGGAATGGAACGGCGTTGATTACACCCTGATTGATACCGCAGGTGTGCGGCGTCGTGGGCGCATCACCGATACGATCGAAAAATTCAGCGTTATCAAGGCCTTGCAGGCGATTGAAAAAAGTGATGTGGTGGTGGTCGTGATTGACGCCCGGGAAGGCATTACCGATCAGGATTTGAGCCTGTTGAGTCTGGTTTTGCGTAATGCCGGCTCGGCCGTGCTGGCGGTGAACAAGTGGGACCATCTGCCCATGGAGCACCGCCAGCGGGTTCGGGACGAACTAAAACGGCGAATGGCGGGGCTGGACTGGGTGCCGGTGGTCTATATTTCCGCCTTGCACGGTTCTGGTCTGGGGGAACTGATGGAAACCGTCGATAAAGTGCATTCGGCTTCCATCAAGGATTTGCCCACCGGCAAGTTGTCCGATGTGTTGCAGGCGGCCTATGAAAAACACCAGCCACCCATGGTACATGGACGCACGGCCAAGCTGCGTTATGCCCACTCCGGAGGAAAAAATCCGCAGCGCATTGTGATTCACGGCACCCGCACGGGCACCTTGCCCGATGCCTACAAGCGTTATCTGGAGAAAAGTTTTCGCCGCGCCTTTAATCTCGTGGGTACGCCGGTGGTACTGGCCTTTAAGGACAGTGAAAACCCCTACAAGGGCAGGAAGAATACACTCACACGCCGCCAGGTGAACAAACGCAAGCGTCTCAAAGCCTTTACCAATCGCAAGAAAAAACGCCGTTAAGCTATCGTCAGTACGGAATTTTTTCAGGAAAAGCAGGCATGAATGAAACACAAAAGCCATCCTGGCCCACAGGCTTGTCTTTCAAGCAGGCGCGGGAGAAGGTTGTTGCAGCCGCCAAGCGTCATTTTACCGCCCGCCCGCAGGTTGTTTCCTTGTCTGAAGCCTTGGGACGGGTATTGGCGGCCAATGTGGTGGCACGCATTGACGTGCCAGCTTTTGACAATTCCGCCATGGATGGTTATGCCATCCGGTTTGCGGATGTCAGTGAACACGGCGAAGGCTGGTTCGAGCTGTTGCCTGGCAGTTATGCCGGAGACACAGCCGGGTTGATGGATAAGCCCGGTCAGGCTGTACCGGTGATGACCGGCGCGCCATTGCCTGTCGGGGCAGATACGGTGGTGCCCAGGGAAGCAGCGGAAGTCAAGGACGGACGGGTTTACCTGCGAGCCGTGGAAGAAAAAGGCCGGTTTGTGCGTCGCCGGGGCGAAGATCTGCGTCGGGGACAGAAAATTCTGGCCAGTGGCCATCGCTTGCGAGCCCAGGATTTGGGTTTGATTGCTTCGGTGGGATGCGCCCAGGTAGCTGTGCAAGCGCCGGTTAAGGTCAGTCTGTTGACCGGTGGTGACGAGATTATTCAGCCGGGTGATGTACCGCCGGGAGAAGCGCTGCCTGAAGGCAAAATTTTCGACTCGGTGCGCCAGACCATTGGTGCGCTGCTCAAACAGCAGGGCTGCCACCTGTTAGCCACGGCATCCATGCCCGATGATCCCAAGGCCATTGCAAACACCTTGTTGGCGGCGGCTCAGCCCGGACAAGTGGTCATCACCGCCGGTGGCGTTTCCGCTGGTGACAAGGACCATGTGCGTGATATCTTGCAGCAGCACGGGCAGGTGCTGTTTCACAAAGTGCGTATGAAACCGGGGTTTCCCTTTATGCTGGCGGAGCTTAATGGCGCGCTGGTGTTCGCCCTGCCGGGCAATCCGGTGTCCAGCTTTACCACTTTCAGCCAGCTGGTTTTACCGGCCTTGCGCGTATTGGAAGGCCAGCCGGATATGTCGCCGTTACCCTGTGAGGCCAGAATGGATCAAAAATACGTCAAGAGCCATTACCGGCGGGAGTTTGTGAGGGGGCAGTTGCGTTTCGAGGCGGGCACCGGCTTTGCGGTTTCAGTGTGTGGCAATCAAAACTCCGGGCGCTTGTCTTCGGTGAGCCAGGCCAATTGCTTTATTGTCTTGAATGAAACGCCTTGCGAATTACAGCCTGGCGATAAGGTAACCGTTCAGCGGTTTTGTGACCTGTTCTGGCCGGATGGCGTCTGAACCATGCGTGCCGGTTCCCCACTGCGCCGAATTAATGTCGCCCAAGCCCGGGAGTTGCAACAACACGGGGCGGTGATGCTGGATGTGCGCAATCCCGACGAATGGAGAAGCGGGGTGGCCCCCGGTGCGGTGCGTGTGCCATTGGCGAGTCTGCAAGCTGGAGGAGGGTCTTTGCCTGATTCCTTGCCCGTTGACTGCTCAGTTCCTGTGATGCTGATTTGCGAAACCAGCCAGCGCGCGCAGGCGGCGGCAGTCATTCTCCAGCAGCAGGGCTATACCAATCTGGCCGTGGTGGCCGGTGGCATGCAAGCCTGGCGAGAGGCCGGTTTGTCACTGGAAACACCCTCGGTGGATGCCCGTGAACTTCGTTATGACCGCCAGTTGCGGCTGCCCCAGTGGGGGTGTCAGGCCCAGGAAAAAATGGCCCAGGCCCATGTGCTGATGATTGGCGTCGGTGGGTTGGGCTCCCCTGCCGCCTTGTACCTCGCGGCAGCGGGCATTGGCCGCTTGACGCTGCTGGATGATGATGTGGTGGAAGAATCCAATCTGCAACGGCAAATTCTGCACAGCACCGATGCCATTGGTCAACCCAAAGTCGAATCCGCCCGGCGCCGCTTGCAGGCCCTGAATCCGTATGTGGATATTCATAGCGTGCCCAGCCGGCTATCTGCCCAAAACGCAGCTTTCCTGATTGAACAGGCTGATGTGGTTATTGACGGTTCTGATAATTTGGCCACCCGCTATCTGGTTAACCGCTTGTGCTGGCAGACCAGTACTCCGCTGGTCTATGCGGCGGTATTCCAGTTTGAAGGCCAGGTGGCCAGCTTTGATTTTCGCCAGCCTGATTCACCCTGTTATGCTTGCCTGTTTCCGCCAGCCAGCGATGCAGAGCCGGCCAATTGCGCCCAGGCAGGTGTTCTTGGTGTGGTGCCGGGCATGGCTGGCACTTTACAGGCAAGCGAAGCCATCAAGCTGGTCACAGGCGTGGGCCAGCCACTCACGGGTCAATTACTGACCTTCGATGTGCTGGAAAACCGCTTTCGAACCCTTACTTTGCGCAAGGACCCGCATTGCCCTGTCTGCGCTGCATCACCCCGGTGACAGAACAGAATCTGCGCCACGATCGAGAATCCGTTCAGACAAAATTTCACTTTCAGGAATCATACTATGACCACAACCAATAACTCTGCATCCTCTTACCCATACTTGTTTCAGCCAGTGGTTTTGTCGGAAACCCTGGCGTTGCCAAACTCAGTGGTGATGGCGCCTTTGACCCGGTGTTTTGCCGGCCCGGGGCTGGTGCCCACCGAACAGATGGCGGATTATTACGCCAAACGGGCAGGTGCCGGGCTGATTGTCTCCGAGGCGACCATTATTTCTCCCGAAGCCCAAGGCTATCCCAATACACCGGGCATTTATACGCCGGAACAAATCGCTGGCTGGAAAATGGTCACCGACAAGGTGCATGCTCACGGCGGCCGCATGTTTAATCAGCTTTGGCATCTGGGGCGTGTGGCCCACAGCCACTATACCGGCAGCCAGCCGCTGGCGCCTTCGGCCATCGGTTGGCATGGACGCGTGCCACGCTCACCCGGCCTGGAATATGAACAGCCGCGGGCCATGTCCACCGATGAAGTGCGGCATATGGTGGAACGCTATGCCCAGGCGGCGAAAAATGCCATGCAGGCGGGCTTTGACGGGGTGGAAATTCATGGCGCCAATGGCTATTTGATTGACCAGTTTCTGCGCCAGCAAACCAACCAGCGCGATGATGAATACGGCGGCAGCCTGGAAAATCGCGCCCGCTTTGCGCTGGAAGTGGTGGATGCGGTCACGGCCGCGGTGGGGGCGGATCGTGTCGGCATACGGCTGTCGCCCAATGCGCATGTGCACCTGGAGCATACCCCCGGTGATGAGGAGACATTTGCCTGGTTACTGCATGAATTGGGCAGCCGGGATATGGCCTATGTGCATGAAGGCGCCTTTGATGACCACATTGAATATGATTACCTTGGCGGGCGTCCATCGGCTTTTCTGCGTCAACATTATCCCGGGCATGTGATTGCCTGTGGCAGCTTAACGCCTGAGGAAGCCAATCGCATGATTCAGGCGGGGCAATCGGATTTGGTGGCCATAGGCCGGCCATTTATCGCCAACCCTGATTTGATGGATAAACTCCGCACGGGAGAGACTCCGGAACCTTTTGATCCGGAAATGCTGAAAACGCTGGTATAACAGCGGTTTTGCATCCAGCGAGGAATGCTGACAGGCGCTGGGGAAAGGCGGTTCACCGGCCCAGGGTGCTTAAGCCGGTGACCGCCGGGTTTGTTTGGCCGATTCTTAGCAGTTTTTCTTTTCGTAAATTTTCTTGAGTCGCTCGCGCCGTTCCTGAGCGGCTTTAATGGCCTCTTCGGTATTGGCGTAAGTGCCCAGCAATGCCGGCCAGAACAACACGGCGGCGGCGACATTTTTGCCGGTGACCTTGCGTTCATCGCGGGCTTTTTGCTCAAAATGCTGGGCTTCTTCTATCTCGTTTAACAATTCTTCGCAGCTGAGTTTCTCATCGGTGACTTTGCTGACCTCCACGACTTTCGGGGTGGCGCAGGCTTGCAGCACAAGCGCCGCGCAGGCGATAACATATAGTTTTTTCATTGAGTCCTCCATAGTTTGGAAAAAGAGTATTTGTATACTCAAGGCGAATACTACGCGAGGCTCGCTGGTTTGTAAATAGTATATTTTTAATTTTTTATCACGGAGAGGTGGCTGCTATTCGCCAATATCGATGCGCTTGTTAGCGCTTTGCGCTTCTCGCCGCCATGCATTGACGGTGCTCAGGTCGAGTTGATAAGCGGCATTCAGCAGACTGCCTTCCGGCGGCGGTGGCCAGTGGCTTTTGTCAACCTGTTGATACCAGCGCAGGGCAGCAGTGGTGACGGTTTCGCGTTTGGCCGCGTCGGCAATAAAGTCGAAGGGTTTGAGTGTGTCCGCCAAGGTGGCAAAATCCGGATTTTCCGGGGCCAAGGCCATGGCGATTTGCATCAGGCTGTGGTGGGCAAAGCGGCGAATGGCCGGATAGTTGTCCTGAAGCGCCAAAAGCAAATGGGGCAGTATGAAATGGCGCCGGGTAAAGGGCAGGGTTGCTTCGTGACGGCCCATGTTCCAGGCAGCCAGACCGCGTTCCACCGGATCGCCGGAATGGAGTGTGAACAGGCTGTGCACCCGGTTTGTTGGTGCAAAATGCGAATTGTCATGGCGGGTTTCAGGCCAGAGTTTGTGGCTGTTGCGAATCACCCAGCCATCGGTTTTATCCTGGTGGCAATTGATGCAGGCATTGGGTTTGCCCTGGGTGAATTCCTGTTTGGGTTGTGGATTGCTAATGTGATGGTCGCGGTGATAGGTCATGATGCCGTAAACGCGTTCAGGCATATGGCAGTTGTAGCAGACAGAACCCTCTGAATCGGCTGTATGGCCAGTGTGGGCTTGTGGATTGTTCACCAGTTTCTCATGACATTGGGCGCAGGCGGCGTTGCCGCGTTTTTCCTCGTCAATCATGCCATTGGGGTCGCCACCGTGCATGTTGTGACAGCTCAGGCAGGTGAGTTCGCCTTGTTGGTAACAGGCCGATTGCATCAGGCCCTGGTATTCGTAGGCAGTTAGCCGTGGGCTGCCATCGGGCCAGAACCGGCTGGCGAAAATGTCGGCTGGCTGGTTGGGGATGGCGCTGTGTTGCCACACGGGGTTGACATGGGCCTGCAGTGGGTCTCCGGGCCGGTAAGTGGGGCCTTTTTCCATCCAGTGACGAGCCATGTCCAGTGTTTTGGGCGTGCGTTGGCCATGGCATTGGCCGCACACG
>JALSHI010000047.1 GCA_026982315.1 Lysobacterales bacterium
ATGACGGCCGCATTCCCGTCCACGGCGCCACCCACAGCCTGGAAGCCGTCTGCAAACGCCATGCCAGCGGCAACTACACCACCGCAGCGGTCTTAGAAGAACTCGTTAGAAAAAATAATATTGTGGTTAAAGGCGAGCATTTAACTTTAAAAAACCTTCACTACAGCTCGGAAAACAGTCAGGAATTCTTGAAGGCCGCCATCTGGTCTGTGGAACTGCTGGCCCAAACCCTGGAAAAAAACAAAAACACCCCCGAGCCGGCCCAGCGCAATTTCCAGCGCTTTCTCTATTCCAGTCAGATCCCCGAATACCGGGTGGAAGAACTCCACGGCGAAGTGGTGGAAAAACTCAACAGCTATTATCAGGAACTCACCGCCCTGCTGGAAAAGGCCGAATCCAACGTGCGCCCGGGCACCTTTCCCCTGTACGGGGTCTCATTCTACGAATTTGGCCGCGAACCCATACCCGGCCAACGGCCGCCAGACGCCACCATCCCCCTGGAAGAGGACTGACGCGCCACACAGCTCGCGCGCGACCCAGCCCTACCGGGTGTCATTCCCGCGAAAGCGGGAATCCATACACACCCACCTACTCCCCGTCATTTCCGCGAAAGCGGGAATCCATACCACACCCTGCCACCGGAGCCATGGATTCCGGGTCTCGCTCCACTCGCCCGGAATGACGAGGATGGCATTTGCCCGGAATGACGAAGAGAAAACGCTCACCCAGAATGACTAAAGAAAAGCCACCACCTTTATTCCCGCCACTCCCGGCCCTCCGTCATTCCCGCCTTTTTCTTGTCATTCCCGCGAACGCGGGAATCCATACTCACCCACCTACTCCCCGTCATTCCCGCGAAAGCGGGAATCCACAAGTCGTAGCCAAAGGTTTCCAACAATAGTGCTATGCTTAAACACAGAGCAACCACCAACAACCCATGAAAAAGCAACCGGCCGTTTACATACTGGCCAGCAAAAGGAATGGCACCCTCTATGTTGGCACAACCAGCAACCTCATCCAGCGAGTGTGGCAACACAAAAACGACTTAACCGAAGGGTTTACACAAAAATATCAGGTACACCAGCTGGTGTACTTTGAAATCCACTCATCAATGGAAGAAGCCATCAACCGGGAAAAGCGGTTAAAGAAGTGGAACCGCCAATGGAAAATCCAGCTTATAGAGGAAACCAATCCGGATTGGAAAGACCTGTGGGAAGATATTCTGTAACCCGATAACATCAAGACATTCCACTTTACCTCTACCCTCCCGCCTCTCCCCACCATTCCCACTCCTCCCCGTCATTCCCGCGAAAGCGGGAATCCACACCACACGTGCCACCGGAGCCATGGATTCCGGGTCTCGCTCCACTCGCCCGGAATGACAAAAAGAAAAACGCTCGCCCGGAATGACAAAGAGAAAAGCCCTACCCTGGCATGAAGAAAAAAGAAACTCATTTCGTCATGGCGAAAAAAAACCGCTCCTGTTGGCACAGCAGCGGTTAATGTGACCCTGAAGGGTCGTCCTGTTTCCCCGAAAAGGTGCATCCGGTGCACCTGATTACCATGTCCTTGTGGTAATCACTCCGTGAAGCTTTTCTCGCAGCTTGCGCTGCGATGAAATTCAATCCCTGGCCACCTCCTGTGGCGTGCTGTTTCCAGCTCCCTTGCCTCAACTCCATTGGCGCTTATTATCCTTGGCCTTGCCACTAATAAACAGCGGTAAACCTCCGCTCATCATGCCGGACTCTGACCCGCAGACTTGTAGGAAACGGCTTACATCAACGAAAATCCCATGTTTTGTGAGACAATCAGGCCTTGCATGATTTTCATCAAGAAGGACGTCATGATTGCCCTGATACAACGCGTCACCACCGCATGGGTGGATGTTGATTCCCGCCGCATCGCCGAAATTGGCCCGGGATTGCTGGCGCTGATCGGCGTGGAAAAAACCGATACCCGGACCAATGCCGACAAATTGCTGCACCGGCTGCTCCACTACCGGGTTTTTGCCGATGCCCAAGGCAAAATGAACCACTCCCTGCTGGACACAGAAGGCCAGTTGTTGCTGGTGCCGCAATTCACCCTGGTGGCCGATACCCGAAAAGGCAACCGCCCCAGTTTTTCCTCCGGCGCCGACCCGCAAACCGGGCGCCAGTTGTTTGACCATCTAATCAATCAGGCTCGCCAGAGGCTGCCGGATAGCAAGCGGGTTCAGTCCGGTCAATTCGGCGCCGACATGCAAGTGGGGCTGGTCAATGACGGCCCGGTCACGTTCTGGTTGCAGCAGTAAAGGTCCCGGCCCGCCATAAATGGTTTAGAATACGCGCAACCCATTGATACCTGCCAGGAGGATAACACCGTGAAAACCCTGATTACCGAGTTGCTGGGCCGCAGTCCGGTGGCCCCATTGCAAGAGCATATCAAAACGGTTTACCAGTGTGCCTGTCAGTTGCCCAAACTGGTCCGGGCGGCCAATGCCGGCGACTGGGATACAGCCGAAAAGATTCATGAAACAATCGCCTCTTTGGAAAACGAAGCCGACCGCCTCAAATTCCAGATTCGTTCTAACCTGCCCAAAAGCCTGTTTATGCCGGTTCCTCGCCAGGATTTGCTGGAGCTGGTATTGGTGCAAGATAAAATCGCCAATATCACACGGGATGTCTCCGGCATTATTGTGGGCCGAAAAATGCGGTTCCCTGATGTCATCAGGGATGACCATGAGCGCTTTGTTGACCTGTGCATTCAGGCGGTGGATCAGGCGGTTCAAAGCGTCAACGAACTGGATGAACTGTATGAAACCGGTTTTCGTGGCGCTGAAGTGGAACTGGTGGAGAAAATGATTCGCACACTGGATGAAACCGAGAGCAAAACCGATCGCCTGCAATCCCAAATCCGGCACAAACTGTTCGCCATCGAGGACGACCTGCCACCGGTTCACGTGATGTTTTTGTATATTGTTATCGAAAAAACCGGCGGTATTGCCGACATGGCCGAACGTGTCGGCCGCCGGCTGGAACTGTTACTGGCCAAATAAACCCCGTTTTTATCGTTTCACTTCAGGATAAGCAATTATGGAATATCAAACCATTTACTTGATTCTGGCCGGCATTTTCGGCCTGTTCATGGCCTGGGGCATTGGCGCCAACGACGTGGCCAACGCCATGGCCACTTCTGTGGGCTCAAAAGCCTTGACCATCAAGCAAGCCATTCTGATTGCCGCCATTTTTGAGTTTGCCGGTGCGGTACTGGCCGGTGGAGAGGTGACATCCACAATTCGCAAAGGCATTGTCGATGCCGACAGTCTGGCGGGCACGCCGGAGTTGCTGATTTTCGGCATGCTGGCTTCGTTGCTGGCCGCGGGGCTGTGGCTGCTCATCGCCTCCAAAAAAGGCTGGCCGGTATCCACCACCCACTCCATCGTCGGCGCGGTGGTGGGTTTTGCCGCCGTGGGCCTGGGTATGGAGGCGGTGCACTGGGAAAAAGTGGGCAAAATCGTGATGTCCTGGGTGATTTCACCACTAACTTCCGGCATTATCGCCTTTTTGATTTTTCAAAGCGTGCAATACCTGATTTTGCGGCAGAAAGACCCACTGGCCAAAGCCAAGAAATGGGTGCCCATGTATATGTTCTTCACCGCTTTTATTTTGACCCTGGTCACCATTAAAAAGGGCCTCAAACATGTGGGGCTGCATATCAGCAACAACGAAGCCTATCTCTATGCCTCCGTCATTGGTGCGCTGGTGGCCATTATCGGCGCTGTGGTGATTGCCCGTATCAAGCCGGACCCAGACAAGGACAAGGATTTTCATTTCTACACGGTGGAAAAAGTCTTTGCTGTCCTGATGATTGTCACCGCCAGCGGCCTGGCCTTTGCCCATGGCTCCAACGATGTGGCCAACGCCGTGGGCCCGGTCGCGGCCGTGGTTTCCACCGCCAAAACCGGCCTGGTAGGCTCCAAGGCCCCGCTGGAAAGCTGGGTATTGCTCTTGGGCGGTATTGGCATTGTCATCGGTTTGGCCACTTACGGCCGACGAGTGATTGCCACAGTGGGCGAAAAAATCACCCATTTAACCCCCAGTCGCGGCTTTGCCGCGGAGCTGGCGGCCAGCTCCACCATTGTGGTGGCTTCGGCCACCGGCATGCCCATTTCCACCACTCATACGCTGGTGGGCGCAGTGCTGGGCGTGGGCATGGCCCGCGGTCTCAGCGCCATCAACATGAACGTGGTGCGTGGCATTTTTACCTCCTGGCTGGTCACCATTCCCGCCGGGGCTGCCTTGTCTATTGTATTTTTCTATCTTTTCAAGGCCATTTTCAGTCACTAGCCCGCACTGGTTGCCGTAATGCGTCGCCGGAAAACCTGAAATGTGACGCATTACGGCCCGTATTGGCCACCAGACCACTCCCTTGCGCATTTACAGAGTGGTCTTTTTCTTTTTGACTTGCCCTGGCGGCTTAAAGTATGGCCAAAGCGCGCAGCAAAACCCTATAATAGAAACCGGGGCTAGGGGATGGGTGTGCTTTTTATGAGGCAAAATGCGCATGCGCCACAAATTGATATTACTTCGCCATGGCCACGCCACATTTGAAGGCAGCAGCGACTTTCTCCGGCCCTTGTCTACCGCTGGCCGCGAGGCCATACGGCGCACAGCCCGGCATTTAAAACCATATTTACCAAACAGCGGCATCGCCATTCTCAGCTCCGACACCCTCCGCACCCGGGAAAGCGCCGATATCCTGGCCCAGGAGTGCCACATTGACAGATCTTTCATCCATACGGACTGCGAACTGTACGGCGCCACGCCCGGTCTGTGGCTGAAAAAAATTCCGGCGTTCCTGCACAACGTCCCCGTTGCGGCCCTGATCGCCATTGGCCATAATCCGGCCATGAGCCAACTGCTGGCCATTCTCACCGGAAAAACCATACATATGCATACCGGCGCCTGCGCTGTCACCGATACTGAATGGAAAGACGATCAACTGGTTTTACCGGCCACCCTGGTGGACTATTTTGATCCCAATAAGGGATAATGCAAGACACCAACTGATGGCATAATACGCCTCAAACCTCACAGAACCCAGGAGAGCCCCATATGGCTTACCCCAATCAAAACCCCTTGATGGATTTTATTGCCCGAATCCCGCCGGTTACCCGTAACCTGCTGTTTGGCATGGTTGCGGTGTATTTGGCGCAACAAATCAACTGGAACTTTGTGATTAAAAATTTCGCCCTGTGGCCGGTGGGCACGCCGTTTTTACGCCCCTGGCAACTGATTACCTATGCCTTTGTGCATGCCAACTTCACCCACTTGCTGTTTAACGCCTTCGCCATCTGGATGTTTGGCACGCCACTGGAGCAATACTGGGGTTCGCGCCGCTACGCCACCTATGTGCTGGCTTGCATCATCGGCGCGGCCGTCACCCATTTGCTGCTGACCGCCTGGCTGGGCAGCGGCCTGCCCATTCCCACTATCGGCATTTCCGGCGCGGTGTACGGCTTGTTGCTGGCTTTTGGCATGATGTGGCCGGAGCAACGCATTTTGTTGCTGATTCCGCCGGTGCCCATCAAGGCCAAGTATTTCGTGATGATTTACGCCCTGTTGGTTTTATGGTCCAGTTTTTCCGGCTATGGCAGCGCCGGCATTGCCCATTTCGCCCATCTGGGTGGCATGCTTACCGGCTTTTTGATGATTCAGTATTGGCGTGGCCGTCCACCATTTCGGTTTTAGCCGCTGACGGAACCTTGCCAGCCCGCACCTGCTGCCAATAAGCATCATCGTCGCCTGACGGAGTGTGCAGCCGCTTGAGGCGGTCTGACGGCTTCAACGCCGTATCCAGAACCTCCACCGGCAGTGGTTGCGGACTTTCCACTCCCAAAAACCGGAACAGTTTCCAGACATTCACGGGGCGATGCAGCAGGACTTCGCCGGAAAAAACCGGCCAGCCACCGTGGCGCAAGCGGGCGTCATCCGGCCACAGGTGCAGGACCTGCCAACGTCCGTCCGCCAGTGGTTTTTTCATTAGCAAAGCTTCCACATGACCGTGGTTTGTACTGGCCAGCACGGGCAAGTCACTGCCCGCCGCGGCTGAACCCTTTACCGACAATGCCTGCAACAAACCGTCCCAGGTACGCACCGGCACCGATTGCCAGCCAGACTGTTCCAGCGTCTGGCGAAGCACATCCACATCACCGGCGTAATGGATGTTCAAGTTTTCGCGGGTCCGGTTCATCCAGTCGCGCCGCTGCCGCTTCCAGGGCTGCTGTCCGTGCAGCCACGCCTCTGTGCTTATGGTTTGCACTGGTAAAGGCGCTTCATCAAAGCTTTCCTGCTGCGTACTTAACCAGATGAGACTGGCCATGGCCAGATGCACACTGTAAAAAATGATGCTGATAGGCAAACCCCAAAACTGACGCCGGTTACGCGTGCGGTAAGCCACACCCACCACAAACGCCCACAAGCTGCCAATCAGCACGGAAATGACCACCTGGCCCAGCGACAACTGCTGAAAAAACAACTGGGCAAAAGCCACCAACGACACTTCAATGGCCGCCAACACATACGGCCAACTGCGCAAACGCGCCGGTAATGCGCCGGAAACCAGTACAGCCAGAAAAGCCAGGACCGTCGTCAGCCAGGCCAGGTGCTGAAAGCCCCAGAATACCGCCTGCGACGCCCCCCGGTAGGACACCACAATGGCCAACAACCAGCCAAACACGCCAGCGGCCAGCCAGTGCCAGGCGGCGATAACGCGCCTGCGGTACAACAACCAGCCCAGTACGGCAAAAAATGGCGCGATTATGGCCGCATCATGCCCCAAAGACAGCAGAATTTTCATCGGCGGCACCGTCCATGGCGTATGAAAGGCCTGCAAGAAAGCCGACAGCTGCTGATTCCACTGCACCAGTGTCGTATTATTCAACAAGGCCCAGGTCGATAACACCGTCAGTAACAGCAACCCCACCGCCAAAGCCGCCAAAGAGCCGGATTCCGGTTTGCGCGGGTCCACCAGCGCCGCTGTCACCTTACCCAGTAACGGGTGCCGTTGACTCCAAAGCAAAGTGCGCGAAAGCCAGCGGTAAGTCACAGGAATCACCCAGCGATACACATGGGCAATCAACCACCAGGCAAGCCAGACTATCACGGCCAAAGCCGCAGCCAGAATGGCGAGTTTGCCGGCCACCTGTGCGGTGGCCACCAGAGACTGGCTCACCAACACGCCGGGGAGAATATACACCGGCGCCCAGAGAATGCTGGCGATGATATTGACGATGACATAGCGTTTGACCGGCATATCCATCATGCCGGCAATGGCGGGAATAATAGGCCGCACCGGCCCCACAAAACGCCCCAGAAAAACGCTCATGGCGCCGTATTTCCGAAAAAACTCACGTCCCTGGGCAATCAGCTTGGGAAAACGGTTGACCGGCCACATGGACAACAAGCGCTCATGATAGTGATGCCCAATCCAGAAACTCAAACCATCACCGGCGATGGCACCCAGGGTGGACCATAGCCAGGCGGTGGAAAAATCCAGCACGCCCAGCCCCACCAGCGTGCCCAGCCCAAACAAAATCGCCGCACCGGGTAGCAAAATACCCACCAGCAACAGCGACTCGCCAAAGGCCACCAGAAAAATCAGCGCGCCGGCCCACCCCGGGTGCGTTTGCACCCAGCCAACCAGCGCCTGTAACCATTCTGCTTCCATTCCCTGTTGTTCCTGTGTCAATCCACCCGACTACAAGGCGGCAAAGGCCTCGTTGGCAGCCTCGAGCGTATGCGCCAGGGTGTTTTCATCGTGGGTGCTGGACACAAACCCGGCCTCATAGGCCGACGGTGCCAGATACACGCCCCGCTGTAGCATCAAGTGAAAGAACCGTTTGAAGGCCGCCTCATCACAGGCGGCCAGGTCACTAAAATTACGCACCGGCTGGTCACAAAAAAACAAGCCAAACATGCCCCCGGCCACCTCACCGTGAAAAGGCACGCCGGCCCGGTCCGCCGCGGCGCTCAAGCCGTCAACCAGCGCCTGGGCATGCTGCTGCAACCCTTCGTAAAACCCGGGTTCGGCAATGATATCCAGCATGGCGCTACCGGCGGCCATGGCCACCGGATTGCCCGACAGGGTTCCGGCCTGATAGACCGGACCCACCGGGGCGATATATTCCATAATCTCGCGTCGGCCACCAAAGGCCCCCACCGGCAAACCGCCGCCTATCACCTTGCCGAAGGTGCTTAAATCCGGTGTTACGCCGTACAACGCCTGCGCGCCGCCACGGGCCACGCGAAAGCCAGTCATCACCTCGTCAAAAATCAGCACCGCACCGTGTTTGTCGCACACATCGCGCAAATGCTGCAAATACCCTGGCTGCGGCTTAATCATGTTCATATTTCCGGCCACCGGCTCCACAATCACCGCGGCAATCTTGTCTCCTTCGGCAGCCATGACCTCGCTCACGGCCTCAGGATCATTGTAGGGGACGGTAATGGTCAAATCGGCCACAGCCGCAGGCACTCCCGGCGAGCCGGGAATGCCCAGGGTCAACACGCCAGAACCGGCCTTGACCAGAAACGAATCCGCATGGCCATGATAACAACCTTCAAACTTGAGAATCTTGTCACGGCCGGTATAGCCCCGCGCCAGGCGAATGGCGCTCATGGTGGCTTCGGTGCCGGAGTTGACCATGCGTACCATGTCCAGCGAGGGCACCATCTGGCAGATTTTTTCCGCCAGCGTCACCTCGCCGGGGGCCGGCGTGCCAAAGCTCAAACCGTTATCCACCGCCTGATGCACCGCCGCCTGAACACGCGGATTGGCATGGCCGGCGATCATCGGTCCCCAACTGCCCACATAATCCACGTATTGACGGCCGTCCACATCCCACAAATACGGGCCTTTGGCTTTTTCAATAAAAACCGGCTCGCCGCCCACGCCGCGAAACGCGCGCACAGGCGAATTAACCCCGCCGGGAATAACCCGCCGGGCCTGCTCAAAAAGTTCGTGACTGGTGCTCATGGCAACTCCGAAAAACAAAAGAAAGGGTATCTGGCCGCGCCAGAAATGCCGCATAATATGGAATAACCGGCCAATTATCTCAGGTATAATCGCCCAATGCCATACCGGTGCCAGCCGCTACAGTCACCATTTGACACACATCAGGTTCCTTTTCCATGAACGCAACTGCCTCTGCACCCGCGGTTTTCGGCATTGCCACCGGTAGCCGCCACACCAGCGCCGCCGGTTTGCATATTCTGGAAACAGGCGGCAATGCCTGGGATGCGGCCATTGCCGCACTGGCCATGGCCTTTGTCGCCGAGCCCTTGTTGGCCTCCCCCGGCGGGGGCGGCTATCTGTTGTCCGACCCCACCACAGGCGTGCCCGACGTACTGGATTTTTTCGCCCAGACGCCAAAAAACCGGCCTGACAGCACCGAAACCCTGGATTTTTATCCCATTCATGGCGATTTTGGTGGCGCCACCCAGGAGTTCCACATTGGCGCGGCCGCCGCGGCCGTGCCTGGAGCCATCGCCGGATTGCTGGCGATTCACCGCAAATATGCCAGCCGCCCGCTGGCCGAATTGTTGGCCGAGGCCATTGACGCGGCCCGCAATGGCATCCAACTGGAAGTCAGTCAACGCCAGGTGGCGCAGATACTCACGCCCATCGTGCAGCATAATCCGCACGTTCAGGCCATTTTCCAACCGGACAAAAACGGCCGCATAAAAAATCCGGCGCTGGCGGATTTTCTGGAAACGCTGGCGGCGCTGGGCCATGACAAGGGGCATGACTGGTTCTATCGCGGCCCGGTAGCCCAGGCCATTCTTGCCGCCCAGGGCACAGGCGGGCTGCTACAGGCCGAAGACCTGCGCGACTATACAGCCACCCACCGCCAGCCGCTGATTGAGGAATTTCCCGGTTACCGCGTATTGACCAATCCGCCGCCTTCCACCGGCGGCCGCCTGATTATCGCCCAGTTGCAGCATGCGCACGCACACAAAGCGCCACTGCCATTACGTCTGGCCGCGGCCATGCGCGAAGCCGACCGCCTGAAACTGACCGCCAGCCGTGCAGGCACCACGCACATATCGGTGTTCGATGCCAATGGCAACCTGGCCGCATTGACCGTGTCCAACGGCGAAGGCAACGCCCAGCTCATCGCACCTTATGGCTTTATGCTCAACAATTTTCTGGGTGAAGAAGACATCAACCCCGGTGGCTTTTTTGACTGGTCGCCTGATTCCCGTATGGGCTCCATGATGGCGCCCACCGTCTTGCACAGCGCCAACGGACACCGCTACGCCCTGGGCTCTGGCGGTTCCAACCGCATCAAAACCGCTATTTTTCAGGTCATCTGGCATGCCATGGCCGCCAATGACCACTCACCCGGGGCTGGCAAGCCGTTGAATTTCGCCGTCAGCCATCCGCGGCTGCATTACGAAAACGGCATGCTGGATATCGAGGCTGGCTGGCCACAGGAAGCCATTGCCCAACTCCAGAAAGCCTTTCCCACCCACCGCCTGTGGCCACAGCCCAGTCTATATTTTGGCGGCGTGCACGCGGTGCAAAACGGCCACACCAACGCCGCCTGTGGCGACTTTCGCCGCCAGGGGTGCGGCCTGATAGTCAGCACCATTCCCGGCGGCGAAAGCCCGATGGCCAAGGCCAGCCGGTGACTGGCCGGCACTGATGCTTTTGTGAACAAATGCAGCAAATGCACATCGCCACATAATGGCCACAACCATAGCCGCGCCGTGGTGTAAAATAATGTCCACCTTCCGAAATCAGTGGCAGCCATGAGCAGCAAAAAAAACAATGACACACATACCAAAAACGGCGAAGGCTTCGCGGAAAAAGTCGAACGCTTGAGCCGAGAAACCGGAGACAATACCAGCGACACCCCGGTGGACAATGATTTTCAGCCGGTGATGACCACTGCCAACGAACCCGGCGAGCATACAACTGAGGTGCGTATCATTAAAAAACGCTCTGTGGCCGGCTGGCTGGGCTTTTTGTTTGGCGCCACCGCCCTGGCCGGACTGGGCTACTGGTACCAGCACCAGAACGGCTGGCACTGGCCGCCACAAACCACCACACAAGTCAAACCGGCCGACCTGCAGGCACTGGAGAAGCGTCTGGATTCCCTGCGTCAGGAACTCCCCACCCTCGCCCGGCAAGCCGCCGAAAGCGCCATAGCCCCGGTAAAAGCCCAAATCGACAGCCTGCAAACAGCGCAACTGGCCGAACCGGCCACTGACGCCACAACCAGCCCCGCACTTGAAGCACTGCAAAACCAGCTCAATACCCTGCAGGAACAACTGCAACAGGCGCACAGCCATATTGCCGATTTGCAAAAAACCCTGGCCGAATCACAGGCAGACACCCACCGCCAACTGCAACAAATGCAGCAACAACTGCAACAAGCATCAGTCCCACCCCTGATAACACCGGCCGAGACTCAAAGCACCCACAAGCTGATGGCTCAACTGCGCCTGCAGCAGGCGCTCAATGCCGTAGAAAACGCCCAACTGGCGCTGGCCGTCCAGCACCGACCCCAGGCAGCCGACTGGGCCTTGCAACAGGCCATTGAACAATTAAACGCCGTCCCGGACAGTGAAACCATCATCCAGCAACTCAAGCAGTCGCGTGAGCAGATCAGCGCCCGGCAACAGCAACCCGACACCATCACCCCCGCACTGACTGAAGCCATGCGCAACATTTCCAACTGGCATTGGCAACCGGCCACAACAGCCAGCACGGAAAAAACCGGCACAAGCTGGTTGGAACGGCTTGTCATCGTCAAAAAAATCGACCAAACTGACAACCGCGCCATGACCCTGGCCGAAGAAGAACACCTCAAACGCACCGTGCTGGATGCCCTCAACACCGCCGCGCTGGCCCGCCAGCATGGCGACCAGAACACCTGGCAAAAAGCCCTTGGTCGGGCTATCGACAACCTGTCGCCAGTGGCCAAAAACCAGCCGGAACTGGCAGCCGTCGCCAGCCGGCTCGAAGCATTGATGCAAACGAATATCCGTCCTCACTGGCCCGACCTACACGGCATTCAGCAACAGATAAAACAACAACTGGACACACCAGCGGCCACGGCCATTGAACCGCACAACGCCACCGAGACCACCGCACCATGAAAAAGATTCTGAGCCTGATTGTCGCCATTGCACTGGTGGCCACAGCCGCCTGGCTGACACCCACCCTCATGGCCGACCCGGGTGTATTGGTGTTGCGCCTGGGCGGTTACCAAATCGAAATGCGCGTCCTGGTGGCCCTGGGTTTGCTATTGCTGGCCATCGCCGCCTTCTGGCTGATTGTCTGGATTATTCGCGTGCCGCGCCGCGCCGCCCGTGGCCTGGCCCACCGGCGCGGGCGCACCCAGTTCAGTACAGGCCTGCTGGCCCTGTCCGAAGGCCGCTGGCCCAAAGCCGAAAAACTCCTGGCCGCCAGCGCCAAAACCAGCCCCACCCCGGAGCTATCCTACATGGCCGCCGCCCGCGCGGCATGGGCGCAAAACCATATCCAGCAAGCCGAAAAATATCTCGACTTGGCCGAAAAGCACATCGACAATCCCCTGACTGTTGACCTCTCCCGGGCCGAGCTGTGGCTCAAAAGCGGCCAAAACGACCGGGCCCTGGCGCTGCTGGAACGCATCCTCAAGAGCTATCCCAACAACCCGCGCGCGCTGTCCTTGCTGCTGCAAGCCACCCGACATACCAGACAATGGGCCACACTCCGTCAATATCTGCCCCGCGCCCGCCGGCTGGGACTGCTCACCGACGCCCAGGCTCAACAACTGGCCGGCCAAAGCCTGCACAACGCCCTGCTTAAGCCGCAAGACCAGTATGCCCTGCTCAAAACCTGGTCACAAACCAGCAAACACGAAAAAGAACAGCCACAAAACATCAGCGCTTTCGCCCGTTCAGCGGCCCGGCTGGGCCTGTGGAAAGAAGCCATCAGCGCCTTGGAAAAACACCTCAAAAAGCACTGGCCAGATAACCCCGACACCCCGGACAACCCGCTGGACACCTGGTCGGAATTGGCCCTGCAAAAACCCGCCTACGCCATTGCCCAAGCCCAAAAATGGCTGAAAAAACACCCCGACAGCGCCACCCTGTACAAAACCCTCGGCTTGGCCTGGATGCAACAGGGTAACGCCGAAAAATCCCGCGAAAACCTCGAAAAAGCCGCCCAACTGGGCACCGACCGGCAGGTATTGCTGGCCCTGGCCGACTGGCACGAAAACCATGGCGACCCTCAAACCGCCCTGGACTACCACAAACGCGCCAGCCACAGCGGCCAAACCCTCGCCATCAGCCACCAAGAGCCGTCCCCCGGCCATTAACGCCCAGCCATCCCGCCGGCTACTGGATTCCGGGTCTTGCTTCGCTCGCCCGGAATGACGAAGAGGAAAATATCGCCCGGAATAACGGAGAAAAAACACCCACCCGGAATGACGAAAAGAAAAATACTCATCACAATGACAAGAGAAAAGGATTCTCCGGAATAACGGAGAAGGAAAGCCCCATCCCCGTCATCCCCGTCATCCCCGTCATCCCCGTCATCCCCGCGA
>JALSHI010000048.1 GCA_026982315.1 Lysobacterales bacterium
GGGTCATAGCCAGCCCCCGGGCGAGGATTGGTGTAAGGCCGGTTGCCATAAGGCGGAGAATGACCCTGATGACGGCGCACGATGCGGAAAGTGGCGCGGCAGCCATTATCGACCCACACGCCCTGATCGTTGTATCCCCAGTTGCCCCGGCAGGTGGCGCGGGAATGTTGCTTGAGCAATTCCACACCGTCCCCGGTATCCACCGGACACAGCTTGTAACGCCCCTTGCGGGAAGAACAACGGATACGATCCGGATAAGGATTATCCTCAACCAGCGGCGGTGGTGGTGGAGGCGGCGTAACGCTGAACTCTGCCCGGCAGCCATTATCCACCCAAACGCCATACTGGTCATAGCCCCAATTACCCCGGCACGACGCCCGGGACAATTGCCGCACAAACTCCACGCCCCAGCGCGTATCTGCCGGACAACGTTTGAACCGGTGACGCTCGGAGCTGCATAACAACCGGTTATCGCCCCGGTAATAGCGGTCATCCAGGGCAAATTCCGCCCGGCATCCCTCACTGACCCAGATACCATTGCGATCGTATCCCCAGTGACCATCACAGGGGGAACGACTCAGTTGACGTACCAAAATCACATCCCGCCCGCCCAGCTGGGCCGGACAATAGCGCTGGCGATAGCCTTCAGATTCACAGCGAATCAGGTTACCGCTCCAGTCTGCGCCGGTATTCCAGTCACGGTTGATGGAAAAATCCGCCGCGCAGCCATTGCGAACCCAAATGCCTCGCTCGTCATAGCCCCAATTACCCGCGCAACTGGCCCGGCTTAACTGGCGTTCCAGACTGACCCCAAACCGGGTATCTGCCGGACAAAATTGTCGGCGGCCATAACGCGACTGACAGCGCAGCAGGCGTGTTTCATCGGCCCGATAGTGATATTTGTCAGCATAGGTCTTATCAAGCGTTTCCCGGGCCTGTTTGCTCATGGGAACCGCGGCTTTCTGCTGGATTTCCCGCCCTGGCTTTTTTGCCTTTAGCTGCTGAGATGGCTGGTCTGAATATGGCTGATTCCTCTTGTCGTCGGCCCAGGCAGAATGAAAAGCCGCCTGTCCCGCCACAACCAGCACAATCAACAATATTCTCGCCATGGGCAAGCCGTGTTTTACTGTGGACTGCGGAAAGCCCTTGTTTTCTGGTGAAGCGTACATGTCCCCTCCTTTAGGTTAAGACTCATTCAGCCCCATCATATGCGAAAAAACTGAACCCCACTTGAACTGAGACAATATTTCACGGCCTTTGGGCCAGAGGCCAGCAGGCCACGGACTCATACCGGACGCCCCCGGAGCAGGATACAGAGCGAACCAGATGCCACCGGGACACCGGCCAAAGAATGTCAGGGGGATGTTGACAATGCCACGGCTGGCGCAGCTTTCGCCACACCGTGACATGGGGACGATAAGGGCGGGTTTCAGTTTTCAAGCCCACAGCGGTCACGGCCGTGGCCACCTGCTGACGCAATGCCAGCAAGGCCGGTGGTGAATGCGATGGCGCCAACCACCCCACCTGGGGACAGGACCAGTGGCCACAGCGGTCCAGTATCAGGTCAAAAGCAGGTGATTGCGGGAACGGCCAACGCGCCAGACGCTCACACACCGGCGTCGAAACCGGGCCGATAAACAATAATGTCATGTGCCAGTTGGCAACAGGAACCGGCCGTGCATGCCTGGCCGGATTTTGCCGTAAAAACCTGTCGATTGCCGCCCGCACCCGCACCGGCGGACATAGGGCAAAAAACAGTCGATGAGAACCGTTGTATGCCGCCTCCACTGTATGCCGCCTCCACAAATTGTGAAGACAAATCCCGGGGCATCAGCCCCAGGGCGCTGGCGACTTGCTAATGGCCACCAGCACCATATAAGCGAATACCAGGGTGGCCAGAACAAAAGCCAGCACACTCACCGGCCCACGGCTTTTCATGGCCACCAGCCCCAGCGCAATGTACACCAGCACAGCCAACAACTTCGCCATTGTCCAGCTTACTCGCCAGGGATAGGCGCCACTCAGGACAATCAACAATATGCCGGTTAACAGCAGTAACGTATCAATCACATGCGGCGCCACACGCAAAAAGCGCCCCGGCCGGCGACGACGCAGCTTGTGCATCAAAAACCGCCACACAAACAGAATAATGCTCAGCGTGATTAGGCTCAGGTGGGTGTGTTTAAAAATATCGTACATGGGTTAAAGACTCGCTTAAGCAAAAAGAAATCATTTTAAGAATACAGGAACAAGACTCAATGGGCTTCCTGCCAATTATCACCCACACCCAGATCCACTTTTAAGGGCACCTTGAGGCTGGCGGCATTTTCCATTTCACGGGTGATGATCGCGCCAACAGTCTCTACCTTGTCCCCGGGCACTTCAAAAACCAGCTCATCGTGAACCTGCATAATGGTTTTGACATCCGGGTGTTGCTCACGCAAGGCTTTGTCCACCTGGATCATGGCGCGTTTGATAATGTCCGCCGCCGATCCTTGCAGGGGCGCATTAATGGCCGCCCGCTCCGCAGCCGCCTGCACTCGCCGGTTGCGGCTGTTAATATCGGGAAAATAAATTCTCCGCCCGAAAATGGTGTCCAGGTAACCCTGTTTGCGGGCCTTGCTTCGCAAGCCCTCGATAAATTCGAAAACTTTGGGGTACTTGGCGAAATACTTGTCCATATAGGCCTGAGCCTCTTCACGGCCAATGCCCAGTTGTTTGGCCAGACCAAAGGCGCTCATGCCATACATCAGGCCAAAATTAATCGCTTTGGCGGCACGCCGTTGATCTGGCGTCACCGCCTCGATGGGGACACCAAAAACTTCCGACGCCGTGCGCGCATGCACGTCCTGACCCTTGGCGAAAGCGTCCAGCAGATTCTCGTCCCCTGACAGATGCGCCATGATGCGCAATTCAATCTGGGAGTAATCCGCCGCGGCGATTTTATTCCCCGGTGAGGCAATAAAGGCCCTGCGAATGCGGTTTCCTTCCGGTGTCCGAATGGGAATATTCTGCAAATTGGGATTGGATGAGGACAAACGCCCGGTACTGGTATTGGCCTGGTGATATTGGGTGTGCACCCGGCCGGTTTTCGGGTTGATTTGTTCAGGCAGCTTGTCCAGGTAAGTGGACTTGAGCTTGGCCAGTGAACGATATTGCAGAATCAACCGGGGCAGCTCATATTCCCCGGCCAGCTCTTCCAGCACATCTTCGGCCGTGGAAGGCTGGCCTTTGGGGGTCTTCCGCAGGACCGGCAAACCCATTTCTTCAAACAACACCTGTTTGATTTGTTTGGTGGAATTGAGATTGAACGGATGACCAGCCACTTCCCAGGCCCTTTTTTCCAATTGCTGCATTTTTTCCGCCAGCTCGCCAGACTGGCGTTGCAACTCCTGCTTGTCAATCAGCACCCCGGTTCGCTCCATATGCGCCAGTATCGGCACCAGAGGCATTTCGATGGTCTCGAAAACCCGCTTCTGACCCTCGGTGCGCTTGAGCTTGTCCCACAATGTCTGGTGGAGCTGTAAGGTCACATCCGCATCTTCAGCCGCATAGGCTGTGGCTTTGTCCAAGGGCAACTGGGAAAAACAGATTTGTTTGGCACCCTTGCCACAAATGTCCTCGTATTTGATGGTCTCGCGATTGAGATAGTGGCGAGCCAGAGAATCCATATCATGGCGCGTGGTGCTGGGATTGAGTACGTAGGACTCCAGCATGGTATCGAAGTCCGGCGCCCGTACAGATGCGCCATTACTCGCCAATACATTCATGTCATATTTGAAATGCTGGCCGATAAGCTGGACCGACGGATCATTGGCCACCGCCAGTATTTTTTTCTGCACCAGTTCCGCAGGCAGCTGTTTTTCGTCAGTGATGTGCCCCACGGGAATATAAGCCGCTTTTCCTGGCTCATAGGCCAAAGAAAAACCCACCACTTCTGCCTGCATGGGGTCCAGGCTGGTGGTTTCCAGATCCAGAGACAATACCCCGTGTTTTTTGGCTGCAGACAACCATTCGTCCAGAGTCTCTTCGTCCTGAATGGTGACGTACTCCACCGGTGGCGGTGGCGGAGAATTGTCTTTACGCAGGGAAAACATGCCGTAACGCTCAATCATGGCCTCCTGGGTTTCCGGGTCGCCATCTGTGATAACCAGGCTGTGCGGGTCGATATCCAGGTCCAGGTTGGTGCGAATGGTGACCAACTCACGGCTCAGGGGCAACTGCTCGGCATGGGCCCGCAGGGCCTCGCCCACTTTCCCCTTGATATCATCGGCGTGAGCCAGCAATTCGTCCAGAGTGTCATATTTCTTCAGCCATTTGGCGGCCGTTTTGGCGCCGACTCCGGGAACCCCGGGAATATTGTCGGACTTGTCACCGGTCAGGGTCAGAAAATCCACAACCTGATCCGGTTTGACGCCAAACTTTTCCTCCACACCCATGGCGTCCATGGTGGTGCCGCTCATGGTGTTCACCAGGCTGACCTGATCATTCACCAACTGGGCCATGTCCTTGTCACCTGTGGACACCACCACTGACATGCCCTGCTCGCTGGCAACCCGGGCCAGGGTTCCGATCACATCATCGGCTTCCACGTCAGGTTCTTCAATCAAAGGGATGCCCATGGCGCGAATAAACGCCTTCAGCGGCGCTATCTGGGATTTCAGTTCCTCGGGCATGGGCGGCCGATTGGCTTTGTAGTCAGCAAACAGTTCGTGGCGAAAGTTTTTCCCAGGCGCATCGAAAACCACCGCCATGTGATGCGGTTTTTCTGTCTCCAGCAGGCTTTTTATCATATTGATGACACCATACAGGGCGCCGGTGGGCTGCCCCTGGGCATTACGCAGACGCTGCAAGGCAGGCACATGAAATGCTCGGTACAAATATGATGAACCATCCACCAAATACAAGGTGTTGTCCGTCTCCTGTGAACGGCCCTCATGACCAGGTTTCTGGCGGCTGGTGTCACTCATGGCAAGGTTACCGGTGGGAAAAAGGGCATTATATCAGCCCGCACCACTAATATCCGGCCACACACCAATAACCAGCCCGCCCCTCACCGATTACTGCAGAGGCATTTGTTTTGTTAACCTTTGTCACAGCCGCAGCCTGCTTTTGGCCGAATTTTGCCCATTATTTCATGCAATACATTAACTTTGGTAGACAAGTGTGCGGCTCTGCCCGGCTGTTTTGACAGCCGAAAAACTCACCCATCAAAGCCCGCCGGTTTTTGAGAAAACCGTCACTATTTCATGGCTGTTTTATGCTAGAGTATGAGCTGGAGAGACGGGATGCGGGGGCTTAAAATAACCTTATTTTTCAATGCCGGCTTACAACCATTGGGTCTGGCATAATTGATACAACGCCCTGAAGCCCGCAAACCAGAAGGGAAACACATCACCACGTTTGCCTTTTGGGAAGCACCTGCCGATTGCGAGTCAAACACGACCAGGCAGGCGCATCACAACCCTTTGAGAAACAAGACAATTTACGCCGGAGTAATCATGCAGCAGCCAGATTCGGACACCATTAAAAGCCCTAAGGAACGCTTTTCAAAAACCCTGGACGAAGTCAGCCGGACGGTTAATATCACACCGCCGGGGCAGTTCCAGGTGATTCGCCGTAACGGCAAAATCACACCCTTTGACTCCTCCAAGATTTCCGTGGCTTTGACCAAGGCCTTTCTGGCCGTTGAAGGGGGGTCAGCCGCCGCTTCTTCCCGGGTTCATGAGACTGTCCGCAACCTGACCCAGCAAGTAGTCGACGCCCTGTTCCGGCGCATGGAGGACGGCGGCACCATCCATATTGAAGACATTCAGGACCAGGTGGAACTGGCGCTGATGCGCAACGAGCACCATAAAGTGGCCCGCGCCTATGTGCTGTACCGCGCCAAACAGGCCGAAAAGCGGGCGCGCGCCGCAGCTCGTGAGAAAAAACAGAACCCCGACAAACCCAGCACCATCAGCATCATCACGGCCGATGGCCACCGTGAGCCCCTGGATGAAGATCGCCTGAAAGCAGTGGTCAAGGAAGCCTGCGCCGGGCTGAAGGGCGTGGATGCCGACCTGGTTCTGGAGCAAGCCCGCCGCAGCCTGTTTGACGGCATGGCCGAGAAAGATGTGGGCACGGCACTGGTTATGAGCGCGCGCACACTGATTGAGCGCGATCCGGACTATTCCCTTCTGACCGCCCGTCTGCTGCTGGACGGTTTGCGCAGCGAGGCCCTGAGTTTCACGTACGGCCGACCGGAAAGCGCCACTTACAAGGAAATGAAAAAACGCTACGGCGATTATTTCAAAACCTATATTCACAAAGCCGCGGAACTGGAGCACATCGACAAGGAACTGACCCGTTTTGACCTGGACCGCCTGGCTCGAGCCATTAAACCTGAGCGCGACCACACCTTTACCTACTTGGGCTTGCAGACACTTTACGACCGTTATTTTATCCACCACGACAATGTGCGTTTTGAATTGCCCCAGGCGTTTTTCATGCGCGTGGCCATGGGCCTGGCCATCAACGAAGTCCAGCGGGAAAAGAAAGCCATTGAGTTCTACAACCTGTTATCAAGCTTCAAATTCATGAGCTCCACGCCCACCTTGTTTAATTCCGGCACATTGCGACCGCAACTGTCCAGTTGCTACCTGACCACCGTGCCGGACGACCTGGAAGGCATCTTCAACGCCATCAAGGACGACGCTATGCTGTCCAAATACGCCGGCGGCCTGGGTAACGACTGGACCCGCGTGCGCGGCATGGGTGCGCGCATCAAGGGCACCAACGGCGAATCCCAGGGCGTGGTGCCGTTTCTGAAAGTGGCCAACGACACCGCCGTGGCCGTCAACCAGGGCGGCAAGCGCAAGGGCGCCATGTGCGCCTATCTGGAAACCTGGCACATCGACATCGACGAGTTTCTTGAGCTGCGCAAAAACACCGGAGATGAACGCCGACGCACCCACGACATGAACACCGCCAACTGGATACCCGATCTGTTCATGGAGCGCGTGGTCGAAGATGCGGACTGGACCTTGTTCTCCCCCGACGAAGCGCCTGATCTGCATGACCTCTACGGCCAGAAATTCAAGCAACGCTATGAAGAATACGAAGCCTGTGCCGCCCGTGGTGAAATTCGCAACTTCAAAACCGTGAAAGCCAAGGACTTGTGGCGCAAAATGCTCAGCGCGCTGTTTGAGACCGGGCACCCCTGGATAACTTTCAAGGATCCGTGTAACATCCGCTCTCCTCAACAACATGTGGGCGTGGTGCACAGCTCCAATTTGTGCACAGAAATCACCCTGAACACCAGTGATGACGAAATCGCCGTCTGCAATCTGGGTTCGGTGAACCTGCCGGCCCATACCGACGAAAACGGCCTCAACCTGGCGGAGCTGGAAAAAACCATCACCACCGCCATGCGCATGCTGGACAATGTCATCGACTATAATTTTTACAGCGTTCCTCAGGCGCGGCGCTCCAACCTGCGCCACCGGCCGGTCGGCATTGGCCTGATGGGCTTTCAGGACGCCCTGTTCAAACAAAATATCGCCTATGCCAGCGAAGCGGCGCTGGAATTTGCCGACCGCTCCATGGAAGCGGTGTCCTACTTTGCCATCAAGGCGTCCAGCGACCTGGCCGCCGAGCGCGGTTCTTACCCCAGCTTCAAAGGCTCTTTGTGGTCGCAAGGCATCTTGCCCATTGACTCCATTGACTTGCTGGAAAAAGAACGTGGCGATTATTTGCAGCAGGACAAGTCACGCACCCTGGATTGGGACAGCCTGCGGGAGCAAGTCATCACCCAGGGCATGCGTAACTCCAACACCATGGCCATTGCGCCCACGGCCACCATTTCCAATATTTGCGGGGTGTCCCAGTCGGTGGAGCCCACTTATCAGAACCTGTTTGTCAAATCCAACCTTTCTGGTGAATTTACCGTGGTCAACCCCTATCTGGTTCAGGAACTCAAGGCCCTTAACCTGTGGGATGATGTCATGGTCAACGACCTCAAATACTATGACGGCTCTATCCAGGCTATTGACCGGATTCCGGACGAAATAAAGGCCAAGTATCTGACCGCCTTTGAAATTGACCCGCGCTGGCTGGTGGAAGCCGCCAGCCGCCGGCAAAAATGGATTGACCAGGGCCAATCCCTGAACCTTTATATGGCCGAACCTTCCGGCACCAAACTGGATAACCTTTACAAACTGGCCTGGGTGCGTGGCTTGAAAACCACCTACTACCTGCGCTCCAAAGGCGCCACCGGTGTGGAAAAAACCTCCGTGCCCGAAAAAAGCGCTGTATCCGGCAGCGAGCCTGTCGGCTCGGCAGCACCCAGCGCCTGCAGCCTGCTGGACCCGGATTGTGAAGCCTGTCAGTAAGACCAAGCCGGCCTTGAGACCAAAACCGAGTTGCGCTATAACAGCTCAGTGAAAATGGAACATCGCATCAACAAACAACAAAAGGTATGTGGACATGCTTAACTGGGACGACCCCATTGGCAGCTTGAAGAAAAATAAAGCTGAAACAGCCGCGCAAGCGCCCAAAAAAACGCAGGAAAACCGCATTAATACTGGCGGCGAATCCCTTGCTGAACCCCTCAGCACAGTATCCAAAGCCGCATTGGCTTCGCGCATCAAGGCGCCCACCGCGCAGGGATTACGCATGGGCGCTGCGGCCGAGCCCGTGCGCGCCGAAGACAAACGCATCATCAACGGCAAAACCGACATCAACCAACTGGCGCCATTCAAGTACCCCTGGGCGTGGAAATACTTTCTCAACGCCAACAAAAACCACTGGACGCCCACCGACATCAACATGGGCCAGGACCTGCACGACTTCAACCACAAACTCACCGAAGACGAAAAACACGTCTATACCAATGTGCTGGCCTATCTGACCACATCCGACATCCTGGCCATGCGAAACATCGGCCTGGCCGTCATGGAAAAAATGAGCGCCCCGGAACTGCAAATCTACCAGGCCCGGCAGGTTTACGAGGAAGCCCTGCATACCTGGACTTACCAGCACTGCATCGAATCCCTTAACCTGGATCAGGGCGAAATCTACAACCGCTACCGGGTGATTCCCGAAATCAACGCCAAAATCCAGATTGCCAACCGCCGCCTGGACAGCATTCTGCGCCCGGACATCGACCTGGAAGACCCCAAAGAACTGGCCAACTTTGTCATGGCCTATATCTTCTTCGCCGCCATCTTCGAGGGCTGCTGGTTCTATAACGGCTTTTCCCCCATCTTCGCCCTGCAACGCCGGGGGCTGATGAAAGGCACCGCCGAACAACTGCAATACATCATGCGCGATGAAGTTATGCATGCCTCCTTCGGCATCCGTGTGGTCAAACACATCCTGGTGGAAAATGACGTGCAGCTCGACCCTGACGCCATCCGCGACATGTGGGACGAAGCCGAAGCCGCCGAAAAATCCTATGCCCGCTTCCTGCTGCCACGGCCCATCCTCGGCTATAACGCCGAAGACCACAGCGAACAGTTCCGGTTCATGGCCAACCGCCGGGCCCGCCAACTGGGGCTGGACGAACCCTTCCCCGGCGCCAAATGCACCCTGCCATGGCTGGATGAACAGGCCAACCTGCGTAAAGAGAAAAACTTCTTTGAAACCCGTGTCACCGAATACCAGACCGGAGGGGCACTGACCTGGGATTAACTCAATCCACAAATAGCACGAAAAAGCCGGTACTTGCCGGCTTTTTTAATCGTCTGACACTTTTTATGCTTCAGGAATTGTCTTCAAGCGATACAGACACTTGCGTAAACGGCTTATCCAGGGGCTGAATCACACTGAAAGCGCCGCGTATATCACCCACATCAAAGCCGGTGGCCTGATCGTTGGGGTAAAGCTGCCGGATTTTTTCCGCCACCACAGGGGCCACATTCTTGCCATGGCACACCAGACACACCGGCTGGGTCTCGATGGCCTTCATGTAACGGAAGACCGGTTTCCCGTCTTTTTCGACAATTTGGTGAAACTCCAGTTTTTTGACCGGCTCACCCGCTGCCTTGCGTTTTTCAAATTCTTCCAATACTTGCCGTTCCCATTCATCTGGCGGCTGGCGGCGGGGTTTTAGACTGGTTCTGTGAATATCCCAGCCGGTTTTCTGAGAAAGCTGGCGGGCAATCTCCGGGGCTTTTTCATGGCACACTTCAATGGCCGCCACCGGCCCGCCTTGCTGCATGGCCTGCTGTAAATGACTTTTGAGGGTTTTACCAAAAACCTTTACCACATCCCGGCTGGCATCCATACGCTGGCGAATCTCATGGGAGCTGATGGTGTTCTGATCACAGCCACCCAAACCAGCCAGCAGCCAAATCACGAAACCTCTCTGCACCATTCGCATGATCTTTCTCCCGCTCATGTAATAAAAACCATACCCAGCTTAAGGTCAGCACCTCCCTTTTTCAATGACTCTGCACGCGAAACCAAGGGTTTTAACCACCATTCAAGAAACGCGGACGAATGATTGTTGTCTTTTGATATACTATAGCGATAAACTGACTGCCGGAGACGATTTATGAATTTTCCCACCATCAAGCAGCTGCGCTATTTCATTGCGCTGGTCGAACATGCCCACTTCGGCAAAGCCGCCGAAGCCTGCCATGTCTCCCAATCCGCATTCAGCGTAGCCATCAAGGAGTTGGAAAGCACCCTGGATGCCCAACTGGTGGATCGCACCAATAAACAGGTCACCATCACCAACCTGGGGCGGGAAGTCTATCAACAGGCCCGCCTGGTTATGGAAGACATGACCACACTGCTGGAAAAGGCCGCTGGCAATGCCGAGCCACTCAGCGGCAAACTGTCACTGGGCGTCATCCCCACCATTGCGCCATTTGTCCTGCCCAAAATCATGCCCAGACTCATGCAGGACTACCCCAATTTGCAACTGTATTTGCGCGAAGACCAGACCCAGCGCGTCTATGAAAAGCTCATGCAGGGCGAGCTGGACCTGATTCTGATTGCCATGCCTTATGACTTGCGGGGGGTGGACCAAATGCCCTTGTTTGATGATCCCTTTTTGCTGGCTTCCCGAGAAGGCTCGCAATTGGTGGATCCGGACAATTACTCCTTTGACGACCTGGAAGACGAAAGCATTATTCTGCTGGAAGACGGCCACTGCCTTCGCGACCACGCACTGGCGGCCTGCCATATCAAACACCTGGACAAAGTCAGCCGGTTTGAGGCCAGCTCCCTGTTGACCCTGATCGAAATGGTGGACAACGACTTGGGCATTACCTTTTTGCCAAAAATAGTGGAAAACTCCCACTTTCTGGAAAATACCGCTGTCAAAACCACCCCGTTAAAAGAGGCCGGAGCGCGCCAGATTGGCCTGGCCTGGCGCAAGGGCAGTGCCCGCGAAGAAGAGTTTTATATGCTGGGCGAATATATTCGCCAAAGCTGCCAGCCCGAAAAGGCCGCCTGAAAAATTACCAGACCGCTTTACGCTGAAACAAATAACGGCCCAAGACAAAAGCGAGGGTTCCCATTGTCAACAACAAAGCCAGCCAGGGCCAGGCTTCACCCAGCGTGAACTGACGCCACAACCCGCCTTCCAGGCTCATAATGGCCCACTTTACCGGGCTGAAATTGCCCAGATCCGCCATCCATTTTGGCATGGCGATGACTGGAATCATGCCGCCACCAAACATGGCCATCAGCATCATCACCGGCCAGGCCAGCGCCGATGCCTGTTTCTCGGTACGGCCAAACACGGACAGCAACATCATAAGCCCGGTAAACCCCCAGGCTGTGGCAAAAATGGCTAACGCCAATATGCCAGGGCTGGCCATGCTGATATCAAACACCATCACGCCCACCAACAAAATGGCGAGCATGGTTCCCGCAATGGTCACAAAGCATCCCAACGCCTTGCCGCCCAGCACATCCCCGCGGCGCACCGGCATGGACAACAGCCGCCCCAAGGTTCCCTGACTGATTTCCGATGCAATAGACAGGGCAAACGCCATCAGCACACTCAGCACACCCCAAACCATGCCTTGGGGAAAGGACACGGTATAGGCGTTCGCCGGCCCGTTGTCTTGCTTTTTAATGGTTGAAGGCTCTATCCGCAACGGGGTAAAGCCCGCAAAGGCTTCCGCCTGCTGGTTGTCATCTCCCAATGAGTCCTCTGTACGCAGAAGCACATCCAGGGACTGACGCAAGTCTTCCAAAGCCGCCAGCGTGTCCGGAGGCACCTGCTGGTCGTGCCGCCATTGTTGCAGGTTTTCGTCAAATTGCGCCAAGGTTGATTCCGGCTGGTCGAATGCCTGTTGCATTTTTTTCGCCGCCAATTGCATCAGCACCCCTTCCAGCATGCCAGCAACGGCTTTTCGGCTTGGATCAATGCCCAATTGCACCACCGGTATATCAGGGTCAAAAACACCCGCCATGGCGCGCCCAAACCCCTCAGGCACAATCACCACTGCAGCCAGTTTTCCCCGACGCACCTGGTCTCGCGCCTGATTTTCCGGCATCCGGCGCACCGCCAATGCAGCATGCGCTTCCAGTGAAGCAAGCCATTCTTCCGACACTTTGGTGTTGTCCTTGTCCACCACGGCAACGGGGATTTTTGCAGGACTGCCACTGCCTGAAAAAGCCGTACCAAAAAATACGGCCATTAACAAAGGAAACACCAACGTAAAAAACAACGACATTTTGTCCCTGGAAAGCAGCAGCCAGTCTTTTTTGGCCACTTCCCACCACAGCCGTGGACGGCTTGGCAGTTTTTCCGGTTTAACGGGTAGCGGTTGATTCATTTTTCATCCCTCAAATGCCGACCGGTCAGGTGTAAGAACACGCTTTCCAGATTCGGCGGCTCAATGGCAACAATATCCAAATCCGGATTAAAGCCCAGATCCGTCAACAACTCCATGGGATGGCTATGCCGGTACGTGGATGTTTTTTCCCCTCGCTGTAACCGCACCAGATAGTCACCACCATAAGCGCGTATTAACTCTGGCACCGTACCTTCAGCCAGCAACCGTCCATGATCCATGATGCCCACGCGGTCGCAAATTTTTTGCGCTTCCTCCATGTAGTGCGTGGTGTAAACGATACTGTGGCCAGCATCGCGCAAAAACCGGATGCTCTCCAGCAAGGCATTACGTGATTGGGGATCCACGCCCACCGTCGGCTCATCCAGCAATAACAGCCGGGGTTTATGCAACATGGCCACGGCCAGGTTCAAACGCCGCTTCATGCCGCCGGAAAACTGCCGAACCGGCTCATCCGCACGCTCACTCAGCTCCGCCAATGCCAGCGCATCATCCACAGCAACGCGCAGATGATGGCCGCACAAGCCCAGCATGCGACCGAAAAAACGCAGGTTTTCGCGGGCGCTTAATGGCTCATACAAGGCCAGGGATTGGGGCGCCAAACCCAGGTACCAACGGGCCTGAGGGTTATCCGGTGACATGCCATCAGCCAGTTCGATACGGCCACTGTCCGGCAATAACAAACCGGCTATCATAGACAAGGTGGTGGTTTTGCCTGCGCCATTAGGACCC
>JALSHI010000049.1 GCA_026982315.1 Lysobacterales bacterium
GAGGCGGGTCTTGTCCAACGTCGGGCGCGAGTAGTCTTTGGGTAGCACACCTTTGAGGCTAGGATTCTCCTGCTCGATGGCTGTCATCGCATCGTCGATCACCTCCCCTATGGTAGGCTGGGGCGCCTGGGCCTGAATCTGTTCCCAGCGGGCCTCCGGCGGCACCCAGAAGATGTTGTCAGCGAGGTATTCGTCGCGGTCTTCCGGGTCGGTGTATTCCGTCTCCGCCGTGGCGACCAGCTCGTCGTACTTGTGCTGGAAGGCATCGGAGATGTACTTGAGGAAGATCAGCCCCAGCACCACATGCTTGTATTCGGAAGCGTCCATGTGGCCGCGCATCTTGTCGGCCATCTCCCATAATTTGTTTTCAAAACCCAGATTGGCGCCGTTGTTGGTTGTGCCCATTGCTTATTCTGTGTGGTATGAAAGACCGTATCTTCGCATAAATGATACTTTTCTGTCACGGTAGGCAGAGGTTTATCGACTAGCGGAGTGATGGCTGGAAGTGGCTGTTGTTTGCCGCCAAATAAAAACCCGCCAGGCGGCGGGTTGGGGTTTGGTGGAGGTGGGGGGAGTCGAACCCCCGTCCGTTGGTTCTCTGCTTGAGGCTCTACATGCTTAGTTTTGCCTTTTGGTCTTACCGCCGCCACGCCGGCAAACGGGCTGGGCGGCGGCCAGTTCAGTAAGGTTTAACCGCTGTGGTCTGAACACCCACAGGCGGCGAGCTTGCTGCTTGTGACTCCCGGCTCCAGTGCCGCAAGCTGCCTGGAGCGGGAGCTAGCCAATTAAGCGGCTAGAGCGTAGTTGTCGTCGTTTGCAACTATATTTAATGAACCGGTTTAACGAGGTAGATTCAACCTCGGCATGCACCTTCAAGCTTCGTAACCAACGTCGAAACCAAGTACACCCCCAATTCTGTACAGCGGCCATGTGGCCGGCTTTGAAGAAATCGGTTTGGGATTGCGCACTATATCGGACAAGTGATGGCAGAGCAAGTTCCCCGTTATAAAAATGCTCTGACGACTGGCTTGCAGAAGCTAAAACAGGCGGCTTTTGCACGGGCTTTTTCGGGTTTGGGTTTCTTATTGACTGCCCAGCGGCTAAAATTAAGCGTTTGAGCGGCCTTGAGGACATAAATCGGCGTGAAAAAAGGACAAATACATGGAGCAAGACGGTGAAAGTCGGTGTGATTGGTACCGGCTATGTGGGGCTGGTGACCGGCGCGTGCCTGGCCGAGGTCGGCAATCGGGTGATGTGCCATGACACGGACAGCGCCAAGATTCAACGCTTGCAAGCCGGAGATATTCCCATTTACGAGCCGGGCTTGGAGCGCATCGTGGCGCGGAACAACCAGGCTGCGCGCCTGCGATTTACCACCGATTTACACAATGTGGTCAATCAGGCCGAAGTGATTTTTATCGCCGTGGGCACGCCATCGGACGAAGACGGCTCGGCGGATTTATCCCATGTGCTGACTGTGGCAAAAAACATTGGCCAGGCGCTGGAAAAACCCACTGTGGTGGTGAACAAGTCCACGGTGCCAGTGGGCACGGCCGAGCGCGTGCGCGAGACCATTCAGCGCGAACTGGACGCCCGCGGCGTAACGGTGGATTTTGATGTGGCCAGCAACCCGGAATTTCTCAAGGAAGGCGCGGCGGTGCAGGATTTTATGTATCCTGACCGCATTATTATCGGCGCCAAGCGCGAGAACACCCGGGAGACCCTGCGCGAACTGTACCAGCCCTTCAACCGCACCCGGGACAAGGTGCTTTTGATGGATACCGCGTCCGCGGAGCTGACCAAGTATGCCTCCAATGCCATTCTCGCCACCAAAATCAGCTTTATGAATGAAATGGCCAATCTGGCCGAGGCGCTGGGGGCGGATATTGAAAAAGTCCGCACGGGCATGGGTGCGGACCCCCGCATTGGTTATCATTTCATTTATCCGGGCGCCGGTTATGGCGGTTCCTGTTTTCCCAAGGATGTGCGCGCGCTGATCCACATGGCGCAGGAAAACGGACACCCCGCAGCGCTGCTCAAGGCGGTCGAAGCGGTTAATAACCGCCAGAAAAGCCGCCTGTTCGAGAAAATACAAACCCATTTTAACGGTCATGTGGCCGGCAAAACCATCGCCATATGGGGGCTAACGTTCAAACCCAATACCGATGACATTCGCGAAGCGCCCAGCCTAGTGCTGATTAAGCAACTGCTGGATGCCGGGGCGCGCGTGCAAGCCTACGACCCCAAAGGCATGGCGGCGGTGGCCGATTATTTTGGCCCCACCGAAAACCTGAGCCTGTGCGAGGACGAATACGCCGCTGCCACGGATGCCGACGCGCTGGCGCTGGTAACCGAGTGGAAACGCTTCTGGTCGGTGGACTTCCAGACCCTGAAAAACCACCTGCGCCAACCGGTTTTATTTGACGGACGCAATATCTGGAACCCCTATCAGGCCCGTGAAGCGGGGCTGATCTACTATGGCATTGGCCGACCCTAACTGACAGGACTGATTTATGCCGAAAACAGCAACCCCCAGCCCGCGCCTTTCGGTGGTGGTGCCCGTGTTTAACGAGGAAGACAACATCCGCCCGCTGATTGAGGAAATCACCGCGGCCTTGGATGGCAACGACGCCATTGCACCCTATGAGATTATTTATGTCAACGATGGCAGCACCGACAACAGCCTGGACGCGCTGAAGGCCATGCAGCAGCAGGTGCCGCATCTGCGCGTGCTCAACCATGCCCGCAGTTGCGGCCAGAGCACCGCCATTCACACCGGGGTCAAGGCCGCACAGGCGCCATGGATCGCCACACTGGATGGCGACGGCCAGAATGTGCCTGCGGACATCCCCGCCCTGTTCGCCAAGGCCATTGGCGCCGCGCCGGCGGACAATCTGCACATGGTGGCCGGCTGGCGGACCCGGCGAAAGGACACCTGGAGCAAGCGCATTTCCTCAAAAATCGCCAATGCCGTGCGTTCCCGGATGCTGAAGGACGACACGCCGGATACGGGTTGTGGGCTGAAAGTCTTTCGCCGCGATACCTTTCTACAGATGCCCTATTTTGACCACATGCACCGTTATTTGCCGGCCTTGGTCAAGCGCGCTGGCGGACGATCCATATCGGTGCCGGTGCGCCATCGTCCGCGTGAACGCGGTGTAAGCAAGTATGGCTTTCACAACCGTTTGTGGGTGGGCATTGTGGATCTGTTCGGGGTCAACTGGCTGTTGCGCCGCGCCAAACGGCCTCAAGTGCAGGAAATCAGCCCGGAAAACGGAGACAAAACATGAGCACACAGGAAAAAATCTGGGTGGCCATCGGGCTGGTGGGGCAAGCCATGTTTTCCATGCGTTTTGTCTTGCAATGGCTGGCCAGTGAAAAGCAAAAGAAAAGCGTGATCCCTATTACTTTCTGGTACTTTAGCATCGCCGGCAGCCTGATTTTATTGTCTTATGCCATTTACCGGCGCGATCCGGTATTTATTCTGGGGCAATCCTTCGGCATGTTCGTGTACCTGCGTAACCTGTATTTTATTCTCTGGCACAAGGACAAGCCGGCGCTGGAAACCCAGGCCCGACCGCCGGAATGCCCGCCGTGTCCGCCATGCCCGCAATGCGGCGCGGAAATCCCCCGAAACCCACCGCAATAATCATGCCGAACGCTCACCAACACAAGCTGGCTGAAAACAGAAATTGGCAACGGGCTTTCTGGTGGCTGTTTGGCCTGACCGCGCTGGCCATTGCCGCCGGCATGGGCTGGCGTGACCCTTGGCCGCCGGATGAACCCCGTTTTGCCCTGATGGCCCGGGACATGGTGGAAACCGGCCAGTGGTTTTTCCCTTTTCGCGGGGGGGAAATTTATCCTGACAAGCCGCCGCTGGTGATGTGGGCCATGGCCTTCTTTTACTGGCTGACGGGCAATCTGAAACTGGCCTTTTTGCTGCCCTCGGCGCTGGCTTCATTGGGTACCTTGTGGCTGACTTTCGATCTGGGCAAGCGATTATGGAATGCGCGCACCGGATTCTGGGCCGCTTTTCTTCTGGCGGTCACCTTGCAGTTTGTGCTGCAGGCCAAAAGCGGTCAGTTGGATGCGCCAGTGGCTTTTTTCGTCATGCTGGGTTTTTATGGCCTGATGCGGCATATGCTTGTTGGTCCTCAATGGCGCTGGTATTATCTGGCCTGGTTTTTTATGGGGCTGGGCATTATCACCAAAGGAGTCGGTTTTTTGCCGGCGCTGGTGTTGCTGGTGACGCCGTTTTTCCGGCCAGACTGGCTCAGCAAACAGCCGGGACGCTGGTGGCAATGGGCCGCCGGCCCGTTTTTTCTGCTGCTGGCGGTGAGCTTGTGGCTAATCCCCATGCTGGGGCTGGTGCAGCACAGCCACAACCCTGACTGGCTGGCTTACCGTGACAATATCCTGTTCAAACAAACCGTTGACCGCTATGCCCGTTCCTGGGGACATATCCAGCCATGGTGGTATTTTCTGGTGTCGGTCATTCCCGTGTTCTGGCTGCCCCAGTCCTTGCTGGCGCTGGCTTCGGCTGATGGCTGGAAACAGGCTTTCAGCATGCGGGAAAAACGCATTATTTACCCGCTGTTATGGGTCGGGTTGGTGATCCTTTTCTTTTCCCTGTCCAAGGGCAAGCGAGCCGAATACCTGCTACCGGCGCTGCCGGCCCTGGCCCTGGCCCTGGCGCCTTGTGTGGACACAGCACTGCAAAAACGCTGGGCACGCTGGAGTTTGTGGGAAATCCCGCTGACGGTTTCCTTATTTTTGGCCGCTGTCGGCGTTGCCGGTTTGTTGTCAGTGGAAAAAATTCAGCAAGTCGTGGCCGAATACCCGGTTACACCAGACTTGTGGTGGTGGCTGCTGGTCACCGGCGTGGCTGGTGTTGTGGTCACGGTTATTCTGCGCCACAAGCCTCTGCTGAGTTGGGCCGGGTTCACCTTCACCCTATGGTTTAGCCTGGGCTTCGGCGGCTGGCCCATTGTCGACAAGGCCATGAGTACTGCACCCATGATGCACGCCTTACAGCAGGTGGTGCCACCCCAAGCCGAGCTGGGCATTGTCCGCTTTCGGGAGAAACTGCTGCTGCACGCACCTTGGCCTGTCACGCATTTTGGCTATCACACCCCCACGGAAATCCAGCAGCAGGCCGCCATTAACTGGCTATATGGCGCTCCAGCCAATCGGCCACGTTATGTATTGGTTAACAGCCATTATCTGAAAGCCCTGGACGCGCCCTGCTTTCTGGCCGCCAACGCCATACCCTATCCCCATTGGGCGGCAAAAAAATGGTGGCTGTTCGACCGCAATGGCATTGCTCCGGCCTGCGCGCCAGACACACAGAAACTGCCAGCCTTTTCACGTCAAGATCTGACTGCCGCCAAAAACAAAACGCCATTATGAAGCTGCTTATCATCGAAGATGAAAAAGAAGTGCTGCAGGATCTGAAAAACCGTTTTCTGCGCCTGGACTACGTCGTCGATGTTGCTGACAATGCACAGGATGGGCGCTGGCTGTGGCAGGAATACCGGCATGATGCGGTGTTACTGGATGTGGGCTTGCCCGGAGAATCCGGGCTGACTCTGCTCAAAGAACGGCGCGCAAGCGGCGACACCACACCGGTGATTATCCTCACTGCCCGCAATGCCTGGCATGAACGTGTGGCCGGTTTGAATGCCGGTGCTGATGATTATCTGGGCAAACCTTTCTATTTCGAGGAATTACTAGCCCGGGTGCAAGCCCTGCTGCGCCGTCGGCACAGCGAGCCGGATACATCACTGGGCCGTTTGCAGGTGGGAGCGCTGACCCTGGATACCGACCGGCGGGAAGTCTGCCAGGGAAACACCTGTCATCGGTTGACGGCCACCGAATTCCGCTTGTTGAAACTATTGATGAGCGCCCCGGGAAAGGTTTTCAGCAAACAAACCATTCTGACGCATATCGCCGATCAGCATTATGATCGCGACCCCAATGTCATCGAGGTTTATGTGCGGCGATTGCGAAAGTTACTGGGCCCGGAGTGGATTGAAACCCTGCGCGGACAGGGCTATCGCTTTAGGGCGCTCGCCCCAGACGATCAACACCCTGACACTTCGGCAAAGTGAGCGCTTTATCACACACAAACAGCAACACCGATGGCGATGGACATCGCCGGCCATTTTCCCTGCAAAAGCGCCTGCGCTGGGGGTTGTGGGGCGTGTTGCTGCTGGTATTCGCCATTTTGTGGCTGGCCGCCAGCATCACCATTCACAAGCTTGTGGAGCATTATCTGGTAACGCGTTTGCAACACGACGCGGACATGCTGGCCACCCAACTGTACCAGCGCGACGGTCAATGGTATTTGCACAAACAGGCCATCGGCCCCATTTACCAGCAACCGCATAGCGGCCACTATTTTGTGATCGAAGTGGACAGGCAGCGCATCAGTTCCCCATCGCTGGCGGGTTTTCCCCTGTGGACGCCAGCGCGCCCGCAAAACAATCCTTACGAAACCCTGGCCCCGGCCATGCTGGAAAAGCGGCCATTCCCTGAGCCAGCATCGCAGTTGGAGCCGGTACTGGTTTATGTCAAACAGACCACCATCAATGGCCACCCGGTGCGCATTTATGTGGCCGAAGATCACACACCCATTCAGCGTTATCTGTACTGGTTTGACGCCATTTTTGCCCTGCTGGCGCTGGCGACGCTGGCAGGCACCGCCTGGTTGACCCGCCGCCTGGTGCAACGTGGTTTTGATACCCTCTCCCCGCTGGAGAAGCAATTAAACCAGCATGCCAGCGGGCGCGGCGCGTTTGAGCTACCAGAAGAAATGCCCACTGAAATCATGCCGTTGGCATACGCCCTGGAAAACAGCCTGCGATCGCAAAACGCGCAACTACAGCGCTACCGGCATGCCAACGCCGATTTGGCCCATGCGCTAAAAACACCCTTGCACATTATTTTTCAGCAGTTGGACCAGCCGGCTTTGAAAGCACATCCGCAGATACGAAAACCCTTGCAGCAGCAGGCCGAACGCCTGCACGCCTTGGTGGAACGGCAGCTAAGAAGCGCCCGCCTGGCTGAAAACACCTGGCAGTCAAACGCCTTTTCCCTGCATGAACACCTGCCGGAATTACTGGATGCCATGGGCCAGTTGTATCCAGACATTCAGCTTGCAGCGCCAGCGCCGCCGCCCTCGGCACTCTGGCCCATGGAAAAGGAAGACGCCTTCGAATTACTGGGCACTGTCCTTGACAATGCCTGCAAATGGGCGCGATCGCAAGTGATGATCCAGTGGCGGAAGGATGGCGATAGCGTGTGTCTGTATATCGACGATGACGGTCCTGGTGTGCCTGAAACGCAACGCAACGCACTCATCAAACGCGGTCACCGACTGGATGAAAACGCGCCCGGACAAGGGCTGGGGCTGGCTATTGCCGAGGAAATTGTGCGCCGTTATCACGGCCGCCTGTTGTTTTCAGAAAGCCCCTCCGGCGGCCTGCAGGTCGGTATCGAGTTGCCCCTGAACCACCACCCTTAGCCCTTCAAGCGGTTTTCAGCTAATTTTCAGCTCTTCAGGCTAGGATGGCGGCGTTTTATGCCATAAACTTGGAGAAAACGCTGCATGCATTCCCGATTTCTTGTCTTCACTGCCTTGGGGCTGGCTCTGTTTTTATCCGCGCCCACCCAGGCCGCCGATTCCGATCCGGTGTTACAGCGCTGGAGCGCCACCATACTGAACACCCTGCCGGAACGGCAACAAGGCCAAGCCCTGCTCATCCAGGAAAAAAGCGCCCGGCGCGCCAGTCACGCCTGGCTGGGCATGTCATCTCTCAACCTGGAACAGGAGAAAACCCGGACATCGGCTGATTTTCCGGTCGAAAACAACACGGTTTCCATTGATTTTCCCCTTAAGATTTTCCACCAGAAAAAAGTCTTCGACCAGTTGACACAGGCTTATCAGAAACAGGTCAGCACCCACCTGCCCTACCGGCAATGGCAAGCCCGCGGTATTGCCCGCGCGCTGATGAATCAGATCGAAAATAAACAAATTCATACCCAGGCGGCCAAGCGTCGCTTGCAACAAGCCGAGCAACTACACCGGCTTGTACAGGCACAAGTTCAGGCTGGCGAAAGCAGCGCTCTGGATGCGGCTCTGGCAGCTCAGCGACTCAGTCAAAGTCAGGCCCAGTGGCAAGCCGCCTGGCAAGCCTTGCTGGCCCAATGGCAACAGGCCGCCACCTGGGGCATTCAGCCGCCAGAAGGTGAACAGGCCCTGCTGCAACCACTCAGCCCCCTGACCAGCAAAACCGCAGAAGTGCCGGAGCAACCGCATATCCGCGATAACTGGCTGTCGCATCATCCTTTGCTGCTATGGCTACAGACCCAGACCCAGACCGATGTCAACGAGGCCCGCAGCGACTGGTGGGAAAGCCGCAACTCAACCAGTATCGGCTTGGGCGCGATTCGCGAAAGCGCTTTTGACACCCCCGAATACACCTTGATGACCATATCTGTGAGCGTGCCGCTTGGCCGTTCACCGGGTGAACATGTGGCCAAGGCCCGTTGGCAAGCGGCTGAAAACAATCAAACCATCACAGTGCAGCGAACACGGTTGAATCTGAAGCAGCAGTGGCAACAAGCCCGCGCCGACTGGGAAAAAGCCCGGCAACTGCTACAGCCGGCAAATACCCAGTGGCAAGCCGCAAAAAAAGCCTTGGCGCTCACTGAACAATCGTGGCAACAAGGAGAATCCAGTCTGCGCGATCTACTTCTGGCCCAGCAGGCAGCGCTGGAAGCCCGCCTGGAAGCCGACTTGGCCTGGCAGCGGCTGGCGGCAGCCAGCCGCAATCTGAAACAAGCATCAGGAGAATAGTCCATGTCCCCCACTTTTTCGTTTTTCCTTTCCGCGATCCGTTGGCTGCTTCCACTGACTTTGGCCATGGCGCCTGCCAGCCGCGCCAACGACCAGTCTGCCGTTGACGGTTTAACGCTGAATGACTCGCAAATCGCCGCTTTGGGCTTGCGTTTGGCGCCGTTGCAACCCATTGAACGCGTGGCGGGTTATGCCTGGCCGGCCATGGTGGATATTCCTCTGGCGCATCGCGATATGCTGAGTGCGCCTGTCACCGGCCGCATCAGCGAGGTGCTGGTGGTGCACGGCGAAGTCAGCAAGAGCCAGCCAATATTGTCCATGCAAAGCGCCGAGCTGGTTCAGCGGCAGAAGGACTATCTGGACACCCTGGTGCGCTTGAATGAGGCCCGTGCCGCCTTTCAGCGCGCCCAGCGTTTGCGGACCGCTGGCAGCGCATCCGAGAAACAGTACCTGGCGGCCAAAACCCGTTTCGACACCCTGAAACACCAAAAAGCCGCCCAGCGGCAAGAACTGGCTTACATTGGTTTAGGCCCGGAGCAGGTTACAGCACTGGAAACCACCGGCGCGCTGGTCTCCACCCTGGTTTTACGCGCGCCCAAGGACGGCTTGCTGTTTGAGCTGCAAGTGGAACGCAATCAGCGCGTGAGCGCACAACAGCCGCTGGCCCACATTGGTGAAATCAGCGAAGTGGTGGTGGATGTGGACATGCCGCTGGACGCTCTGGATGGCATTCAGACCGGCACTGTGGCCCAGATTGACGGCACGCCCTGGCAAGGCCGTGTGGCGTTTATTGGCCAGCAAGCCGATCCGGCCACCCAGCGGGTGACTGTGCATGTGCGCTTCGACAACCCCGAACGGCAGTTATTGCCGGGGCGCTTCGTGCGCGTGCGCTTTATACGCGACGATCTGCCAAGCCAACGTGTCTACCGCATCCCCACCCGCGCGCTGGTGTCCGGTGAAAACGGAGAAACCATCGCCTTTGTCAAAACTGGCGCGCAATTTCTTCCACAACCGATAGAGGTCATTGAGCGGGATGACAAAAACGCCATTGTCATGTTTGCGCCAGAAGTTCCACCAACGGCCCAGGTGGTTGCCTTTGGCGCCATTTTTCTGAAAGGCATGCTGGCCGGTGAGGAAGGAGGCGAAGCAGAATGATTCAGCGCCTGATCCGATTTTTTCTGTCCCAGCGCCTGCTGGTGCTGATGCTGACTGCCGCCGTTCTCGGCGGCGGCTGGCTGGCGCTGCAAAAAACACCCATCGACGCATTCCCGGATGTGTCACCGGTGCAGGTCAAACTGATTTTCAAAGCCCCGGGCATGACGCCAGCGGAAGTCGAAGACCGGGTCATCGCCCCGCTGGAAATGGAATTGCTGGGCATTCCCAACGAAACCCTGATGCGCTCTCTGGGTAAATACGGCATTGCCGATATCACCCTGGAGTTTGCCGAAGGCACCGATATTTACTGGGCGCGGCAACAAGTAAGTGAGCGTCTGACCAGTGCGGAATTGCCCACTGGCGTCAGTGGCGGCATGGCCCCCATCTCCACCCCGCTGGGAGATATGTTCATGTTCACCATTGAAGGCCAGGATTTGAGCCTGATGGAAAAACGCGATCTGCTGGACTGGGTGATTCGCCCCGCGCTTCGGGCCGTGCCCGGCGTGGCTGATGTCAATAGTCTGGGCGGCTATGTCCGGGTCTATGCGGTTAAACCCGACATGGCGCGCATGAACGCCCACCAGGTCAGTTTCGATCAGTTGAAATCCGCGCTGGAAAACAACAATCGCAACGATGGCGCCGGGCGCCTGACTCAGGGAGAGGAAGTGTTGCTGGTACGCACCCAGGGCAACTTCACGTCACTGGAAGACATTGAAAACACAGTGGTCCGCGCTGATGGCGAAACGCCGTTGCTGGTGCGGGATGTGGCCACTGTCAGCATCGATCACCTGACCCGCTATGGCGGTGTCACCAAAGATGGCCAAGAAGAAGCCGTGCAAGGTCTGGTGATTGGCCTCAGGGGCGCCAATGCCCGCGACGTGGTGGCCGGGGTCAAGGAAAAACTGGCGGCATTGAAAAACGGCCTGCCGGGAGACACGCATATCAATGTGTTTTATGACCGCTCGGACTTGATTAACAAGGCCACCTGGACAGTCAGCAAGGCGCTGATTGAAGCCATTGTCCTGGTCATCGGCCTGTTGCTGGTTTTTCTGGGCAATCTGCGCGCCGCGGTCACCGTGGCGGTGATTTTACCACTGGCTATTCTGGCCACTTTCATCCTCATGCGCGGCTACGGCCTGAGCGCCAACCTCATGTCACTGGGCGGACTGGTCATTGCCCTGGGCATGCTGGTGGACGCCGCCGTGGTGGTGGTGGAAAATATCGTCACCCACATGGAAAAAAACCGGGTGCGCCTGCCACGCCTGCATATTATTTATCGCGCCACCAGCGAAGTGGCCGTGCCTGTCATCTCCGGTATTGGCATCATTATCATTGTTTTTCTGCCCTTATTGACCCTGGAAGGACTGGAAGGCAAGCTGTTCAGTCCGGTGGCCATGACCATTGTATTTGCCCTGAGCGCCGCCGTGGTATTGTCCCTGACGGTGATTCCCGTATTAACTTCATTTTTATTGCGACAGGTCAGCCACGAAGAGCCCTGGCTGATTCGCAAAATACAAGCCTTTTATCAGCCCTTGCTGAACAAGGCGCTGGCGCACCCCAAAACGGTTTTGGCGGCCGCCGCTGGCGGTTTATTGCTGGCCCTGGGTGTTTTTGCACTGGTGGGAAAAAGTTTCATGCCGCAAATGGACGAAGGCACATTGGTGCTGCAAATTGAAAAAGCCCCTTCCATCAGCCTGGAGGCTTCCATGGAACTGGATAAACGCATTCAGGCCAAAATTCTGCAGGAAGTGCCGGAAGTCACCAGCCTGATCGCCCGTGTGGGCTCGGATGAACTGGGGTTGGACCCCATGGGGCTCAATGATACAGACACCTTTTTGGTGTTGAAGCCCAAATCCGAATGGCGCGTGGATAGCAAGGAAGCCTTGCAAAAAGCCATTGAGGATGTGCTATTGACCTATTTTCCGGGCGTCAACTATGCCTTCACCCAGCCCATTCAAATGCGGGTTGACGAAATGCTCACAGGCGTGCGTGGTGATTTGGCGGTCAAGGTCTTTGGCGATGACCCCGAAACCCTCAATGACACCGCCAAACAGGTGGTGGCCGTGCTCAAAACCATTCCCGGCGCAGACAATGTCTACACGCCTGTCAATGAAGGCTCCCGCTATCTGAAACTCACGGTTGACCGCATCAAGGCCGGCCGTCTGGGCTTGAATGTCGAGATGCTGGAAGACCTGCTCCGGGCGCAGCTGGAAGGCCTGCCTGTGGGAACCATTTATCAGGATATCCGCCGCATTCCCCTGCTCATTAAAGCGCCGGAAACTGTTTCCAGCTCCGAGATGGACTTCCTCAATCTGGAAATCCCCCTGGAAGATGGCAAAAGCGTTACCCTGCGCCAGGTGGTCAACGTGCAACACGTGGACGGGCCGGTTTCGGTTAAACGGGAAATGGGCAAGCGTTATTCTGTGGTCATTGCTTATATCAACGGCCGGGATCTGGTCAGTTTTGTGGATGAAGCCAAAGAAAAAACCGCACAAATGCAACTGCCCACCGGCTATTATCTGGAATGGGGCGGCACCTTCGAAAACCAACAGCGCGCCGCCGCTCGTTTGAGCATTGTGGTGCCCATCGCCTTGCTGATAACCTTTCTGATTCTGTTTGCCACTTTCAAATCGGTGGCCGAAAGCCTGTTGATTATGCTCAATGTGCCGCTGGCCATGATTGGTGGCATTATTGCCTTGTGGCTGACCGGGGAATATCTGTCTGTGCCGGCTTCGGTGGGCTTTATTGCCTTGCTGGGCATCGCCGTGCTCAATGGTGTGGTGATGGTGAGCTACTTTAACCAGCTTCGCCGCCAGGGTTTACCCCTGGATGAGGTGGTCACCATCGGTGCCCAGCGCCGTTTGCGGCCGGTGTTGATGACCGCCAGTATCGCCATGCTGGGCTTGGTTCCCCTGGCGCTGGCCACCGGCCCCGGTTCGGAAATTCAGCGCCCGCTGGCCATCGTGGTCATTGGCGGCCTGATAACAGCCACCGCGTTAACACTGGTGGTTCTGCCCATTGTGTACCGTTACATCAGCCGCTTCAAGCAACAACGCCGATTGCTCAAGGAACAAACATGAACAACACCCATCAACTCGTCCAGTTATTTCTGCCTTACCACCAGGGCACACCACTGGTGGATGTATTGCTGGCGCAAGAGAATACGCCGTTTTTTACCGTCATGGAGGCCTTCGGTTACGGACAACCGGAGGAGAAACTGAACCCGGCAGAGCAAGTGGAAGGCGCCCAGCGCAAAATGCGCTTTGATATCGAGTTGCGCGCTGATGAGGTCAAACCCTTGTTAAGGCATATCCGTCAGGCATTGCCAACGGCCAATATCTTTTACCGCATTGTGCCCATTATCGACCATGCGCCCTTGTCACGGGCTGAACTGTGAAGTTCAAGCGCTGTGCCGATTGACCGCAAGGCCGTGTTCAGCCACAAAAGCATCCAGCTCCGCGCGCAGGGCCGCCTTGCGGGTGTCATCGGCAAAACTGGAAGCAATGGCGTTGTACTGCATGCCAACAAGGTCGTGAATGTCCAGGCCACAGTGTTCCACCACGCCGCGCATGTTATCAACCAGGTAGCCGCCAAAAAACGCCGGATCATCCGAATGGATGCTGACATTCAGGCCCGCTGACAGCATTTCTGGCAAGCAGTGGTCTTCCAGACGCGGGAATACACCCAAAGCCACATTGGAAAACGGGCAGACAGTCAGTGGAATGCGGCGCTCGCGCAAGATGGCCGTCAACACCGGGTCTTCCAGACAACGGATGCCGTGGTCGATGCGCTGCACCTGGATATCCTCCACGGCCTGGCGAATATAATCAGGATCGCCTTCCTCCCCGGCATGGGCAATGGCGCGGATGCCCATGTCCCGGGCCCGGGCAAACACATCCTTGAACAGCGCGGGCGGATAGCCCACTTCCACAGCGGCCAGGCCCACCGCCAGTATCCGATCCCGATAAGGCGCCAGCAGGCGCAAATCCTCTTCGGCTTTTTCCACGCCCAGATGGCGGATAAAACAGGGTAACATGCCGCCGGTGATGCCGAAGTTGCGGCGGGCGTCGGCAAAGGCGCCGCCGATGCCATCCAGCACCATTTCGGCAGGAAAGCCATAGTCCACATAGGTGCGAATATCGCAATGCACCTCTGTGTGACGAATATTGTCCCGGTGGCATTTTTGCAGGTAGGCCATGGTAATGGCATAAAGGTCTTCGGCGGATTTCACCACCTGGGTTCCCTGAATAAACAGATCAACAAATTCAGCCAGGTCCTTGAAATGATAGGCCGCCTTCAGGGCATCGACATCGGGCCATGGCAGGCGCAGGCCGTTTTTTTCGGCCAGGGCGAACATTTGCTCGGGCTCCAGCGAACCTTCCACATGCATGTGGAGCTCGACTTTGGGCATGAGCGCAATCAGGTCTTCAGTACGGGCAGATTCAGAATGTGTTTGAGGCATGGCAATTCCTTCGTTGTTATCGCGGCATGTGATGCCGGCTTGTTCTAGAATTGCGCGAAGATTATCCTCTTATCGAATGGATTTGTCAAAATCCGGGGCGTTTTATTCAAAGCCATGCAGAAAAATCAGGTCAGGACCCAACGGCAGCAGACAAGAGGCGCTGGCCGCGGCATTCACCAGCACATTGGCGCTGCAGGGAGAAAAATTCGTATAGGAAGCGGTCACAGAGGGCGACATAATGTAGGTGTTGATTGGCTCATTCGGGCAACTGCCATTGGCGTCACCGTCGTGGTCGGCGCCGAAATTGTGCCCCATTTCATGGGCCACAATGATGGTTTCGTAACTGTTGCCGACGATTTCATCAATCCCGGTGCCCCAGCGCCCGGCGCATAGCACACCCAACCAGGCCCGGCCCTTGATGTTTCCATCCAAATTGCGGCTGGTAAACAAGTGCGCCAGCCCCGGGTTGTTAAGGTTACCCGCACCCACCCAGTCGCGGAATTGTTCCAGCAAAACGCCCGAATCGGTGGCGGTCATCCCGGCATTATCGGTCAGCATAACTAACTGACTCACTACCACCGCCACGCCAATCTGGTTGTTGTAAATCCCATCCACGTTGTTCATCAGATTCAAAATGCTGTTGGTGGTGTTGGCGCCCCACCAGTTTTGATAAAAGGTATCGGCCACAATGGCCACATTCAGCTGCTGGGTGGCCACTGAGGGCAAAACGGTATTTTTGACAGCCGAGTGAAGATCAGACAGCAGGCCCTGATACCCTGGCGAAAAGTCATGGTTGCCATCCACGCCACAGGCCAGCGACTGCTGGCTGATAACATCAGCCAGACGATAGGCCACGGTACTCGATTGCGGCCAGCCCCGCGCCGCAAAGGTTTTTTCCAAAGGGGTTCCAGACACCGGTTTAATCAGGTAAAAATCGCGACCATCCCACCACATGCCATGCAACTGGGTTTCTCCTGTGCGCGGATCGCGCCACAGTGAAAACCGTATCCAGCGTTCAGGGTGTGCCTTGTCATGGCCTTTCCACAGACTGATATCTTCAGCAAGCGTCTTTTTTTGCGCTGGCGGCAATTGGGCCAACAGCTGGCGGTTGGGGCTGACCTGCCAACGCCAGGACTGGCCAAAAGCTGTGAACACCACGGTTTGCTGCCCATCGTCACTGCCATTTTTATGCGACATAGTCAATTGCCGGATTTGTGCCACAAAAGGCGGCGACAGCCGTTCAAAAGCCGCAATGGTTTCGGCTTGCGCCTGCAACAACCCCAGCAGAAACAGGCTGCCCAGCCAGAAGCCACGCCAGCGTACAACCCGGTGAACACCGTTGGCAGCTCGCGTGGAGAAAGTCGATGGTACTTTTTTACACAGCCTGATCATAAAAGCGCCTTTATCGCACTGATGACATTCGGGAAAGCAAATTATGCCCACAAAACAACGAAAAAAGCTGTGAAGCGCACCCCAAATTGCCCATTGTTTTCATTTGTCCAGCGTTCAATACCCGATTTGAACATGCCAAACCTGCACAAAAAGACTCTCCCGGCACCAACAAGCTGGCATACAATAACACTCCCTGTCCACAAGTCGCATTATGACCACTCACCAGCCCCGCATTTCACAACTGACCCATATTCCCGGCAAGGACGAAGCGCTGGAAGTGTCCATTGCACGCTTGCAGAAGCAGCTACAGCAACTGGGGTTTAACGTGGTGGAAAAGTCCTGGCTTAACCCGGTCAGCAATGTCTGGTCAGTACACATTGCCGATATGGATTGTCCCTTGTGTTTTACCAATGGCAAGGGCGCCAGCCGCAAGGCTGCTCTGGCCAGCGCCCTGGGCGAATATTTTGAACGGCTGGCCTGCAATTATTTTTTTGCCGATTACTGGCTGGGGCCGGATATCGCCAGTCAAGCCTTCGTACATTATCCCGATGAAAAGTGGTTCGCCTTACCGCAAGGAGCAGACACCCTCTGGCCTGTGGATCTGTTAACCCCCGAGCTGAAAACGCTGTATGACCCGGATAACAACCTGCGTCTGGCGGATCTGGTGGATACCAACAGCGGCGATCCGGCTCGTGGCGTCTGCGCCCTGCCCTACCAACGGCAAAAAGACGGGAAGGTCGTTTATTTTCCCGTTAATCTGATTGGCAACTTGTATGTCAGCAATGGCATGGCCGCTGGCAATACGCCTAACGAAGCACGCGTGCAGGCTCTGTCGGAAATTTTTGAGCGCTGGGTCAAGTTCAAGGTGATTGCCGAGGCCACAGCCTTGCCGCTGGTGCCAGAGGCGGTGATCGCCCGTTACCCGCACATCGCCCGTGGCATTGCCGACTTGCGTGCCGCCGGATTTGGCATTCAGGTGCGCGATGCTTCTTTGGGCGGACACTATCCGGTGATGTGCGTGACCCTGCTCAACCCCCGGGACCAGGGCGTTTTTGCCAGTTTTGGCGCACATCCGCGTTTTGCCGTGGCGCTGGAACGGGCGCTCACCGAATTACTGCAAGGCCGGGCGCTGGAACAACTCTCGGGCTTTCCTGAACCGGGGTTCGACCAGCATGACATTGCCGAATGGCAAAACCTGGAAACCCACTTCATTGATTCCAGCGGCGTGGTGCACTGGAACTTTCTGCGAGAAGACGCCGATTATGCTTTCGTCGACTGGAATTTTGAGGGCGATACGCATGCGGAATACCTGCATTTACTGGAAAAACTGCACGCAGAAGGCCACGACGTTTATGTTGCTGACTACGACCATCTGGGCGTGTACGCCTGCCGCATTCTGGTGCCTGGCGTCTCGGAAATCTATCCGATGGATGACCTTGTCTGGGATAACAATAACGCCGGTATCCAATGGCGCGCGCCGATTATGAATCTGCCGTCTCTTGACCGGGAACAACGCCTGAACCTGTTTGAAACACTGGACAGCGCCGGTCACAATGACATGCTGCCGGTGGCCATGTTACTGGGCGTCGCCCCGGACTCGGGAACATTTTTTGCGGATTTGCGCCTGGGCGAGCTCAAACTGCTGTTGGCCTTGTCTCTTGCTCATCAAGATGCCATTCTGGCTGGTTGTCACTGGGTGCGTCATTTCGGCCAGCTATCTCCGCATCGAACCGCCATCTATCGCGCCGTGGAACACCTGGCGCAATTGCCCGAAAAACACCGCTGGGAGCGCTCTCTGACACAGTTATTCCCGGCCGATATTCTGCACAAAGCTCAACACATGCTGGCCGGACAGCAACTGTTCAAGGATTTCCCCGGCGCCCCTGAACCGTTAAAGACATTCAAGCAGCACCAGCAACTGCTGCATGCCTATGCCAAACTGCAAAAAGCCAAGGCCGCCAAAGCCGGCCTTTAAGACGGGTCTAGTCCAAGCGCTGTATGCTTTTCAGGGTTTCTTCCCGCAGGGTTTGAATGGCCGCTTGCACAGCCTGCACCGCAGCTTCGCTGGTTGATCACAAGCCCACGACTGTCAAAGCCACAAAATTTCGCCTGCGCCACCCCGTCGGCGGAGATCATACACCATAGTTTTTTTGCCACTTCTGAGGAAAAATCAGAGAAAACAGTCCCGGAACAACGAGCAGCCAAACAACACCATCACACTGATGGTTTTTTTCGGATATACAAGGTTTTTATCACTCGCGCCACCGGCTCTCCCTGCCGATTGACAATATCCACGGGAAAGTCCCGTAACACTTTTTGCCCCCCTGCGGCGGCTTGAATAATATCGCTTATCTGGGCCTCAGACAGATGAAAATCCGCTGTCACCGTGCCATTGTCCAACCGCAAAAAATCAATTTGCCCGGCCTTGTCCAGCACCCGCAAGTCCGGTGGTACATTGTGTATCACCATGAGCATATAAAAAGGGTCGGCCATGGAAAACAAACTGCCGCCATAGTGCGTGCCCACATAATTGCGGTTATACCAACGGCGCGCCAGTTGCACCTGGACATGCCGCCAGTCATCCGAGATATGAGTCACGCGGATGCCCGCGCCGAGATAGGGTGGCCACAAATTAAACAGCCAACGCATATAACGGGGATTCATGGGATTGTGTTCACTCAGATTAAGCGGAAGCCATTATCACTGCACAAGGACAACCGTGGCAACCTGGAAAGGCTGCCCGAGGCAACATGCCGCCGCCGCTCACGAAATAATATATTGTTCCAGCTGGCTGATGGTCTGCTCCTGGCTGGCAATAATGTGCTTGACCAAATCCCCAATGGACACCAGTCCCACCAGTTGATCGCCTTTCAGCACAGGCAAATGCCGGATTTTGTGGTCTGTCATCAGATTCATGCATGCTTCCACCGTGGTCTCCGGCGATACCGTTACCAGATCAGTGACCATGATATCGCGCACCGGCGTATGCACCGAATCCTTGCCTTTGAGAATCACCTTGCGGGCATAATCCCGCTCGGAAAAAAAGCCCACCAGTTTGCCGTTATCGTCCACCACGCATAAAGCGCCTATGCCTTTGTCGGCCAATTGTTCCAAGGCGTGATAAACTGAGTCTCCAGGCTTGACTGACCATACCTGGCCGCCCTTTTCCAGCAGAATTTCCTGAATGGTACCCATAATGCCTCCCTTGTGTTGGCCCTTTCAAGGATAGCACCCTGCCGGCAAAACGTCCAGACGACAATACAGCGCAAAAATGCACAATTTCACAGCGGGTTATTTTTCGGTGGTGGCAAACTCGCGGCCTTCCAGGGCGGCATTCATGGCATGCCAGCACAGCGTGGCGGATTTGATGCGGGTGGGAAATTTCTTGACGCCAGCCATGGCGTTGACCGGCCCCAGCGCCGGGATTTCTGTCGCTGGGTTGTCCTTGTCCATGAGCTGGCAAAATTGCTGAAAATGTTCTTTGGCTTCGTCCACCGATTTGCCGGTGAGAAAATCACACATCAGCGAAGCCGACGCTGTGGAAATGGCACAGCTTTCGCCATCAAAGTGTATGGAATCAATACGGTCACCCTCCACTGTGAGAAAAACCAGCACCTGGTCACCGCAAATGGCATTCAGACCCTCAGCCATGTGCGTGTAATGCGCTGGCCGGCCATAATGACGCGGGTTGCGGTTATGGTCCAGCACCGTTTTTTTGTACATGTCCGACAGGCTCATGCAAACATTTCCCGTGCTTTCTGAATGCTTTCTGCCAGATAGTCAATTTCTTCTTCGGTATTATAAAAGGCGAACGATGCCCGCGCAGTGCCCGGTACCTTGAAAAACTGCAAAGCCGGCATGGTGCAGTGGTGGCCGGTGCGGATGGCAATGCCGTAATGGTCCAGCACCGTACCCAAATCGTGGGGATGAACCCCATCCAGCACAAAGGAAATCACTGCGGTTTTTTCAGCCGCGGTGCCGATAATACGCAAGCCTTCGATGGCCTGCATTTTTTCCGTGGCATAGGCCAGTAGCTCGGCGTCCCGCCGCTGGATGGCGTCGATACCGGTGTGCATAATGAACTCGGCGGCCGCGCCCAGACCAATGCCGCCGGCGATATTCGGCGTGCCGGCTTCGAATTTGGCCGGAACATGGTTGAAAACGGTTTTTTCAAAGGTGACCTTGGCGATCATCTCGCCGCCCCCCTGCCAGGGAGGCATGGCTTCCAGATGGTGCATTTTCCCATATAGCACGCCAATGCCGGTTGGCCCATACATTTTGTGCCCGGACACGGTGTAAAAGTCGCAATCCAGATCCTGCACATCCACAGCCATATGCGGCACGGCCTGAGAGCCATCCACCAAAACCGGCACGCCTCGCGCATGGGCTGTGGCGATAATCTCCTTGACCGGATTGATGGTACCCAAAGAGTTGGATACATGCACCACAGCCAGCATCCGGGTACGCTCGGTAATCAGCTCATCCAGGCTTTGCAGACATAACTCGCCCCGCTGATTCATGGGAATGACCTTCAAAACCGCGCCGGTTTGCTGACACAAAAGTTGCCAGGGCACGATATTGGAGTGATGCTCCATGTGGGAAATCAGAATTTCATCCCCGGCCTGCACGCGTTCACGGGCAAAGGTGTTGGCCACCAGATTGATGCTTTCGGTACTGCCCCGGGTAAAAACCACCTGGCGGGCTGACGGCGCGTTGAGCAAACGGGCCATGGATGCCCGCGCGTTTTCGAAACGCTCGGTGGCGACTTCACTTAAATGATGAACACCCCGGTGAATGTTGGCATTGAACCGGGTGTAATACGCTTGCACCGCATCCAGCACCGTTTGTGGACGCTGAGCGGTGGCGGCATTGTCCAGATAGACCAGAGGCTTGCCATGCACGGTAACATTCAGGCCGGGAAATTGTTCTCTTAACATGCTTGCAGACTCTCGTAAAACTGCTGTCTCCAGGGCGCATCGTCCAGATTGACAGCTTCGCTGAGGAAAGAGGTGATTAACATATCGCGCGCCTGTTCAAGCGGTATGCCTCGACTACGGAGGTAAAACAACGCTTGTTCATCCAGGGTGCCAATGGTTGAGCCGTGAGCGGCTTCAACCTCATCGGCATAAATTTCCAGTGCCGGCTTGCTGTAAATTCGCGCGCGTTCGGAAAGCAACAGATTTTTCAGGGATTGCTCCACCTGGCAGTCATCACTGCCGGGATACACCACACCGGTGCAATTAACCACCGAAACGGCCTTGTCATCGGCCAAAGCCCGCATATAGACCCGGGTGTTGGCTGCTGGCTTGTTGAGCAGAGACTGGGAGATACTGCACAAATGGGCATTGCCGTCGGCGCGATGAATCACGCCTGCGCTGTGGCGCGTATTCGCCGCCAGAGGCAGGACATCCTGCTGGTGCCGCGAAAGGTGCCCGGATTGATTGAAGGTCAAACTATGCTGTTGGGCATTGTCCTGTAACCAGGTCTGCGTGTGCGTCAGAAGCGCGCTGCGCCCGGCCAACTGGTGACGATTACCCACATTCAGACAGGCATTCTGCCCGCACCACTGGCGGTTCACCACGTTGATAATGCCGCCTGGCCGCGCACACTGACGCATTTCCAGGGTGCCGCCGGCTTCCACTTCAATAATATTGTTGATATGCAGGCACACGTCCTCATGCTGCACATAAACCACTTGCAAGGGCCGTTTGACCCGCGTGTTTTCGGCCACATGTAACCAGAAGCCCGTTTTGAATGCCGCCTGGTTTACCATGACATGTGCATAGGCGCGGGCCTGTATCTGGCTGCCCGGACGCGTGCCGCGGCCTTCGCCCGGCTCCACATAGGCAAAAGGTTTCCACAGTTTTTGCGGGGCTTCAGCCACAGGTTTCAGGCGCACTCCTGAAGGCAGGGAACCGTGGACTTCAATCCCATAATCCGAAACCACGATGACGCAGCGGGCTTGCTCGTCTTCATCCAGTTGCAACTCCCAGTCATCAGTCAGCCGGTTTTCCAGCACCTCTTCCAGCCGGTGGATATCCGTGTACTTCCACAGCTCCACTTTTTTGTCCGGCAGGCCGGTGGCCTCAAACCGTTCCAGTTGCTCACTGCGATAGGCTGTCAGCCATTCTGGTTCATGGCCGGTGGAGTCCCGCACCGCCTGATGGGCCTGTTGCCACCAGAAAGTTTGCAATTTGTCGCTCATGATGCGCTCTCATCCAGCCAGCCATAGCCGGTTTTCTCCAGCTCCTGAGCCAACTCGGGACCACCGGAACGCACAATGCGGCCATCGGCCAACACATGCACCACATCAGGCCGAATGTAATCCAGCAAGCGCTGGTAATGCGTAATCACGATAAATGAACGGTCGTCAGACCGCATTTTGTTTACGCCTTCGGCCACCGCCTTGAGAGCGTCAATGTCCAGGCCCGAGTCAGTTTCATCCAGAATGGCCAGTTTGGGCTCCAGAACGCTCATCTGGAAAATCTCGTTGCGTTTTTTCTCGCCGCCGGAAAAACCTTCATTGACAGGCCGGCGGAGTAAATCCTCGGGCATGTCCAGGTCTTTCATTTTTTCTTTCACCAATTGCAAAAACTGGGCGGCATCCAGCTCCGGTTCGCCCCGGTATTTCCGCTGGGCGTTCAATGCGGTCCGCAGAAAGTACATATTGTTGACACCGGGGATTTCCACCGGATACTGAAAAGCCAGAAACAGACCTTCGCCTGCACGTTCTTCCGGGCTCAACTGCAACAAGTCCCTGCCACGAAAAAGGACTTCGCCGTGCGTGACCTCGACTTTCGGATGCCCTGCCAGGGCATTTCCCAGAGTGCTTTTTCCAGCCCCGTTGGGCCCCATAATGGCATGCACTTCTCCGGGTTGAACAACCAGGTTCAGTCCTTTGAGGATTTCCTTGTCCTGAACCCGGGCATGCAAATCGCTGATAGTCAGCAAGGCGTTATCTGCACTTTCGCCGGGCACCGGCGTGTCATGTTGTTGATGCTTGTCTGTCATGGTTTGTTCCTGTTCGGATCTGGCCTTGTGTTCCGGGACTTACCATTACATGTGCTGCAAGTCAGGGCAAAGGCGTATGGTTGTCAATGTATCAACCCACGGCACCTTCAAGGGAGATATCCAGCAAGGCCTTGGCCTCCACGGCAAACTCCATGGGCAGTTCACGGAAAACTTCTTTGCAAAAGCCATCCACAATCATGGACACGGCGTCTTCTTCGGAAATACCGCGCTGCTGGCAATAGAACAATTGCTCCTCGGAAATTTTGGTGGTGGTGGCTTCATGCTCGATTTGAGCCGTGGGGTTGGTGGATTCAATATAGGGAAAGGTGTGTGCGCCGCACTGTTTGCCAATCAGCAAGGAGTCGCACTGGGTATGGTTGCGGGCACCGGTGGCCCGGCGCGACATACGCACCAGTCCACGATAGGTATTCTGGCTTTTACCAGCTGAAATGCCTTTGGACACAATCGTGCTTTTGGTGTTTTTGCCCAGGTGAATCATCTTGGTGCCGGTATCCGCCTGCTGGTAATTATTGGTTAAGGCCACGGAATAGAACTCGCCCACAGACTCGTCCCCCCGCAAGATGCAGGACGGATATTTCCAGGTAATGGCCGAGCCGGTTTCCACCTGTGTCCAGGAAATTTTGGAACGAAAGCCGTTGCAGGCGCCCCGTTTGGTGACAAAATTAAAGATGCCTCCCTGGCCTTTTTCGTCGCCCGGATACCAGTTCTGAACCGTGGAGTACTTGATTTTCGCATAGTCCTTGGCAATCAGTTCCACCACCGCAGCATGCAACTGGTTTTCATCCCGCATGGGTGCCGTACAACCTTCCAGATAACTGACCTGCGAGCCTTCTTCGGCAATAACCAGGGTGCGCTCGAACTGGCCGGTGTTAAAAGCATTGATGCGGAAGTAGGTGGATAGCTCCATGGGGCAGGAAACCCCTTTGGGAATATAAACAAAAGAGCCGTCACTAAAGACAGCCGCATTCAACGCGGCATAAAAGTTATCCGCCGCCGGCACCACAGTGCCCAGGTGTTCCCGTACCAGTTCCGGATGGTTTTGCACGGCCTCGGAAAAAGAGCAGAAAATCACGCCGACCTTTTCCAACTGTTCCTTGAATGTCGTGGCCACTGATACCGAGTCAAAAACCACATCCACAGCCACGCCCGCCAGACGTTCCCGCTCATGCAACGGCACGCCGAGTTTATCATAGGTTTCAATCAGCTTGGGATCGACCTCATCCAGACTTTTTGGCGCATTGACACTGGATTTGGGCGCAGAAAAATAAGAGATGGCCTGAAAATCAATGGGCGGAATGTCCAGCTTGGCCCAGTTGGGGTGCTCCATTTTCAGCCATTTCCGGTAAGCGTCCAGGCGCCATTGAAGCAGCCATTCCGGCTCCTTCTTCTTGGCCGAAATGGCCCGTATGACATCCTCGTTCAGCCCTGGTGGCAAACTGTCGGATTCAATATCTGTGTAAAACCCTTCCTTGTAACCGGACTGCACGCGCTTTTGCACGGCAGCATCCTGACGCGCCAGCTTGTCGGATGAAGGACTTTCCATGGTGGTTTCTTTGTTCATTATCTATTCTTAGTGGGTTTATCTGGCTGTTTTTCAAGGGCCTATTTGATGACCAGCGACACCGCCGGAGAAGGCTGGGTATTCGCCAGTTGTTGCAAGCTGGCCAATGAAATATTCACCAACGTCTGGCGAACAGATTCGTTAATATGCCGCCAGGCATTGCGCTGATGGCAATCGCTTTGCCACTCGCACTGGCTGTCTGCACGCGCACACTCTGTCAATGCCGCGCCACCTTCAATGGCCTTCAATACATCATAGACAGAAATGCTTTCCGGCGCCCGCGCCAGCTGGTAACCGCCGCGAGGACCACGCGATGACACCAGCAGGCCCGCCCGGGTCAGTAGTTTTAAGACCTTGGCGCAGGTGGGTGTTTCCAGCCGCAACTGTGTCGCCACCTCCTCCGCCGAACACACCCGGTCATATTGCGTCAACGCCAGCAAAATTGCTGTGGCATAGTCCGTTAATCGCGACACTTTCAGCATGACCGGGATTATACCAAAAATACAGCACCATTTTGGTACTGTTTATGGCTTTAAAGGCGCAACGGAGTTATTTTTGTTGCAAATGGCGAAACCCGTAAATGGTCAGATTCAACCAGCCAAGGATGAGCAAACTGCCACCAACGGGAATCACAATAGACAACGACGTCTTGCCCATAAACAGGAGAAGGTAAATGCCGCCACAAAACAGCAAAATACCCAGTGAAAAACTGATGCCCGCCGATTTGAGCCAGAAATCCGACTGTTTCAGTTGCGTTGCCAGCCATAAAATAACAATGGCGTGCAAAAACTGGAACATCAGCGCATTGCTGAACAGGCCGTAGGCCGGAGTCCCCGGCGTAAAGCCAAAGACATGGCTGCCAAGGGCCGCCAGGATGACTGCAGACAACCCGTAAACCGCCGCCAGGGTCATTAACACCGGCGGTAACAACAGACGCTCGTATAAATGTGTTCGAACAGAGTGGGTCATGGCTCTTCTCCTTGGGTGGAATGGTGATTGGCTGTTGCGCTGGATACAAACGGCTGATCCTTGGTAGGTATTTTTTCTTCTTCCGGTTTTTCTGTAACCATCGGATCTGGATTAATGCGCCCCAGCGTGAGCGACCACACGCTGTTTGCAGGAAAACGGTATAGCCAGGGCCGCCAAAAATGATTCAGAACCCGTATGCGGCGATCACTGTCTCTTGTTGATCCCGCAACAGAGTCCGCACTGGGCCGGGCGTGCAAAGCCGTCCACCAGCTTCCATCCTGCTGAAAATGTTCCAGCGAGTAAGTCACGCCGTCAGTGGTATGAATTTCAGTGACCCACCGAGGTTGCAAAGGCCCCGCCGGTCGCGTCCTGACATCATCAAACCGAAGAAGCTTCAATGTCTGTAAAAGCCCGCCTTTCCATTCGCCGGGCCGGTTTCGCGCGTCAGCGTCACCGACTTCGTTCTCACCTGCCGCTACTTCAACCACGGATTGCCGCGGAACCTCCTCCAGCAGTGATTTACCCGCCGCAGAACCCTGGGTGCTGCCGATCAGGCGTATTGACTGAATATGCCCGGGTTTCAACTCCAGCACAGTTCTGTCTATCCATTGCATGGGGTCCAGCGGTGCATATACCTGCTTGTTCACCAGATAAGCCTGGTGCTCGCCTGCCTGGCGTACGAAACCACCTGGCCCATGTCGTGACGTCTTGCCTATGACAAAATCCTCCAACAGTTCATCACCGGCCATGAGAATCACGTGAGTGCCTTGCTGCTCATCCAGCCCCAGTTGAGGCAACAAGGCTGGTTGTGCGGTCTTGTTTTCCACAATTTTCATCTCCCGCAAGGGCAAAATAAAATCCACCACAGCCTGTAAATTCGCCGGATAGCTGTCTTTTTCCAGCACCGTCCACCGCTTGTTTGCTTTGACCAGGGTGAGTTTCCCCTGCGCCGACCACAGAACCACCTTGTCCAGCGCACTGGTGCGCTGGCGCAAATTCGGCAAAAACCAACGATTTTCCAGATTGGACTGATGTGCGTCCCACTCAGTGGCAAACAAAACCAACAACGCCAACCCAATACTGACAGCCGCCAGTACAAGTTGTCGCCGGTGCACGGCTTTGCCTGAAAAAATCGCCCGTAGTCGCATCATGACGAAAACCGCGTCTTTTTCAATCGCCGACGGCGCCATCGCCAGCTGATAATACCTACCACCCCCAGCAGTACCGGCACCAGCGTCAGGTTCAGTATCAGAACCATACGCCCCAAAGCGGCCACATCCTGATTAAAATTTCGCCGCACCGCACGCAATTTCTCCCGGATATCCAGTTTCACCTGCCGAAACCGTTGTAATTCCCGTTGTTGCTCTGGTGTCATAATCAACTTGTCTTCCGGCGCCTTGCCTTGTTGCCACTTGTTCAGTTCCCTCTCGGTTTCCCGTAATTGCTGAATCAGGTGTTGTTCGGTTTGCCGGAATTTTTTCTCGGATTGCTCCCGCAACGTGGCGACTGTCGTAAATGGACGATCAATATGGTGGCGGGACGGTATGCCAATCAGATCCGCATCACTGCTGAGGTGATCGACCAGACGGCGGAAAAATGCACCATTGTCGGCAAATGCCCGGTACACCACCTGACCGGTATCCATCGACCTTTGGGTCCAGGCATGATTGAGCAGCCAATCGACATCTGCCACCAGAACGGTGCCGCCAGGCACCGCAGTGGCACCTGATGGTGGCCGTCGCGCTCCGCTCTCCCGTCCAGCCACAACAGGCGGGGTCAGGCGGATGGCCAGCGGGTGATTGGCTAACGGCTGCCGGGCATCTGCTGATAAGGGCTGTTCCCCGTGGGTCTGAGAGTCACGCCACTGTGAAAATTTAACGGGACGGAAACGGGCATTGTCATGCCAGAGAACACGGCGCTGGGATGCTTGGGCAGTATCCCAGCGCTGATCAAAAAAACCTGCGGCCACCAGGTGAATGCGCTGCAAATCCGCTGTGAGAATATCCTGACGATCAATGGCTTGACCACGCAGCACCATCAATACCGGAGAGATCGTCTCACTGTTTTTCGCTTTGCCACGATCCCGTCCATTCGCAGGCAGGCGAGTATCCACCAGAACCTGGGTCGCATCAAAATCAACTCCCAGAATATTGGCCAAACCGCTCAAATCCGAGCGCGGCGGCACACCCAGCGGTGTAGGAGTGACCAGTAGCGGATCAACAAAAACCGCCAGCTTGCCACCATGAGCCACATAATCCCGAATAGCGGCCACTGACTGTGCATCCAGAGAAGGCGGGTGTATCAGCAACACCAAATCCACCTCTGCAGACAGCGGCTTCAAAGGCAGGGACAGTGTCTGCATGTGTACATTGGACGGCAGGCTGTGAAACGCAATGCCCATGCCATAGGGGTTTTCACGATCCTGCAAAACAGCGTCCGGCACTTGACTGAGCAAGGCCACCTGGCGTGGCGCATGACTGTTCAACAACCGCTCAACCATCCGCGCTAGCTGATATTCCAAAAAAGGTTCCTGCTCCGGTTTGAGCAGAGGCAAAGTCTCCAAACCATCAAGCTCATTGGTTCCGCTGATGCCAAAAAAAAGCGGCTGACTTGTTTCGGTGCCAGGCATGGGTTTCAAGCCATGGGAAAAAGCCAAATCTTCTTCCCGGGAAAATGGGGCTGGTTGTACCTGGTGGATTTGCAACCGACCATGACTAAACAACCGCATTTCTTCCAGCAATTTGCCAACCCGCTCCCGATAGGCACGCAAAGTCGGATAACGTTTGGTAATTTCCGGAGAAAAGAAAATCCGTAACTGAATCGGGGCCTGAATCTCATTGAGAATATTTCGGGTACCCGGGCTCAGCGTAAACAACTGATCCTCAGTGACATCCCAACGCAACTGGTTCAATAGCGGCGAGTGACTGACAAACCAGGCGAACAACACATAAATCACCATCAGCCATAGCAGGCTTGCCAGCGCCGAAGGCGGCTGATAGAACTTTACAGGGCGTGAGTTTTTTTCCATTCCAGCATCAATCCGGTGGCCACCAGGAAAATCGCTATAGTGCCCACAAAATACAGCCCATCAGCAACATTCACTATGCCATCGGCCAGGCGCCTGAAGTGGGACAAAAAACTCACAGCAGAAGCCAGTTCAGTGAAAAAACGCGCAAATCCAGATGTAGAGCTCTCCAGTTCAGCCGCAGTCATCCCCGGCCACAACAGCAGAAAAAGCAGAAACACCGTAACCACAAAGGCCACCACCTGGTTGCGCGTAGAGGCCGACACCAGGGAACCTGCTGCCAGCATGGCACCAGCCATCAACCAACTGGCCAGATAAGCGGCCAGAACCTTGCCATTGTCCGGCTCCCCCAGATAGTTAATGGTCAGCCACAAGGGGAATGTCAGCGCCAGCGCCAGCGCCACAAAAGCCCAGGCAGCCAAAAACTTGCCTATCACAATGGTCGCCGGGGGCACCGGTAAAGTCAACAATAGCTCAATATTACCGGTTTGCCGTTCCTCAGCCCACAGACGCATACTGACCGCCGGCAAAAAAAACATAAAAAGCCAGGGAAGCAGGGAAAAGAACGGCCCCAAATCAGCCTGCCCACGGCCGAATAAATCACCCAGCGTAAATGTCATCAATGCCGTCATAAAGACAAAAATGATTAAAAACACCCAAGCAATGGGTGTGGAAAAATAGGCGCTCAATTCACGGCGAACAATGCCGCCGATAACTGTACTCATCGCAAAGCACCCAGATTAACCCGGGAAGTCTCGTCCACAACCTGGTTCACATCTGTGGACTGTGAGCCGGTGAGATTGCGGAACACTTCATCAAGGCGGCCGGCTTCCATGCGCAACCGGCGAACAACCACATCATGCTGGCGTAAAAAGTGGCTGATTTCGTCAAAAATATACAGCCCCTGGGTGGGGATGACCGTGATTTGCTTGCGACGGGCATGATATTCCACATCCAGTACACACGGCAGCGATTTTAGCTGATCCAGCACGGTAAAAGGGATATCCGCCTCGAAACTGACCGCCCGATGATAACGCGAGTACATTTCAAGCTGATGCGGCGTCCCCCGGGCCACCAACTGGCCATTGGCAATAATAATCACCCGGTCACAAACTGCATTCACTTCTTCCAGTATATGGGTGGAAAGAATGATGGTTTTGTGCTGGGCCATATTGGTGATCAATTCACGCACCTGCTGCTTCTGGTTGGGGTCAAGGCCATCGGTGGGCTCGTCCAGGATGAGCACTTGCGGGTCATGAATCACCGCTTGCGCCAAACCCACACGCCGTTTAAAACCCTTGGACAAGGTCTCGATACGCTGGGTTGCGACTTTTTCCAGATCCAGCAACCACACCACACGCTCCAGCCCTGCTTGCAAAGCGCTTCCTCGCAAGCCGCGCATCTGGCCAATAAACCGGAGAAAATCCCAGACCCGCATTTCGCCGTAACCGGGCGCACCTTCAGGCAAGTAGCCCACACACCGTTTAACGGCCAACGGCTGGGCCTGGACATTCAGGCCACAGACTTCGATTTCCCCGGTGTCTGGGGGCAAGTAACCGGTTATCATTTTCATGGTGGTGGTTTTTCCAGCCCCATTGGGGCCCAAAAAACCCAGCACCTCGCCGGTTTGGGCCACAAAGGTCAAATCCCGAACCACCGTGTGGTCATGAAAACGTTTACTGATCCGGTAACAGGAAATCATCGCCTGTTTTATATCTCCATTTCTGCAATAGACCGGCACAACCCGAGGCTTCACCCCAAGCGGGTTCCGTGACAAAGTCCGGCCAAAAACGCATAAAAATCCCTTCTGGCCGACTGGCGCTGTAAGGACGAACCTTGTAAAATCCCACCACTTGCAATGTCATCGCTCACCATCAGACTGTCTTAGCCAGTCCATTCCCGCTTTCATGCCGCATGGGAGTTTCTGTCAAGCAACTGTATAAACTATGACAAAAATGCTGGAACAATTGCCAGAAGGGCTGCTTGACCTGCCTGCCCATCAACTTCATACCCGTATTGACGATCATACCCTGATTCATCTGGACGGCAAAATCCAGCGGCCGGTTTTTGTGTCCATTTTACAGCATGGGGATGAGCACACTGGCTGGGACGCATTGCGTGACTATCTGAAAAACCATTTGCAGCATGGACTAACCCGAAGCCTGATTATTCTATTCGGCAACATCCAGGCTGCGGCCCTCAACCGGCGTAAATTACCGGGTCAACCGGACTTTAACCGCCGCTGGCCCGGCAAACGCATTCCCGATGATGCCATTGCCCGCCGGCTTCGCGTCATCACTGATAAAATGCGGCAAGCCAATCTGTTCGCCAGTGTGGACATTCACAACAATTCCGGCCGTAACCCACACTATTCCGGCATCAATCGCCTGGAAAAGCCGTTTTTGAATTTGGCCTCACTGTTTTCCAGCCGCATGATTCATTTCACCAGTCCCGACGGCATTCAGTCCAGCGCCTTTAGCCGGTTTTGTCCGGCCATTACCGTGGAAAGCGGGCTTTCCGGCACCGCCGACGGGCGGGAGCAAACCCATACTTTTCTGGAGCTATTGCTCACCCAAACCAATCTTGAGAAAGTTCCCGGCATTTTGGAACACCCGGAAATCTACCGGGTGTTCGCCAGCGTCAAGGTTCGGCCGGATGTGCCTTTCCGCATTGGTACAGGGCCGTCAACAGATAGCGATGAGTTCGTCATTAAAAAAGACCTGGACTTCCTGAACTTCCAACGCGTTGAAGGCGGGCAAGTCTTTGGCTGGACAAAAGGCCCCATGCCGTTGCTGGTCGAAGACCAGGAAGGTTGTGATATAACCTGCGGCTGGTTTGCCATTGAACAAGATCGTGTCCTGCTGAAACACCCGGCTGTACCGGCCATGATTACCCAAAAACCTCAGGCCATTATGGATGACAGTCTCTGCTACCTGATGCAGCCTGTACAGCCACCGGCCATGACCCGAACTGTCAAAAACACCACAGAGGAATCCGCATGAAACTAAGCGAAAGCAAAGCCCTGATTACCGGTGGCGCCTCCGGCCTGGGATTGGCCTGCGCCCGGGCAATTATCGCCGCCGGTGGAGAAGTCACCTTACTGGATATCAACCCGGAATCCGGCGCCGCGGCTATCGCCGAACTGGGCAATCGTGCCCGCTTTCAGGTCGCCGACGTCAGTGACGAAGCCGCGGTAGCCGATGCCGTGGATGCCGCAGTCAAGGCGCATGGGCAACTCAATGTGGTCATCAACTGTGCGGGCATACTTTCCCCTGGTCGCGTTTTGGGTCGCGAAGCCCCCATGCCACTGGAGCACTTCAGCCGGGCTGTCAATATCAACCTCATTGGCAGTTTTAATGTCGCCAAGGCGGCCGCCTGGGCCATGCAGAACAACCCTGCCGACGAAGACGGCCAACGGGGCGTCATTATCCACACCGCTTCCATCGCCGCTTTTGAAGGGCAAATTGGACAAAGCGCCTATGCCGCTTCCAAAGCCGGTATTGTCGGCATGACCCTGCCCATGGCCCGCGAACTGGCCCGTTTCGGCATTCGCGTCATGACCATTGCCCCCGGGGTTTTCCTGACACCCATGGTGGCCGGCCTGCCGGATGAGATTCAACAAGCCTTGGGGGCTTCCGTGCCCTTTCCTTCCCGTCTGGGGAAACCGGCGGAGTTTGCCGATACCGCCGCGCATATCATTGAAAACACTTACCTCAATGGCAGTGTGATTCGCTTAGATGGCGCCACCCGTTTAGCGCCAAAGTAGTATTCAGCCAAAATCCAGCAGCACAAAAAAACCCGGTGAGCACACCGGGTTTTTTTGTGCTTGGTGTTAGGCAACCAGTCTAGGCGGTTTCCTCTACCACCACAAACTTGCGCTTTTTAGGGCCACGCTGAACAAATTTCACTGTGCCGTTACGGAGCGCAAACAGCGTGTGGTCTCGTCCCATACCAACGCCTTCACCGGCATGAAAACGCGTGCCGCGCTGGCGAACGATGATATTGCCTGCCAGAACAGATTCACCACCGTAGCGCTTCACACCCAAATACTTTGGATTGGAATCCCGTCCATTCCGGGTACTACCTGCTGCTTTCTTGTGAGCCATTGCGATTTACCTCTTTATGCGCTGATTTTGGTGATTTTCAGCTCAGTATAATTCTGGCGATGCCCCATTTGCTTGCGATGGTGCTTGCGCCGTCTGAACTTGATGATGCGAATTTTCTTGCCACGCCCATTGCTGAGCACTTCGGCTTCCACTGAACCGCCTTCAACAACCGGCTGGCCAATTTTGATGGTTTCGCCATCAGAAACCATCAGCACCTTCTCCAGGTTGATCTTTTCGCCCGGCGCTACGCCAAGGCTTTCCACGCGAATCACATCGCCTTCGGCCACTCGATACTGCTTGCCGCCTGTTTCCACAACTGCGTGCATAAAACACTCCACATATTAACTTGTTGAACCCGGTTGCTCCCGGGCATTTCCGGCGGGTTTCCACCTGCGCGCAACGCCTCGGGACTAAAGAGCGGGGATTTTACACGCTCACGCCAAAGCGGTCAACCACCATTGACCGATATCTTCACATAGCACGCCATACCCGTCGTCCGGCAACTTAAACACCCCGGCTGAAAGTGTCGCAATCTTCCATGCGGCCAGACTGCATCCCGCGCTTGAGCCAGTAAGCCCGCTGCTGGCTGGTGCCATGAGTGAACGCTTCTTCATTCACTCGCCGACCAGCACGCCGCTGCAAGCGATCATCGCCGATGGAAGCGGCCGCCTGCAAACCTTCCTCCACATCACCTGGTTCCATCCAGTGATATTTCTGGTTGGAATGGTGCGCCCACACACCCGCTAAACAGTCAGCTTGCAATTCCAGCATGACTGAATATTTGTTGACCTCGGCCCGGCTACGGGCGTTTGCCTGCATTTGCCGCATTTTTCGCTCGGCTCCAGTGAGATTTTGCACATGATGGCCAATTTCATGGCCAATCACGTAAGCGCGGGCAAAATCACCCGGTGCCCCCAGTTGCTTGAGCTGATTAAAAAAGCCCAGGGACAAATATACCTTTTGATCGCCGGGGCAATAAAACGGGCCGGTAGCCGCCGAGTTTACGCCACACCGGGATTGCACCATATTGTCAAACAACACCAGGGTCGGCTTGTGATATCGCGCGCCGCGCTTGGCAAACTCCTGAGCCCAGACATCTTCTGTCGAACCAAGGATATAAGCCACGAATTCGGCCATTTCCTGTTCAGCCGCCGAGCGCTGCGCCACCGGCGCTGTATTGCCACCACCGGTTAATGCGCCACTGCCACCCAACTGCTGCAACAAAGCCAGCGGATTCTTGCCGGTGAGCACGGAAAAAACCAGTACGGCAACAATCATCCACCCACTCATTTTGAATCCGCCAACGGCCCGGCGGCCGCGACGGTCTTCAATATTGTCGCTTCGACGTCCACTTCTCCAACGCATGAAACATTTCCCGCTTAAAAAGGCGAGTATACCACTGCGGTCTTGAGCGCCAACCCGGCTGCAACCATTCTTGACATTGACAAAACCGCCGGTTTTTGCCTGTTGTGCAGTACAATAGAATGTTTGCATCATTCCGGCTTCTCATGAAAAACATCAGTATCCGCGGCGCGCGCACGCATAATCTGAAAAACATCGATCTGGAGCTGCCTCGCAACCAGATGATCGTGATTACCGGCTTATCTGGCTCGGGCAAATCCTCACTGGCCTTTGATACCATTTATGCCGAAGGCCAGCGGCGTTACGTGGAATCGCTGTCGGCCTATGCCCGACAGTTTCTCAGCATGATGGAAAAGCCGGACATCGACCATATTGAGGGCCTTTCTCCAGCCATTTCTATCGAACAAAAGTCCACCTCCCACAACCCTCGCTCCACCGTCGGCACCATCACCGAAATTTACGACTACTTGCGCTTGTTATATGCCCGCACCGGCACGCCGCGGTGCCCGGAACATGACATTGCCCTGGAAGCCCAAACCGTCTCGGAAATGGTGGACACGGTACTGGCTCTGCCGGAAGACAAAAAACTCATGCTGCTGGCGCCGGTGATTCGTGACCGCAAAGGAGAGCATATTCTGGTCCTGGAACAACTGTTTACCAGTGGCTTCGTGCGTGTCCGCATCGACGGCCGTATCTACAACCTGGATGACCTGCCGGATTTAAACCCCAAAACCAAGCACACCATTGAAGCGGTTGTGGATCGCTTCAAGGTTCGCGACGGTTTGCAACAGCGTCTGGCCGAATCCTTTGAAACCGCACTCAAACTCAGTGACGGACTGGCCCGCGTCATCAGCTTTGAAGGTGATCCGGATCCGGTGGATATGCTCTTTTCTTCCCGTTTTTCCTGCCCTGTCTGTGATTACGCCCTGGAGGAATTGGAGCCGCGTCTGTTTTCCTTCAACAATCCCCACGGCGCCTGCCCCAGCTGCGACGGCCTGGGCGTTAAGCAGTTTTTCGACCCTGAACGCATTGTGACCTCATGGGATTTATCACTGGCCGATGGCGCCATTCGCGGCTGGGATCGACGCAACGGCTATTACTTTCAGCTCATCCAGGCACTGGCCAAACATTACGACTTTGACATCGAAACACCGCTGAAAGACCTGCCGGAAAAAATCCGCGAAATCCTTTTTTTTGGTAGCGGCAAGGAAAAAATCGCTTTCAACTATATCTCTGATCGTGGTCTGCAGCAGCGCCGCCATCCCTTTGAAGGCGTGGCCAGAAATATGGAGCGGCGCTACCACGAAACCGACTCCGGCACAGTTCGGGAAGAACTCACCAAGTACATCAGCACTCGGGAATGCCCGGATTGCCAGGGCGATCGCCTGAACCAGGCCGCTCGCCACGTGTTTGTGGCAGGCGTCAATCTGCCAGCCATCAATCGCCGCTCCATTGCCGAGGCACTGGCGTTTTTTGAGTCCCTGCAACTGCCTGGTTGGAAAGGCAAAATCGCCGAAAAAATCGTCAAGGAAATCACTGAACGGTTGCGTTTTCTGGTGAATGTCGGCCTGAATTACCTGACACTGGATCGCAAGGCTGACTCGCTTTCCGGCGGCGAAGCCCAGCGCATCCGTCTGGCCAGCCAGATTGGCGCCGGGCTGGTGGGCGTCATGTATGTGCTGGACGAACCTTCTATCGGCTTACACCAGCGCGATAACGCCAAACTGCTAAAAACCCTCACCAACTTGCGCGACTTGGGCAATACCGTCATCGTGGTGGAGCATGATGAGGAAGCCATTCAGACGGCCGACCATGTGGTGGATATCGGCCCCGGAGCCGGTGTTCATGGCGGCCGTATTGTGGCCCAGGGCACCCCGGAGGACATTTGCAACACACCCGGCTCAATCACCGGGGAATACCTGAGTGGAAAACGCTTTATTGCTGTCCCTGAAAAACGCCAGCCGGTGAACCGGGACAAGATTTTTCGTCTTATTGGCGCCCGGGGCAACAACCTGAAAAACGTCACCCTGGAGATTCCCGCCGGATTATTCACCTGCGTCACCGGCGTCTCTGGCTCCGGTAAGTCAACCCTGATTAACGAAACCCTTTACAAAATACTGGCCACTCAACTCAATCGCGCCCATGCCACCGCCGCGCCTTTTGATCGTTTCGAAAATATCGACTTATTTGACAAGGTGGTGGATATTGACCAAAAGCCTATCGGCCGCACGCCGCGCTCCAACCCGGCCACCTATACCGGCCTGTTCACACCCATTCGCGAGCTTTTTGCTGGCACACCGGAAGCCCGGGCACGCGGTTACAAACCCGGCCGCTTCAGTTTCAATGTCAAAGGCGGCCGCTGCGAAGCCTGCCAGGGAGATGGCGTTATCAAGGTGGAAATGCACTTTTTACCGGATGTTTATGTCACCTGCGATGCCTGCAAGGGGCAACGCTACAACCGCGAAACCCTGGATATTCGCTACAAAGGCAAAAACATCCACGAAGTGCTGGAAATGACCATTGAGGAGGCCTACCCGTTTTTTGACGCCATTCCCGCGGTTAAAAACCGCCTGCAAACCTTGCTGGACGTGGGTTTGAGTTATATCAAACTGGGACAAAATGCCACCACCTTGTCCGGTGGCGAGGCGCAACGGGTCAAACTGGCCAAGGAACTGTCCAAGCGTGATACTGGACAAACCATTTATATTCTCGACGAGCCCACCACCGGCCTGCACTTTGCGGATATCGAACAACTTCTGAAGGTTTTGCACCGGTTGCGCGACCACGGCAACACCGTGGTGGTCATTGAGCATAACCTGGATGTGATCAAAACCGCTGACTGGCTTGTTGACCTGGGGCCAGAGGGCGGTGATGGCGGTGGCGAAATCATTGCCACAGGCACCCCCGAGGAGCTGGTTGAAAAATACGACACGCCCACCGCCCGGTTTCTGAAACCCGTTCTGGAAGCAGGCCAGCGCCACGGCCAAAAAACCACTGACCATACTCACCGCAAAAATTCAGGCACCTGACACACTTAAAGACAAACAAAAAATAGCACAGGCTGGCAAGAACAGAGGCCAGATTTTAGGGCTCAGTTTTGACACAGGCAGGTGCGCGGGGGTAAAAAAAAGGCGCGTCATGCCTGACGCGCCTGAATACTACGTGATGGGAAAGGCGCCCTTGCGGCCTCCTTTTCCATCAAGTTCCGGCCAGGAAGAGGGAGGAGAAACCTCGCCGGAGACGTAGGTTGTGGCTTTGAGGGCAATCATCCCTTTTGCAACCACAGTGCCAAAATCCATTGGCAGGGAACAATGAAAAAAACAATCCGGACTACCCTGTCTGCAGTGCGCCGGTTTTTGGCAATTAGCAGATTTTATCTCAAACCCGCTTTCTTCCTGAAAGTCACCGTTAAGACAAAACCGCCAAGAAAAAGTTCACTCCGTGCCAAATCCCGCAACTGCCAACCGGCCAATCCTTTCGGGATGCGTATAATAGCCCAGAAATTCGTTTTCTCAAGCGAATTGTATTTATGCTTGGCATAAAATATGCTAATGCGAAACACGGTTTTTGCCGATACTTGCGAGAAGGTACCCATGAGAAAATACCAACACATCCCACCCCTGCGCTCACTCAAGGCGCTGGAAGCCTCGGCCCGGCACATGAGCTTTACCAAAGCCGCCGAGGAACTGTTTGTGACCCAGGCGGCCATCAGCCACCAAATCAAAGCCCTGGAAGAACGATTGGGAACACGCCTTTTTGAGCGCCATAACCGTTTCCTGTCGCTCACTCGCGAGGGAAAAATTTACTTACAGCAAGTCCAGGATGTTCTGGAAAAGCTGGAGCGGGCGTCTCGCACCATGGCCCAACGCCACCATCATGGCGCCATCACCATATCGGTCTTACCGTCCTTGGCCACCAAATGGCTGGCCAAGCGCTTGTGGAAATTCCAGCAAAAACACCCCGACATTGACATCCGCTTATCGGCCTATGACTGGCCGGTGGACTTTAAAACCGAAGAAGTAGACATCGCCATTCGCTATGGCAAGGGCCAGTGGCCGGGGCTGTTCAGCGAATGTTTATTAAAAGAGGACGTCTTTCCGGTGTGCTCACCCCAGTGGCTGGCCAAGACACCAACCGGCGATAAAAAAAGTCTCCTGACCCATGGGGCCTTGTTACATGACGACTACAGCAGCGAAGATTGGGATATGTGGCTGAAAGCCGCCGGATGCGAGCACGTCAACACCCAACGCGGCACCCGCTTCAGTCACACCATGATGATGCTGGAAGCCGCTGAGAACGGACAAGGCATGGCTTTGGGCCGCACCCCGCTGGTCATTGACGATATCCGTCGGGGTTTGTTGGTTGCACCCTTTAGTACCCGCATCGCCAGTGATATGGCATATTATTTTGTCTGCCCGGAAGGCAATCAGACACTGCCAAAAATCCAGCGCGTGCGCACATGGTTGAAAAATGAAGCCGCCGAAACCGAGAAGCTGGCGCAAACCTTGTTAGCACCCCACAAGGCAACCTAAAAAGCCTTTATATTTGCCTACTTTTTTGCATGCCCAGCGCATCATGCATAATTTTTCAGATAAAATTGCCAAAAAATCTCCGGAGCCCTTATGAAACCTATCCGTCTGACCCTGTGCGGGCTATTGTTTTTTGCCCACCAGTCCCATGCCTCAGTGGGCGATCTGCTCATCACCGAAATTGTCAACACGCCTGACAATGCCGAATTTGTCGAAATCTACAACAATGGCGCAACCACGGTTTCTCTGGATAACGTCTATCTGACCGACGCCACCTATGCCAATGGTGGCAACTATTACTATAAAATCGTTACCGGCAGCAATTATGGTGGCGGCGGATTTTCCGATTTTCATGCCCGTTTTCCTGCTGGCGCCAGTATTGCTCCGGGAGAATACCAAACCATCGCCCTGGCGGGTTCTACCGCTTTTGCCGCGGCTTACGGCCTCGACCCCACCTATGAACTGTACGAGGACGACACCACAGCAGACGCCATCCCTGATATGCGCGAAGCCCTGCCAGGCTCTATTAACGGTCAGGGCGCGCTGTCTGGCGGCACCAACAATGGCGAAGTACTGGTGCTGTATTACTGGGATGGCGCCAGCGATCTGGTGCAGGATATCGATTACGCCCTCTGGGGCGACAAGGTAGAAGCCATCGACAAAACCGGCGTCAGCATCGATGGTCCCGATGCCGACACCACCCCCAGCACCTATCTGGCGGATACCGCCATCGCCAGCCAGGCCGTGATTTCCCCCAGCGACCCGCCAGCCGGCTTTAGTTGGCAACGCAGCAACTTTGCCGAAGGCGCGGAAAGCAATACCGGCGGTAATGGCTATGCCGGGCATGATGAAACATCTGAAGACCTCAACAACACCTGGACCACAGACATCCCCAGCCCCAACGCCGCCTTGGGCACTGGCGTTCCTTTTCTGGTCATCAACGAGCTGGATGCCGTGGGCTCGGCCGACTTTATCGAGTTATTTGACGGCGGCAACGGCAACACCCCATTAAACGGGCTAAGCCTGGTTCTCTATGATGGCAACAGCGACAGCGTGTACACCATTATTAACCTGAATGGCTACAGCACGGACGCCAGCGGCTATTTGCTCATAGGTGATGCCTCACTCACCCCCGATATTATCCTGCCTGCGGGCTCCATTCAGGACGGCGCGGATGCCGCCACACTCTACAACCGCCCGGCTGGCAGTTTCAGCGTCGGCGACCCGGTGTTGACCAGCGACCTCATTGACGCTCTGGTGTATGACTCCGGCCAGCCTGATGACAGCGGCCTGTTGACTTTGCTAAACCCTGGCCAACCACAGGTCAATGAAAACGCCAACGGCAATGCTGTCAGTGAATCTCTGGCGCGCTGCGCCAATGGCAGCGGCGGCCAACTCAACACCTCCAGCTTTACCGCCGCCACCCCCACGCCGGGCGTGTCAAACTCCACCTGCCCACTGGGAAATTACTACGCCAACGTGGACGCCAGCAATGCCACTGTTTTGCGCGCCACGCTGCACGAAACCATTGATGACCACACCCGCTACCCCTATTCCTCCAGCAGCACCGACACCTGGGACATTCTGGGCGAGGCCGACCGCGATCCTGCCGACCCCAGCAAAGTCTGGATGGTTTACAAAAACAACAGCTACACTTGGGCCGGTGGCGGCGCCCAGCCTTATAACCGCGAGCATAGCTGGCCCAAATCCTATGGTTTTGGCGGCGATTCCAATGGTTATCCCTATACTGACGCCCATCACTTGATGCTATCGGATGTAGGCTACAACTCGGACCGAGGTAACAAATACTTTGATAATTGCTCGGCCGCCTGCACCGAACGCAGCACTGTCGCCAACCACGGCGAAGGCGGCGGCAGCGGCAGTTATCCGGGCAATTCCAACTGGTTCGACAGTGACTCCTGGGAAGTCTGGAATTTTCGTAAAGGCGATATCGCCCGCGCCATGTTCTATATAGACATCCGCTATGAAGGCGGCGTGCATGGCATCACCGGCTACCCCGAACCCAATTTACAGCTTACGGATAATCCAGCGTTGATACAACCGGTCAGCAATGGCGATGCCTACATGGGACTACTCAGCGTACTGCTACAATGGCATCAGCAGGATCCGGTGGACAATATCGAACGTACCCGCAATGACGTGGTATACAGCTTTCAGGGTAACCGCAATCCGTTTATTGACCACCCCGAGTGGGTGCAGTGCATTTATCAAAACATCTGCCCAGATGGCAACGATCTAATCTTTGCCCATGGCTTTGAATAGCCTGCCTCTACACACATGACATATCCGGTATGGTGATGCGGGCCTGTGCCTGCATCGCCTGGCCGGGCTTAAATTTTTCTTCCGGCTGTGGGATGGTCGATCGCCGAAATATCCACCAAATCCCAACTCATGCCCTGATTGCGATAAATGCGCTTGCCCCGATCCGGATAGTCGGCCACATCATGGGTCAGCCGCTGCCCGGCCACCAGGCAACGCAAAGGCTCCCGGCCCGTGTTAATCAACGTATGCGCCGGGCCACCAGCGGCATACCCGAGAAAATCACCGGCCTTGACCGGAAAGGATTCGCCGCCAATGCGCGCCGTGGCGGTCCCTGAAAGCACATAGACGCACTCATCTTCAAAATAATGGCGGTGACATTCGGTGCTTTCGGCGCCAGGCGGCACCTCAATCAGATGAAAACCCAAACCGGTCAAGCCGCACACATCCCCAAGGGACTTGTTCACCCGACGCGCATTGGGGTTGAGGAAATGGGTTTTCTCCAGCCCTTCCATGGCGGCAATTTCTTCGGCTGTCAGTAAACATTTTTGCATGGGCGTTCCTCCGTCTGGTCAAGTCTTTCGTGGATGCGATTCGGATTTCTATTGTCCGGTGCTCAGCCAGTGACTCCGCGGAATCACATCGTCTGGCAAACGGCTCACCGGCGACTGATTCCAGCACTGAATACCACGCGCCTGGCAAATACGGGAAAACAACCGCATGGCTGGCAAAATGTGGCTGGCATAGGCTTGATCCAGGCGGCTTTCAAGTCGGGTGCGGGGGGTTTCATTAAAGCGTGGCTGTTGCGCATTGCCAATATCAAAACCCACCAGATGGATATGACCGGCTGCGGCATAAACCGCCAATTGACAGGCGGCATACATGACCGTGCGGGCATCCACAAAGCCGCGGGTCAAATCAAGGCTGAAAGCCGCTTGTGGCTTTTGCGGGTCATCCAGCACAAATGCCGGCCCCAGTTGCCTCCACTGCTGCCGCGGGCGGCCATAGGGCCGCAAGGCATTGTCCAGCACATACCATGGCCTGCTGGCCAAAAAATCCCTGTTGCGCAGGCAGACTGCCCGCAGCACCGCCGGAGTAAAAAAACAGGGCGTATTCGCTGGAATTAATTCCAGCCACTGCCCTCTGTCCCGCACAAAGCGATAGTCCACAATCACCACCGCAGCCGGCTGGATGCCATGACTTTTTATCAGCGACAACGCGCCATTGAGCAACACCGCTCGCCCCTGTGACAAGCGATGCAGATTTTGCTGGCGCATGGATGGACCGGTACCCACCAAAAAGCAGGGTTTGTCATCCTGCCAGGCATTTTTCCAGGTGCCCATATCCGCCGACATGCCAATGGAGCGCCCTTGATACCAGCCGCACCACCGGCCGGTTTCCGCCTGTCGTTGCAGGCGCAATTCCGGCCATACTTCCAGCATGTGCCACATGCGCTTGGGCGTGATGAGTTTTCGCCCCAAAGTGGCGATTGAGCGCCGGTAGCCTGTGCGCGTGCGGGCAAACATGTCAGGCAAATACATCCGTGCTCAGATAACGATCACCGCGGTCACAAATAATGGTGACAATCACAGCGTCATGCACTTCCTGCTCAATCTGCAAGGCCGCCCACAAGGCGCCGCCACTTGAAGGCCCGGCCAAAATGCCTTCCTGCCGGGCCAGCGCACGCGTGGTGGCCCGGGCATCCGCCTCATTCACATCGATAATCCGATCCACTCGTTCAGGGTTGAAAATCTTGGGCAAATAAGCCGGCGGCCAGCGGCGGATACCGGGTATTCTGGATTCGCCGTCGGGCTGAACGCCGATAATTTCCACCTGCGGGTTCTGGCGTTTCAGGTAACACGAAGTGCCCATAATGGTTCCGGTGGTGCCCATGGCGCTGACAAAATGGGTCACCCGGCCTTCCGTGTCCCGCCAGATTTCACGGCCTGTAGACTCGTAGTGCGCCAAAGGATTATCTGCATTGGAAAACTGGTTAAGCTGAATGCCTTCGCCTGCGTCCTGCATTTTTTGTGCCAGATCCCGCGCCGCTTCCATGCCGCCGGCCTCATCCACCAAAATAATTTCCGCCCCGTAGGCGCGCATGGCATTACGCCGCTCCACTGAGGCATTCTCCGGCATCACCAGTTTGACCTGATAGCCCTTGAGCGCGCCGATCATGGCCAGGGCGATACCGGTGTTGCCACTGGTGGCTTCAATCAGCGTATCTCCGGGTTTTATCATGCCCCGCTCCTCACCATGATTGACCATGGATAAAGCCGGACGATCTTTGACTGAGCCGGCCGGGTTATTGCCTTCCAGTTTCGCCAGAATCACATTGTTCCGGGTCGTCGGACACAATCGCTGCAAACGAACCAGCGGCGTATTTCCGATGCATTTTTCCAGGGTTGGGCAAGTGCTCATAATCTCTCTTTAATTTTAATGTGTTATTGAATGATTCATCGCAAAAAGTCCAAGGCTCCGTACAGAACCGGTTATGCGTCATCAGCCTTGAGCCTGGCGAAGCATAATCCAATCTTTTTTAGGCATTTCCGGGCTTGTCTTGCGTTTTTTGCTCGCGATGCATTCCCGCACCTTTTATTCGCTGTTGATAATGCGCGATCACTTGTCGCATAAACGCCTTGCGGGCCGCGCTGTTCTGAAGGCTGACTTCATCAATCAGGGGCATATAGGGGAAACCGGCCCGCAACAAAGTCACAAACAAACCATCGCCGACGGCCACAGGTTCTCCGGAAATATCATGCAGCGGGGTACTGCCATGGCCACAACTGGGAGAGCGGCTTTTGAGCACGAAGCCATCCAAAGTGTGCCACAAAAGGTTCAGGCGCTGATACCAGTCTTGTAACTGTGGCGCCAGTTCCACTGCCGGGTTTTCCACCTGCCGTAATCCCAAAGCATCACCGGATTGCCACACCTGTATGGGCGGACGCGGCACCGGCAGGCCCATACCCACTTCCGGACACACTGGCACCAGCTCACAACACGGCGTCAGTGATTGCACATTCATGCAATTTTTGTCCTTACCATCGTAACGCACCGGCTGCCCCAGCAAGCAGGCGCTCACACCAACCCGTGGCTGGTCAGTCACAGGATGTTGACTCATGTTCATGGTGGCGAACTGGCGGAAAGATCCGACTCAAAGGTTCAGAAATCTGATTGGAATACAGCACTCGCACATGCTCCCGGGTCAATTGGCGCGGTTCGGGGACACCACAGGAATGGGCGATGGTGCCCACACCGTGAATCATGTTGCGGGCAAAATTGGCCACGCGGACGGATTTGTCTGCCACCACCAACCCGCGCTGCAGGTCCGGATCATGTGTGGTTACGCCTGTGGGGCACGTATTCTTATGGCACCGCATGGCCTGAATACACCCCAGGGAGAACATAAACCCCCGGGCATTATTGATAAAATCTGCACCAACGGCCAAGGCCCAGGCCACATCACCAGGCAGAATCAGTTTGCCCGACGCAATAATCCGCACGCGCTCGGTCAACCCATGCTGATCGCGAATATCGACCAGCACAGGCAGGGCCTCGCGAATGGACACCCCGACATCATCCATCAATGGCATGGGCGCGGCACCAGAACCACCCTCGCCGCCATCCAGAGTAATAAAGTCCGGGGCGGATTCCAGCCCGCGCTGATGCACCTGCTCGAACAAATCATGCAACCAGTCTGAGGTGCCCATGACCATCTTGAAACCCACCGGCACACCACTGATTGTCCGCACCCGGTGGATAAAATCCAGCAATTGCCCGGGGTTGCCAATTTCCGGATGACGATTGGGGCTGATAGAGTCCTGATATGGCGGAATACCCCGGATGCGAGCGATTTCTTCTGTTACCTTGTCTGCTGGCAAGATACCGCCCTTGCCGGGCTTGGCCCCCTGAGCCAGCTTGATTTCTATCATTTTGACTTGCGGCGTTCGGGCAATATCCCGCAAGCGGTCTTCATCCAGTTGCCCATCGGCGGTGCGTACGCCATATTTGGCCGTACCGATCTGAAACACCAGATCACAGCCCCCTTCCAGGTGGTAGGGAGAAAGACCGCCCTCGCCGGTGTTCAGCCAGACGCCAGCCCGGGCCGCGCCACGAGAAAGCGCGCGCACCGCCGAGGCTGACAACGCGCCAAAACTCATGCCGGAAACGTTAAAAAAACTGGGCGCCGCATAGGGCTTGCGCGCATACGGGCCAATAATCATGGGCGGTGACTCCACCATATCCTTGCGCATCACCGGAAAGGCCGCATTCAAAAAAGTAACCGTCCCCCGGCGGTTAATGTCCTTGGTGCTGCCAAAAGCCACCGTACTGCCTGTGTTTTTGGCGCTGCGATAGGCCCAATTTCGCTGTTCGCGGTTAAAAGGCAACTCCTCCCTGTCCATGGCGAAAAAATATTGCCGGAAGAATGTTCCCAGGTGTTCGAACCAATAGCGAAAGCGGCCAATCACCGGGTAATTGCGACGAATGGCGTGAGTTTTCTGGGTCTTGTCCACCACATAGAGCACCGCCACGGCCAGTATGGTCATGCCCAGCGCAAGTACAAACAGGTATGTCAGCCACTGCAATACCTGCATCAACCACGCATTGTTCATTGCCTTCTTTTCCTCTGCTGATGGCGATATCAGACCGTCGGCAAACCATTGCGCTTGCAAAGGTTCCCTTACTGCCTGGTTAGGGCTAGAATAATAGATTGGTCATCATAACAAAAGGAGAGCACCATGGCTTTTGAATTACCTCCATTACCCTACGACTACGATGCGCTGGAACCGCATATCTCTGAAGAAACACTGCGTTACCATCACGACAAGCACCACGCGGCCTATGTCAACAATCTGAACAACCTTGTCAAAGGCACGCCCCTGGAACAGATGAGCCTGGAAGAAATCATCAAAGTCTCCGGCGGCCCCGTATTCAACAATGCCGCCCAAATCTGGAATCACACTTTTTACTTCAATTGCCTTTCTCCCAACGGCGGCGGCGTACCCGGCGGTGCTCTGCTGGAGGCCATCGACGCCAAATGGGGCACATTCGAAAACTTTAAAAAGGCTTTTGCCGCCAACAGCATCAGTTTATTTGGTTCCGGCTGGGGCTGGCTGGTGGCCGACAAATCCGGCTGCCTGGAACTGATTCAGACCAGCAATGCCGATACTGCCTTGCTGTCAGGCAAAACGCCACTGTTGACCTGTGATGTCTGGGAGCATGCCTACTATATCGACACCCGCAATGACCGCGCCAAGTACCTGGATGCCTTCTGGCACGTGGTGAACTGGTCTTTCGTCATCCAGCAATTCGTCAAAGCCACCGAAGGCGAATAAACGTCATTGGACCAGCACAAAAAAGGCCGGAGCTTCCGGCCTTTTTTGTGCGCGCTTATCGGTATGCCTACATGTATCAACAGCGGCTATTCAAAGCCGTGCTTGAAAATCAGATCATTACTGCCGCCATGACAAACAGCCCCCCAGCCAGTGATGCGCACATCATCCAGCGACCAGCCCGGACGGGTTACGCTGCTATCGGTTTGCAAGCGAAAGCGAATACGCACATCTGGCTGACCCGCATAAGCGGCCAGGTCAATAACCTGGTTCTGCCAGGCGGATTGATTATCACATTGATACAGCGTTTGCCAAGTGACGCCACCATCAGCAGAGGCCTCAATATAGCCGAAATCATAACCGGATTCCGTATCGCACTGATGCATAAAACTGAGTTTCGGATCTGTGGCCCCGCTTAAATCCAGCAGCCCGGACGTCAAGCTGATATTCAGATTATTGGCATAATTTCCAGTTGGGCTGTCTGTCCAGGCATGACTGGGACTCCCGCCGGTTTGAGCCACAATGGCCCAGGGATTATCGGCTTGCCAATTGCCTGCTCCGCTCTCCACATCATCGAAAAACACATCGCAATACGGCTCCAGTTGAACATCCTGCACCACGTTCTGCCCAGCCGTGGTGGTCAGGCTCAGGCTGGCGCTGGCGTAACCGCTAGCCGACACCTGCAAGGTCGCTGTGCCCGGCACGGCCTGTATCTGATACTGACCACTGGCATCCGTGGTGCCAGTGGCCACGCCATATTGCACATTGGCCAGATTGATAGGCACACCACTGACCGCGTCACTCACCTGACCGGACAAATTAACCGCATCCGCCGGTTCCAGTACGGTCAGCAAGGCGCCATAAGGCACACCGGTAGCGCCACTGGCATCGGTCACGGTAACATACACCTGATAAGTGCCCGTGGCCAAGCCCGTGGTGTCAATCTGACCGGAAAAGGCTTCAGTGACGCTGTTAAAGGCGCCATCCACAGCGGACAATGACACAGGCGAGGCGCCCGGCTCCCACGGCGCCTGGTTCAAAAACAGGTTGACAGCCTGAATATTCTGGGCCGTTTGTGTGCCGTTGTTGCTGTTATTGAAATGCGTATCGGAAGCCGTACCAGTGAGCGTCACAACATCTCCGGCCAGCACCAGGCTGGAAGACAAGGCCAGGTTCTCCACATCCGGGCCACTGCCAGTCATGTAAGGCGTACGCGCGGATTTGGCCGCATATACCAATGCCGGTATATTATCCGGCACAATGGCGTTCTCAAAAGTTCCACAGTCCTGAAAGAAAGCGGTACCCAGCTCAAAAGTGTAGGCCGCCACGCCCAGTTCCCCATAGGCAAAATCATCCGAAGCGCCTGCCGCCGGGTACAGGTCACTGGACTGTTCCGGTTTATAGCCATTGAACCAGGCCAGCTTGCGTCCCAGCGCTTCCAGTTCCGGCTCATTGGGCGCGTTGCTCACGGCATCGAATCCGTATGGCCACAACACCAGCTCGGAAAAACTGTGAATGTCCAGATAAACACCGGTGGTATCCGGCGGCGCCGGATCATTCAGACCCGGGCCGCGCTGGTCGGGGAAAATGCTGCGCACATAGGTTTCGATGGCGTCGGTTTCCGGTTCTGAGGCGGCAAAAGCCCCTCGGAAAGTATCATTGCACGGGTCGGTGGACGCACCGGAGCCGCCCCATTGAAAACTGAAATTTCGGTTCATGTCCGCACCGCGACTGGAGCTGGTGGCACCGCAATAATTCTGATTGGTGTTTTTCCGCCAAAACACGCCCGGCTCGGCCTGTTTGCGGCCATCGGGGTTGCCCTGTAACAGCAAATGAATTTCGTGGTGATCCAGCAGCCAGCGGATATCTCCATTGGTTTCATATTCACCCAACAGATATTCGGCAAAACGGGTGAGCAGTTCCGCTGGCGCCATTTCCCGCGCATGGATGGAGCCCATGGCGTAAAAAACGGGTTTTGACCCCCCAATGGCCTGGTTGGTGAGCTTGATCACGCGCAGATCATAACCGCCACTGCCATTGATTTTATCCCAGCTATCCCCAATATCTACCGATTGCGCCAGTGCAGGATAAGTAGTAACCAGATTGTCAATGGTCGCGAAGGTTTCTTCGACTGTGCGGTAACAAGCCAACCCCGGCACGCTTTTGCCATCAAGCCGGTAAATTTTGGGCGTGTTGACCAGGCGAGAAGTTTTGACAGGATCAATGGCCACTTTCAGTCCAAGGTCGAGTATCTTCTGCCAGTCCTCGCGGCTTTTAATGGCCATTTCGGCAAAATGTTGCTGGCGGTTGACAGACCATGGTTCATTGATTTCAGCCAGTTCGCGCACTACCGCAATGTCATCAAAATACACTCGAACCACCCACGGCGGCGGGCTATCGGGCAGATGGCGAGCAGGTGGGTCCGGCATGGCATGGGTCAAAACCGGAAACAGGATTAACAGAAAAATACCACAGAGACACCGGCGACAAATTTTCATGCGCCATACCACGGGAAAACAACAGGACACAGGACCACCTCTTTCTCTTTATTTTTCGCAAGCCGATTCTAGCGAAAAAGTCAAGAGAAAGGTGTCAACAAACATTTCAGTATGCGTTTTTGTGAAGTACGGCGAGAAAAATCAGGCATGCCGCAAAAACCGTGCACACTGGCTTCGCTCGGGAGCTATCCAGTACGATTCATGATTGGCCGTCGGTATCAGCGCCCACAAATTCAGCCACATCCGCCGGCTCAAAGGGAAACCCCAGTTCCCGCTTGTGATGGGCATCTCTGATAACAGGCACCTGCACACCATAACGACTTACAAGGGAGTCACTGGCGTCAATATCCACCTCGGTAAATTCCACTTTTAGTGTACGCAGTATATTGGCCGCATATTCACACAAAGGACACTCGTTTCTGCTATACAATATCCAGCGCATCACAATCCTGGGTTGAGTGACAAGGAGACAACAATCCGGGGTGAGAAAAATCATAACACACGGGGACATCATGGCTGTTAGCGTCTTTGATTTATTCAAAATCGGCATTGGACCATCCAGCTCTCACACTGTCGGCCCCATGCGAGCCGCCAATCTTTTTGTCAAGCAGCTGGAACAACGCAGCCTGCTGGGCAACACTGAACGGTTACAAGCCGAACTGTTTGGCTCCCTTGGCCATACCGGCCGGGGACATGGCACCGACAAAGCCGTGATGCTGGGATTTTCCGGCCATATGCCGGACACCATTGACCCTGACATTATTCCCCAGTTAATTGCCACCATACAGAACACGGGTCTGCTGCGTTATGAGAACGGCCATCAGATTCCCTTTCACCCCAAAAATGACCTGATCTTTCACAAGCGAAAGAAATTGCCATTACATGCCAATGGTATGCGCTTTAGCGCTTTTGATGCTGATGGCCAGTGCCTGTTTACCAGAGACTATTACTCCGTAGGTGGTGGTTTTATCCTGTCCCATGGCAAACTGGCCGAAGGCAAGATCATCGAAGACAACTCCCACGTGCCTTTTCCTTTCACCACCGGCAAACAGCTCCTGGAACATTGCCAGCAACACAGCAAGAGCATTGCCGAAATTGTGTTCACCAACGAAACAACCTGGCGGGATGAAAAAACCATCCGTCAGCAACTGGACACCATCTGGCAAGCCATGCAGCAATGCGTGGAGCGCGGGCTGAAGACACAGGGCGTGCTCCCTGGCGGGCTGAAAGTGCCCCGGCGGGCCAATGAGCTGTTCAACGACTTGCGCAGCAAACCACAACAGGCCCTGCGCGACCCGCTGACCATTCTGGACTGGGTGAATGCCTATGCACTGGCCGTCAGTGAAGAAAACGCCGCTGGCGGGCGTGTGGTGACCGCGCCCACCAATGGCGCAGCCGGTATTATCCCGGCCGTTCTGCATTACTACCAGCATTTTTGTGAAAAACCCACACAACAAGGCATTCATGATTTTTTACTGACCGCCGCGGCCATTGGATTTCTGTACAAGGAAAATGCCAGCATATCCGGTGCTGAAGTGGGTTGTCAGGGAGAAGTGGGCGTGGCCTGTTCCATGGCCGCCGCCGGCCTCACCGCCGCCTGTGGCGGCAGCCCGGAACAGGTGGAAAACGCCGCGGAAATCGCCATGGAGCATAATCTTGGCCTCACCTGCGATCCCATTGGCGGCCTGGTGCAAATCCCCTGCATCGAACGCAATGCCATGGGCGCTGTCAAGGCCATCAATGCCTGGCGCATGGCTTGCCGCGGCGATGGCACCCACTGGGTTTCCCTGGACAAGGTCATCCACACCATGCGGGAAACCGGCCGCGACATGCAAAGCAAATATAAAGAAACATCCCGGGGCGGACTTGCCGTCAACATCATTGAGTGCTAAGACAAAAAAACAGCTTGAAAAACAAAACCCTGGTAATATATTAGGAGATTCTAATATAATTAGCCGCAGCTAAATGGGTGAATTGTAATCGCCCACTGCACATACCCACAAACCGCATTCAAGAGGCATGGCATGAAACACGCTCAAGCAAACCGGCTTTTCACTTTGGGACTTTTTCTTATGGTCGTTTCCATGTTCGCCACGGCCAGCAATGAACCCGCCCGTGATACTGCTAACACAGATCACAACAGTCCTCCCCAGTGGGTTCCTGCACGTCTTGCCGACATCCCGCTGAGGCGTATCCTTAATGGAGAGATCGAAGCGGTCAACAAAGCCACCATTTCCGCCCAGACTTCCGGCCGCGTATCTGCCATTCACTATGACGTGGATGACTTCGTGCCCAAAGGTGCCATTGTCGTAGAACTCACCAACACGGAACAAAAGGCCGCGTTGCGCCAGGCGGAAGCCAATCTGAAAGCCGTCAAGGCACAATATGAACAAGCGGCATCCGATTACACCCGCATCAAGGATCTGTATGCCAAAAAACTGGTTTCCAAGAGTGATCTGGACAAAGCTGTCAGCGCCCATAATGCCCTCAAGGCCAAAATGGAGGCCGCCAAAGCCGCCGTGGAAGCGGCGCGCAAACAGTTTGAATACACTGTCATTCGTGCCCCTTACGATGGCATCGTCACCAACCGCTATGTGGAAGTGGGCGAAACAGTCCATCCAGGCAAACCGATTATGTCCGGCCTGTCTCTGGACAAGCTGCGGGTGGTTACCCAGATTCCTGAAAGCATTATTTTCCAGGTCAAAAAACACGCCATGGCGGAAGTGTTACTGCCCAATGGCGAGAAGGTCAAAGCCAAGAAAATCACCATTTTCCCCTATGCCGACCCAGCCACCCGAACCTTCAAGGCGCGCATTGATATCGAACTTGAAAATGCCGCGCTTTATCCGGGCATGAGCGCCAAGGTGGCATTTCATCTGGGCACCAAGAAAGCCGTGGTAGTGCCTGCCAAGGCCGTTATCCGCCGCAGCGAGCTCAGTCTGGTATTCGTCAAAGATAATGATAATATCCTCTTGCGACAAGTGCGGGTGGGCGACCACATCAAAGACCAGGTAGAAATCATCTCCGGGCTGACGCCCGGGGAGCTGGTGGCGCTTGACCCATGGTCCATTGAAGCGCAGCGGAGATAATCACCATGTCAGCTAAAAGCACCAAGCTCTCTATTGCTGGCCTGCTGGCCGCCAAATTCCAGGACAACCCCATTACCGGTCTCATTGCCCTGGTGGCACTGTTGCTGGGCGCCTTCGCGATTATGGTCACACCACGGGAAGAAGAGCCGCAAATTGATGTCACTTTTGCCAATGTGTATGTGGGCTTGCCTGGCGCCAGCGCCAAAGAGGTGGAAAACCTGATTAGTTTTCCGGCAGAGCAGGTCATCGACTCCATTGATGGCATCAAACACGTCTATAGCATGTCCCGCCCCGGCATGGCGGTCATCACCGCAGAATTCGAAGTCGGCATCCCGCGGGAAACCGCCATTGTGCGCTTGTATAATGAAATTCATTCCAACGCCGACTGGCTGCCACCTTCTTTGGGCGCCACCCCGCCCCTGGTGCGCCCAATGGGCATCGATGACGTGCCCATTGTCACCGTCACATTCTGGACAGACAACCCCGACAAGGGACAATTCGAACTGGAACAGGTCTCCCATGCGCTGGAGGCCGAAATCAAGCGCATTCCCAACACCCGTATTGTGGAGACCATCGGCGGGCCGGACCATGTGGTTCACGTGCTGCTCGAACCTGAAAAAATGGCCGCCTACAATATTGATTTCGACACCGTGGAAAAGGCCCTGCAAATCACCAATGTGGTGACTCATTCAGGCGACCGCATCGATAACAACCGCAACATTCCGGTGCAAACCGGGCTACTGCTGGCTTCGGCCAAAGACGTTCGTAACCTGGTCATCTCCACGCATAATGGCCACGCGGTTTACCTGCAGGATATCGCCACTGTTGTGGACGATGCCGACACCCCGCAATCCTATGTCTGGTTTACAGGCGGGCCTGCATGGCAGGGAAAAGCCAAACCCGATTACGCCCCGGCGGTGACCCTCGCCATTGGCAAAAAGCCTGGCAGCAATGCTGTAGAAATCGCCAACCAGGTGATTGCCGTGGGGCAAAAGCTGAAAAACACCTATATTCCGGATGACATCCACTTCGAAATCACCCGAAATTACGGCAAAACCGCCAATGACAAGGCCGAAAAACTGATTCACAAGCTGATTTTCGCCACATTGTCGGTGGTGTTTCTCATTCTTATCACCCTTGGGTGGCGCGAGGCCATTGTGGTCGGCCTGGCGGTGACCATCACGCTGGCGCTGACCCTTTTTGCTTCCTGGGCCTATGGGTTCACCCTGAACCGGGTGTCACTGTTCGCACTGATTTTCTCCATTGGCATTCTGGTGGATGACGCGGTGGTGATTGTGGAAAACATCCACCGCCACATGATGCTGGAAAAAGGTAAAAAACTGTTTGAAATCATTCCGCACGCCGTAGACGAAGTCGGCGGCCCCACCATACTGGCGACTTTTACCGTCATCGCCGCCTTGATGCCCATGGCCTTTGTCTCAGGGCTGATGGGGCCTTATATGAGCCCCATTCCCATCAATGCCAGCATGGGTATGCTCATCTCCTTGCTGGTGGCGCTGATGGTCACCCCGTGGCTCTTTCGCAAAGTGATTGGTGATGACTGCCACCATGACGTCACGACTACAGGCGGCACACCAACCACTGCCAAAGAAAGCCGATTTATTCAGTTTTTTCATCACTTTATGCAGCGTTTTCTGGGCGGGCGCGCAGGGCGCAAGGCGCGTTATACGCTGATACTTGGTATTGTGGGTTTGTTGTTCGCCAGCTTTATGCTGATTCCCACCAAACGCGTGATTCTCAAAATGCTGCCCTTTGATAACAAATCCGAATTTCAGGTGGTGGTGGATTTGCCAGAAGGCGCTACAGTGGAGCAAACCAGTGCGTTGCTGGAAGAAATCACGGCTTATCTGAAAACGGTTCCGGAAATCAAGCATGTGGCCGGTTATGCCGGCACTGCCTCTCCCATTAACTTTAATGGCCTGGTGCGGCAGTATTTTCTGCGCCAGCAACCCCACATGGGTGACGTCCAGGTCACACTCAAGGACAAACATGAGCGCAAGCGTCAAAGCCATGAAATCGCGCTAGAGGTCCGCCCGCACGTGTATGAAATCGGCAAAAAATACAATGCTTCGGTAAAAGTGGTGGAAGTTCCTCCCGGACCACCGGTGTTGTCCCCTATCCTGGCGGAAATCTACGGACCGGATGATGAAACCTTGTGGCATTACGCCAAGGCTGTGGAAAATATATTCGCATCCACTGATGGCATAGTGGACATTGACTCCTCCGTGGAAGCGGACAGCCCGCGCGATGTGCTCGTGGTGGATCGCCCCAAAGCCGCCGAGCTTGGGGTGCCGCAAGCCACTGTGGCCAAGGCCATGCTGACCGCCTTGTCGGGATACGATGCCACCTATTTGCATGACCCAAACAACAAGTATGCCGTGCCTATCCGGCTG
>JALSHI010000050.1 GCA_026982315.1 Lysobacterales bacterium
TGACGGATCCACCAGGTGGCGTAGGTGGAAAACTTGTAACCCCGGCGGTATTCAAACTTATCCACGGCTTTCATCAGGCCAACATTTCCTTCCTGAATCAAATCAAGGAACTGCAGTCCGCGATTGGTGTATTTTTTGGCAATGGAAATCACCAGCCGCAAGTTGGCTTCGATCATTTCCTTTTTGGCGCGCCGGGTTTTGGCTTCATTAACCGTCACATTGCGGTTGATTTCCTTGATTTTACTGATGGGCAGCATGTAGCGCTGCTCCAGTTTTTGCAGCTCCTTTTGCAGGTCAATAATCTCGTCCCGGTACACGGCCAGCAAGGTGGCTTTGGAGTCATCCTGCTCAATAAATTTTTCAATCCAGTCGATATCGGCCTCAGCCCCAACAAACGATTTAATAAACTGCTGCCTGGGCACCCCACAGTGCTCCACCACAATATTCATAATACGACGCTCAATGTGGCGGATATTTTCTTGCGCCACCTTCAGTTGCATAATCAGCTTTTGGTGCAAATTGGGGTGAAACTTGAATTCAATCAGTTCTTCACGCATTTGCTCCAGCAGTTTCTGGCCGTCTTTATGGCCGATACCGTGTTTTTCCACGTTTTTGAGGAACTTTTTCCACAGTTTCTGCAACCGCTTCATGCGTTTGACCACATCTTCCGGGTCAAACTTTTCTTCAGGAACTTCCTCTTCTTCGTCGCTTTTGTCACCAGGCTTTTTGACTGTGGGAATCACCACCTCAGCATAGGGGTTGTAAATGTCCAGAACGAAATCATCCAGCTTGATTTCATCATTCTGCCAGGCTTCAAACTCTTCCAGCACGGTTTCAATGGTTTTGGGAAAGACGCACACCGAGGCGTAAACCTGTTGCGTGCCGGACTCTATGCGTTTGGCGATGGCGATTTCCACATCCCGGCTTAACAGGTTGACCGAACCCATTTCCCGCATGTACATGCGCACCGGATCTGTGGTGCGGCCAATATTGGGATCCACCGCGGACAGCACCGCCGCGGCTTCTTCGGCCGCCGTTTCGTCGTCATTTTTGGCGGTACCGTCGTTCAGAATCAGCGTATCGGCATCCGGCGCTTCGTCAAAGACCTGAATACCCATATCGTTGATCATGTTGATGACTTCTTCCACAGCATCGGTTTCGACGACGCTGTCAGGCAAATGGTCATTGATTTCCGCATAGGTCAAGTAGCCTTGCTCCTTGCCTTTGAAAATCAGCTCTTTCATGAGAGATCGTTCTTTTTCCATGGGGTCTTTGGTACCTGTTGAGTCTTTACTTTGCGAATTCGTTTCTTGGACAGTCAAACATTGTCAAGGTTGCGCTTTTTGCACACGGGAAGCCAATAATTGCAGCAGTTCCTGCTGCTCTTCCACCGTCAGGCCATTTTGGGCCTGCTTTCTGCGTAAACCTTCGATTTTATTACGGTTTATCGCCTGTTGCAAATAAGCCGCCAAATCGTGCATTTCGGGGAGAACCTGTTCTGGCGTCAGCCCCAAATCGCGGCTTGCCAAACGGCTCAAATGCGAATATTCCGGCCGTGACCGCCATTGTTCCAGTAACGCCGCGGTGTTTAACTGAGGACTGGCAGCCACTTGTTCCAGCAACTGCTGCAAAATATGACCGCCTTTATACCCGCATGCCTCCAGCCCGGATGGCCAGTTGACCTGGGCGGCCACAGACGGGTGCTGTATCACCAGCGCAATGGCTTTTTTTATCGGACTCCAGTCATCCATGGCTGGATTCTCGGCCGCTTTCTGGGCTGGCGGCATAAATGACTTGGTGGCTGTCGCCTCCCAATCCACGGGTATGTGCACCAGTGACTCCAAGTGCCGGGTTAATATGTGCCGGAATTGGCCTTTGGGCAACTGTTGAACATAGGGCCTGGCCCGCTCAATGAGCCGCGCCCGATCGTCCAGCGATGCAAGATCCAGGCCTTTTTTGAGCCCTTGCAACAGCCAGTCCGACAGGCTCATGGCCTCACCCACCAAACGCTGAAACGCCTCGGCGCCATGGGTATTCACATAGCTGTCAGGGTCTTCACCCTGTGGCAGAAAAACAAATTTCAACGACTTGTCATCACGATACTGGGGCAGGGCCGACTCCATGGCTTTCCAGGCCGCCTTGCGCCCGGCTTTATCGCCATCAAAACAAAACACCACGGTATCGAAATAGCGCATCAGCAAGGCGACCTGTTCAGGCGTGGTGGCTGTTCCCAGTGTGGCAACGGCGTTGGGCAGTCCATGCTGGTGCAACGCCACCACATCCATATACCCTTCCACTACCAACACTGCGCGGCTGTTGCCATGTTTGCGCGCCAGATGCAGGCCATACAGTTCCCGGCCTTTATGAAACAAAGGCGTTTCTGGCGAATTCAGGTATTTCGGCATGTGCTCATCACCGATGGCCCGACCGCCAAAAGCAATCACACGGCCACGCCGGTCATGAATGGGGAATATCAGGCGATGGCGGAATTTGTCATACACCTTGCCACTGTCATTGCGGGTAATCAGCCCGGCGCTCATCAAAAGCGGTTCTTCAGCCGGAGAAAAGGCGCGCAAGAGGTAATCCCAGGCATCCGGCGCAGAACCAATCTGGAAGGTTTCTATGGTTTTCTCGCTTAATCCGCGGCGGCGCACATACTCGCGGGCCTGGACATTGTTCTGTAAATTATTCTGAAACAAGCGCCGAGCCTTGTCGGTAATGGCGTAAAGGTTAGTGTGCTTGTCCGCCGATGTCCGCGAACCGCTGCGCGGCACTTCCACACCCGCCATTTGCGCCAGCGACTCTACGGCATCAAGAAAGTCAAGGCCCTCATATTCCATAAGAAAGCCAATGGCGCTGCCATGCTTGCCACAACCAAAGCAGTGAAAAAACTGTTTGTGCGGACTAACGGTAAAAGAAGGTGTATTTTCCGCGTGGAAGGGACACAGGGCCTGATAGTCCCGGCCGGCTTTTTTCAGATTGATGCGCGGCGCGATCACATCGACAATATCAATGCGATCCAGCAACTCGGTAATAAACTCATTGGGAATACGCAAAACCGAAGACACTCCCGCAAGGCCGATGGCTTATTCTACAAAAAAAACCACCAATGAGAAGGCTGGCAAAAAAACGGCCTGAACACCTGGCTCAGGCCGTTTTTGTCAGAAGATGTGCTTGAAGGAGAACGATTTTAACTCAGCAACGCACGAATTTTGGCGCTGGCTACACCCATATCCGCCCGGCCTGCGATTTTTGGGCGTAAGGCATTCATGACCACACCCATGTCCGCCATACTGCTGGCGCCTGTTTCGTTGATGGTGGCCTGAATCACGGCGTCCAGCTCGGCTTCACTCAATGGTTCTGGCAAATACGCCTGCAATACCGAAATCTCGTAGTTTTCCTGTTCGGCCAGCTCGGTTCGCCCGGCCTGCTGGTATTGCTCGGCGGAATCCTTGCGCTGTTTGATCATTTTAGTGATGATGGCGGTGATATCATCATCACTGAGTTCCACCCGATCATCCACTTCCCGCTGCTTGATGGCGGCGCCAAGCAACCTTAACGTGCCCAGGCGCTGTTTGTCGCGCGCCTTCATGGCGGCCTTGGTGTCCTGGCTAATCTGCTCTTTCAGTGACATGGTCGACTCCTCAAGCCGGGAAACTTATGCGAACCTGATGCATAACCTGATGGTTGCACCAAAGAAATATGGTTTAGTAAGGCTTGCTGCGGATGGTTTCGCGAGACACCCGACGTAAATGACGCTTGATGGCGGCGGCGCGCTTGCGCTTTCTTTCCTGCGTGGGCTTTTCATAAAACTGACGCTTGCGGGATTCAGCCAAAATTCCCGCTTTTTCACAGGCGCGCTTGAAACGGCGCAGTGCCAGATCAAAAGGTTCGTTATCCCGCAATTTTACACTAGGCATATGCTCATCTTCTCCAGACAGTGGTTTGCAAAGGGGCGTTATTTTAACGGCTGAACGCCATGAATGCAAAGCCAATCGGCCGGTTTTGCAGTAAAATATGGGGCTGGAAGCCATTTGCCAGGCCCTGTCCCGGAAAAATATGAATCCCGCGACCCGTGAAACCACCCTCAACCAGCGTTATCAACAGCTTATCCAACGCATCAACCAGGCCGCCAGAGCGGCTGGGTGCGAACCAGGCCAGATTCACCTGCTGGCTGTGAGCAAAAAACACCCGCTGGAAAAAATTGCGGCCCTGCATACCCTCGGCCAGCAATGCTTTGGTGAAAGTTATGCCCAGGAAGGCGTAAAAAAAATCCAGCAATGGCACACCGAACATCCGGAAACGCCACTGCAGTGGCATTTTATCGGCCCCCTGCAAAGCAACAAAACCCGCCTGGTGGCCGAGCATTTCGACTGGGTACAGTCTGTAGACTCATTAAAACTGTTGCAACGTCTGAACCGCCAGCGGCCATCCTGGCTACCGCCTCTGAATATCTGCTTGCAGTATCAGCCGGTGCCTGAAGCGGGCAAACGCGGGGTGGATTTAAGCGAGCTTGTCACACTGGCCGCAGCCTGCCAGGAAATGCCCCGCCTGCAATTGCGCGGGGTTATGAGTATTCCACCAAAAACCACCGATAAAGCCGTCCAATTCGCCCACTTTGAGCGGGTCCGAAAGGCATATGAAACCCTTAAACAGGACTACCCGCTGGATACCTTGTCCATGGGCATGTCCGGCGACCTGGAAACCGCCGTGGCCGCTGGCAGCACTTTGTTACGCATTGGCACTGCCCTATTCGGCCCCAGACCCGCCTGAGCCCGGCTATTCGGTAAAGAATTCCTTGCTGAATTTGATATCGATAGGCCGCTGTTCACCCTGTGGTTTTACCTGGATGTGAAAATTGACCTGTTCCCGATTACTCACTTTGAATGTGGTCAAATAATAGATGGCCTGATCGCTTTCCGTGTCACCGGCTTCGACAACCTTGCGCGGCTTGACGCTTTTTTCCTGACCATAGGCATTGCGAATACGCATATGAATCTCTGCCTCCACCGCCCGGGGCTTTTCACCTGACACATCCAGCACTGAAACATTCAAGACCGCCTTGTTTTTCGATCGCCCTATCTGATAAGCTTTCGCCACTTGCGGTGACAAAAAAGTGGAAAGAAAGGCATTATAGTGAACCTCATACTTACCTGCTTTGACAGATTGTTCGGCCATGGCCAAACCGCCTGCTGTAATTGCCAGTAAAACACCAAATAACCAGCCCAAACGTTTCATGCTACACCTCCACAAGGGGAATTTGTCATGCTGCAAGACCACTATACCACGGAAATAATCCCACAAAAAACAACGACATACCGCTATTACCACACCTATCTGAAAAGCAGAGGCGAGAACCCACTGAACCTTACTAAATCAGACCCGTATATTGTCATTCCCGCGCAAGCGGGAATCCATACCGCACAATGACGCACTGCCGCCAGAAACCCATTTTATTCCAGACGCTTTCTGGCAACATGGCCCCGGTGGCAACACCTTGTCACTCGCAGATGGATTCCGGGTCTCGCGACGCTCGCCCGGAATGACAAGTAATGAGTAGTGTGCCCGAAATGACGGAGGGAAAACCCTGTCTAGAGTGGCGGATAACAAGAGTCCCCGTCCGGGATGACGAGACAGAAAACGGTCACTCAAGGGAAGAAAAACGCTGGCCGAAAGAACCAAGGAGCTTTCCCCGCAAACATTTTGATGCAAGACACAAAAAAGCCTGCATGCAACTGCGGTTAGGCAGTGCACGCAGGCTTGATACGGCGATGACAAGCAGGCTAGCCCACTTGTTTTTTAATGGCTTCTCCCAGTAAAGTGGGGGAACGCACCGTGGTCACGCCAGCGGCTTCCAGGGCCGCATATTTGGCTTCGGCGGTTCCCTTGCCACCGGCCACAATGGCGCCAGCGTGCCCCATGCGCTTGCCAGGCGGCGCAGTAACACCAGCGATATAAGCCACTACCGGCTTGGTGACGTAGTTTTTGATAAATTCCGCACCTTCTTCTTCCTCGCCACCACCAATTTCACCCACCATGATGATGCCTTCGGTTTGTGGATCGTCCTGAAACAACTGCAAGGCTTCAACAAAATTCATGCCATGAATGGGGTCACCACCAATGCCAATGCAGGTGCTTTGCCCCAGACCCGCTTGCGTGGTTTGATGGACGGCTTCGTAAGTGAGGGTGCCGGAACGGGACACAATGCCAATTTTGCCAGGCTGGTGAATGGCGCCGGGCATAATGCCGATTTTACACTCGCCGGGGGTGATAATGCCCGGGCAGTTAGGGCCAATCAGGGTGATATCCGGGTGCTGGTCCAGCACCGTGCGTACGCGCATCATGTCATTGACAGGGATGCCCTCGGTAATGGCCACAATCACCTTGATGCCCGCATCAATGGCTTCCAGAATGGCGTCAGCCGCAAACGGTGGCGGCACAAAAATCATGCTGGCATCAGCGCCGGTGGCGTCCACCGCCTGTGCCACGGTATCAAAAACCGGCCGATCCAGGTGGGTTTGCCCGCCTTTCCCAGGTGTGACCCCGCCCACAAGGTTGGTGCCATACTCAATGGCCTGCTGGGAATGAAACGTGCCCTGGGAACCGGTAAAGCCCTGGCAAATCACCTTGGTATCTTTATTGACGAGAACGCTCATGCCTGCACCCCCTTGGCCGCGGCCACGGCCTTGTTTGCGGCATCATCCAGGTCATCCGCCGGAATGATCGCCAAACCACTTTCCGCCAGCAATTGTTTGCCTTTTTCGACATTGGTGCCTTCCAGGCGAACAATCACCGGCACATTGATACCGACTTCCCTGACCGCCTCGATAATGCCATTGGCGATCAGATCACAACGCACTATGCCGCCAAAGATATTCACCAGAATCGCCTTGACATTGGGGTCGGAAAGAATGATTTTGAAAGCCACCGCCACCCGTTCGGCCGTGGCACCGCCACCCACATCGAGAAAATTGGCCGGCTCACCGCCTTTGAGCTTGATGACGTCCATGGTGGCCATGGCCAAACCCGCGCCATTGACCATGCAGGCGATATCGCCATCCAGCTTGATATAGTTCAGGTCGTGCCGACGGGCTTCGGCCTCGGCCGGGTCTTCCTGGGAATCATCGCGCATGGCGGCCAGGTCAGGGTGCCGAAACAGGGCGTTATCGTCCACCGCCACTTTGGCATCCAGCGCCACGACGTTGTCGTTGCCGTCAATAATCAACGGGTTGACTTCCACCAGGGACAGGTCTTTTTCCAGATATATTTCGTGCAGGGCGCCCATGATCTTGCTTAGCTGATTCACCTGCTTGGCCGTCAGCGCCATGGCAAAACCGGTGTCCCGGCCCTGGTAGGGAGAATAACCCTGAATATTGTCCACATGAACAGTTTGAATCGCCTCGGGCTTGGTGGCAGCCACTTCCTCAATGTCCACGCCGCCTTCGGCGGATGCCACGAAAGATAACTGTTTGCTGGCGCGATCCAGCAACAGACTGAGATAGAGTTCTTTTTTGATGTCTGCTGCTGAGGTAATCAGCACCTCATTGACAGGCAAAGCCAACCCGCCGGTCTGATAGGTTTTGATTTTCATGCCCAGCATCTGCTCGGCATAATCGCGCACTTCGTCCAGCGAACGGGCCAGCTTGACGCCGCCGGCCTTGCCCCGACCACCGGCGTGCACCTGGGCCTTGACCACCCACATGTCGCCACCAAGATTTTCCGCTGCGCGAACAGCTTCTGCCGGGGTACGGGCGACCTCACCCGGCGGAACGGGAATGCCATATTGAGCAAACAGCTCTTTGGCCTGGTATTCATGGAGATTCATTGTTTGGATAACCCCTTGATTTATTGAAAAGTTTTGCCAACCCGCCTGTGTGGTACAGAAACAGCCCGGATGAGCCATATAAATGGAGCCGGCAAATGCCGGCGCTATTGTAGCTTATCTGCCCGGGTTGTTCATGCAATAGTCAGCTTTGTTTGCTAGAATACGCGGCGTATTTAACCTGTGAGAGAATTTATGGCAAAAGAAGACGTCATCGAGCTGGAAGGAAAGGTGATTGAAACCTTGCCCAACACCATGTTTCGGGTCGAACTGGACAATGGGCATATCGTCACCGCCCACATTTCCGGCCGCATGCGCAAAAATTATATCCGTATCCTGACCGGCGACCGGGTTCGCGTCGAGCTGACCCCTTATGACCTGTCCAAAGGCCGCATTACTTTCCGTATGAAATAAAACCGGCCGTTTTCATGGCCGGTTTTCCTGCTATCCCCAAATTTCGTGATTCTTGCTGCCAGCCTATTCTGGTACCAGGGCTTCGGTGTCTGTTGTCTGGGTGACTGGCTGAATATCAAACGCCAGCGCGTCTCCTTTCACATCCACTCTCACCAGTCCGCCTTTTTCCAGGCGTCCGAACAGCATTTCATCCACCAGGGGCTTTTTGATATTGTCGGTAATGGCCCGTTGCATGGGGCGCGCGCCCATGGCTTCGTCATAACCATGCTGCACCAGCCATTGTCGGGCAGCCGGCGTGAGCGCAAAACGCACGCCCTGGTCGGCAAGGTCATGCTCCAGTTCCAGCATCAGTTTGTCCACGATCAGCGCCACATGTTCCGGGGACAGGGGGCCAAACTGCACAATGGCGTCCAGCCGGTTGCGAAACTCCGGACTAAACAGGCGTTTAATGGCCTGCATGGCGTCACTGCTGTGGTCCTGCTCGGTAAAGCCATAGGAACCGCGAGATTGTTCCTGGGCGCCGGCATTGGTGGTCATAACCAGCAACACATTGCGAAAATCCGCTTCGCGCCCCAGAGCGTCAGTCAACGTGCCGCGGTCCATAATCTGCAACAACACATTGAAAATATCCGGATGGGCTTTTTCGATTTCATCCAGCAAGACGATGGCATGGGGTTTTTGATGCACCTGATCGGTGAGTAGTCCACCCTGCTCATGCCCCACATAGCCTGGCGGCGCGCCAATCAGGCGTGATACCGCGTGAGGCTCCATGTACTCCGACATGTCAAACCGCAACAATTTAAGCCCGAGTTGAGAGGCCAGTTGTTTCACCACCTCGGTTTTGCCCACGCCGGTGGGGCCGGCAAATAACAAATTGGCGATGGGCTTGTCCTGCCGACCCATGCCAGCCCGGGACAGTTTAATGGCCGTACTCAGGCTTTCAATGGCTTCATCCTGGCCAAAAATCACCAGCTTGAGATTATCCGCGATGCGCTGCAGGCGCGCCTTGTCATCGCTATTGAGATCATCCACCGGGATCTTGGCCATGGAGGCCACCACCTGACGAATGGCGCTGCGGTCAATGGCCCGGGCCTGCTGGCTGTGCATCCGTTGCCAAGCCCCGGCTTCGTCAATGGCGTCAATGGCCTTGTCCGGTAAAAACCGGTCGTTCATATAACGGCTGGTGAGTTTAACGGCTTCCTCCAGTGCTTCGTCAAGAAACTCCACACCGTGATGCTTTTCGAACTGTGGCTTGAGCCCTTGCAATATCTGGATGGTTTCTTCCGCGCTGGGTTCGGCCACATCAATTTTCTGAAAACGCCGCGACAAGGCGCGATCCTTGTCGAAGATACTGCGGGCTTCCTGGCTGGTGGTGGCGCCGATGCAACGGATTTTTCCCGAACTTAACGCAGGTTTGAGCATATTGGATGCATCCAGCGCCCCGCCAGAAACGGCCCCTGCGCCAATCAGTGTGTGGATCTCGTCAATAAAAAGGATGGCTTCGGGCATTTTTGAAATATGCGCGATGATTTTTTTCATGCGCTTTTCAAAGTCTCCGCGATACTTTGTGCCCGCCAGCAAGGAACCCAGCTCCAGGGAGTAGACCACGGATTGCTTCATCAGATCCGGCACATCGCCGTCAACGATGCGCTTGGCCAGGCCGGCTGCCAAAGCGGTTTTGCCCACGCCCGGCTCACCCACCAGCAAAGGGTTATTTTTGGCCCGGCGCAAAAGAATCTGGATCATGCGCTCCAGCTCGGCATCGCGGCCAATAAGCGGATCCACTTCGCCTGCCATGGCTTTTTCGTTCAGGTTTTCCAGGAAAGATTCCGGCGAGTCTTCTGCTTCCCTTTTACGTTTGGATTTGTTCTTGCCCGCATCCTTGTCCGAGTTGTCGGTTTTTTTTGTTTCTGCGGCCGGAGAGGTCAGGTCAGGGTTTTCTCCTTCCATATCAAGCATGGCATGGGAGATATAGGAGACAACATCCAGCCGGGTAACGCCCTGCTTGGTCAGCAGATAATAGGCATAGCTGTCCTTTTCCTCAAACAGGGAAACCACCACCCTTTCTGTGGTAACCGGTTCCTTTTCCGCCGCCTGGGCCGAATAAATGGCGCGTTGCATAACCCGCTGAAACGCCAGGGTGGTTTGCGGTTTTTGGTCGCTGTCCGGCGGCAGCACCTGCACCTGCTGCTCAATGGCAAAACGGACTTCGTTAGCCAGCAGCTCAATATCCACGCCCACATCCTGAAAGATGACTCTTGCCACCGGATTATCCAGCAAGCCCAGCAGCAAATGCTCCACCGTCAGGTATTCATGCCTTTGCGCATGCGCCTCACGATAGATTTGAGCGATGGTTTTTTCAAGGATGGGATCAAACATTCACACTGGCTCCACAATGCATAACAGGGGGTGTTCATGCTCACGGGCATAGTCATTGACCTGGGCGCTTTTGGTTTCGGCAATTTCGTGGCTGTAAATGCCGCATAATCCCTTGCCGCGCGTGTGCACATGCAACATGATTTGCGTGGCACGGGATTCGTCCATGTGAAAGACCTTTTGCAGCACCTCAATGACAAAGTCCATGGGCGTATAATCGTCATTCAATATGACAACTTTATACATGGGAGGTTCCTGCACCCGTGGCTTTTCAGCCACCTGTTGTTGCTGGAAATCATCAGGTTTTTGGTTGTCTTCGCTCATGGGCCAAATTGTAGCAGAATTTGTTTTACCGTCTGTTAATTGTCGCCCATTCATTCACCCACCTGCCACAAACCAGCACAAGTAAACCTGTCGCGCCCGTGCGTCAATCACCAGTAGCGGCCAGCTATGGCTTTACAAATGACCGGCGGGATTTTATGATTGCTAGTTAACCAATAAGTTTACGTTATTTTAACAAACTGCCTTTTAACCATAACAACAGGGGAAACCTTATGAAACCGAACAAACGCGCCATCTTGGCAACATCACTGTGCGCCCTGCTGGGCATCAGCAGCTCCGCACTGGCCACCAATGGCTATTTTTCGCACGCCTACTCCATGAAAGAAGCCGGCATGGCCGGCGCTGGCGTGGCCAATGCCGACAAGGACGCCGACTCGCTGGCCGGCGCCACCAACCCGGCCAACCTGGTCTTTGTGGGTAAACGCATGGATTTTGGCGCCAATCTGTTTACACCTTTGCGTGAATACGAAGTTCAGGGCCAACCAGCCATTCCTTCTTTTTCCGGGGTCATTTCCGGTGGCGGACTGGGACCCGGATCGCCATGTCCGGCACCTGGCGTGCAGCCATGTCAACTGCCCTTTTCCCTGGGGCCTGGCAAGGTGAAAAGCGACAAAAACCTGTTTGTGATTCCGCACTTTGGCTGGAACACCATGCTCAGCGATAACACTTCCGTGGGCGTGGTTGTGTATGGCAATGGCGGCATGAACACCACCTGGCAAAGTGGTTCAGCCTATGTCTACAACCCACAAACCGATTCCATTGGCCAGGCGCCTGGCACATTTGGCGCCGGTGACACAGGTGTGGATTTGATGCAATTATTTGTCGCCCCCAGCATCTCCCACAAAGTGGGTGAAAACTCATCTATTGGCGCCAGCCTGATTCTGGGCTACCAGCGCTTCAAGGCCGAAGGCCTGAGCAATTTCGCCGGGGTGGTGCTTGACCCCACAAAACTCACCAATAACGGCTATGACAACGCCTTTGGCTACGGCCTCAAAATAGGGTTCAATCTGGGCGTGGCCGAAGGCATGCGTCTGGGTGGTTCCTGGCAGAGTAAAATCGATTTTGACAAGTTCAAGGATTATTCCAGCTTGTTCGCCGAAGGTGGCAACTTCGATATTCCCTCCACCTGGACCATTGGCGTTTCCGCCGACGTGGGCGAAACCGGCACCTTGCTCATTGACCTGCAACGCATCAACTACACCGATGTCAAGGCACTGGAAAACGGCATCGCGCCATTGCTGCAAGGCCAATGTCTGGATGCCCTCAATGCCACCTTGTTTAATGGCACCCCCACTGGTGCTTCCGGCCCCGGCTGTGGCGGCGGCCCCAATGGCTTCGGATTTGGCTGGGACGACATGAGTGTGGTCAAGATTGGCTATCAGTGGCAACACAACAAGGACTGGACCTTGCGTGTGGGCTACAGCAAAACCAACCAGCCCATTGGCCCAAGTGAAGTCATTTTCAACATTCTTGCCCCGGGTGTGATTGAAGACCACTTTACCGCCGGATTCACCAAGAAACTGGCCAGCGGTAACGAGCTCACTTTTGCTGCCATGTATGGTGCGGGCACCAAAGTCACCGGCCCCAATCCCTTTGACCCGGGTCAAACCATCAGCATTGATATGGACCAATACCAGATTGGTATCAGTTACGGAATCAAGTAACCTCACTGGCAATCAAAAAACCCCGCTGATGCGGGGTTTTTTTATGCCTGAGGAAGGCTATAATCACCCCTCCACGCCCAGCCGTTTTTTTTTGCCATGAGTCACACTTCCGTCACACTCACCCCAGAATACTTGCGCAAACACCTGATTGGCGCCGACGCGCCGTTTTGCACGCCTTTTGGCCCGCGTCTGATGACCTATGCCGACTACACTGCGTCAGGACGCACCCTGACTTTTGTGGAAAAATACCTGATGCGACTACAGCGGCATTATGCCAACACCCATACCGAGGATGACATGACTGGCCGCTCCATGACACGCTTGTTGCATGATGCCGAGGCCGCCATCAAACGACTGGTGGGCGCTGGAATCGATGATTGTCTGATTGCCACAGGCACCGGCGCCACCGGCGCCATCACCAAGCTGCAACAAATCTTGGGCATTTATTTGCCCCCGGCCAGCCGGCATCGCATTGAGTCCTTGTGCGACACCGACTTGTCCGCCTTGAAGTCACAACTGCCGGTGGTTTTTATTGGCCCTTACGAGCATCATTCCAATGATATTTCCTGGCGGGATGGCTTGTGCGAAGTGGTCGAAGTGGAACTGGACGAACATGGTCACATTGACTTGAATCACTTGCAACTGCTACTGACTGATCCGCGTTATCAGCACCGGCAAAAGATTGGCTCGTTTTCCGCCGCATCCAATGTCACAGGCCTGAAGTCCCCCGTGCATGAGCTGGCCGCCATATTGCACCGGCATAATGCCCTGGCTTTTTTCGACTATGCCGCCAGTGCGCCCTATGTGCCCATCAACATGCACCCGGAAAACGCCACGCCGGAACATGACACCCGGCTGGACGCCATTTTTCTCTCGCCCCACAAGTTCATTGGCGGCCCCGGCGCCAGTGGCATACTGGTTTTCAATCGCGCTCTCTATCGCCAAGACCTGCCCCCCACTGTCAGTGGCGGCGGTACGGTCAGCTATGTGGCCCCGCGCGAGCATGATTTTATTCCGGACATTGAAGAGCGGGAAAAAGCCGGCACACCCGGCGTTCTTCAGGTTTTACGCGCGGCCTTGAGCCTGGAAATCAAGGAACGAATTGGCACCGACAACATTGAAAAGATTGAACATCAGTGGCTGCAACGCGCCTTCAACCGCTGGCTGCCCAATCCGCGTATTGAAATTCTGGGCGACCCGGACCCTGCCCGGCGGATTGCCATTGTCTCCTTCAACATTCGCACAGCCAGTGGAAAATACCTTCACCCCCGTTTTGTCACCGTGCTGTTAAACGACCTTTTTGGCATCCAGTCGCGCGCCGGGTGTTCCTGTGCCGGGCCCTATGGCCATCGGCTGCTGCACATTGACGAGGCCACCTCCCACGCCTTCCGCGCCCTGATACACAGAGGCTACGAAGGCATCAAACCCGGCTGGTGCCGCCTGGGGTTTCACTACGCCATGGACGCCGCTGAAGTGGATTTCATTATTGATGCTGTGGAGTTTATCGCCGAACACGGTGAGCGCTTTTTGCCCTGGTACCGGTTCTGCATCAAGCAGGCCTGCTGGAAGCACATTAACGATGATGGCCAGTGCCCACAACTCAAACTGGAAGACGCTTTTAGCGAAGATGACTTTTGCCCTCAGCCTTTGCCAGTCGGTGTTCGCAAACAGTTATACAACCAGTATTTTGAAGAAGCCCGGCAGTGGGCCGCCAAAGCCAAAGGGCAGAGTTGCCAACATGCTGTGACTGGCATTAACGATGCCGAGGCGGTATTTTTCCAGCGATTCCAGCTTTAAGACAACGTAACGATTGAATAAGTCACTGGCTGGCTATCCTGGCAACCACACCCTGGATACGGTTTTTCCCCGCCCCGGTCAGTATTGCGCTAAAATGGCCGGCTTTGCGCGCCGCCTTTGGCCTTGACACTGGTCAACGCCCGCGTTTCGCGCCTTTGTATTTTTATCAGGAACACCGCATGACCCAGAATATCCGTAACATTGCCATTATCGCGCACGTTGACCACGGCAAAACCACTCTCCTCGACCAACTGCTCAAGCAGTCCGGCACACTGGGAGAGCGCGCCGCCGACCCGGTGCGGGTTATGGATTCCAATGATCTGGAAAAAGAGCGTGGCATCACCATTTTGTCAAAAAACACCAGCATCAACTGGAAAGATCACCGCATTAACATCGTTGACACCCCCGGCCACGCGGATTTTGGCGGGGAAGTCGAGCGCGTACTGGGCATGGTGGATTCGGTTTTATTGCTGGTGGATGCCGTGGAAGGCCCCATGCCACAAACCCGCTTTGTGACCCAAAAGGCCTTTGAACTGGGCTTCAAGCCCATTGTGGTTATCAACAAAATCGACCGCGACGGCGCCCGCCCGGACTGGGTCATTGAAAAGACCTTCGACTTGTTTGACTCTCTGGGCGCCACCGACGAGCAACTGGACTTTCCCGTGGTGTACGCCTCGGCCATTAACGGCTATGCCAGCTTCGATGACACTGCGCGCGAAGGCGACATGACCCCCTTGTTTGAAACCATTATCGAAAAAGTGCCGCCACCGGATGTGGAGCCGGACGCACCTTTCCAAATGCAGATTTCCACACTGGACTACAGTAATTTTGTCGGCCTGATCGGTATTGGCCGCATCAAGCGGGGCACCATCAAGACCAACACCCCTGTGGCTGTGATTGACAAGGACGGCAAGCAGCGCAATGGCCGCATCTTACAAGTGATGGGCTTTGAGGGATTGAAACGCGTCGAAGTGCCAGAAGCCAGCGCCGGTGATATCGTCGCCATTTCCGGTGTGGAGAACCTGGCCATTTCCGACACATTATGCGACCGTGAACACCCCGAAGCGCTACCGCCCCTGACGGTAGACCGGCCCACCATTTCCATGTTTTTCAGCGTCAACGATTCACCTTTCGCTGGCAAGGAAGGCAAGTATCTGACATCGCGCCAGATCAAGGAACGGCTGGAAAAAGAGGTCACTTACAATGTGGCCCTGCAGGTTGAGGCCACCGACAGCCCGGATACTTTCAAGGTGTCCGGCCGTGGTGAACTGCATTTGTCGGTATTGCTGGAAACCATGCGCCGCGAGGGCTTTGAGCTGGCCATTTCCCGTCCGGAGGTCATTTACCGGGAAGAAAACGGCGAAATCCAAGAGCCTTTCGAGGAACTGGTGGTGGACGTGCAAACCGAACACCAGGGCACACTGATGGAACGCCTGCTGGAACGCCGGGCGGAAATGCAGGACATGCAGCCTGATCCCAGCGGCCGGGTGCGCATCACCTTTACGGTTCCGGCCCGGGGGTTGATTGGCTTTCAAAGCGAATTCAATACCATCACCTCAGGCACTGGTCTGATGTCCCATGTTTTTTCCCATTATGGACGCAAGTTACAGCATGTTTTCAGCGGCCGGAAAAATGGCGTGCTGATTTCCAATGGCACCGGCAAGGCGCTGGCCTACGCCCTGTTCACCCTGCAGGATCGCGGCCGCCTGATTATTGATGCCGGTGTCGATGTCTACGAGGGCCAGGTCATCGGCATTCATTCACGCAGCAACGACCTGACTGTCAACCCTCTCAAGGGCAAAAAACTTTCCAATGTGCGCGCCGCGGGAAAGGACGACGCCCTGCTGCTGGCGCCGCCCATTCGCCTGAGTCTGGAGCAGGCCATGGAGTTTATCGAAGATGATGAACTGGTGGAACTGACCCCGGAAAGCATCCGCATTCGCAAGAAAATCCTCACAGAAAGCGGCCGCAAACGGGCCGGTCGCGAATCAAAAACCTAGCCTCTGATTGTTTCATTCCTGAATCGCCATAACAGACATTCACAACACCGTGTGTCGGCCCCATGACGGTCAACACACACGGCGCCGCTTTTCCTCTCGCCACTTGCAAGCACGCCGTATTGTCGCTTTCTGCCGGGTTTTCCGCTGGTGTCAAACAACACCATCATAAAAGCTCTTTCTTGTCCTTGACAAAACTGAAGGGGGGTATGTTTATTATATCCAATTTGGATACAATATCACTTCCCACACAAGGAGAAACCACATGTCCCGATTAATACTTACCTTTCTGACCCTGTTACTGGCTAGTCCAACATTGACCGCTGGCACCACCCTGGCCGAGTGTAGCCTCTGTAACGGACCGGACAGTTATGAACTCAAAGCACGGCAGATGTACACCGGTTTAGAGCCTGTACAGCAAGTTTACGTGTTCAAAACGACCCCTGTGCGCATCAAAAAATTCCTGGTATCCAATCCCACGGGAGGCACCTTCAACTACCCCATTGACTCCCAGGACGCACAAAACAGTACCAATCGTCCACCGGCAGCAAGCCGTGCCTATATGCCGGGCCTGCACGTCGAGGAAGAACCAATTTCTTCGACAGAACTGAATCTTTTACAGGAGCTTATTCACGCCTACGCGGCGCTAAAAAATGAGCTTCTGGAGCACGACACCACGGTTTCACTCACCCCTTTTTACCTGCCAGGGAATATCGAGATTGCCAGCGTTTGGGACATGGTCATGGTCGAGAACGAACAATTGGCCATGATGCGCCAAATGCTAGGACAAATGACCCTTTGGCAACGCTTCCAGGCAGCACTGAATGATTGGAAGGCGGCCATTTCTCTTGTCCCACCTGGTTCATTACGACTGGTGTCACTGGCCCTGGAAATACCCTCAAACGCATGGATTGCACGATTTATCTTTCCCGACAACACCAGTGTCCTAATCGCCTTTCCACCAGGCGGACTGCCGCAAATGATTAACATGGCAGACAGTGAGGGACGGAGTATCAAATTCCCCAGCCATGCTGGAAGTTATCAATATCTCTCATTCGACGTGGAAAACAATGGTTGGGATAACTATTTAAACTGGCGCCGGTATCTGGAATTTATTGGCTTTGACTTTGAATCTGGCGTCATTGGTATTGACACCGTGCCCAACTGCGTGGTCACTCATATTGAGGAAACATGCCGACTGCTGACAGACCCGGAAACAGGTCAGACTCGACGCGTATGCACCACAAAATACACCTACGAATGTCCCTGAATTGAGAGCGCCTTTCTGAAAGGCAAAGGTGACTTTTCGCAACCCCTTCGCCCCGGCTGGCATTGAGTTGGCCGGGGCGATTCGTTCCCCGGCAGATTTTTGTGAATTTCAGGTGCGACCTTAAGAAGCCGGTTAAAGACGCCAAACCCTTATGAGTCGAGCTCATCGAACTCGGGCTTGGGATCCCGCCGCATCAACGCTTCCACGGCTTGTTGCGGTGTCATTTCACCCTGGATGACCTTGAGCACATGCCGGGAAATGGGCATGGATACCTGATATTTATCCGCCAGCCGCACCACTTCTTCGGCCGTCCCAATGCCTTCCACCACCTGGCCGATTTCCGCCTGGGCTTCGGCCACGCTTTTGCCCTGGCCCAGCGCCAGCCCCATGCGCCGGTTACGCGATAAATCGCCGGTACAGGTCAACACCAGATCACCCAACCCGGAAAGGCCCATAAGGGTTTCCGCCCTGGCGCCCATGGCCTTGCCCAGACGCATCATTTCGGCCATGCCGCGGGTCAAAATGGCCGCGCGGGTATTGTCGCCCAGTTGCATGCCGTCACAAATCCCGGTGGCCAAAGCCAGCACGTTCTTGACCGCCCCGCCCAACTCAGCACCCACCACGTCGGATGAGTAATACACCCTGAATCGCTCGTTGTTCAAGGCATGGGCCACCTGCCGGGCAAAATCGGGATGCGACGAAGCCACGGTAACCAGCGTGGGCTTGCCCGCGGCCACATCTTTGGCGAAAGACGGGCCTGTCACCAGCGCAATGGGCGTTTTTGGCCCCAGAATGTCCTCGGCCACCTGATGCAAGAACCGCCCTGTGCCCGGCTCAAAACCCTTGCTGGCCCAGGCCACCGGTTGCGTGTCCCGCAAGGGTTGGATGCGCCGCACAATATCGGCGAACGCGTGGCTGGGGCTAACCACCAGCAAGGCGTCGGCATCATGCACCGCACGCGCCAGATCCGGCTCAACGCGCAAACCATCGGGAAAACGAAAGCCCGGCAAATAGTAGGGGTTACTGCGGGTTCTGGCCATTTCGGCCATTTTTTCCGCATCGCGCCCCCACAGGCTGACAGGTGTCCCTGCCCTGGCCATTTGCATGGCCAGGGCCGTCCCCCAGGAACCGGCGCCAAGCACCGCGAACGATGTCCGGGGCGGTTCATTGCCAACCATAGTCTCTGCTGCTGTGTAATTCAAGGGATGAATTTACTGCGTGGTGTCGCTGCCGGCGTTTTCCTGCGCCCGCTGCATTTGCTCGGCATACAGCTGATCGAAATTCACCGGCTGCAATAACAACGGCTGGAAGCCGCCGTGCATCACCAAATCCGCAATGGCCTGACGCGCAAAGGGGAATAAAACATTCGGCGCATAAGCACCCAGGGTTTGATGCAAAAGCTGCTCGGGAAAATTCACTAGGCTGAATATGCCGGCCTGCTGGACTTCCACCAGATACGCCGTTTTTTCATTCACTGTGCATGTTACCGTGACAGTCAGCACCACATCGTAGGTGTTTTCAGCAATTGTCGTGACTTTCTGGTTCAGATTCATTTGAATCTGCGGCTGGCCTTGTTCCTGGAAAATCTGGGGCGCATTGGGCGCTTCAAAAGAGGCGTCTTTCAGATAAATTTTTTGCAATGCCATAACCGGATTTTTTGCTTCGGTCTGTTCTGTGGCTTGGGATTGGGTTTTGTTCTCTTCAGTCATATCGATATCCTGATTGTTTTAAGTGATGAGGATGACGGCCACAGCGGCCGCCGAAAAGGGGTAATGCAGCCATCGCCAAACTATTTTTTGCTCAGCGGTAATTTGTCAGCCACCCAGCCATTGATGCCGCCTTTAAGGTTAAAGACCTTGTCAAAACCTGCATGCGTCAACACATTGACGCCCCGCAGAGAGGTCACGCCTCGCTGGCAACAGACAATAATGGGTTTGTCCTTGTGATTTTCCAGCTCATTGAGTCGCTTGGGTAATTGTTCGATGGGGATATTCTTGGCATTGACAATATGCCCTTGCTTGAAAACCGCGGCATCACGCACATCCAGCACCATGCCGTCCTGGTGATTGACCAGTTGCGTTAACTGCATCGGCCCCACATCGCGCATGGTCATGCGCTTGCGGTTCAGCTCAGTGACAATAATCAAGAACAACACGCCAATAAAGGCCATCACCAGCAGGCTGTGATTGCCGGCAAATTCAACCAACTGAGAGAAATTCATGCAGACTCCTGAACGGTTTTTCACGCCTGTCCAAAGCAATACGGACAAGCCGCCCAAACCGGCTATTATACACGCTATAATGGAATGATGAGACAATCCCTGCTCCTGTCGGTTGCGTTTTTGTGGCTGGCCGTCCACGTTGCCATGGCCGCCGACAAACCAGCCGATGAGGCCGCCGTTCAAAAGCAGCTACAACGCATCAGCCAGCAGATCGCTCACCTGCGTGCCGCCCTTGATACGGCCAGCGCCGAAGAAAAGAAACTGGTTGCAGAATTACAACAGCAGGATCAGCGCATCAATGTCCAGCACCAGCGCATCAGACACAAAAAAGAACAAATCAAAGTCATTCAGCGCAAGATAGAAGACGTTCGCGCACAAATTGCTGCCGGCGAGCAGCGCATCCATAGCCAGAAACAGGAATTGGCGAACTTGCTGAAGCTGGCGGTTTATACACGCCATGATCTGGCGCTCAAACGCTTGCTGCTCACCGAAGGCAGCCGCCGGGATGACCTGGCTGGCCACCAGATTCGTTACCTGCAGCACCGCCTGTTTTCTCTGGTCAAAACCGTTGCCAGCGAACTGCAACAACTGCAAGCCCTGCACAATCAACTGAAAACCGAACAACAACACCAGCAGGAAGAACAACAGCGCTTGCTGGCCGAACAGGACAAATTGCAGCAGCAACGTCAACAACGCGCCTTTGTGCTTGCCGCATTGCGACAAAAAATGCAGGCTGACAAGTCTGAAATACGCCAACTGGACCGCAATCGCCAGCGGCTCAACCAACTGCTGACAGAGTTGAAAAATCTTCTGGACGATCTGCCGGACAACCTGGGCGCCGTCCGCTTTGCGCGCTTAAAGGGGCGCCTGCCGCCACCAGTGAGTGGCGCCATCATTCATGCCTATGGCGCCCCGAAAGGACGCCAAGGGCGCCGCTGGGAAGGGCTTGTCTTTGCCGCCACTGCTGGCGAACCGGTAAAAGCCGTGGCCTATGGCCGGGTGGCTTTTGCCGACTGGCTGCGGGGGTATGGCTTGCTGGTGGTGATGGACCATGGGGATGGCTATATGAGCCTTTATGGCCATAATGAAGCCTTGCTGGTGGAGCCTGGCGACTGGGTTGACGCCGGCGAGGAGATTGCGCTGGCCGGTAACAGCGGAGCCCTGGCGCAACCGGCGCTTTATTTCGAACTGCGCCACAACGCCCAGCCCGTTAATCCACAACTCTGGCTGAAAAAGCCCTAGGCGTTTTTTTCTGTGGCGCGAATACTCGATAACGGCGCATCGGCTTGCTGCCGGGTTCTGGCCCGGCGCTTGGCTTCCTTGTGTCGGCGCGCCGCTTCCCGGGCGGCCTCGCCAATGTGGGCTTCACCCCGTTGACGCGCCAGTTCAATCTGCTTTTGGCGCTCGGCAAAACGCTGTTTCTGCTCCTCGCTGAGCTTTTCGTAACAATGCGGGCAACTCACCCCTTTCTGGTAGTGAGGATGCGCCTTGTCCGCCTTGGTAATGGGCAAGCGGCAGGCATGGCACTGGTCATAGTTGCCCGGTTGCAGCTTGTGGCCCACGGTCACCCGGTTGTCAAACACAAAGCATTCGCCGCACCACAGGGATTCTTCCTCTGGCACCTCTTCCAGATATTTGAGGATACCGCCTTGCAAGTGATAAACATCCTTAAAGCCCATTTTCTTCAACAAGGCTGTGGATTTTTCGCAGCGGATGCCACCAGTGCAAAACATGGCCACCTTGGTGTGTTTTTCCGGGTCCAGGTTTTTCCTGACATACTCGGGAAACTGGCGAAAAGCCTCGGTATGGGGATTCAGGGCGTTGACAAAGGTGCCCACCTGATATTCGTATTCGTTACGGGTATCGATAACCACCACGTCCGGGTCGCTAATCAGGGCATTCCAGTCTGCTGGCCTGACATAGGTTCCCACCACTTTTTTAGGGTCAATGCCGTCAACACCCAAAGTCACGATTTCTTTCTTGAGTTTGACCTTGGTGCGGTAAAAGGGCATCTCTTCAGCCAGAGATTGCTTGCTGTCCAGCCCAGCCAGACGCGGATCAGAACGCAACCAGTCCAGCACAGCCTGTGTGCCTTCAGCGGTACCGGCGATGGTACCGTTCACGCCTTCGGCCGCCAACAGGATTGTGCCCTTGACACCCTGTTCCTGCATTAGTTGCAACAAGGGCTGGCGCAAATCCTGATAATCGTCCAGCTCGACAAAGTGATACAAGGCGGTGACAACAAACATGGGGGTTCTCCAGACAATCCAGACGCAATGCAATTGCGGGATATTTTAGCGCGAATCAAGCAGGTTGGGGGCAGCGTGGTTATTAAGAAGTGGTGGCCGGTCGCGGAATCGAACCACGGACACGGGGATTTTCAGTCCCCTGCTCTACCGACTGAGCTAACCGGCCACTGGGTGCGACAGCATGGGAAGGCTTCCAACCATCGGGAGGCGGTATTAAACCGTTTTGCTCCGGCAAGGTCAAGAATTTTGTTGAAAAAATGCCCTGTACGCCGATACAAACGCACATCAGGCACCATCGGCTGGCGGCACATAACCGGCCACTTCCGCCACCGTGCCTTCGCCAAACAAAAAAGCGCGCATTTGCTCCTCAAGACGGGCCCGGTGCGCCGGGTCGCGCACCGACCAGCGGTTTTCGTTAATCAGCCGGGTCTGATGCGCCAGCCATTCTTCCCAAAAACGGGCGCTGACTTCCTGATAAATGCGTTGGCCCAGTTCGCCCGGATAAGGCACATAATCCAGACCCGGCTGATTGGGACCATACTTGATGCAATGAATGTGTCTTTGTGTAGTCATAGGCCGGATTGTAACGCATTTTTATCCTTCGGCGGCCCTGTCCGGGGTGGCGAAACACCCCTGTTGCAATACCCGCTCGCGAATACGCCGGACTTCGGCCACAGGCAAATATGGCATGGCAACCAAAGAACCCAGCGGATGACCACCGGCGGTGTCGATTTTAACTGTGGCCATGCCATGGCGGCGATCAAAGGGCGACTGATGAACGCTGATAACCTGCGCCTTGTTCAGCCGCACATGATTCTGCTGGCGAAAAAACACCCCATGACGGGTACCGAAACGCACATCGTCCAATACATACCCTGCCTGCCGAACCCAGGCTCTGGCATACCAGAACAGCACCGGCCAACCCGCCAGAAAAAGTCCCACCGCCCACCAGACGGGAGTTTCGGTTTCCCGCCCAAGCAACAGGGCGACAAGCCCCACCAACAACAGCCAGAACACCAGCAAGCGTTTAAAAATCCGCCGCCAGGCGCAAAATGGCAAGCGGCGCCATGACACATCTTGCCACGACACCGCCGGTTCGATCGTAGATAAAAGCCCCGCCACCTTTTCCCGTGACATATAAGGGGCCAGCCATGGCATGAGCAGACCTTCCTGCTCAGCATGCACACCACCGGCCGTTTCCACCGTTACCGTGGCGCCGCCAAAAAACCGGTGCAAGGGGTTTTCGCTGAGGCGATACCGCTGGATACGCCGCACGGGAATGGTTGCCGTGGCCCGGGAAAACAACCCCATCTCAACAAACAGGCGCCCAGGCTTGCGCCACACACAAAAATCATAAAACCGCAACACAGCCCAAGCCATGGTAAAAAACTGTAGCAACAAAAACACCAATACCACCATCGCCACAGCAAAAACCACCATCTGCCGATGGGACCAATCAGACCAGTGAGGCAACCACCCCCAGCGTGCCAATTGAGTCGCCATTCCTTGAAACCAGTGCACATTCTGGCCAAAAAAACCTGAAAGCAGGGCAAACACCAAAAAGCCTTTCTGGCTCACCAGACCATAGCGCAACACATCAGCCAATGGCATGTGCACAATAACAGCCTCGTCTGGTTGCCGGCCCGGAGTGGTCATCGCAGCCGGCGATGATGCCCGCACGTTTTCACCAGTAACAAAGTGACCACTGACATGCGCCGCTTGGACTTTTTGCCGCAAGCGGTCTATGACAGCCCCGTCCACAACCCGCAAAACGGCCTCGGGTTTATTCCCGGATGCCGACTCCAGTTGCACGGTAGCCACGCCCAGCAGGCGATGAAGGGGGTTTTGGGCGGTATTGATATTTTGAATGCGCGCATAGGGGATTTTCCGGTTTTTTCGAAAAATCAGCCCTTCAACCACCACCATGTCATCATCATCCAGGGAAAAACGAAAAAACAGATAGCGCCACAGCGCCACAACAGGCATGAGGGCGAGCGCCCCGTACAACAGCCATTGTGACTGGTAAGACGACCAGGCGAATACCCCCAGCAAAGGATAAATCATCTGGTAGGCGACTGTAGCCAACAAAAAAACCGGAGAAACCGGATGCAAGCGCTGCATGCAACTACACCGCGCCACTATCAGCATCAACGGTCATGTACTCACGCAAGGCCACGGCCTGTGGCTGGCTGATACCCACAAGGTTCACCACCGCATGCCGGGTTCCGGCGGTATGAATCACCAGGGTGGCCAGCCCATAGCGGCGTTGCAGAGGGCCGCGGATCACATCCGTATGTTGGACACGGCACAAGGGCACCACGGTTTCCTTGCGCCAGAAAACCCCTTGGCGACGGTGCACGGCCACATCATCCAGGCAAAAGGCATAATGCCCAAAGGCGGCTGTGCTGTACCACAACCCAACCAGCGCGATAATCGTCAATGCTCCCAGCAAGCTCCCCAAAAGCCATAAGGGATAAACCGGTATCACAAAGTAGAAACCAATCGCCACTGCGGCCAGGGCCACAACCACCACCGCGCCGATCCCGTGGTGCACGCGCAAATACGCCGGCTGCTGGCCACACCAGCGCCCGGTTGCTGCGGCTTCCGCCGCCGGTGTTTCTATCTTTCCGGCTGACGCCTTTGTTTCATGCGCGTGATTCATGCCTCAAACATAACTCACATGCGGTGCTGCGGCATGTGCCAATCGTCATGCACTGGCCACTTATTCACAGTCCGGCCACCGTTATCATCCAGCCACCCATTAAATCCCTGTACTTATCCAGCAGCCGGGACAACGCCCGCGGGTGTGCGACCTCGTCCAGTTTGTCAACCGCCAGCCAACGGCCTTCAAGCCTGTCAGCAACATCTGCTTGCACCCAGGTGCAGAAAGGATATAACTGTAATCGCCGGTGGGTCAGGACATGCTCCACAACGGGCAACTGTTGGCCGACGTTCACATCATGGCATTGCTGCCACTGGCGCAATGCCTGTTCGTCATCAAAAACCGGCACAAACCACAAACCCGGCCAGATTCCGCTGGTGTTACGCTGTTGCAGAAACACTTCCGGCCCGTCTGCCCCCTGACGCATGAGTACCGCCAGATACAGGGTCACCTTTCGACTGGACTGTTTGCGTTTTGCCGCTGGCAGTTCATGCACCCGCCCGGCCTGGAAAGCCCCACAGGACGCCTGCAGTGGACAATGCAAGCATTGAGGTTTCCCCCTGGTACACACGGTGGCGCCCAAATCCATCAAGGCCTGATTGTACTTGCCGCAATGACGCAAAGGCACATGCGCCTCCGCCAATTGCCACAATGTCCTCAACGTATTGCCGCCGCCAGTGTCGCCATCCACCGCAAAATACCGCGCAAACAGCCGTTTAACATTACCATCCAGCACCGGGTAAGCCCCCTGGCCGGAAAGGGATAAAATCGCTCCGGCGGTAGATCGGCCAATACCCGGCAAGGCCATCAGGGCATCCAGGCTGGATGGCAGCGCACCTGCGTGTTTTTCCACACATATTTGCGCTGCCCGGTGTAAGTAGCGCGCCCGGTTGTAGTAGCCTAAACCGGACCATAGCGCCAGCACTTCGTCTTCCGATGCCTCAGCCACATGCCCAAGGGTGGGAAAACGCTGCATGAAACGTGCGTAGTAGTCCAGCACCTTGGCCACCTGGGTTTGCTGCAACATGATTTCCGAGACCCAGACCGCGTAAGGGTCTTCCACCTGCCAGGGCAAGTCCTTTCGCCCGTGCCGGGCAAACCAGTCCAGCACCCGCGCGCAAAAACCGGCGCAATACGGATTTTCTGAACATTTTTCCTCAGTGAGATTCGTTTTTTCTCGCATATGTATTGACTTGGATATACATGGGGGGGGTAGTATTATAAGGGTCAATACAGTCACTAGTTACTGATTGACGCCCCACAAAGCCTGAGGAGATCTATTATGAAAACCCGTTTTTTATCACAACTCTGTCTTGTTTTGCTGCTGGCAGGCGTCAGCGCATCCGCTTTTGGCCGTGACTTCGCTGACGATGTCATTGAATATTTTGACAGTGTCATGCAGGTCTGGAAGAGTCAACGGTTAGAAAATGCTTTGATAAAGTCACCGAAAGATATGGCAGTTTATGCCAGCTTGCATGAGCCATCCTTTCCACTGAACAAGTTGGCTCCTGATGACAAAAAGCGGTTTCTTGACAACCTGCAATTCAATGAAAAAGGCTTGACCAGTTTTTATTATGAGCCATTACTGACCCTCGAGCCAGCCGACAGGTACAAACTTCTTTCGCTCTTTGGGTTTGAAAGGCTCAACCCAACAATAAACAACAGCCGCTCTGACAATAAATCCTGCATCTTTGGAAACCAACATAACAAGTGCAATGATTACATAGGCTATAAATGTGTTGGCAAAGGCACGTGCCAATCATCTGCCGGATTCATTTGCACAAGCAACTGTTGAAATCCGCGCTAAAAATACCGTTTGAGTCCGCAATCAACTGGGTATCATGGAACCATTGGTAAGTGATAACCAAAAACAAAGAGAAGTCCAGTGAGTAAAAATACATGCCTTGCCGCCCTGATACTGTTCTTATTCATGACCGGCCTTTGGGCCAGCGAATCGCCATTGTCCACCATCGAAAACATGCGCAATCGGCACGAACAGTCAAAAGCCTTCCAGCAGTATTTTATTCACAACATACAGCCCCAGTTGACTGCCCCGCAGACGCAACCCATTGATAAACAACGCCTGTCCAGTTTACTGAAAGACATCGAAATCATCGCCTTTTATACACAGGATAAAAAAATAGCCCGGGCACACCTGGACCTGTTTCAGAAGGCTTACAAGCAGGGACTGACTAACACGGATAATACCCTTAGGGCCTACGGCACACTGCTCTACAATCGGCTTTTTTCTGAGGCAGAGGGATTTTACCGCGCCCATCCAGGCAGCGGCCTCTCCCCGCCGCCGGTTATCATAACGCGGCCAATAAGCACCTTTGAGAACGGCACTGTGACTATTTATTTTCCAGCGCACAACCAACCAAACACCTTTGAAGAAAAAGCCATTAACCCGTTACAAGGAAGCTTCCTGCTTGTGCTGGCTCACCCGCTGTGCCATTTTTGTTTTCGCGCGGCCACCGCAATTGGCCAGAATGCTGACCTGGTGGCATTCATGAAGCAACACGCATTGTGGCTAAGCCCGCCGGACGCCAATTTGAGCTGGCAAGCATTCAATCAATGGAATCAACGGTTTCCGTACGCCCGGATTAAAGTCATCAAATACCTGAGAGACTTTCCATTACTGACCTCATGGGGCACACCCACTTTTTATGTGGTAAGCAATGGTCAAATCGTTGATAAACTGGTCGGCTGGCCAGATGCGGCCCAGCTTCAGAAGCTCAAGCGTTTAATCCAAAAGCACTTCCCGAAAGCCGCTCCCGCTCGTGACCCTCAATCTTATTCCATCAAGGCAGAGACGAACTCTGCGGCGTTATAAGGTTTCAAATCGCCGGACTTTTCACCCACGCCGATAAAGCGCACCGGCAGGCCAAATTCCCACGCCAGGTTGAACAGCACGCCGCCTTTGGCGGTGCCATCCAGCTTGGTAATCACTATGCCGGTCAGATCCACGGCTTTGTTGAACTCCCGTACCTGGGCAATGGCGTTCTGGCCAGTGCCGCCATCCACCACAATGAGGGTTTCATGCGGTGCAGCCGGATCGGCTTTTTTCATTACCCGATTGATTTTTTCCAGCTCGCCCATCAGGTTGGACTGAGTATGCAGGCGGCCGGCGGTGTCCGCAATCAGCACATCCACGCCTCGGGCCTTGGCCGCCGACATGGCATCGAAGATCACCGAGGCCGAGTCTGCGCCGGTGGCCTGGGCGATCACCGGAATGCCTTCGCGCTCGCCCCAGGTTTTAAGTTGCTCCACGGCGGCGGCGCGAAAAGTGTCGCCCGCTGCCAGCATGACCGATTTGCCCTGCGCTTTGAAACGCCGCGCCAGCTTGGCAATGGTGGTGGTTTTGCCCACACCATTGACACCGGTGACCAGAATCACAAAAGGCTTGTGGTTTTCATCAATGGTCAGGGGCTTTTCCACCCGGGCGGCCAGTTGCTGTAATTGCTCCCGAAGCGCCGCCGAAACTGCCTGGGCATCATCCAGTTGGCGGCGCTTCACAGCACGGGCGACATTGTCGATAATTTCCGTGGTGGCTGTGGCGCCCACATCCGCCATCAGCAAGGTGGTTTCCAGTTCCTCCAGCAAGTCTTCGTCAATTTTTTTGCGGACTGAAAACAGTTGCTTGAATTTTTTGCCAAAGCCTGCCCGGCTTTTATCCAGTTGTTGGGCCAGTTCGGCAGATGGTGGCGAGTCATCGCTCCGAGAGGCTTGTTGAGGTGAAGGTGACGAAGTCACAGCCTTGTTTTCAGAAATAGGGGCATCATCCGGTTTTTTCTCAGGCGCCTGGGGCGATTGTTCAGCCGCCGCGGCTTGTTTGTTTTTCTTCAGGAACTTAAACATTTCATTCACGTCCTTAAATGAGACTTGCTACAATAGACAGCTGGCATTGTAATGGTTCCCGGGCTTTTCTGAAACCCGGGCCGCGAGCCAGTCGCCTTGCCCCAAGGCCTGTTGCCGGATGATTTTCCGTATGAAAAAACGCAAAAAACGTCATTTCTCCCCAAAATCCATGCCGCCCAGACGCGCGGCGGCCAAGCCTGGTTTTGTGCGGATCATCAGCGGCACTCACCGCTCCCGCCGTCTGCCTGTTATTGAGGCACCAGGGCTACGCCCCACCGGCGACCGTGCACGGGAAATCCTGTTCAACTGGCTTCAACCCTATTTGCCTGGCGCTCAAGTGCTGGACGCCTATGCCGGGACGGGCGCACTGGGCCTGGAGGCCGCCTCGCGCGGGGCAGCGCATGTGGTTCTGGTGGACAACAACCCGCAGGTGGAAGAACACCTGCGGAGCACCATCAATGCCATGGACTTTCCCCGTACCCAGGTCGTTAACAACACAGCGTTACGCTATCTGGACTTCTGTGGCCAGGACTGGGACATTGTCTTTCTTGATCCCCCTTTTTCGCTGGAGCAACTGGATGAAGCCAGCCTGAAGGCAGCAAACACCATCAAACCCGGCGGATTTTTGTATCGCGAATATGCCGAAAGCAACCCGCCTGCAGCCACATTGCCGCCCCCCTGGGAGCTGTTTCGCCAGAAAAAAGTGGGGCAGGTGATACTTGAGCTGTGGAGGCTCCCCCATGACTGAAAAAACCACCCGTCGTCCATGCATCGCGGTTTATCCGGGCACATTCGACCCCATCACCAACGGCCACAGCGACTTGATTCGCCGCGCCGCCGGGCTGTTTGACAAACTGGTGGTGGCCGTGGCCGACTCGCGCCGCAAGGGCCCTACTTTTGACCTGTCGCAGCGCATTGCCATGGCCAAAGATGTGCTCGGCGGCTATGCCAACGTCGAAGTGATTGGCTTTGACATTCTGCTGGCCGATTTGGTGACCCAACTGGACGCCCAGGTCATTTTGCGCGGTTTGCGGGCCGTCTCTGACTTCGAGTACGAGTTCCAGCTGGCCAGCATGAATCGCCGGTTGATTCCCAATGTGGAAACCCTGTTTTTGACGCCGGATGAAAAATACAGCTTCATCTCCTCATCGCTGGTGAAGGAAATCGCCATGCTCAATGGGCCAGTCAGCGACTTCGTGCATCCGGTCGTGGAACGCGCCTTGCAAAACCGCTGGAGGAATGTCTGATGGCGCTGATGATTACCGAGGAATGTATCAATTGCGATGTGTGCGAACCGGTGTGCCCCAATGAAGCCATCTACATGGGGGTCGAAATCTATGAGATCGACCCGGATTTGTGCACCGAATGTGTCGGCCACCACGATGAGCCCCAGTGTGTGGAAATCTGCCCGGTGGAGTGCATTCCACCCAATCCCGAGTTCCCGGAAACCCCCGAACAACTGCTGGCCAAGTATCGCCGGCTGATGACACAAACGGAATAAACATGATGAATAAACTGGTTTGTCTGCTGCTGGCTGTGTTCAGTTTCACAAGCGCTGCCCAACCGCCCCGCAAGGCCGCCATTGCCTCGGCCCACTTTCTGGCCACCGAAGCCGGCCATGAGATTCTTGCCAAAGGCGGCAATGCCTTTGATGCAGCCGTGGCAGTCAGCGCCGTTTTATCCGTGGTAGAGCCACAGAGCTCTGGGCTGGGCGGCGGCGGTTTTTATCTATTGCACCGCGCCAGCGACGGCAAACAGGTTATGCTGGATGCCCGCGAGGAGGCCCCGCAAGCGGCGCATCGTGACATGTACCTGGACACAAACGGCCAGGTGGTGCGCGACTGGCTGCTGAACGGCCCCAAAGCCGCCGGTATTCCCGGATTACCGGCGGGACTGGTGCACCTCAACCGCCATTATGGCCGTCTGTCCCTGGCTGAAGATCTGGCGCCGGCCATTCGCATCGCCGAACAAGGCTTCCCGGCTTACCCCCGGTATGTGGAAGCCATCAAGCGAAAAATTGATGTTATCCGCCGCTATCCAGCCAGTCAAAAAGCCTTTCTCATCAATGGCCGGGTGCCGAAAGTGGGGGACATTATCCGCAGACCGGATCTGGCCAAAACCCTTAAAGCCATAGCCCGTAAGGGGCGGGCCGGATTCTACCAAGGCCCGGTGGCACGTAAACTGGTCAAAGCAAGCCGCAAACATGGCGGCATCTGGACACGTGAAGATTTGAAAAAATATCAGGTCAAGGAACGCGCACCCATTATCACCACCTATGGCGGCAAAACCCTGGTCACAGCACCGCCACCGTCTTCCGGCGGTATTGCCCTGGCCACCATGTTGAATATTTTATCGGCCTGGGATTTGAAAAAAATGGCCAAAACCGATCCGGCCAAACGGGTTCACCTGACGGTAGAGGCCATGCGCCGGGCCTATCGCGACCGCAGCGTTTATCTGGGCGATCCGGACTTTGTGGACATTCCCGTCAAACGCCTGATTCACCCCTATTACGCCGATGGCCTGCGCGCCAGCATCCGCGACGACAAGGCCATGCCCAGTAACTTGCTGCCGGGCCTGAAACACGCTCCTCAGGGCAATCACACCACCCATTTTTCCATTATCGACAAAGAAGGCAATCTGGTTTCTGCCACGCTGACAGTCAACACCAGCCTGGCCTCGGGCTTTGTGGCCGCAGGCACCGGCGTTTTGTTCAATAACGAAATGGATGATTTTTCCGCCAAACCCGGCCAGCCCAATGCCTACGGCCTGATTGGTGGCGAAGCCAATGCCATTGCGCCGGGCAAACGCCCCTTGTCGAGCATGACACCCACCTTTGTCATGGGGCCGGATGACGTGGCCGTGCTGGGCACCCCCGGCGGCAGCCGCATCATTACCATGGTGCTGCTGGGCATTCTGGATTTCTATGACGGCCATGGCCCCGCATCGTGGGTGAGCCTGCCACGCTATCATCATCAATATTTGCCTGATGCCATTTATCTGGAGCCCAACGCCCTCAATACGGACATTGTCAAACAACTGGAGCAACGCGGCCACCGCGTGGTGCGCATGAGCCACCCCTGGGGCTTTATGAACGCCACCTGGTGGGATAAACACAGCGGCCAGACCAAAGCCGCCAGCGACCCGCGCTGGACCACCGGCAAGGGCGAAGTCAAATGATATGGGCACAGGCTCAAGTGCCCCTTAACCGATTTGAAGGTAAAATAAGCCCATGCGACTGATTTCTCTGGAAGGCAATAGCCAAAAACTCGATGGCGGCGCCATGTTCGGCAATGTCCCCAAGGCGCTCTGGAGCCGCTGGATGCCTGCAGATGAGCTGAACCGCATTAAAATTGCCTGCCGCTGCCTGCTGATTCAGGACAACCAGGGACGTAATATCCTGCTGGAAACCGGTATCGGCGCTTTTTTTGAACCCAAATTGCGCGAGCGTTATGGCGTGGAGCCAGAACGCCATGTCTTGCTGGACTCCCTGGCTGAACACGGGCTTGGCCATGAAGACATCGACGCGGTCATCCTCAGCCACCTGCATTTCGACCATGCCGGTGGCCTGCTTAGCGCCTGGCGCGCCGACAAGGAACCGGAACTGCTGTTTCCAAAAGCCCGTTTCTTCGTCTCCCGTGATCACTGGAAACGCGCCATGAATCCCCACCCGCGTGACCGGGCCTCTTTTCTGCCCACCCTCAATCAGCAACTGCAGGACACAGGCCGTCTGGAACTGGTGGATGGCCAGCATCATCCATGGCTGGGACAGGCATTTGCATTTGAATTCACCGAAGGGCATACGCTCGGGCTCATGCATACCACGGTGGGCAATACCGTATTTTGCGCCGACCTGATTCCCGGCACGGCCTGGATGCATGTCCCTGTTTCCATGGGCTACGACCGCTTTCCCGAGCGCTTGATCGACGAAAAACGCGAGTTTCTGAAACGCCATCAGGCCGCAGGCCACCACCTGTTTTTCACCCACGACCCGGCCTACGCCACAGCCGCTATCGGACTGGACAATGGCCGCTATGTGCCCATCACCCCGGAAACAGCCATTAACCAGGAGATTTGACATGCCTGTGGCCATTACTGCCTTTTATGCCGCCTTGCTGGCCCTACTGTATGTAACACTCAGCCTGAAAGTGGCGTTTTTTCGCAAAAACCAGCGTGTGGGCCTGGGCGATGGCGGTAACACACAGGCCCGGCGACTCATTCGCGCCCATGGCAATGCCAGCGAATATATTCCCATCGTACTGATCTTAATGGGCCTTTATGAACTCAATGGCGGCCATACCATGCTCTTACATGGCGCAGGCAGTACTTTTTTTGTTGCCCGCATGCTGCATGCCTATGGCCTGGTCAACAGCGCCGGGGCTTCTGCCGCGCGTTTCATCGGCGCGACCTTGACCTTTGTCTGTCTGACTGGGCTGGCCGTGCTCAATGGGTTGCAGTCACTGTCTCAATTACTTTCACTAAACTGATTACCTGACTTTTACACACTATCATGACAAATAAATCATCATTCTCTTTTGGCCTGTTGTTGATAACGGGCCTGGGCTTTTCTGCCATCAGTCTGAATGCGGATAGCCAGCTGGTAACCGCCACATCCCAGCAGCAATTACTGAGCCCTGACCAATGGTACCAGCAAGGCCAGAAAACAGCCCACAGGCTCAGTGCCGGCGACTCCTTTCCTGTCACCGGGAAAAATATCATTCTGTTTATTGGCGATGGCATGAGTATCAGCACCATCACCGCTGCGCGCATCCTGGCCGGCCAGCAAAAAGGCGGGTTTGGCGAGGAAAACACGCTGGTGTTTGAACGTTTTCCCCACACCGCCCTGGCCAAAACCTACAATACCAACCAGCAAACACCGGATTCAGCCGGCACCATGAGCGCCATAATGACCGGTGTCAAAACCAAAGCCGGAGTCATCGCCATGGACGGCGAAGTGTTGCTGGGTGATTGTGAGTCTGGCAAGGGCCACGAAGCGCCAACCCTGCTGGAGCGGGCCGAAACCGCCGGAATGAATACCGGCGTGGTCACCACCGCCCGCCTCACCCATGCCACGCCAGCGGCCACCTATGCCCACAGTGTCATGCGCGATTGGGAAAGCGATGCCGATATCCCCAAAAGCGAACGCGCCAAAGGCTGCCGGGACATTGCCCGGCAACTCATCGAGTTTCCTTTTGGTGATGGCCTGGAAGTGGCTCTGGGCGGCGGCCGTCGTAACTTTTTGCCCCGCTCAATGCCCGACCCGGAATATCCGCAGCAACAGGGTAAACGTCTGGATGGCCGGAACCTGATGGACGAATGGCAAAAGCAGCGCCCACATGCGGCCAGTGTATGGAATAAAAAGCAGTTCGACGCCATTAACCCTGAACAAACCCGGCACCTGCTGGGCCTGTTTGAGCCAAAACACATGCAATACGAGCATGATCGCCCCAATGACACAGGCGGCGAACCGGCCCTGCATGAAATGACCGCCAAGGCCCTGGATATTCTGCAGGCCGATGGCAAGCCGTTTTTCCTGATGGTGGAAGCCGGCCGTATCGATCATGCACACCACGCCGGAAACGCCTACCGGGCGCTGACCGATACCATTGAGCTGGACCGCGCCGTGGCCACAGCCCTGAAAAAAGTCGACCTCAACAACACGTTGATTATCGTCACTGCCGACCATTCCCACACCTTCAATATGGCCGGCTACCCCCAGCGCGGCAATCCCATTCTCGGCAAAGTCATGCATAATGACAAACACGGCCAGCCCGCCCATATCATGATGCGCGACGCCCAGAACAAACCTTACACCACGCTTGGCTATCAAAATGGCCCAGGCTACATTAATGGCGATCAACGCCCGGATTTGACCCATGTGGACACCGAAGCCCCCGATTACAAGCAAGCCGCAGCCATTCCGCTTCATTCAGAAACCCACAGTGGGGAGGACGTGGCGGTATTCGCCAATGGCGCTGGCAGCCAAGGCGTGCACGGGGTGTTTGAGCAAAATGTGCTTTACCATTTGATGCTCCAAAGCCACCCGGAAATCCTCGGCATTGATCATACCCTGCAACAACTGGAAGGCCAGCGCAGTTTATCGGCACTGAAGAATATCGATCAACTCATCAAGACCCGACAGCCGAAGTCATGACACCGCAACGGTTCGCACTGATTCAGTCCGTACTGGCCCGCCGCCAGCCGGATTTGACGGTTGTCATGGACGGCGTGCATAAGCCACACAACCTCAACGCCATTATTCGCTCCTGTGACGCCGTGGGCGTGCTGGAGGCCCATTATGTGCCGGTCACAGGAGGCTATGAACCGTTAAACCACTATGCCAAGGGCGCGCAAAAATGGGTTCGCACGCACGAACACGCCAGCTTCAGCGAAGCCGCAAAAACACTAAAAGAACGGGGGTTTCAATTATTGGCGGCGCATTTGTCCGCCACAGCCGTGGATTACCGGCAAGTGGACTATACACGCCCCACGGCGATTGTCCTTGGTGAAGAACTGCACGGCATTTCGGAAAAAACCGCGGCACTGGCCGATAAGCACATTGTGATTCCCATGCTGGGCATGACCGAATCCCTGAATGTGTCAGTGGCCGCCGCGGTGATCTTGTTTGAGGCGCAGAAACAGCGGCTGGCTCACGGCATGTACGAAAACTGCCGCTTGCCAACCCATATCTACCAAAAGCTGCTGTTTGAATGGACATGGCCGGATGTGGCCCGCCGCTTGCAACAACAGGGCAAACCCTATCCGCCGCTGGATGAAAACGGCAATCTGCTCAATGAGCGCCCCATTCGCTTGCCAGGCTAGCCTTCATCTCCAGTCCACACTCGGAATTGGCAAAATAAAAACCGCGGGGCAACCGTCTAGCGGCGGCGGGCTTGCCAATAGGTCCGTAACACCTGATTGGTCAATGCCTCAACATCAAGATTACGTTGATAGGCCAGCAGTATTTGCTGTTGCTTGTCCCGTTCGAGCTGATCAAAATAACGCCAGGTGGCGCGCTTGTTAAGCACCAGCCAGTCTTCCAGCTCCTCCACGGTTGTCACTTGTGGACCCGTTTCTGCCATACCGGTTTCCGCAGGCGCTCCTTTGATCGCTGTTGGTTTTTGAATAACAACAACAGATTCTTTTTCCACCAGCGGCTTGACAAGAATGTTGCCCCAGACCGTGCTGCTAAAAAGCACAAGTGCCAGGCAAAAGCCAGCCATACGAATGTTATTCATGCTGTTTCCCTCCCACAGGAATCAATGGTTAAAAATATCTGGCGCTTATTATCCACCCTGTTTCAGGAAACAAATTTCAACTAATGTGAACTGGAACTCCCTGTAACATTTGTTATCACACCTGGCGGCAAAACGGCCAAAATGGCTGTGGACCCTCGACATAACGGGGATGGCCACTGACCACTTTTGTCACCAACAAAAGGGTTATTGCCAAAATGTGTCAGGCTCTCAGATATTATGTTTTTCCTGGAAGGCAGAATCATCCAGTGGCAACCGGGCAACCTTATCCTCGAACCATTGAGCCAGGCGATGCAAAATGGCTTGTTTTTTCGCATCACCCCCATGCTGGTGCTGCAAGTCAGCCAGTGTTTTGCGCCACTGAACCAGCCCCGGGCCGTGCCGCTGCTGCAGACGCTTGGCGCTCTCCTGTATCCAGCGCTCGGTTTCCTCGCCGGTGAGCGTACCCCCCCAGTTCCGGGCCCGGTAGCGCCAGACAAGCGCCAGCCATTTGCTATCATCAAAATCCGGCGGAGGCTGAAGCAGGCTGGTCGGGGCGTTTTGCCGCAATTGCGCCAGCAAAAACCGGTCTTTGTCGGTAGGAAAACCACCGGCATACAGAGCCTCATCCACATCCGGTTGTGGCAAGTCGTCACGGGCAAGCGCATCCTGCACAGTGGCGCGCAGCGATGACGGCGCCTGACGAATGCGTTGCCAATGCGCCTTGATCGTTTCCCAATTCAGCCCCAGGCGACCCAAATCCACACCTTTGAGCACCCTGTAAGGCGCCAGAACCGGCGCACGATTGACATGAATTACTTTCAGGGGCACACGCTGATGGCCTTCTGGCAATTCATCCTGGCGCGTAAACACCCGCTCCCGAATGGCGTCGGCATCCAGCGATAACAAATCATCCGGGTCATAGGACAAGTCATAGGCAATAACCGCGTTTTGATTGCCCGGCACTGGCGCCAGGGGCAACATGACAGCCAGATGCCCCCTTTCTGCGGAAATTTTGCCTGAAACATGCACCACTGGCTGCATACGCTGATAATCCAACAAACCAGCTGCTTTCCGCTTGTTGCGTAAATCCAGAAAATAGGCAAACAGCCGGGGCTGTTTTTGTTTAATCAGACGCGCCAGGGCCACGGTAGCCAGAACATCCGAAACTGCATCGTGCGCAGATTCATGTTGCAAACCGTTGGCCACAGTCAAGTCCTCCAATTTGAAGCTGGGTCTGCCGTCTTCATGCCGCGGCCACTGAATGCCCTCCGGCCGCAAAGCATAAGTGGCGCGCACCACATCCAGAATATCCCAGCGGCTGTTGCCATCTTGCCAGTGCCAGCCATAAGGGTCATGCAGATTGCGATAAAGCAGAAAACGAATAAACTCGTCATCAAAACGAATATTGTTATAGCCGGCAATACAGGTGTTTGACTGAGCGCGAAAAATATCGTGTATGGCATTGGCGAAATCCGCTTCTTTCAGCCCTTGTGATTCACACTGATCCGGCGTGATAGCAGTCATCAGACAACTTTCAGGATTGGGCAAATAATCAAATACCGGCTGGCAAAAGTGTTCATCCGGCTCGCCGATGATGTTCAGGTCCATATCCGTACGCACCCCGGCAAACTGGGCGATGCGGTCATAGCGTCTTGTCAGTCCAAAGGTTTCCAGGTCGTACCAATAGAAAGTGGGCGGGGCAGATTGATCATGACTCATGGCATTTCTCCGAAAAGCAAGCGGCCAAAAGGGTTCGTGGTTTCACCGCCTGACGGAAGCGGCTGATAATTTTTGGCCGAGCCAGTGTGTTACGAACACCAATAGCATGGCCGCTGCCACCACCAGTACAGAAAACATCGCTTCACTGGCCGGCAATTGCCACGGCCATACTTTTGCACTGATGCCGCCCAGATGTGATATATCATGCCACGGCCATATTTTTCGCAGGGAACCCAGCATTAAACCACAGAGAAACAACAGAGTTTGACCGTGATAACGGCTCAATAGCCACTTGAGGAAATGGGAAAACCCCAGCAAACCGATGAGCGCTCCGGCGACAAATGTCGCCAATACCAGCCATTGGCGCTCGTCCACTGCCGCCAGTAAAACGCCATACATACCCAACAGCAGCAGAATAAAACTGCCGGAAATACCCGGCAGAATCATGGCCATAATCGCCAGCATACCGGAAAAAAACACCATAAGCCATGAGGCATCAACCTGCCCTTGCGTCAAGTCACTGATCCACCAGCCAAGCAGAAAACCGGGCAGCAGCCACCAATACTGGCGCCAGTCACGAATGTCTGCGCGTTGCACAATCAGCACCGCCGAGGCCAGAATCAGCCCAAAAAAGAAGGACCAGGTCAATAATGGCTGGTGGTTCAACAGCCAGCGAATACCCCCGGCCAGAAACACGAAAGCCGAACCAATGCCCGCCAGCAACACCAGCAGAAACGTGCCGTCAATCTGCCGCCAAAACGCACGCCAGCGGCCTTGCCAGAGTGACGACAAACGCGCCGGTGTAATCGCAGCGATGGCCGCCACCAGACGGTCATAAATGCCGGTAATCAACGCCATGGTACCGCCAGAAACCCCCGGCACCACATCCGCCGCGCCCATAAGCACTCCTTTTAGCCAGAGTATGCCTGCCTGTTTTGGTGTCATGGAAGTGTCTCGAGGCCGGGAACGGTGGCTTATTTTGGTATCTTCAGCACTGGACGGCAAGGGAGAGTAATCGGGCACAATTTAATCCTGTTGATTGCAACAGGCCCATTGTATCATTGCATTTTTTCAGCGTAACAGACCCATGCCCGCGGCACACCAAGAATCCGACAAGCCACCTTCCCCACACCGGCTGTGTGTGGCGCCCATGCTGGACTGGACTGATCGCCACTGTCGCTATTTTCACCGGCTGCTGGCGCCCTCGGCATTTCTCTACAGCGAAATGATCACCACCGGCGCGTTGCTGCATGGCAAGCCGGAGCGTCATTTGGATTTTTCCTCTGAAGAAAAGCCCGTGGCATTGCAACTGGGCGGCAGCGACCCTGATGCCCTGGCGCACGCAGCACAGCTGGGTGCACAATGGGGTTACAACGAAATCAACCTCAATGTCGGTTGCCCCAGTGACCGGGTGCAGCAAGGTCGTTTTGGCGCTTGTCTGATGAAGGAGCCATCGCTGGTGGCTGATTGTCTGCAAGCCATGAGCGAGGCGGTCAATGTGCCGGTGACACTCAAAACCCGCATTGGCGTGGACGAAATGGAAAGCTATGAATCATTGCGGGATTTTATCGACACCTGCCAGCGCAGCGGCTGCCGCACGGTGATAATCCATGCCCGCAAGGCCTGGCTCCAGGGCTTGAGTCCCAAACAAAACCGAACCATACCGCCACTCAAATATGATTATGCCTATCGATTGAAACAGGATTTTCCCGGGTTGGAAGTGATTGTCAACGGCGGCATCGAAAATGCTGACCAGGCATATAAGCACCTGCAGCACGTGGATGGTGTGATGATAGGCCGGGCCGCCTGGAACACCCCCTGGGTTTTGACAGACATGCAGCGCGCCTTGTTGCCTCCTCATGCCCACACACCAGAAACACGGGACAGCGTACTCCAGCAATATCGCAGCTATTGCCAACGACAAATCCGGCATGGAACACCGCTCAACTGGTTGATTCGCCCCATACTTGGCCTGTATCATGGCTTGCCGGGCAACCGCTTGTGGAAGAACCACCTGGTCAGCCAGGCGGCTCGCCGGCCAACAGATATCACCATACTGGAGGAAGCGCGCCAGAAGATTCCTCATCCGGCAGGCAGCGTATAAATCCCAAAAAGAAACCTTAAGGAGTTCACACCCTTGATTTACAGTCGCGTTGATGAATTTGTCCGGCACATAACGCCCGAGCGTTATCCGTGCCGCTTTCCGCCCACCATGAAAGCCGCCTTTATGGTCTCGCCGGTGGGCTTTTTCCTGGATAATCAGACAGCACAGGACAATCGCTATATGCGCATGGGCGAAAACGTCGATACAGCCCGCGCCATGGCTCAGCAAATGGAGCTGGCCCGGCGTATCGGCGAATGCGGTGTGCCGGTGGTGACTTTTCCCGGACATCCGGACACGCCGGATGCTGTCTTTCCCAACAATGCTTTCGCCACCGCACATGGCAAACGTTACATTGTCGGCCACATGCGCCACCCGAACCGCCAAAAAGAAACCCGGCGCGAGGACATCCGCCGCTTTTTTCGCAGTGTGCTGGGTTATACCGAACATGACCTGTCGCAACAGCCGGTGGTGGCCGAACTGACCGGCGCGCTGGTGCCCGACCGCGCCCGCAATATCGGCTTTGTGGGCTTGAGTGAACGCGCAGACACAGCCGGCGCCAAGGCCATGGCCGAGTCCTTTGGCCTGGAGGCCCTGTTTCAGTTTCCATTGCAGCCTGACGAATACCATACCAATGTGGTCATGGCGATTCTGGCTGGCCGTGCGCTGGTGATTCACCCGGAATCCTTCGCTGATCCGGCCGTACCAGCGGCCATCAGTAAATTTTATGCCGACCGCACCGTGGTGCTGGATGAATCGGAAAAACTGGCTTTTGCCGGTAATTGCATCAGCATCACCGACAATGACGTTTTTTTCAGCCAGACAGCCCTGAATGCTCTGGCCCCGAAAAAACGCCAACAACTGGAAAACTGGGGGTTTCGCCTGCATGGCGTGGATGTGAGCGAACTGGAAAAAGCCGGCGGCTCATTGCGCTGCATGGTGGGAGAAATTTTCTAGGAGAAGCGGCTTATGTATGAATACGTTTTTTTTCACAAAAACTTGGCCGAAGAGTTGTTAAAAGAAGCCAGAAAACATGACCCAAACGCCACCATTGTGCACGAAAAACCCGCCTGGGAAGTGCATGTTGCCGAAACCATCAGCGATGCCACCGAGGCCCGGCTGTCTGCACTGTACGATACGCTTTTTGAACAGGATCGCGACCAGTATGAAAGCGAACACGCACACGACCCAGCCAATGGCTACCACGCCGCCAGTGTGGAGCTGGTATTGAGCAATGGCCAGCGCGTCTACGCCCAAACGGACCCGGTCATTATGGACAAAATCACCAACGCCTTAAGCCATCAGGAGCTGCTGCAATTTCTGGCCGATATTGTCTTTGCCGTGGAAAACCCCGATGAACGCAGCATTTGCCAGCGCTACCGGGATCAGCAATAAGGGTTTAAACAATCAGTCCGACCCGACCCACCGGGCAATAACCTCGATAACCGTCAAAATATCCCGATTTTTTCGTTAAGGTTATGTTAATTCTGACCTTTTTTTGCTATAAAGCTGGTAACGCTTGTGACAAAAAGCGTCTTTAAGCCTTAAACCGAAAAAAGAGGAAATACCATGAAAAAGAGCTTTCTTGGCCTGGTGCTGACGCTGTTTGCGTCCCTGGTACTGGCCCAATCCAACACCGTAGGCTACATCTACGGCACCGTGGTCGATGACTCCGGCCAGCCTGTGGGTGAAGCTGTTGTGATTATCAAAAACCCGGCCACCGGCTTCAAGCGGGAAGTCAAGGTCAAAAATGATGGCTCCTTCCGCGTGCCATCGCTGCCTGTGGGCAAATATGACATTGTCATCACCGCCCCGGGGCAGAAAGACTTTACCATTGAGGGTCTGACTGTCAATGTCGGTACTGGCACCAACGCCAGTGCCGTGCTGGGTGATGAAGGCGCCACCAAACTGGACAATGTGGTGGCCTACGGCGGCAAAATCTCTCCCATTGACGTATCCTCGGTGGAATCCACCACCGTCTTTGATGAAGACACCTATGACCGCCTGCCGGTATCGCGCGACCTGACCTCTGTGGCCCTGCTGGCCCCAGGCACCGTCGTGGGTGATGGCGCGTTTGGCAATCTGGCCTCTTTTGGCGGCGCCTCTGTGGGTGAAAACGCTTACTTTATCAACGGTATGGATGTCACCAACTTCCGTAATGGTCTGGGTGGATCCACTGTTCCGTTTGAGTTTTACAAGGAATTCCAGGTCAAAACTGGCGGTTACGGCGTTGAATTCGGCCGCTCCACCGGCGGTGTGGTGAATGCCGTTACCAAAAGCGGCACCAACGAATGGCAATTTGGCGCGGGTATCTATTACACCCCCAACAAATTCCGCAAGACCGACCCGGATGTCTATCGCCAGGACGGTGAACTGTTTGACTTCAACTCTCAAAACGAGCGTGACAGCCTGACCGCCTATGTGGAAGCCGGCGGCCCCATTATCAAAGACAAGCTGTTTGTCTACGCCCTGTACGAGGCCCGTGATCTGGAAACAAAAACCGTCGGTAACCAGGGGACTCGCCTGTATGACGCCAAGCAGAACGATCCATTCTGGGGTTTAAAGCTGGACTGGAACATTACCGATAACCATAAACTGGAACTGACCGCCTGGTCTGACAAGCGCCAAACCGATACCACCACTTTCCTTTATGACATAGACACCAAACAGCCTGGCGAACAGGTTGGCACCAGCACCTCTTATGCCGGTGGCAAAAACGGCCTGTTGAAATACACTGGCTATTTGACCCCTGATTTCACCTTGTCCGCCATGGTTGGTGTCAACAAATACGACCGCACCAGCGGCAGCCCCCTGGATAGCAACCCGGTCATCGGCGACAGCCGCCAAGGTGGTTTTATACCTTTGGGCAACTGGGTGAATTTCGCTCCCACTACAGCTTTTGACAAACGCAAGCAGGCGCGTGTGGATGCGGAATGGGCGGCTCTGGAAAACCACACTTTCCGTTTTGGTATCGATTACCAGAAAAACAACTCCTATAACCTGCAACAGTATTCCGGCGGTGTTTATTACCGTTATTTCCTCGACGATCGTTCCGGGACCGGGGAATCCGTGCGGGTGCGGGTGTTCCAAAACGGCGGCTCGTTCGACGTTATCTCCAGCGCCATCTATGTGGAAGACACCTGGCAGCTTAATGACAACATGACATTGGTGCTGGGACTGCGTAACGAAGCCTTTGACAACAAAAATTCCATTGGCGATTCTTTCATTAAAATCACCAACCAGATTGCCCCGCGCCTGGGCTTTACCTGGGACGTGAACGGTGACGGCACTTCCAAAGTGTTCGCCACCCTGGGACGCTATCATTTACCCATTGCCTCCAACACCAATGTGCGTTTAGCCGGTGCAGAGCTGTTTACGCAAGACTACTATGAACTGCTTGGCCTAAATGCCGATGACACCCCCATTATCGGCGATTTGATCGAGCATGCGGTGTTTGGTGACGGCACCATCCCTGACCCCGATGCCATTCGTGATCTGAATATCGACCCCATGTATCAGGATGAACTTATTATCGGCTACGAGAGGGAATGGTTTGACGGCTTCCGTGGTGGCGTACGATATATTTATCGCGACCTGAAAAGCACCATCGAAGACGTGGCCATTGACGCGGCTGTTATTCAGTGGGCTGGAGACCGCCTGACGCTGGACGGTCAAACCGCCGAGGAAGTCTGGGGCGGATTCCACCAGTATGTCCTGACCAATCCCGGCGAAGACATGCGGATTTTCCTGCCGGAATATGGCGAGTATGCTGACCTGTCTGCTGAAATGCTGGGCTATCCCAAATCCAAGCGCACGTACAAGGCGGTTGAGTTCTTCTTCGAAAAAGTCTGGGATGGCCAGTATTACCTGCAAGGCTCCTATACCTACTCCAAGAGCTATGGCAATAACGAAGGTTATGTGCGTTCCGACAATGGTCAGGACGATGCCGGCTTGACCACACTGTTTGACCAGCCCGGTTTGCTGGATGGCGCCTATGGACCATTGCCCAACGACCGGACACACGTGGTGAAACTGTTCGGCGCCTGGGAGTTTATTCCCGACTGGCAAATGGGCTTCAACGTGCTGATGCAAACCGGCCGTCCCATCAATGCCTTCGGCATCCACCCAACCGACCCATTTGCCGCTCTGTACGGCGCAGAGTCCTTCTATCAAAATGGCCAGTTGGTGCCCCGTGGCACACGCGGACGCACCCCGTTTGTGACCAATGTGGATTTGTCCTTGCAATATACACAGCATTTGAACTGGCGTAATGCACAGGCCATTTACCGCATTGACGTATTCAACCTGTTCAACGCACACAATGTCACCGAAGTGGTGGAGACAGCCGAGCAAGAATCCGGTGTGCCGGATCCCAACTATTTGCTGCCCACCAACTTCCAGGATCCGCAAGCTGTGCGTTTCTCTGCCCGAATCGAGTTCTGATCCCAGCCACAAAATTCGATTCAGACACCAAAAAGCCGACTCTTTCCAGAGTCGGCTTTTTTATTGCAACACAATAAGTCGGAAAGCGTCCGGGGCGGTTTAACCGCAAAGCACAAAGACCTACTCGTCGTAGGAAATAACGATTTTTTCCGATCGCGGAACCGCCTGACAACTCAGAATATAACCTGTTTCCAGTTCCCAGGGCTCCAGACAGTAGTTATTCACCAGGTCCACCCTGCCGGACTTGAGCTTGCACCGGCAGGTGGCGCAGACCCCGGCCTTGCAGGAGTAAGGCAAGACCACTCCAGCGGCTTCGGCGGCTTCCAGAAGGGTTTTTTCTTCGCCTTTCTTGATATCGAAACGATGCGTAACACCATCCACAGTCACCGTCACACCGGCGTCCTGATAGACGGTTTTTTGTTGCGGAGTGATTTCCTGCCCTTCGGAAAGAAACTGTTCGTGATGAATGTCCGCCGCTGGCACACCCAGAGCTTTCAGCGTGGTGGATAAGTCCTCAATCATGCTGCCTGGCCCGCACAGGTAGTAACCGCTTGGCCGGGTATGGGCAAACTCCGCAGCATGCAGACGCCGGATCTTGTCGCTGTCAATACGCCCGGATAACACCGGGATGTCCACCGGTTCCCGACTGATGGCATGTAATACCGATAACCGGTGCGGATACTGGTCCTTGAGATCAGCCAGTTTCTCCAGAAACAATATGGAGTCGGTGGTGGCATTGCCATAAAGCAGGGTAAAGTGACTGTGCTCGGTTTGTTCCAGCACCGCCTGCAGCATGCCAAGAATGGGTGTAATGCCACTGCCGGCGGCCATGCCCACATAATGCCGGTTTTCTGCCGGTTGCAGCACAAAGTGACCGGTCGGCGGCATTGCTTCTACTACGTCACCTGCCTGAAATTGCTGTGCAGGCTCGGAAAACTGGCCACCGGGAATACGTTTAATCAGCACGCTAAGGTCTTTTTTTGACGGCGCCGAGCAAATGGAATAGCTGCGGCGAATTTCTTCTTTCTGGCCTGCTTCTCCAGTCACCATGCGCCGAAAAGTCAAATGCTGCCCGGGCTGCCAGGCAAACAGTTCCCGCCATTGCTCGGGAATTTCCAGTGTCAGCACAATGGCTTCCCGGGTTTCCTTGCGGGCCTGGCGAATCGTAAGCGGATAAAACTGATGGCTGCTGCTTGAAGTCATGGACTAGGTTTTCCCGAAGCAATAAGACACATTTGCCTAGTGGCACTTAAAGTAATCGAAAGGCTCCAGACAGTCTTCACATTTGTACAGGGCCTTACAGGCCGTGGAGCCAAAGCGGCTGATACAGGTGGTGTGGGCCGAGCCACATTGCGGGCAGCGCACCGAACCGGAGCGCACTGGTGGCGCCACTCCCCAGGCTTGCAACGCCGCACGCCCGGCAGGCGATATCCAGTCACTGCTCCAGGGCGGGTCCAACTGCTCCTTGATACGCAGTTTCTGAAGACCGCGGGCGCGCAAGGCAGCCTCGATATCGGCACGCATGCGATCCATGGCCGGGCAGCCGGTATATGTGGGCGAGATGGTAATCTCCAGGGTGTCGCCACGCCATTCAATCGCCCGCAAAACCCCCAAATCTTCCAGGCTGAGTACCGGAATTTCCGGGTCTGTCACCACGGCCAGCCAGCCACGCACGGTATCGGCGTCTGGCTGATGAGCCTGTGCTGGCCTGGAAGCACACATGACACTCACCACTCACAACCGGGATAGGCCCGTTGCAAGAATTGCATTTCCGCCAGAATATAACCCAGATGTTCGCTGTGGTGGCCTTTTCTGCCACCGGTAGCCACCCAGCCGGATTCCGGTGGACGCAAACCGGCCTGTTTCAATGCTGGCAGCACCCCGGCTTGCCAGCGCGTCTGTATACTGGCCATATCCGGGGCAACACCCGCAGCCTGCAGGCGCTGTTGAAGGTCATCATTCTCGAACAGCTCGGGCGTATAGAACCACAAGTCGTCCACTGCCTGCTGCATACGCTGGTGGCTTTCGTCCGTGCCCTGACCCAAACGCCACAGCCAGTCGCCACTGTGCTGTTTGTGATAGCGGATTTCCTTGAGAACTTTGCGGGCAATATCCGCCAGTGGCTGCCAACCGCTGCGTATCAACTCGCTGTAAAGGATTTCATCGTAAACGTCCATCAAATACTGGCGCACCATGGTGTGGGCAAAATCGCCATTGGGCTGCTCCACCAGCAGAACATTCCGGAAAGCGTCGGCATCTCGCAAATAAGCCAGTTCATCGGCGGTTTTTTGTTCAGTATCATCGCCTTGCGACCCTGCCAACTCCAACAGCAACTGGGCCTGCCCGATCAAATCCAGGGAAAGGTTTGTCAGGGCGATATCTTCTTCCAGAAACGGCCCGTGGCCGCACCACTCGCTCAAACGCTGGCCCAAAATCAGGGCGTTATCCCCCAATCGCAAGGCATATTCCCGATAGTCGGCCGGCAGCAGGCCGGTTGTTATGGCACTGGCGCTCATCAGATATTTTTCACTTCATCGGGCAAGTCATAAAACGTCGGATGCCGGTAGATCTTGTCATCCGCCGGTTCAAACCAGACGGCCTTGTCTTGTGGATCAGAGGCATGAACGTGCCGGGATTCCACCACCCAGATACTCACGCCTTCCTTGCGCCGGGTATAAACATCACGGGCATTCTGCAAGGCCATTTTTTCATCAGCCGCATGCAGCGAGCCCACATGCTTGTGGTGCAAGCCATTCTGGTTGCGAATAAATACTTCCCATAAAGGCATGTCAGCCATTTTACGCCACCTCCCGGGGTTGCTTGTGTTTCTGCTGAGACGCCAGCACAGCTTCCCGCACCCAGGCGCCTGCTTCGTGAGCGCGGCGGCGCGCAGCCAGACGCTCACGATTGCAAGGCCCGTTACCGGCGATCACCTGATAAAATTCGTCCCAGTTGATTTCACCATGATCCCAATGGCCGGTTTCCTCATTGAACTTTAATTCCGGGTCGGGAATCTCCAACCCCAGATAGTGCGCCTGGGGCACGGTGGCATCAATAAACTTCTGGCGCAAATCGTCATTGGAAAACCGCTTGATTTTCCATTTCATGGACTGGGCCGAATGAATGGAGTCCTTATCGCTGGGACCAAACATCATCAATGCCGGCCACCAGAACCGGTTCAGCGCGTCCTGGGCCATGCGCCTTTGTTCCGGGCTTCCATTGGCCATTTTCAGCATGACTTCATAGCCCTGACGCTGGTGGAAACTTTCTTCCTTGCAGACGCGAATCATGGCCCGCGAATAGGGTCCATAGGAACACCGGCACAAAGGCACCTGGTTCATGATCGCAGCGCCGTCCACCAACCAGCCTATCGCACCCATGTCCGCCCAGGTCAAGGTTGGATAGTTGAATATGCTGGAGTATTTGGCTTTTCCCGACAGCAGATCGTCGATCATTTGCTCGCGGGAAACACCCAGGGTCTCAGCCGCGGAATACAGATACAAACCGTGACCGGCCTCATCCTGGATTTTGGCCAGCAAAATCAGCTTGCGCTTCAGTGTGGGCGCCCGCGTGACCCAGTTACCCTCGGGCAATTGCCCCACCACTTCGGAGTGAGCATGCTGGGAGATTTGCCGGATCAGTGTTTTCCGGTAGCCGCTGGGCATCCAGTCGCGCGGTTCAATTTTTTCTTCCGCGTCAATGCGTTTTTGAAAGGCCGCCAATTGCTCAGGCGAGTCATCAGTGTTTTTTTCTGCCGGGCCATTCAAGCCTTGTGAATACATATGGTTGTCCCCGATTACCTAACAAATATCCCGTTATTTTTATTCTCCGCAGGCATCGCAGATGCTGGTTCAAGCGCTTTCCAGCAACATGGCCACACCCTGGCCCACGCCCACGCACAATGTCACTATGGCGAGTTTACCATTCTGGCGCTGGAGTTGTTTGACCGCCGTCAAAACCAGCCGCGCTCCGCTCATTCCCAGAGGGTGCCCCAAAGCAATGGCGCCGCCATTGGGGTTGACCCGCGGATCATCATCAGCCAGTCCCAGTTGCCGCAAAACAGCCAACGACTGGGCGGCAAAGGCCTCATTCAGCTCAATCACATCGATATCATCCAGTCTGACCCCGGTTTTTTGCAACAGTTTCTGCACCGCCGGCACCGGCCCAATGCCCATGTAAGCCGGCTCCACACCCACGGCCACACTGGCCACAACCCGCGCCAAAGGCTTCAAACCATACTGGTCAATGGCTTCAGAGGAAGCCAGTAACAGCGCCGCTGCCCCATCGTTGACCCCCGAGGCATTACCCGCTGTCACCGTCCCGTCGCGGCGAAAAGGTGTGCGCAAACTGGCCAGTTTGTCCAGCGTGGTGTCCGGCCGCGGATGCTCATCGTATTCCACGACAATATCCCCGCCTTTGCGCCTGGAGATAAAAACCGGCACGATTTCTTCTTCGAAAACGCCACGCGCCTGCGCCTGGGCGGCTTTGTGCTGGGACCGCAAGGCGAATTTGTCCTGGTCTTCCCGGCTGATGGCGAATTTTTCGGCCACATTTTCGGCAGTTTCCGGCATGGAGTCCGTACCATATTCCGCTGCCAGCCTGGGGTTGATAAAACGCCAGCCAATGGTGGTGTCGTAAATTTCCGCCTGCCGTGACCAGGCTTGATCCGCCTTGGGCATCACCAGCGGCGCACGGGTCATGGATTCCACCCCACCGGCCAGAATGACATCGGCCTCGCCGGTGGCGATATGCCGTGCACCGGCGGCCACCGCATCCAACCCCGAAGCGCACAGGCGGTTAACCGTCACGCCCGGCACACTGGCGGGAAAACCAGCCAGCAAAGCCGCCATGCGCGCCACATTGCGATTGTCCTCACCGGCCTGATTGGCGCAACCGGCAATCACGTCCTCTGCCGCTTCTGGCGGCAGCGAAGGATTATTTGTCATCACCGTGGATAGCACATGCGCCAACATATCGTCTGGCCGCACCGCCGCCAGTTCCCCACCAAAACGGCCTATGGGTGTTCTGATACCGTCACAAATGTATGCTTTTTTCATTATTTCGCCTCGATCAGCATTGGGCTTTTACGATAAACGGGGCCGATTCGATTCCATCAGCAGCCCTGTCAGTCTTGCGGTTTTCCGGCAGTGCCCGCCTCTACTTGATGGCGTAGCCAGGGCGAGGGCCGATAGCGGTCATCCCCAAACCACTGCTGCAAGCCTTCCAGGGTCTGTAGTACATGACGTAAACCGATTTTTTCCCCCCAGGCCAGAAGACCCTCTGGGTAATTGACACCATAGCGCATGGCCAAGTCCACATCGGCTTCACTGCAGACCCCATTAAATACCGCATCGGCGGCTTCATTAATCAGCATTACCACTGTGCGCATGGCGATCAGGCCCGGCGCATCCGGCACCACCAGCACTTTCTTCCCCAATGCCTGAAAAAGCCCGATAACACTGTCCTGACTGGCTTTTGCACAGCGTTCGGAAAACGCCAGGGTGATGGTTTCGGCACTGGCGAAATCGTGCGCCAGGTCCACATGTACCAGGCATTTATAGCCATGTTCCCTGGCCCTGGCCGTCGCGCTTTGGCCATTGGCCAGCACCACCGCACAACCACCGGCCAGTAAATAACCCGAGCCTTTTGACTCCATCAGGGAAATGCATCGCCGGGCGCGGATCAAACCCCGCAAGGGTTCGCCCAGGCCCATATTACCGCGAATGGTGACGGTGCCTTTTTGCACGCAACCGGGCGCATAAGGCACCTCAGCGGGCGTACTTTCAGTATAGTGGTAAAAACCCCTGCCCGTTTTTCTGCCAAGCAAACCGGCCGCCACCATTTCCTGTTGAATCAGGGAGGGCCGGTAACGCGGATCATTGAAAAAGGCGGAAAAAACGCTGCGGCTAACAGCAAAGTTCACGTCAATGCCAATCAGGTCCATTAACTGGAAAGGCCCCATGCGAAAGCCAGCGCTTTCCCGCATCACCGCATCAATCACCGCTGGTGTTGACAGTTGTTCCTGGAGCATTTTCAGCGGCTCGCCATAAAACGGGCGCGCCACCCGATTGACAATAAACCCGGGCGTGGAACGCGCGCGCACAGGCACTTTCCCCCAGGCCCGGCACACATCTTCTGCCAGCCGCAACCATGACTCGTCACTCCGCATCCCGGCAATCACCTCAACCAGTTTCATCACCGGTGCGGGATTAAAAAAGTGCATGCCTATGAGTCGCGAAGGCTGTTTCAAACCCGCCGCAATCGCAGTAATCGACAGGGAGGAGGTATTACTGGCCAGCATCGTATCTGGCAAACAAATGGACTCCAGTTGTTGGAAAATTGTCTGTTTAATGGCCAGGTCCTCAACCACTGCTTCGATCACTAGGCTGGCATCAGCCAGTTCATCCAGGGTTTCGACCAGGCTAATGGCATTGAGTATCTCCTGCCGGGCATGGGCGCTGATTCGTCCCTTGTCCACGCGCTTCTGCAAACGGGCCGCCAGGGCATCTTTTGCCTTCATGGCTGCTTGCGGCTGGGCATCATGGACAATCACTTTGTGCCCATGGGCGGCCGCCACTTCGGCGATGCCGATACCCATGGTGCCAGCGCCAACCACGCCCACCACAGGAAAGCGCTGGATGACATCTTTCCGGTTTTCTGCCTGCCGCGTCATTCAGCGCCCCTCAAAAACAGGGGGGCGTTTTTCACTGAAAGCTGTCACGCCTTCGGCAAAATCCAGGGTCAACCCGGCAATGCGCTGATAATCACGCTCCAGATCCAGTTGCTCATCCAGGCTGTTGTTCCAGCTTTTCTGCATGGCGTCCTTGATTAGCCCCAGGGCGATGGTTGGGCGATTGGCGACATTGTCCACCAGTTCAGTCAGTGCCTGGTCAAAATCCGCATCATCCACACAGCGGTATATCATGCCCCATTGTTCAGCTGTTTCCGCATCCACGGGAATACCCAGCATGGTAATGGCGCGAGCCCGGGCGCTACCAATCAAACGCGGCAAATGCCAGGTCATGCCACTGTCGGGAATCAGACCGATATTGCTGAAAGCCTGAATAAAACGGGCCGACTTTTTCGCCAGCACCAGATCGCAGTTCAGGGCAATACCGGCACCGGCACCCGCGGCCACGCCATTGACCGCGGCAATCACGGGAATTTTGAGCGCATGCAAAAGGCGCAGGCTTTTGTTATAGCCGACTTCCAGCGTTTCTCCCAAATCAGGCTTTTTCCCCTTTTCCGGTTGGCGCTCACCCAAATCCTGCCCGGCGCAAAAACCCCTGCCTGCACCGGCGATAACCATCGCCCGCAGGAAATCATTGTTAGCCACGGTTTCCAGCGCCTGCTGAAACTCGCGGTGCATGGTTTTGTTAAAGGCATTAAGCCGTTCAGGACGATTTAACGTAATGGTGGCAACGGCACCGGATATGTTCAGTTCTATGGTCTCAAACATGCGGCCACTCTTGCGGATGGAAGGCTTTGTATTATACTCAAGCCTTTCACAATTTCTGGATGATTATGCCCCCGGTTTATGAAATTGACGGTGTTGTACCGGTGATTGACCCCAGCAGTTTTGTGCACCCGCAAGCCTGTGTGATTGGCGATGTGGTGATTGGAAAAAATTGCTATATCGGCCCCCATGCCAGCTTGCGTGGCGACTACGGGCGTATTGTGCTGGAGGATGGCGTCAATTTTCAGGACGGCTGCATTGCCCACTGTTTTCCCGGTGGAGAAACCCGCATTTGCGAAAATGGCCATATCAGTCATGGGGCGGTTTTGCATGGCTGCACCATCGGCCGCAATGCCATGGTGGGCATTCAGTGCGTTATCATGGACAATGCCAGCATTGGCGAGGAATGCATGGTGGCGGCTTTAAGCTATGTGAAACCCGGATTCAGTTGCGCTCCCCGGCAAGTCATTGCCGGAATTCCCGCGGTCTGCAAACGCCCGCTCCGCGATGCAGAAGTCCACTGGAAAACTCAAGGGACCGCGGTTTATCAGGACTTAACCCGACGGTGCCTGCACACACTCCGGGAGGCCTCGCCATTGCCTTCCACCGAACACCGTTGTAATGCAGGCCAGCTACAGACGCCGGCTTTCAAACCGCTGAAAAAGTAGCGTATGAAATGCGCCACATCACGGGCATTTGAGCAGCCGTTCCTTTCCAAGAACCGCACAGCGGCTGATAAGCTCTAGACTCAACGGCAGTTACTCAAAGCCATGGGCAAATATCAGATCTCCTCGCTGGATACGGAATACAGACCCGCCCAAAGAGATCACGTAAACATTGCCGGCTTCGTCCTCGCCAAAAGAGCCCAGACTAAATTGCAAGGCACTCTCCCCATGCACCCATTCCTGGCGTGACCAGACACCCCCGTTTTCACTGGCATACCAGATGCGTCCTGAACAGACATCTCCATAAAAATATAAGCCATTTATGGCTGTGATGGGCCCCCGATACCGGTAACCACCGGTAATGGCGCAATTGCCACCGGCATGCGTCTCTGTCAAAATCGGCGCAGTCAATGTCACCCCCGGCAGGCAGCGACCACTGTCGTAGACCTGGTCGCCTTCCATGCAGCTCCAGCCATAATGTTCGCCACCACTACTGGAAGCTGGCTGGAAACTGATTTCTTCCACAGTATTTTGCCCCACATCGCCAATAAAAATATCCCCGGTTTGGCGGTCAAAACTCCAGCGCCAGGGATTACGCAAGCCCCAGGCCCACACTTCCGAGCAACGCGAGTCGTTGCTGGCCTCAAAGGGATTATCGCCTGGAATGCCATAATTGACGCCCTCGGCACAGGTACCATCGGTATTGACCCCGGGGTTATCCACATCGATACGCAGCATTTTGCCTAACAAGGCGCGTGAGTCCGGGTTGCCGCCAAAGTTGCCATCCGGCGCGCAACTGCCACTGTTATCCAAGTTAACCGGATCCAGGGTTTGCGCCCGATCACACGGGTCTCCAAAACTACCGCCATCACCCATGCCAATGTATAAATAGCCGTCCGGGCCAAACAGAATATTGCCGCCATTATGGTTGCTGAAATCCTGGTCTACAGTCAGCACAATACTGGCTGAGGCCGGGTCGGCCTGATTGGCGTCACCCGCGGAAACCTGGTAACGGGCCACCACCGTGTCGCCCTGGGCGTTGGTGTAGTTGACGTAGAAGTAACCGTTGTTGGCATAGTCGGGATGAAAAGCCAAGCCCAGCAACCCCCGTTCACCACAACAATTAACAATGCTGGAAATATCCAGAAACGGCGTCGGTAACATCTGAGCGCCATCCCAGATGCGGATAACACCAGCCTGCTCCACCACAAACAAGCGGCCACTGCCATCGCCGGCATGGCGCGCGGCCAGTGGGCTGGATAAACCTGAAGCGACAGGCTGCAACCATAAATCAGCCGGCAGTTGCGCCCGGACCGGCACAAAGAAAAACAAAAGTAACGCGAAAACCACAGAAAAACGTTTCAACCATTCAGATAACATTGCTTTGCCCCCCTCTTGCGTTGATTATTTAGCGATACCGCTCAATTCTTTTGCCAGTTGCCACGCGCAGGACTCTCACGCCTGATTCGCCAAACCAATGGACAACCAGTATAAGGTCATCTTCCTTGCGAAAATGTTAAGCCCGTCTCACCTTGACCCGTTGACATGAGACTCCACAAGTCCTTTAGCGAATGCGCCGCACTTTAACTGTGCGCCCAGTGGCCTTGAGGCGCAAGCCCCAGCTACCCAGCGCCATGGGCACCAGTTCCACTTCCGGATTGTCCATGCGGCGCACAAAATAGGTTTCTCCACCCACTTGCCGCCACACCTGGCCATTGTCCAGCACAAACTCCGTGTTACCACGCCATCCCTTGAAAGATCCGGCAATACGCGCCTTCAGCGCCTGACGCGGCCTTTTTTGTTCCCGGCCGGTATCCGCAGCCTGCTGCGCGGCCAGCTCTGCAGCCACGCGCCGGCGCACTTCGGCTTCTATTTGCGACTCCTTGCTGGTGCCGGGTTGCGGTGTACTCCGGTTTTCTCCACCTGCCCCCCTTGCTTGCACACAAGCCACGCCTAAACGCTTGACCATCCATGCGCTCAAGGCATCCCGCTGACCCGCAGATAACTGCGCAATGCCAGTCTCATGCTGATCTTCCACGGACATGCCGGAAAAGCAGTCTGGTGTTTGTTTACGGTTCTTGTCAGGTTTTGCAGCGTGGGCAGAGGCTGCCAGCATCAGCGCCAGTATGCCCCAGAAACAGTCATAAACCCATATGTCACTTTTTGTCATATTGTCACTCACCAAGCAGTTTAGCCAAATAGGGAATTATAGGGAATTGAGACAGCTATCAAACCGGTCATCCAACAGCAAAAAAATAACCTCATCTAATGCCTATTTAACAACCGTTTCGTTAAATTATCACAAATGATAGCGATACTGCGGGAAAACCACTCTCTGAAGGCATTGCAGCCTGACTTCACTGTAGCGAAGCGGCACGGAATACCGTAACATATGCCCAGGTATACAACGCATATCGCACACTCTGCCAAAGACTAGGAATCAACACGTGAAACTGAAACACATACTCTGCATCACCGGCACCATCAGCGCCACCTTTATGCTCACCGGCCTTATGGCTGCCGGTCTGTCCATTAATGGCTCCAACGCCGTGCCGACCACTGCCAATATTGATTATGACCTGGCAAACAGCCGCATTGACGTTTCGGTGGCCGAACCTTTTTTCTGCACCAATTTCGGCAGTTCCTCCCTGCCTATCGGTTTACGTATTTTCGATCCCAACAACGAGTCTCCCGCTGTTTTGACCGGGTTGCAAGACATTCAGTATGACCCCAGTAGCAACAGCCTGAATATTATTGGCGACACCACACTGGTGTGCATGGATGCCGCCGGCAGCAGTGGCAATGGCAGCAGTGATATTATTTTTACCCATGGATTTGACCCCGCCGGCGGCGCCCCCAACTCGGATATCAGCGTTAACTATACGGCCAGCAACAACACCATAGCAGCCGGGTTCAACTTTGTGTATCACATCGTCGCCACCAATAACGGCACCAATCTGGCGCATTTCAACCTCACCGACTTCTTCCCCAAAACGGGCAATTTCGATCCAGCCCTGGGCAGTGGCACCTGGAGCTGTGCCGTGGTCACTGGCGCATCCGCCAATGCCACCTGTGGCAATAATGTCTCCGGCACGGACGTGGTGGATATCGTTGACGCCGTGCTGGATGCCGGGGACTCCATTGACATTACCGTGACCCGGCTGGTGATCAATAACTCCGCCGCGCTTCCGCAAACCCTGACACTGACAGCCGCGGCATTGGTGGATCCGCAGTACACCGACAGCCTGTTAAGCAACAACGTCGATAATTTCAGCCTCAATGTGGTGAATAACCAACCACCCACCATCACGGCCATACCAGACCAAAGTATTCTGGAAGACACAGCAACTGCCGCTTTGCCATTCAGCATCAGTGATGTCGAAACAAGCGTTACTTGTCTGAACAATGTCACGGCCAGCAGTTCTGATCCGGCCATGATTCCTGCCACCGGTATCGCCATTGCCGACACCGGAAATGGCACTGACTGCACAGTCACAGTCACTCCGGCTGCCAATGCCAATGGCTCAGCCAGCGTGACACTGACTGTCACCGATGGCACAACGGCGGTGAACAGCGTTTTTACTGTCAATATCACCGCTGTCAATGACAAGCCTGTCTTCAGCGTCAATCCCACCGTTATCGTCGACGGCCCCTATGCCCCGGCATCCGGCAATATCGTCGTTAAAGGGATCGACTCACCGAACAGCACTGTCACCACATTCGCCACGGTCAATACCTTTGGCGCTGCTGACGAGGACAATAACCAGCAGGTTCTGGCCTACACTGTGACCGTGGTTGCCGACCCTGACGGTATTATCGCCCGCGACGGTTTTACCAACGAGCCCATCGTCAGCATGGCCACTGATGGCTCATTCACTTATGCCCTGGCAGGCAACTTTGGCACCGCCACCCTGCAAGCGGTTTTACAGGACAATGGTGGCACCGCCAACGGTGGCAACGACACCTCCGATCCGGTCACCTTTACCATTGAGGTGCCTGCGCCCAATCCGGCCTTGACTCTGGCTAAAACCGTATATGGTTCCTGGGACGCCGGTGCCGGATGCGCCACCGCCGGAGAGAACGTAACCAATGTGGCCGGTGCCGTCATCACCTACTGCTTTACGGTGACCAACACCGGTGATGTGGCCCTCGATATCACCTCCTTGAACGATATTGACCTGAATCTCAGCATGAACGACCTGACCCTGCTGGGCAACCCCAGTTTACCTTTAGCACCGGGAGCCAGCTCCACCTGGTATTTTGAAACCAACATCAATGGCACTTTGACCAACCACGCCACTGTCAGCGGCACACCGGTAGACGCCAATGGAACGCCGCTGGGGTTTCCCGATGCCACCGCCAATGACACAGCCAACGTCACACAACTGTAAAACAAGTGACTCACCGGCACAAAAAACCCCGCTTTTGCGGGGTTTTTCTGTGGCCTGTCAACACCGTTTCCAGCCTGAGTCGGCATTATTGTGTGCCTTTCATAATCTTCAAATGCCCGGTGCTGTTATCGATTTGCAGGGGAAAGTGGCAGTGCGGGCACTCGGTTTGCACAAAGACCCGGACCTCGTGAGAGACCTCCTTGATGATCAGATTGGCATCAGATGGCGGAATACCTAGCTCTTCGGCCAGATTACGCAGTTTTTTGCGCTCTTTTTTATCCAGTTGACCATCGGCCATCATGGCCATGACCTTGCTGCGAAACACTTCCCGACGGCGATTGATTTCATAAGAAAACCCGGAGGCCAAAATCGCCGCGGGCAAGGCCGCCATGGCCACGCCAATCAAGACAATAAACGTGCCAAAAGTCTTGCCCATAGGAGTCACCGGCACCACATCACCATAACCCACAGTGGTCAAGGTGACCGCCGCCCACCAAATGGCGCGCAAAACGGTGCCAAAGGCTTCAGGCTGCTTGTCGCCTTCAACCATATGAATACCGGCGGCCGCCATGACAATCAACATACCCAGAATAAAAAAAGCCGACGCCAGCGTCCCTTTTTCCTGCTTTAGCACCGCCACCATCAAATCCATGCTTCGAGAGTAACGGGTCAGCTTGAACACCCGAATCAGCCGGAACCCCCGCAAAATCATCAAGTCCCGGTAAATCAGCATGCCAAACCATACCGGCGCCACCGCCAACAAATCCACCAGGGCCATGGGCGTTAACATATAGCGCAAGCGGCCTCTTACCGGAGAGCGAAAACGCTTGTCTGGTGACTCCACAGCCACCCACACACGCAACAGGTATTCAACCGTAAAAACCACCAGGGAAAAGACTTCCAATGTCGTAAAAAAAACCGCATAACGCGCAAAAATGGCTGGATCAGACTCGAGAATCACAGCCACCACATTCACTAAAATCAGTCCCATCAAAGACACCCGGATCAAACGGGCGGTATGATTGGTTTTTTCCTTTTCCAGGATTTTGAACAACTGCTTGCGCCACCGCAGCCAGCGGCTTTGGGATTCCCGATGACTCTCCCGGCTCTGTCCAGAAGGCGCATGAGCCGTAACCGATTTCGGTTTTATTTCTCCGGCGCTGGCGCCAACTAGTGGCTCATCTGTGGTGTGACTGCTATTTTTCGGCATGGGTTCTGGGCCTTTATCCTGGTCGTTGCCATCAACGTTGGTCCCCTGCAAGCATAACCGCCAGCACTCGGGCAATCAATGCGCACCGGCATCATTTCGAAGGCAAACGCGCCGCTGGAATCATCCTCACCAAGGCCCGTAATAGCGGGTTACGGCTGTGTTGGCGCCAATAACGGCGCAAACCATACCATTTGAGGCGCTGCACCAATGGTTGATTATGGCTGCAACTGCCCTGGTAGTGCGTGGCCCGGGCCTCGGGCACCAGCAGAATTTTTTTTCCTGATTTCTGCAAGCGGGCAAACAGGTCCAGATCTTCAAAGTGCAAGGGATAGCCCTCATCAAAACCACCCACCACTTCAAAGGCATCGCGCTTGACCACCATCAAGGCGCCAGAGACGGCTTCCACCGAGGCAACAGCTTGCGGCAATGGTTTATGAGAGAGGTTTATGCCTGCCAGCGCGTTCAGCTGTGCCGGATATCGCAGGGCCAGTTTTTCCAGACCCAGATAGGTTTTCAGCATGCGTGGAAAAGTGGGCAGGCGGCGGCGTGTGGCCCGTTGTTCACTGCCATCCGGATTCATGATCCAGGCCCCGGCCAAACCGGCCTCCGGTGTTGAACGCAGGGCCGAAAGCATACGAAAGATTGTATCCGGCTGTACCACGCAGTCAGGATTGACAAACGCCAGAAAGGGAGTGCCTACGCCATGTGCTGCCCGGTTACAGGCCGCGGCAAAGCCCCGGTTAGTGTCTTCTTTTAGCAGTTGCAACCGGCCTGATGCCAGGGCTTCTGCATGGGCTTTGTGCACCTGTTCGAGACTGTCATCGGTCGAGGCGTTGTCAATCAAACGAACCGAGCTCACACCTTCGGCATGCAGCAATGCTGCGATGGACTGTTCCAGGATGGCGCCGGCATTGTGGTTGACAACAATGGCCGTGCACGCATCGCTATTTGTCTCAGGTGGTGAAGACCGGCTCGCCATCATTTGTGTCTAGTGACTGTGGCAGAATTCCCACAGCCGGGGCCACACTGCCAGACCCTGAGCAATGGCTTTCAGCTCGTGCCGCGCCCGCCTGGCGCATCCGCCCAGATCAAGGTCTTCCGGCCAGCCCCGGAATACTGGTGGCTCATTGCTGGCCAGGGCCTTGCCATTGGCTTCAATCAGTTCGCGCACATCGGCCTGCCAGTAAATGGGCGCATCCGGAGACTGGGCCAGTTGCTCCTGCAGGGAAGAGACGATATTGGCGCGCACGTGAATCATGTATTCCTGCAAACGATTGCTCAACACGCGAAAATCGGCATCCGCCAGTGACCGCAAATTTTCGGCGGCCATGGTGATACGCTGGGCCGGGGAGCTGGCCTCACACTGCTCGGACTTGGATAGCAGATAATCCGTAACAAACAAGTTAAAGTTTGGCCGGCGGGCGATATGGTTCATACCACTGCGGCGCCGTTTTTCACCCTGGATATGCCCCAGCATCCACGGAAAATGTAATGCGACCTGATCAGGATAGGTAAACAGCATCATGCCATTAAAAAAATGATCTTCGTTTTTGTCCACCGGCATGGCGAAAGGCGCCAATGTGGTGTTATCAATGGCCGAAGGCGCAAACTGCCCCAAAGACAGGGTTTGGTAATCCGGCGAGTAATGCAACAAATGCGAGGCTTCAATGTGTTCCAGATAGCTGTCACGGGTGTGCCAGAAGGCCTGTTTTTGTTCGCCCTTGAGAAAATACAGCCAGTAATTGCTTTCCGCCCGGGGAGAGCCCCAGGTGCCATTGCCTGTAAGCTTGATGGGGCTGTTTCCATGCAGACGTTGCAACTCAGCCAATGGCTGGGCTTGCAGGCTTTTCACCGCCTTAGGGGCTTGCTGCAACCAGGCGGACAGGGGCTGTCCCACTGTCGCAATGAGATCCGACAGCACATCGGCTTCGACATGTTCGGTTTTTTCGCGGATTTCGTCCAGGTTGGCCCCAAAAGACACACTCAGCTGGGCATCCACTGAAAAATCCACCTGCGGCGAGGCCGCCTGCTTCAGGCGACGCGGTTCAAACAGAAAATCGTCATCGAAAAACAGAATCTTTTTCCCCGCCAACGCCAACAAGGCCAGGTTCCAGCTTCGCCCACCGGTAAACGGGTTGCCGTTTTCCGGCCGGTCCAGCAACCATTTGATGGCGGCTTTATGCGCGGGAAATTCCTTTTCCAGCATGGCAATAAACGAACGTTGCCAGACACTGCCATGATGCTGCACTGACAGTCCCGACTCCCGGCATATTTTTTCATTCAGCTTCTGGTTTTTTTCTTCACGCGAGTCATCAAAAACATGCACCGGCCAGCGATGGTTAAAACGCTGGCAGTAAACGCTGAGCGACTCCAGAAATCGCTGCAAGTTTTCAGGCCGGTCACAGGTGCGCACCACAAGACCTGCAAAAGCCTTGGTGTCTGCAGCAGAAAAGTCATCTGTTTGCGGCGGTGCCTGCAGTGTCTGCAACCACTGCTCATCGGACAGCATTGCGCCCTTTTTTTGCAGGTATTCGAACACCGTGGCTATGGCGCCGCGCTGTGGCTTGAGAGCCGGAATGTGATGCGCCACACGATCAATGTGGGTCGCTAGCGGCTGAAAGTCCCGAGACAAAGCCAACGCTTGCAGGACTTGCTGGGTCATCACATGACTGCGCCCGTCGACAGGGTTGAAAAAAACCACTTCTTCGGCAGACAGTGGCGCGGCCACCCCGGAAACCGAGGCAAACAACGGGCTCTTTTCTGTTTTTGGGTTATTGGCCGTGGTCTGGGGACCAAAATCAAATTCAAATTCCATGTTTTTTTTCCAGATATTTCAGCCAGCGGCCCAGCACGGGAATCCGGTGCCAGCGCCGCAGTGCGTTTTTCAAGTGATGCAATTCCTGTTCGGCCCGGATATGAGCGCGGATGACGGCATGATAATGGCCATACACCGACTCCGGCTCATCGGCAAAAAAATGTACATCAGCCACCGGTGGCAAGTATTCGGCCTTCTTGGCCGCCACCACCACATGATAGACCGGCACCCAGGGGATTTTGCCGGCGAGCAAGGCGCCATCTTTCCCCAATATCCGGGCATCCATCGAGGACAGACCATTGCGCTGTTGATGCCACAACACGGAAAAAAAGGCCATTTTCTGCCCCAGCCACTGCTGCGCTGGCCAGTGTTCATCCAGTAGTGCCTGAAACTCATGCCGGTACAATTCTTTTACGTGGTAGGGGTTGTCATAGCCGGTGGCATCGGAATATATCGCCTTATCCGGCGTGGAAATGATAATAAAGCCATTCGGCTTGAGGACGCGTTCAAACTCTGCCAGCATGGCCTCTTGCGCGGACAGGTGTTCCAGAGTTTCAAAGGAAACCACCACATCAAAACTGCTATCCTCAAAAGGCAAGTGATCACACGACGCCTGGATAAATTCAGGCACTTTCCCACGGGTAACAGCTCCGTAACGCCGCCGGGCGTGTGCAATGGTGTCCGAGTCCACATCCACACCCACTGCCCGGGCGGCGGTAGTGGCCAATAAATGTGTGCCGTAGCCTTCGCCGCTGGCCGCATCGAGGACGGTTTTCCCTTTCACCAACGGGCAGGCAAACGCATAGCGGTGGTAATGCTCGTACCAGATCTCGCGCTCACACTCCGGGGTAAAGCGCTCGCCGGTAAAAGGCATGACCGGCTGATCGGACTCGTGGTCAGCGGTTTCAGTGCTCGTCATGAACATTTTCCAGTTGCGCGGCCAATTGTGGCCGCTGTTTTTTCAGGGTGTTGATTATCTCACAACGCAACGGCGCCAAAGGATCAGCCGTGATATATTCAGCGATCATTTGCCGGTAATGCGGGTGCTTGCGCAATAATCTCTGCATGGATTGCTCATCGGCCTTGAGATTCAGATCGCAAAAGCTCTGATTGCCGATATGGGCCACATAGGCATTATCAATGAGGATATTTTTCATCCCTGCCGCCTGTGCCCGCAGGCAATAGTCGTTTTCTTCTCCATAACCATGGCCGAACGTGGCTTCATCCAGCACACCAATGTGTTTTTGTGCCTCGGCGGTAATCAGCAGGCAAAAACCCACGCCCGTGGGAATTTCCGGGTATTCCGGCGTGTGATATTGATAAAGGCTTTCTGCCAGTTCATCACGATAAACCGGCACAGGCTGAGCCGCCAGAAACCGGGGAAAGCTGCAAATCTCGGCATTATTGGACCATGGCGTGGCCGTGGCCAGGTCGGGATGATTTGCAATGGCCTGATCCACGGCAGAGAGCCAATGCGGCGTGACAATGGCATCCGCATTCAGCAAAACCACATGCCCGTCGGCCTGCTGTAATCCGGTATTGGCCGTAAGCACAAACCCCCGGTTATCCCGATGCTGCTGCAACTCCCAATGATTACGCGCTGAAAACTGCTGCAGCAAGGGAGCCACGCGGGGATCAGTGGAAGCATCGTCAATCAACAGCACCCGTGCCCGGGCGCTGTGTTTTTCCAGGGCCTGAAGACAGCGGGCCAGCGCCGGAAAACCATTGTAAACCGGCACCACGACAGTGACAGGGGGGGCGGCCTCATGCCTCATGCGACGTGGAGACCGGTTTGCTTTCGGTTTCTTGCCCGGTGTCGGCGCCCCATTGCACGGGGAGTTTAACCACGCCCAGTTCCCGGGAATGGCCCTGGACCCGTAATTCCATTTCCCAGGTGTCCATCAGGCGGATGCCTTCCGGGTCCATGGCGTGAGTGCGTATGCTGTAAGTGCCCGGCAACAAGGGAATCTCGGGAAAACGCACCTGAAAGCGCCACTGCTGACGATCCAATGGCTGTGGTTTGACATCGAACAGTTCGGACAAGGTGCCATAGACCGGCACCCCATCACTGCGAACAATACCCAGCGCCAGCCCGGGAGGCCGATCATCAGGCGACCAGCAGACCACGGAAATATCAAGATTTTCGTGACTGAGGATACGGTCAACAGGCCTGCCATTTTGCAACAGCTGCATTGCCTTGATGTGATAATTGCTTTTGTCTGCCTGATTAACGTGCTGGTTTTGCTTGTCCATCACATTATGCTCATCTTCATAAGCCTGAGCCACCTGGTACACATCACCATGCTGTTTGACCCGGCCGTTTTCCAGCCAAAGCGCGGTTTTGCAGAGCTTTTTAACATGGTACATGCTGTGGGAAACCAGCATCAAGGTGCCGCCGCCGGTCAGGTATTCATCAATCCACTGGGTGCATTTTCTCTGAAAATTTTGATCGCCAACGGCCAGTATCTCATCGGTAATCAGCAACTCCGGCCGCGTTACGGTCACCACCGAAAAACCCAACCGCACCACCATGCCCGAAGAATAATGTTTAACCGGCTCGTCAATATAATCTCCAATATCGGCAAACTCGATCATCTGATCCAGCTTGTCCTGGATGTTTTTTTTGTCCAACCCCGCCAGCGCCGCTGCCATTTTCAGGTTTTCTCGCCCTGTGTATTCCGGATGAAAACCGGAACCCAGCTCAAGCAAAGCGCCGATTTTTCCGTTGACAGTTACCTGCCCTGTGGTGGGCTGAATCATGCCGGAAATGATTTTCAGCAAAGTGCTTTTGCCCGCGCCATTCTTGCCAATAATTGCCAGAGACTCGCCCGGGTAAATCTCGAAATTAATATCCCTTAAAATCTCGCTGCCTTCTGTCAATGGCCGGGAGCGAAGCAGCGACACCATGGCGCGCAGGCGACTACCCGCCGTACTGGTTTTCGGATAAATTTTGCTGACACCGCTGACCTTGACCAGGGGACGCATTAAATAAAATCCTCAAAACGGGTGGATAAGCGGTTGAACACCCTAAGGCTCATCCATAACAGCCCCACCGCAAACAAACCTGAACTCAGTAAGGACAACCAGGGTAGATTGGTGCCAAACAGCAAAGCCTGATGAATAAAGTCAATCGCAGGATAAACCGGGTTCAGGAAAAGCCATTGACGCACGGTTTCCGGCAGCAAGGACTTGGAATAAATGACGGGTGTGGCAAAAAACCACAGCATCAAAACCGAGGCCATGATTTGCGCCGTATCTCTCAGGTAAACCTGAACAGCGGCCAGCAAGAAGCCGAAGCCCAACGCTAACAGATACAAAATCATCAGGGCGGGCACAATAAGCGGCAGCATCTCAAAATGCAGCGGTTTGCCCCATAGCGCCAGTGCTATCAGCACCACAATGTAGCCAAGCATGTGCAAAATGAAAGAGGCCGTAATGGTGGCGGCCACCGGCAGGCGCAAATCCAGTTTGACCTTGCCAAGCAGGGATTTTTTGTCAATGACTGCGGTGGTGCTTCGCAGCAAGGATTCAGCAAATGCCGTCCAGGGCCAGAAGCCAATGGCCAGATAAACCGCAAAGCCCAAATGGGCCGCCTCGGGTATGCGCGCTTTGAAGATGTTTTCAAAGACAAAACTGTAAATGACAAGGGTGATCAGGGGCTGGATAAACACCCAGGCCAGCCCCATCACATTACCCAGATAGCGGTCGGTCATCTCCCGCTTGAGGAAGTAGGAAAACATGGCGCCTATTTTACTGGTTTCCATCCCTCATGCGACAGGAAAAACCGCTTTTACAAGGGATAAGCGCTTGGCTATTTTTGACCAGGCCGCTTGACCACGCCATAGCGAGTCCGCAAGGAAGCAACAGCCTCCTTGTCAACAGTGATTTCCTTGCTGTCAAGCTTGCGTTTGAGTTGTGTCAGCTTTTCATCGGCCAGGCCAGCGCGAACCGCTTCTTTCAGGTCTTCCTTAATGAACTCAAAATCCGCCGGCTGGGCAGGATAAATGTCTTCCAACCAGATGATGTGATAACCACTGCGGGTTTCAACCACTTCCGGCACCAGCCCGGGCTTTTGCATGGAAAATACCGCTACATCAAAGGCCGGCTCTGTGGTGCCTTTTTCAATGGCAGGTAGCCGCCCACCTTTGGCCGCAGAGCCCTTGTCGTCTGAATACTGGCGGGCCAGGTCCTCAAACTGTTCGGGGTGTTGCTCAATCTGTTGCAGTAGTTCCTCGGCTTTGGCGCGGATCTGGGCATCAAAAGCCCGGTTGTGGCGAAGCAGAATGTGCTTGACCTTGCGCTTTTCCGGCGTCATGTAATCGGCCTTGTTGACCAGGTAATTTTCATAAGCCAGCGCTTCCAGGGTCTTGTCATCAATCTGACTGGACGCCCGCTTGACCATGGCCTGACTCAAAACCAGGTTGGTTTTATAGCGGATAATATTGGCAATTCTTGGGTCTTTATCCACCCCTTCCTCACGCGCCCTGGTGGCCAGTATCTTCGCCATCCACAGGTCAATCAGGGTTTTTTCAATGCGTTTTGGACTGTCAAAAAAACCAATGCGATCCTTTTTGGGGATGGACTCTGCGAACGCATCCACATCCGCCATGGTCAACTGCACCACGCCATTGTCCATAATCACTTCTTTTTCAGCCGCGCGCACCTCCTCGGGCGTAACCGCCTGGGCCAGAAGCTCGCTACTGAATAAAAACGCGATACAGAAAAAGGCCAGGGCGCGAAGCCCTGGCGTAATAACAATGTTCATTTTTTTGTTTGTTGTCATTGGGATCTCTGGAACAAAGCGGAACAAAATGCTGATGAACACGCATTCGTATAAGTTGTATTATCGCTGGAAACACTCCCGTGAGCAATATTCAGATAGTAAGTCACCCCCGGGGTCAGCTTGCAGAAACCAGCCTGACTTGTTTCAGACCAGCGCAACGTGGGTGATGCTCCGCTTCTCTGACAAAAGGCCACGTCCGGATCTGTCGTATCACGGGTAAAGTCACCAGGACACTGGCTGATCTTCACAACATATCCGGCACTCGGGCCTTGCGCAGGGCTGCCTGCTTCAAAGAAATGCGCGCCAGAGCCTGTTCCCGCGACAAACGACAGCGCAGTGTACTGGTTGCTGGGAATTGACCAGAAGGATTTTTCATTGATTGTCCCAGGCCAAGCCTCGTTAGTTAGCTGGGCATAAGCCGTGTAGCTTGTGTCCCGAGTCAAGCCAAAAGTCGGAATACTGTTGCAAAAAGCTGGCACACTGGGGTCGGTGACCGTCACCACAGACGAGTCGGAAGCCGATCCGTCATTATTGGTACAACTGATGGTGTAGGTGTAAGTGCCTGCGGCTGTGGGCGTCACAGTTTGAGAGCCGCTAAGCGCGGCCGTACCTGTGCCCCAATCACCGCTTTTGCTGCATGAAACGGCATTGGTGGAGGTCCAGGAAATCGTCTGGCTGCTCCCCAGGTTAATGGTGGCGGTCGCTGGTGTTACCGTCACCGTGGGCGGCACCGGTGTGGTGCTGCCGCAAGCATCCGGATCAGTCACCTGGGCGATGATATTACCGGTGGTGCTGTCTATCACCACCGGGGCGGCGTTGTCCAGTGTAAACCGGCAGCGCTCAATGACGGCGGAGCCGTCGTTGTAATTGACTATCAATTCTTCCGCCCAGGAGACCAGGGAAAACGTTGACATCAGAAGGACAAAAGACCAACGAAATGTGGCGGTAAAAGTGTGTGTAAGCTGTGACTGCATCATTAGGAATTCCACGGGTTAGTTCGTTAACCTGAAATTATAGGGCCTTGGCGTTAAGAATGCGTAAAAAGATAAGCAATTATAGGCGAAAGCCAGATATAAAAAAAGCGGAGCCCACAGGGCCCCGCTTTTTAACGCAGATTAACGCTCTGAGAATTACAGAGAGTTAACTACAGTGCGGTACTTGTGCTGGAACAGACCGGCGTAGTTAGCCAGTGTGCCGCCACCCAAGTTACCGTTTACATAACGCTGAACCGCAAAGCCAGTCACTGGCAGACCCAGATATTGCTGAGTGATTGCACCGTCAGTGAAAGTCTTGGTTTGCGCGAATGACAGCTCAACCCAACCAGCGTCAAAGCCAGCGCCCAATGTATACCAGTAGTTATGGTTGGAACCCAGGATATTGCTGGGGCCAGCTGGTGCATCGTCATGCGTGAAGCTCAGGACGTTAGCTTCCCAGCAGAACACTGGTACTTGTGGCTGATCTGGCGGTGGCAACGGAGAAACCGGAGTGGTTCCTGGCGGCTGATTTGGCTCGCCTTCTTCGCGATCCCAGTAACGGGTGCCAAAAGGTTCGCAAGCGCCATTCTCACCAAAATTAGTTGTGAAAGGCGCAATAGGACCAGGATTGACATAAAAACGCTTGGTGGGGAAAGTCACAACCCACTCGGTATCGGCGTTAATGGCCGCTTCCACAGTGTACTCGTTGTAAATGCGGTCGTGCATGAACAGCGCGGAAACAGGGTCGGCGCTATTCGCGTCGGGATCCAGGTTAACCAGCCAGTTAGTCGTGACAACAGTACCATTGACAATCACTGTGCTAACCGGAGGGTTGGCCTGCGCCAAGGAAGGAATCAAGTCTCCAGGACTGGAGTGGTTAACGAGGTCTGTAAAATCTTCCAGGGCAACGGCGTCATAACCCACATCCACGCCTTCTGGCACATTAATCAATGATGCAGTACCAAACAGACCGCCTGACGGTTGACCCAGAACAGAGTCTGCAAGGGGTTGATCCAGCGCCCAGGCACCAGTACCGCTGGCCCAATTGGCTGAAACGGTGGCGCAACCCGGCGGCGTACCAGCCACGTGAGTCACGTTGCCGATGGTAACAGGATCCACGATTGGACCCATTTCGATGATTTCGAAGTGGCCTTCAAACTTACGCACGCCGTCTTCGCCGACCGCATCACCTTGATACTGGTAAGGCAGGAATACCTGGCCAGAAATGTTGCTTGGCGCAGTACAGGAGGTGTCGTTGGTGATCAGCTGTACGTCAGTTCCGCTTTTCACCAGTACTGCTGTCCACACGTCATAGGCAGACAGGTACAAGTTGAAGTCGAGAACCTCCTGTGTGTTTTTACCTTCCATAAAGCGGACTTTGACCGCCTTGGCCTGGTCGGTGGTGTTGACCACTGTCATAATGGTGTTGTAACCATTGTTGACGGTGTAATACGGATAGATCAGAACCTGACCCAAGCCGTCGTTGTTAATGTCTACAGCATTGGAGATGCTGGCCACGCCGGCAACGCCAGCAAGACCGGCAATCACTGCCGTTGTCAGATTGTTTCTTTTCATTTTTAACTCCTAGTTAACTACAGGGCTACTACACAGAAAACCGCCAGTTCCGCTCTCAAGGCGGTTGGCGTATTTAATAGCACGTAAATAATACGACAAGTTTTTTCACCGGGCAAGCCTTTATTGTCTCTTCTCGGCTTTATTTACGCGCCATTGACCAAGGATATTACCCTCCGGTGGCTATTTAAGCAACTTTTGTTTGAGACCCGGTTGCACGTAATACCATTTGTTTTTCAGCTTGACCCACTTTTCCTGCAGTTCGGTTGATGCTGTCACATCACCCACCATGGGCTTGGGGGAGTGGTACACATAGTCCACCTTGACGGCCACATCACAGCTCAGGCCGTCCTCATCACAATCCACCGCCAGCACCGTGCCGCCTTTCCAGTCTACTCGCTTTTGGCGCATGCGCAGGGCAAAGGCTTCCTTGTCTTCAAAACGCTTATGGCCTGGCGTAAAAAAGGCCCAAGCCTTGTCATATTCACTGGCGCTCAAGTAGGCCCAGCGCTGCTCTGCCCTGTGCGCCACCTTGGTTTCTTCGGCATTCCCGCCATAGGCCGATTTGACCTTGCCGGTGCTGCCACATGCGCTTAATAGCAGTCCAGCGGCCACCAATGCCAGCCATGGCAGAAAGGATGCTGCGTTTTTTTTGCAGAAAGATTGCATAGTTTTTCCTCGTATTTTTATGAATTAAAGTGTGATGACTACTGTCCAGACTGTATCAGTTCGACTTATTGCGACCTTCATCCAGCCGGTTCTGTCGACGCATTTCCTTAAGTCGCAGCGGTTTCAGTCCCAAAAACTGCTTGCTATATTCCCGTGTCAATTCGCGGCTTTCATCCCGATTACGCACCACTGTTGGCGTCAAAAGCAGAATCAGCTCAGTGCGGTTTTTGCTGCGGGATTTGCCGCCAAACAAGCCGCCTACCAGCGGCAAACGACTTAATCCCGGGGTGCCACCACTGCTTTTGCCGGTATTTTCCGAAATCAGACCACCCATGACGATGGTTTCCCCACTGCGTACAGCCACTTCTGACACCATTTGTTTTTTATTGATGGGCAAATTGGCCTGGCCTTCAATTTTTGCTCCCGGAGAGCTGACCTCCTGGGTAATTTCCAGGTACACCAGCCCGCCCGGGTTGACCCTGGGCGTCACTTCCAGAATGACACCGGTGGATTTGTACTGCACGTAGTTACTCACCGTACCGCCGGTGCCGATGGTATTGCCGGAAATCACCGGAATTTCCTCACCCACATTGATGGTGGCGGTTTTGTTATTGAGCACCATCACTGAAGGAGTCGACAACACTGTGGAGTGGCTGAGTATGTCACTGCCACTCAATTTGGCCAATATTTCACCACCCTGGAAAGTGTAGCCAAATGCATTGCCGATGGAAGCGCCGGCGGTACGCAAGTTGCTGAAACTGGCCGAACCGGTGCCACCGCCTTCAGGAACATGCTGTCCGAAATACCACTGCAAACCATATTGCAGTTCGTCTTTCAGTGTGACTTCCAGTATCTTGGCCTCTATTAACACCTGCAATGGTTCGGTGTCCAGTTTCTTGATGGCCGAAAGAATCGCTTCGTAAGCCTGGGCGCTGGCGCTGATGAGCAGCTGGTTGCTTTCTTCAATCGCGGTAATGCGCACGTCACCATTAAAAAGCGTGGCGCCGCCTGTGCCTCCACGGGCCGGCTGATTGCGGCGCTGGCGGGCATTGTTTGCTTGACGTGCTGTTTTGTTGCGAGGCTGTGCGCCCAGGTTGCGCCCCGTCAGGCCTGGGGCCACCTGGCCACCGGATTGCTTGCGATTTTGCCGCGAGCCGCCACTGCCGTTACCGAAGATATCATTCAGGTAACCGGCCAAATCCGCGGCTTTGATGTTTTTGACATCATAGACGTACAGATTGGCCGCGGCATCCGAGCCGGTGCGATCCAGTCTTTTCACCCAGTCCCTGGCCTTGTACAGATAATCTGGCTGAGGCGTAATCACCATGACGGCATTCAATCGCTCGATGGGCATAAAGCGGAACATGCCCGCCAAGGGGTTATCCGCGCCCTCACCAAACAGGACTTCCAGTTCCTGGGCAATTTGCGTGGCTTCCACTTTTTCCAGCGGAAAAATGCCCACTGACATGCCTTTAATCCAGTCCACGTCGAAAGTTTCAATGGTGCGCAGGTAGTTGTTCAATTCCTGCCGGGTGCCTGCCAGCACAAGCAGGCGGCGCGCATTATCCGCTTTCAAAATGGCCTTGTCCCGGGCATAGGGTTTGAGGATCTTCTCCATTTCCGCAGGGGCAATGTACTTGAGCGGCACAGCCAGAACGCTATAACCCTTAGCACCATCAAGCGCGCCAACCCGCGGAGTCAGGTTACCGGCGACGGCCTTGGGTTTGGGCACCACCTGCCAGGCGTCGTCAACCCAGATCAACGCCGCATTATTCCAGCTCAGCAGCATTTCCAGAATGGGTAATACCTGATCTTTGCTGATGGGTCTGGCAGTGGCGAAGGTGACCTTGCCTTTCACCCCCGGGGCAATGATGTAATTTTCCTTGAGGATTTTCCCCAGTATCAGGTGCACGATCTGCTGCAGGTCTTCACCTTCAAAATTGAAGGTGATTTCCCCTCGCTTGCTCACCGTGCGTTGATGCCGGTTGGCGGCAGCCTGATTGACAAACTCGCCCGTGCCCACTTCAATTTCGGGTCTGATGGCCTCGGCTTCCTCGCCAGAGCTACTGACCAGCGTGCCATTTTCTGTTGGTTGCTTTTTGATGTGCGACAAATAATCCCGTCCCAGCACCCAGTCTGCCTCATCATGGGCCGGTCTTGGCCGGGGTGCATTGGCACAGGCACCCACAGCCAGCGCAAGTAATACCAGTAAAGTGGATCGCATCACGCGGATTCTCCCTGAATATAATGGGTTGATAGTCTTCATTTGTTGTTCCTTTTGGCGGCCTGGGCCCGTAATTGCGCGCGTCGTTCGGCGATTTTCCGGCGGATTTCTTCAGCGGAAATGCGGCTTTGTTGATTATTCGACTCACGGATGCGCCCGTGTTGTTTTGTTTGCGGGGCGCCGGATGGGCGTGTCGGCTTTGTTTTCCTGATCTCACCGGCGGGAAGACTTTTGTTAAACACATCCAGCTCCAGTTCCGCCTGTTTGCCTTCACCGGCTGTAAAAACAACCTTGCGCGGTTCAATGGCCGACAATACCCAGGCCCCCTGCGCCCCTTCCAGAGGCATGCCAGTAGAAAGGGTCAGGCGCTTGTTGGTTTGTGTGTCCAGAATAATGGCATAGCGGTCTTCCGGCATAATGACCACACTGGTCAGCCGGGCTTTCAGGTCCGTCACCGGCGCGGCTTCAGCCTCGGGTTTCGTTTCACCATCGTCCTCCAGGGCTTCTGGCTGGCGATCCGGATTTAGCAGCGGACGGGCAGTAATGGCTTCCAGCAAGGCTGGCCGTGAAGATTCCTCCAACTGTTCCGGCTCCACACGCAAAGCCGGCAAAGCGGACAAGTCCACCGGCGTTGGTGATAAGGGCGGTGGTTGCCGCCCCCAGCCGGTTATCTGCGCCATCACCAGCGCCAGTAACAGGCCGGATGCGCCCAGCAATATCAATGCCAGTGGGTTATTTTTTAGCATCTTTGTTCTTTATCGGTTTGTTCAAGTAGGCATACAGGTCAAAGCGCACCTCCAGCATGCGGGGCTGCGGCTTGCCCCGCCGGTTGGGGCGGGTATAACGCTGCTCAATACGCAATTCATCCACAAACAAATCCGGGCGGTGTCGCTCCAGGTCGTTGAGCACCTGTGTCAAAATATCGTAACGGCAACGCAACCGTACCTTTAAAATCACTCGCTCAAACTGCTCCGGAGCGCGATCCCGGGTCAGCTGGTTGCTCAGAATCAGACAATCCTGGGCCTTGCTTGCGTGCCGCCCGACAATTTCTTTCAAGATCCGAATCAGCTCGGCCGCCGCCAGGTTGGCGGAATCCGCACTCAGGAAATGGTCGGAGTTCCCCGATTGTTCACGCACAATCCGCAAGCGTTTTTTCAGATCGGGAATACTGGCTGCCAGCCGTGCATATTTTTGCCGGGCCGCCAGGGCTTCGTCCAGTTGCTCATTTAACTGCCGGTGACGCTGGATAAAACCATCAAAGACCAAAAAATAAACCGCCAACAACAGCAAGACCAGCAAACCCAAAGCATACCATTTGCCCTTACTGGGATCAGGAAGAAGCTGCATCATCGCTCTCCGCTGGTGGCTGCATATGCAGGTAAATGGTGAATTTTTCCTTGCCCGGGTGTCTGGGATCCGGTTGCACCGCGCCCTTGACCTCCGGCGCATACCAGATTTTCGAGTCATTCAGCACAGGCACCAACTTGTTGGCATTTTCCGACAAGCCACTGATTTCCAGCCGCTCACGATTTAACAAAATGCGTTGCAAATAGGTGTCGTCAGGAATACGCCGGGTCAGCTCCGCCAGTATGGGCACCACGGCCGGCAAACGGGCCTTTTGCTGCTGAATGAAATTCGCCGCCACAATCGCCTGTTCAAGCTGATGTTGCAGTTGCCGCGCTTCCCGTGCCTGAACAAGCAACTGTTTTGACTGTTTTTCTAGCCGGGCCAAACGCGCCTGTTTGTTGGCCAGCGAATTCCACATACCTAACGCCAGCAAAGCCAGAACGATGACTGTTAGCATCCAGTTCAAATGGGTTCGCACCTGACTTTTATGGCGACGGCGCTCCCGCGGCAGCAAGTTTACACCAACCATGGAAGGCGGTGACTGTGTATCAGTGGCCACATCCACCACATCCACTGACAAACCCTTCTCCTTGAGCAAGCGCATATGCTTGTCAAACTCCACCTCGGGAATCACCACCACCTGCACTGTGATGGTCTCTTCCTGGCGGGCGGCATGTGGACTTTTCTCCAGTCGCCAGGCAAACCGCACTTGATCCGGGCTGAAGGGAACGAACCGATCCAGTTCATATTTGAGGACATTATCCAGGTTTTCCCGCGCAGCAGCCGGTAGCTGGATGTGGCGCACCAAAGCCTTGCCGACGGGCAATACGTAGACAATATCCGTGTCTACAGCCCCATCGTTTGCCAGTTCTTGCTGAACGCGCTGTGCCCAGTCTTCTGCCGCCAGGGGCTGCCAGTCACCGCCGGTTCCACGCCAAAGTGTTACTGAGGCTTCCGGGCCTGCCTGGTCACCCACAATCAACAATTGGCTTTTTTTTCGAAAAAGCCGTTCCCGCCATTTTTCCGGCAAAAGATTTTTTAATTCAGCACCCCACCACTGGAGAAATTCCCGTAGCGGCGAGTCCGCATACCAGTGGCGAAACTGGTTCAAATAAGCTTGATAGGATGTTGTCATAAATGTTCGTTATCGCGCCAACGCATGACCTGAAACGGCTTGCCCTGTATCGTACCACCCAACCGGATAGTCGCATCCAGCTCAGCCTGATGGCCATTGGGCAGGGTGGCTTTTGAGCGCACACTATACGCCAAACCGCCGCCGCGCGCCACCGCCGTTTGGCCATTGGGCAAGAGCGGCAAAGGGTCTCCATATTCAGTCTGCTGCCGCTGTTCGATAAAATCCCGGGCCTCATCCTCCGAAATATCCGGCAAGGCGCGCAGGGCCTCCAGTGGGGCCGTGGCCAGATTGATGCCAGCGTTGCGCGAGTATACGGTAATCGCCGGTTCAATCTTGCGGTAAATGTCATAGCTCATGCCCATGACTTGCTGAAGCTCCTGCACGGTGTCAAATGGCGCATCCTTGGCGCCATATGGATAACCGGCTGCCGCATAGTCATCATCTTCGGCGCCCAACGGCCGGACCGCATCATCACCATCAACCCAATCACCCATGGCATCCACCAGTGCCGCGGCTTCATCTTCATTCAGGCCGGCAGAAACAAACAGGCCTTTGAGCAAATCCACATTGGCGTTATTGATGTTGATTTTGCCGGATTCATCGGTGATCCGGATTTCGACGCTGATATCGTCCAGCTTCATGGTGTAGGGCCGGCCATCGGCCACCCAGCGGCTTTGCGGGTCGGGATTACGCAGTTCGTAAACGGCCCGATTGAGCCCGGCTTCAGCGGCATAACGGGCGCGGGTGTTGTCAAATTCCAGCCGCGATTGCAGATTTTCCGTGCGCGATGACAAGGTAAAACTGGCCGCCAGCACTGTCAAAATCATAATCATCCACAGCACCAGCACCAGCACCATGCCATCTTGTTTTGCAGAATACATGCGCACTGGAAAATTCATCGCAAGGCTTGATCCTGAAGTAACAATTGCAAGGGCACATGGCTGCGTGTGGCGGCATTATCCAGCTTCAGGGTCACCTGAAATTCCGGCCAGCGCACCGGAGACGCCTTGTCAGCTTCCAGATCCAGGCGCACCATCAACGGCGCCTTTCCCGCTTCATCCCATTGATTAAGCCAGTCAGTCGGCTCGCCTTCCTCATCCAGACCAATAAAAGAAAAACCACCGCCGGAAAGGTTTTCCAGCAAAATCACCGGTTCCTGTTCCGAGTCGTTGAGGAAAGTCCGGGGGTCAAACCGGTCCGACAGCAACCAATGTTTGAATTGCAGGGTTTTGCCACCGGCGCCATCAACCAGCTCGATGAGCTGGACGTGTGGGCCACCGGCTCCCAGGTATCCGGGCATGGGGGCCACAAACAAAACATGGTTGCGATCCCCCTCAAACAGGACGAACTCACCTTCGTCATTTTGCTTGAAGGCCAGGGGCAAGGCCCGGGAAATCTGGCGACGTAATAATTCCTGCACCACGCGCACCTCATTCGTGGCGGTAATGCGTTTTTCCCCTTTGTTCACCAGGCGGCGGCTGGAGTTGATGCCACTAAAAACCAGCATCATAATCAGGGAAACCAGGGTCATGGCCACAATCACTTCGATCAGTGTGAAACCGGCATGACGGTTTGATATGGATAGGCTTAAAACGCGCATTACCGGCGCCCCTCGCTAAAATCAGGCACTTGCGCGCGCAAGGTCACAAAATGCGCTGACCGGGTTTTGTTGCGGTCGCGCCAGCTTAGGGTTAAATCTACCCGGAACAAGTCCACCGGCGGCGCAGCCAGTTGCATATCATTGTCATAAGGCGCATCAAAAGGCGTAATCTGCAACTCCCAAGTGGTGCCATCAGCAAAACGTCCGTGGCTGGCACCTTCTGCAACCGGCTCCAAAATACCCACTTCATCCATTTTGCTTTGGGCCAACAGAGCGATTTGGGTCTGCCGGGATGACTTGATGGTATTGCGGGCCGCACCGGTAATGACTTCCATCACAACCGCAAAGGCGAGGACAAAAACCACAAAGGCAACCAGGATTTCGAGCAAGGTAAATCCACTTTGCTGCTGTGTTGACGGGATTGGTTGAGAGACTTCCATGGGCTTTTTGACCACTATTCGCTCAATTGGTGCGCCCGAATTTCTCCGGTTAGCCAGTTGACGTTGATGCGCCACTCGCGGTCCTTGTAACGCAAGGTGATGCGTCCACCGGTGGAACTGCCATCAGAAAAAAAACGGATGCCCGCATGGTCGTCATCGACAATCTCCGAATCCGCCGTGTACAGCCCCAACTCCATGTTTTCGGGAATTTTAACCGGCTTCTTCCCCGGCGCCTGATAGCTTTTCTGGCGTAAGTCAAATGTGATTTGCTTGGGCTTGCCCTTGGCAATGGCCTGGCCGCGGGTGTATTTCATGGCCGCCACCAAGTCACGGGAGACCGCCCGGACCTGGGCGTTTTTCAGGCTACGGCTGACATTCATGGCCACCACGGAGGCCACCAGCGCCAGCATCACCATCACCACCATCACTTCCACCAGGGAAAACCCGGCGCTGCCACGGTGGCCTTGTGGCCGCTTCATCCCCACCTTGCCGGTTGCCTGCAGCCTGAAGCTGACAAAGACGGTTTATTCGTTACTGCACACATCCGCATCGTACTTGCTGCCGCCGGGGCTTTTGTCCTTGCCGTAAGAGCAGAAAATAATCTCGCTGTCGCCTTCGCGCATGGTGATGGGTTGTCCCCAGGGATCTTTGAGCATTTTTTCTTTCACATACGGACCGCTCCACATGGCATCTCCGGTGTCGCGCACCAAGTCTTCCGGGCTGTTGGGCAAATGACCGGTATCCAGGTAAAACTCCTGGGCCGCCTGCTCCAGTTTGCTCACCTGGATTTTGGCCGCTTGCCAGTTGGCTTTTTCCTTGCCCTTGAACACATTTTTGGCAACCAGCGCCATGATAGTGGCCAGTATGGCCATCACCACCAGCACTTCAATCAAGCTGAAGCCCCGGGCTTCACGTCGTCGCATTGGATTTTTCATTATTCTTTCCTCTCAAAGTCAGCAATCAAAGTGTGTTTTGCGGTTTGTTCTGATGCAGTCTGCAAAGCTCGGTTTTCTCAGGTCATCAGGTCGTTCATGCCCAGCATGGCCAGCAAAATAGCGAACACAATCAGCGCGATCAAGCCTGCCAGAATCAGCACCGTAGCAGGCACCAGCACCGACAACATGCGGTCAACGGTCGTTCTAACCTCGCCATCGTAAGTATTAGCGGTTTTCAGCAGCATTTCGTCCAGTTTGCCAGTTTCTTCACCCACCGCAATCAGTTGCTGGGCCAAGCGGGGAAAATACTCTGCATCGGACAGGGCATCGGCCAGCGCCTCACCATGTTTGACCCGTTCGGCCGCCGTGTCCACGGCTTCAACCAGCACCTGGTTATTCATGACATTTTTGGCGATGCCCAATCCGCTCAGCAAAGGCACTCCGCTGTTGAGCAAAGTCCCCAGGGTGCGGGTAAAACGCGCCGTTTCCAAACGTTGAATCAGATCGCCAAACAGTGGAACGCGCAGCTTACGGGCATCCCACTGGTACCGGAACTTGGGGTCTTCCAGCCGTTGCCGCAGCAGCAGCGTCACTGCCACCACAGCAACGACCAAAACCCACCAGTAGCCTACAACAATATTGGCCGCGCCCAAAACGATTTGCGTAAGCATCGGCATCTGCATGCCGGATTCTTCAAACATGGGCTGAAAACTCGGCACCACCTTGCCCAACAGGATAAACAGCGAGCCCACCGCCAGCACCAGCAGAATCGCCGGGTAAATCATGGCTGACAACACCGAGTCCTTGAGCGCCTTGCTGCGCGCCTGGTAATCGCTCAAGCGTTGCAGGGTCTTTTCCAGCGTGCCGCCCATTTCACCAGCGCGAACCATATTGACGTACAGCTTGGAAAAAACATGCTGCTCTGCCAGCGCATCGGACAAGTTCCCCCCGCCGCGAACTTTGTCACGAATGGCCTTGATCATGGCATGCAGGCGTTCATCATCCGCCAAATCCAGCATGACCGACAACGAGCGGTCCAACGGCATGCCGGAAGTCAGCAATGTGGCAAGCTGGTCGGTAAATTCCCCAACCTGTTTCTGGGTGATGCTGCGGCGGGAAAGGCGAAAGTTTTGCCAGGAAAAGCCTTCTCCCATGCGGCTGGCAGAAAGCGGCAGATTACCGGCTTCCTGGATTTTGGCGATGACTTCCGCCTCACTGGCGGCTTCCATCTGGCCTTCAACCGGTTCGCCAGCGGGTGTCAAGGCCTTGTAAAGATACTGGGCCATGCGCCTATCCCTCCTGCGTGACCCGTAAGACTTCCTCAAAACTGGTCACGCCGTCCAGACACTTTTGCAGGCCATCGTCATACATGGTCAGCATGCCTTCCGCCACGGCCTGTTTCTGGATTTCTCCGGCCGTGGCCTGTTGCATGACCAGGCGGCGAATGGGGTCGGACATTTCCAGAAATTCGAGAATCGATACCCGTCCCTTGTAACCCGTAGGATTTTCATCAGAGGGTTTGGGCCGGTAGAAATGCACCGGGCCCTCATTGGTAAAACGGTGCAGGCCCAGCTCCTGCACCATTTCCGGCAGCAGGGGGTATTTTTCCTTGTTTTCGTCCAGCCGCCGCACCAGGCGCTGAGCCAGAATGCCGTTGATGGTGGAAGTGAGCAGATAGTCTTCCACGCCCATATCAAGCATGCGGGTAATGCCCCCGGCGGCATTATTGGTGTGAATGGTGGACAACACCAGGTGCCCGGTCAACGCTGACTGAATGGCGATACGGGCGGTTTCCAGGTCACGCATTTCACCAATCATGATGACATCCGGGTCCTGGCGCACAATGGCGCGCAAAGCGGAGGAAAAGTCCAGACCGATATCCGGCCGGGCCTGAATCTGGTTAATGCCGGCCAGTTGATATTCAACCGGATCTTCCACGGTGATTATCTTCCGCTCCTCGGTGTTCAGGTGCTGCAAAGCGGTGTACAGGGTTGTGGTCTTTCCCGAGCCGGTGGGGCCGGTGACCAGAATAATGCCGTGGGGCAAATTCAGCACCTTCATGAACCGCTGCAGCAGTTGATCGGAAAACCCCAGTTTGTGAAAGTCAAAAACGATATTTTCCCGGTCGAGTATCCGCATGACCACCGATTCACCGTAGGCGGTGGGCACCGTTGAGACGCGCAAATCCAGCTCCTTGCCTTGCACCCGCAGCATGATGCGGCCATCCTGGGGCAAGCGGCGCTCGGCAATATTGAGCTTGGCCATGATTTTGATGCGGCTGATCACCGCAGCGGTGGAACGCGCCGGTGGCGACTCCACTTCATGCAAAACGCCGTCGATGCGATAACGCACCTTGAGGCGGTTTTCAAAGGGTTCAATGTGAATATCCGAAGCCCGCTGTTCAACAGCCCGCTGCATAATCAGGTTCACCAGGCGAATGACAGGGGCTTCCGAAGCCATGTCCCGCAAGTGGTCAACGTCTTCTTCTTCGCCCCGTTCTCCCTCACCCAGGTTTTCGACAATTTGCCCCATGGAGGACTTGCCGCCGCCAAAGTATTTTTCTATGGCGTTTTCGACATCCGATGGCATGCCAACCTTGATTTTCAGCGGCTTGTCGGTGGCCAGTTGCAATGACTGCACGGTAAAGTCGTCATACGGGTAAACCATGCTGACTTCCAGCCCGGTTTCATCTTCCTGCAGCGGCACAAATTGCTGTTCACGCATAAATCGCACCGGAATCTCCGAAACCAGGCTGGCGCTTTCCGGATAGTCCTTTTCTGTGGCCAGGGGCAGCTCCATCAACTCACTGATGGCTTGGGCCACATCCCGCTCGGAGACCAGACCCAGGCGCGCCAGTAGCGGCAACAAGCGGGTATTCAGACTTTCATTGAAAAGACGCTGGCCGCGCGCCAGGTCTTCCTCTCGCAGTTTGCCATTGGCAATAAGGTGCTGGCAGACCTTATGCTCAAAAGCCGCCTGCGGCGATAGTTCCGGGGCTGTTTCAGCAGGAACGTGCGCCTCTTCTGCTGCCGGCTCCGGCCTGTCCTGTAGACGCTGGCGGGTTTCCATCCGGGTCGGTTCAGGGTGAGTGTCAGTGGATTCAGTCATGCAGTTTTGTGCCTGTGTGCTTTTCTTCTGTGACGCGTTTTATTGGCATCGGTGGTCATTTTGACCCGCTCCGTGGCTTTGAGGTTCCACCGCGCGTCTTGTCCTCTGTAGCTTTTCCCGCCACCACAGCAGATAATCCCAGTCCTGTCAGTTCACTGATAAAGTCGCGATTGAAAACAATCCACACCATAACGGGCAACACCGCCGGGAATATCAAATACCCCATTTGGTAGAATAGCGCGATTAGATTGGGGTCAAGGCCCGTTGACAGCACCGCTTTTTGGGCATCAGGCCCACCGGCAAAAAACAGGCTTTTATGGGTTTCCCACACCACGCCCCAGGTTTGTATCAGGCAGACCAGCACATAAGCCGCCAGTAATTGCTTCAGGCGCTGCTTCCAGCTTAAATCGGGCCGGGCCATCACCAGACCAGCAAACACTGCCAGCCCGTAACCGTAAATCATCGGGTTGACAGTAACCTCTAAAACGGCCAGTTTTCCCGCGCCCTGGGCAAAGTCTTCCTCGGGGAAAATAAGGGTCTGGACATTCAGCAGGTAATAGTTCTGCGTGATTTCCTTGATTAAGTCCGGGTGCCAGTGAGTCAGAATCCACTCACTGAGCCAGTGCACAGGCAACACCAGCAAGGACGCGCTGTAAAACCAGATAAAAAAACTCAATGGCAAGAACAGAATTGCCGCCACCAGCAACTGTTTTATCTTGGATTGTCGTGAGTCCGCGTGCATATTGTTGATCTTTATGACTCCATTTAGCCAATAAACCTTCTGGCATTATAAAACATTCGCATCCAGGGGGAATTTTCTCCCCAGGATGACGGCGCCCAGGACATTTGCACACTGCGGAAAACACGCTCTGGGTGCGGCATCATAATCAAAACATTGCCTGCCTGGTTCGCCACTGCCGCCACAGCATCATCCGAACCGTTGGGGTTGAACGGATAGGACTGGGTGGCCCGGCCGCTGTTGTCCACATAACGGGCGGCGACAACCGCCCGGTGGCGGTCTTCGTCACTGGCGAATTGCGCTCGGCCTTCGCCATGGGCAATGGCCACGGGAATACGGGCCCCGGCCATATCGGCAAAAAACAGGTTATTGCCCGGCTGGATTTCCAGCTGCGAGAACCGGGCCTCAAACTGTTCGGAGCGGTTACGCATAAACCGGGGCCAACGTTCGCTGCCGGGAATCATGGATTTCAGCGAAGATAACATCTGGCAGCCATTGCACACCCCCAGCGCAAAGCGGCTTTCGTCGGCAAAAAAATCGCTGAACTGGCGGCGAAGACGCTCATCATACAAAATGCCCTTGGCCCAGCCTTGGCCTGCGCCCAGCACATCACCATAGGAAAAACCGCCACAGGCCACCAGTCCGGCAAACTCATCCAGGCTGAAGCGACCGTCAATCAAATCCTGCATATGCACATCCACCGGGGCAAAATGCGCCCGCTCAAAGGCCATGGCCATTTCCAGTTGGCCATTAACCCCTTGTTCACGCAGAATCGCCACCGGCGGCCGGCGGCTGTGGATGAAAGGTGCCACCTGATTCTCACTAAAGTCAAAATCCGCCCGTGGCTGCATGGGCAAGCCCGGCGCATCCAGTGCGGCATATTCTTCATCGGCACAGGCCGGATGGTCCCGCAAGCGTTGTATGCGATAGCTGTTTTCGCTCCAGATTTTTTGCCAGTACGCCAGGGGACGGGCGCTCAGACAGGTGTTGTTATGCTGTATCTGGATGGTTTTTTCCGCAGTACAGGCACCCAGGTGGATGGCAATACCGGTGAGCCGGTATTTTTCCAACAGAGCCGAAAAATCCTCTTGTTTTCCCTCATCAATGGCCACCACCATGCCGGGTTCCTCGGCAAACAGAAACGCCTCCGGTGAACGATGATCCGGCACACGCAGCGAGACACCTTGCTGGCCGGCAAACGCCATTTCCGCCACACAGGCCCACAGGCCGCCATCAGAGCGATCGTGCGCGGCGGCCAACGTGTTTGCTGCCAGGCTTTCCTGCATCATTTCCCAAAAGCGCACGAACAGGTCTGTATCGTCCAGGTCTGGCGCCTGATCGCCCAGCTGGTTATAGACCTGGGCCAGCACCGAGCCGCCGAGACGATCTTTACCCTGCCCCAAGTCCAGCAGCCATAATTGTTGCCCGGGACCAATTTGTGGTGTAACGGCCTGACGCACATCGTCCACTGCTGCAAATGCCGAAACCACCAGTGATACCGGCGCGGTGACGGCCCGCGATTGTTCATCCTGCTGCCATTGCATGTGCATGGACAGGGAATCCTTGCCCACCGGAATGCCAATGCCCAATGCCGGGCACAGTTCTTCCCCCACGGCTTTGACCGTGTCAAACAAAATTTCGTCTTCCCGGCCTTTGCCGCTGGCGGCCATCCAGTTGGCGGACAGTTTAATCCCGGGCAACGGCCCCACCGGCGCACTGGCCAGATTGGTCAAAGCCTCGATCACAGCCAGTCGGCCGGCCGCAGGGCCATTGATAATGGCCACCGGAGTGCGTTCGCCAATGGCCATGACTTCACCGGCATAACCATCGTAATCGCGCAAAGTGATGGCCTGGTCGGCCACCGGCACCTGCCAGGGCCCCACCATTTGATCGCGATATACCAACCCGCCCACACTGCGGTCCCCAATGGTGATCAGAAACTGTTTGCTGGCCACGGTCGGAAACGCCAATACCCGCTGCATGGCTTCCTCGATCACCAGCGAGGATAAATCCAGTGGCTGCAACGCCACTGGCTGGCGTTGAATATCCTTGTGCACCGCCGGGGTGTTTCCAAACAACAAGGCCATGGGGATATCCACGAGCCGATTATCGAATTCCGCATCATGCACCACCAATTGTTCCTGCTCGCAGGCCGTGCCCATAATGGCCACCGGGCAGTTTTCGCGCGCACACAGCGCCTGAAACAGTTCCAGCTTTTCCGGCCGGATGGATAGCACATAACGTTCCTGGGACTCATTGCACCAGATTTCCATGGGGGACATACCCGGCTGGGCAATATCCAGTTCGCGCAGTTCCAGCCAACCGCCTTTGCCGCCATCATGCAGCAACTCGGGCATGGCGTTGCTCAAGCCCCCGGCACCCACGTCGTGTATCGAGCGAATCGGATTGTCATCTCCCAAGGCCCAGCAGCGATCAATCACTTCCTGGGCGCGGCGCTGCATTTCCGGGTTACCTCGCTGCACCGAGGCAAAGTCCAGTTGCTCATCACTGCTGCCACCGTCTACACTGGAGGCCGCGCCGCCACCCAGGCCAATGAGCATGGCCGGCCCACCCAATACCACCATGATGTCATCGGTGTGCGTGGCTTCCTTCTGGACGTGACCGGGGCGAATGTTGCCCAAGCCACCGGCGAGCATGATGGGTTTGTGATATCCCCGCCAGTGGTTTTCCGATTGACGCCACTCAAATGTTCGAAAGTAACCGGTTAGATTTGGGCGGCCGAATTCATTGTTAAAAGCCGCACCGCCAACAGGCCCTTCAAGCATGATATCCAGCGCTGAGGCAACGCGCCCGGGCTTGCCCGGATTGTCCGCTTCCCACGGCTGAACCCAGTCCGGGATACGCAAATGGCTGACAGAAAAGCCGGTCAGGCCAGCTTTGGGCTTGGCTCCCTGGCCGGTGGCAGCCTCATCGCGGATTTCCCCGCCGGAACCGGTGGCGACCCCGGGAAAAGGCGAAATGGCTGTGGGGTGATTATGGGTTTCGACCTTGATAAGCACCTGCACGTCTTCGTTCAGGCGGCGATACTGACCGGTGATCGGGTCGGCCACCCAGCGCGAAGCCGGGCCACCCTGAAACACCGCCGCATTGTCCTTGTACGCCGATAGCGCCGGACGCGGGGTTTGTGCTTCCGTATTGCGTATCATGGCAAACAGGGATTTGGGTTGCCGCTGGCCGTCTATTGTCCACTGGGCATTAAATATCTTGTGGCGGCAATGCTCGGAATTGGCCTGGGCAAACATCATTAGCTCGGCATCCGTGGGATTGCGGTTAATGCCCTGATAGGCCGAAAGCAAATAATCCATTTCCTGATATGAAAGCGCTAACCCCAGATCTCGGTTCAGTGCTTCCAGCGCGGCTTTGCCACCATGGAGGGTATCCACTTCACGGACCGGCTGGGGCGGCTGTTCGGCAAACAGCGCCTGCAAATCGTCCAGCGAAAAGAAAACCGATTCGGTCATCGGATCATGCCAACGTTCAAGAGTCGTATTGGGTAACTGCCGCGCATCGTCGCAGGCGAATGTGATAATGCGGGCTTTTTCCACCCGCTGGACTTCATCCACCGCACAGCGATGGAAGATGTCTGTGGCCTTGCTGGACCATGGGGAAATGGTGCCAACGCGTGGTGCAATAATCACCTGATTCGCCGCCACCGGGGGGCACGGAATATCTGTTCCCAATAAACCGGTGATGGTCGCCGTCGCACGCGAGTGGGGCGTCGGTGAGCGCAGCTGCAAAACAAACAGATCATCGATGGCCGAAATCGGGCGGGATTGCCCCCGGTTCAGTTGACGAATGCGAAACGGAGAAATGGCTGTTTGGCCTTTCAGGAACAGAAGTTGACTGGACATGAGCAGATTATCTGGCGTAGGTGAACAGGGCCTTTGTCCATAACAAAGGCATTAACAAATCGGCCGGCAATGATACCACATGCAACGTCTCTGGCCACCGTAGGGCTTCACCAATGCAAAAACCGGCTTGAAGCCGGTTTTTGCATCTATTCCAGCGATTACTGACTGGCTTGGGCGGCTTTGTTTTTTTCCAGCGTCTGGTAGTAGTCCAAACGTTGCAACAAGGCATCTGGTGGTAAATAGCCGGGCATGAGTGTGCCACTGTCCAGCACAATCGCCGGCGTGCCAGATACACCCACGGCAAGACCGGTTTTGTAATGCTCGCCCACGGGGTTTTCGCAAGTCTTCAAATCGACCTGAATGCCGGTCTTGGCTTTGGTCATGGCCTCTTGTCTGTCGTCCGCGCACCACACGGCCACGGCTTTGTCATAAGAATTGGATTTGAGTCCAGCCCGTGGGAAGAACAAATAACTGACACCGATGCCACGCTTGTTGTATTCATCCATTTGGGTGTGGAGCTTGCGGCAATAGCCACAATCAATGTCCGTAAAAACGGTAATGTGATGCTTCATGTCCTTGGGGAAAAAATCAATGCGCTTGTCAGGCCCAAAACGGGCCACCAGTTGCTTGCGAATCCCCGCTTTTTTGGCTTCGGTCAAATCTTCCCGTGTCTGGGTGCTATACATGCTGCCGGTAATCAGATACTGGCCGTCATCAGACACATAGTAAATTTCTCCGCCCCGGCCAGAATCAAGGGTGACCTCTTTGACACCGGCCATGGGCGTTTCCTGAATGGAAACAATTTTGGCGGCAGGCGCCATCTGCTTTAAGGCCGCGCGAATTTTTTGATCGGCTTCCTGAGAGACTTCAGCAAATGCCTGGGTAACAAAGAATATTGCCAATGTGGCCAAAAAAATACGAGGTAAGTGAAAAACTGGAGTCATGCTAAATACCTTTGGTTAGTGTAGACAATCACAGGCAGCGATTGCGGCAAAAGGAATGTGGTTCAGACAATATGAGCCGATTGTAGTTCCCTGCTGCCGTATAGACAAGTGTGCTGCCATTGCGCTATCCCCGGGGGTGGTGTTTGCGGTGAATAGTCTTCAAAGCCCTGTTAGCCACCTGGGTATAAATTTGTGTCGTACTCAGGTTTTCATGGCCGAGTAACATTTGAACCACGCGCAAATCCGCGCCATGGTTCAGCAAATGCGTGGCGAAAGAGTGTCTTAACTGGTGTGGTGAAGGCAATGGCGACAGACCACATTGGCGGGCATATTTTTTGATGCGATACCAAAACGCCTGGCGCGTCATGCCGCTTCCCCGAAGCGTGGAAAAAATCAACTGCCGGGGATGGTTTTGTGAGTCGCTGATTGCCCGGGCGTGCAAGTAGCGACTGAGCCACGTCACCGCTTCCTCACCCAACGGCACAAGCCGCTCTTTTTCACCTTTGCCGAATATACGCAACAAGCCCCGGTTAAGGTTCACCTGACCCAAGCGCAGATTCACCAGCTCGCTGACACGTAAGCCGGCGGCATACATCACCTCCAGCATGGCTTTGTCCCGCAAACCGGTTAAGGTCCGGGTATCCGGGGCCTGCAACAACGCTTCTATATCATTTTCATTCAGGGGCTTGGGCAGGTGACGCGTCGTCTTGGGCGTGCGCTGGAGCGCGAAGGGGTTTTCCTTAACAATCTTTTTAATCAGCAAAAAACGGTAGAACTGGCGCAAAGCGGATAGTTTTCGCGCCAACGTGCTGGCCTGATAACCTCGCTGATGCAACCACTGACGAAAATCACTAGCGTCAGCAGCTGACAAAAGCTCGACAGATAACCGCTGGTGCTGAAGGAAACTGAAAAAAGGGCTTAAGTCACTGCAATAGCTTTTGACGCTGTTGGCGGACAAGCCCTTTTCCAGTAGCAGCCAGCGGGTAAACGGTTCCAGCCATGGGCTTTCAGCCTTCGGCTGTGGCTTCACTGGGCTGCTGGGTTGCGTCATTGAGATTGGCTGACTCGCTTTCTTGCAGTTTGGCTTTTGTCAGACGGGTTTGCTCAATGTGTTTCAGCCATTGCACGGCATTATTACGCACCTTGGGAAATTTCTTGGCGTTTTCCAGGGCCTTTCGGGCCGCGGTCTCATTGCCCAGATAGTTTTCGGCCATTCCCAATAACAACCAGGAATTACCCACATCGCGGTCTTTCAAGCCACCCTTTTGCAAAGCCGCTTTCAGGGCTGTTCGGGCACTGGCCCAATCTTCAAGCCCCACATAAATATTGGCAATCTGGAAATCCAGCTCCCCGTCATCAGACAACTCGGCCGCTTTTTTGAAAGCAGCCAAGGCTTTTTGCAACTCCTGTGCCTGATACCAGGTGGCCCCCAGGTCTTTCCAGTGCTTTTTGGTGCTTTCGATCACACCGGACTTCAGTCCGCCTTCCAACACCTTGCCCGCCTTATAGGGCACATCCAGATAAGCGTACAGTTTGAACAGTTGCAACAGGTCTTGCTGGGTTGTGAGCAAGCCATTCAAGTTTGCCAAGTCCAGCGCCGCCAGCGCTTTTTGGTCCTGTTTGAGCGCAAAATAGGTCTGCGAGAGCTGTTTCCAGTAATTCTTTTTATGTGGATAGTTTTGGACCAGATACTCCAGAACTTTGGCCGCCTGGCGGAACTCACCCAATTGCTGATGGGTGATTAACAAAAGCTGATACCAGCTTTCCGGGGGCTTATCCGACATGGCAATGGCCTTTTTAATGTATTGCTGGCCCTTTTTAAAGTCTTCAAGCTGGACATAGGTATTCGCCAGTAAGGCGTAATCGGAATCCCTGATTTCATCAGTGGCGTTGAAATAATCCTGCCAAGCCTGAACCGCCTTGCGATACTGTCCCGTGGCCATGTACATGCGGGCAATATTGGACATGACATTAAAATGAGTGCGATTGGGCAGGGAATTCAGCTTAACGACTTCCTTGAAGTATTTGATGGCTGCCTGGGGCTTGTCTTCCTGCATGGCCAGGTAACCCAGATATTGCAGCACCACCGCCCTTTCATAATTGTTCAGCTTGCGCTGCAACATGGACTCAAAACCCGCCTTGGCCTCTGCATACTTCTCGTCTGCCATAAACTGGGAATATTTTTCCAGTTTTTTGTAATTTTCCGGGCTGGGCAACAGGCCTTTGACTTCCCGCTTGGGGTTACTGGTTTTTTCCACTGCAGCCAGCAATGGCCACGCTGTCAGCAAAAGAACAAGGAATAGAAGTATTTTTTTCATAAAGTTACCACAATATTATTAGGCCTTCTTGATCCAAGACCGCCACAGACTATTTCCATGTCGAACCTGGTTGGAAAAATCAGCCTTCCAGCTTAAACTCAATGGTTTGCGTCGCCACTTGGGGAACGCGCACGCCATCAACAATTTTGGGCTTGAATTTCCATTTCAAAATTGCCCGCAAGGCTTCCCGGTCAAAAATTCGTGGAGGCTTCGACTCGACCACACGCGGGCTAGTGACGGTGCCTTCTTCAGTAATGGTGAATTCGACTTTTACCCACCCTTCGATTTTGGCCATGGCCGCTTTTCTGGGATATTGCGGCGGAATTCGCACCAGAGGAATCACATCGCCTTCGGCATTGCGATCCACACCATAGCCGACCGCGCCCAAAGCCGGACCATCTCCATTGGCTGCCAGGTCCAGGTTAGGCATGTCCATTGAAGGCATCTGGTTAACAGGCTTGGTCTGTTGCGCCACCTGCATTTTGGGCGGTGGTGGCGGCTCCTTTGGTGGTGGTGGCTTCTTCGGCCGAACACGGTTTTTCCGCTCTGCATCGGCTTCCAGCTTGACCGGCGAAAAATCAATAGTGGGATTGTCGCTGTCGCGCGGTTTTGCGCCGCTGGTCGTAATCAGTGAATACATAAAATAGAACAGCGCCAGCGTAATAATGGCTCCCAGAATCACTGCCAGCGGCATCACCGCCACTTTTTTAATGCCGGAACTCATCGTTTAGCTCTCCCCGCGCTGGGCGGCCACTGAAATTTTCTCTACGCCTGCGGCCTTGACCTGGTCCATCACCTGAACCAAATCGCCGGTTTTGGAGTTTTTGTCAGCAATAATGACCACGGTTCCTTCTGGATTTTCTGCATGGGCTTTTTCTACATTGGCCCGCACGGCGCGAATATCAATGTCCCGTTTGTTCATGTAGATTTTGCCATTGTCCTTAATGGCAATAAGAATGTTGCCCTTGCTCACCTTTTTGGCAGAAGAAGCCGTGGGCCGATTGACCTCCACACCGGTTTCCTTGACAAAGGATGTGGTCACAATAAAGAAAATCAGCATGATAAACACCACATCCAGCATGGGCGTGATGTTGATTTCGGCTTCGTCTTCGTGAAAGTGTCGTCTTTTCATGGGGTTTAAACCTCAAATAATTCCGGTGGTGCCTGTAGTATAGCGACAGGCTTCGCAGCGGAATGGTTCCTCCGCTGCGAAAAAGTCTTAATGCGAATACATGGCGTCTTCAAGTTTTTCTGCTTCCCTACGCGCCTTTTGCTTGAAATAAGTGGTAAAAAACACGCCGGAAAGCGCAGCGACCATGCCCGCCATGGTGGGAATCGTCGCCTTGGAAACGCCGCTTGCCATGGCGCGTGCATTACTGGTACCGGCCACAGCCATAATGTCAAATACCTGTAACATACCATACACGGTGCCAAACAAACCCAGCAATGGGCTGATGGCCACCAAGGCATCCAAAAAACCCAGACCCCAGCGCAAGGCAATAGACGCTTCAGAGACCTTGGCTTCCTTGATGCGCTTGGCATACCAGCTGGTGGTGTCGCTACGGGCATCCCACTCCTGAAGGATTTTTTTCCTCATGCGCGGAAAAGCCACAGAATAAAAGTAAAGACGCTCCAGAATCATCACCCACATCAAAAACAATACCAGCATGATGGCCCAGAGCACCGGGCCACCCATGTTGATAAAACTGAGGATTGAATACCAGAACTCTTTTAACTGATACATCTTACTTCTCCGCCATTCTGGCGATAATGCCCGCGCTTTGCTCTTCCAGAATCTGGGTTTGCTTGCGTGCCATGGACTGCAAGATGGAGTGCAATACTGTCAGCGGGATGGCTACTACCAGACCCAGCACCGTGGTGACCAGAGCCATGGAGATACCACCGGCCATGCTCTTGGGATCGCCGGTGCCAAACAGGGTAATCATCTGGAAGGTCTGGATCATGCCCACCACTGTACCCAACAGACCCAGGAGCGGGGCAATCACATAAAGCACCTTAATAAATGACAGTCCGGACTCCAGCGGTGCTGTTTCACGCAAAATGGCTTCATCCAGCTTCAGCTCCATGGTTTCGATATCCGCATCGGGATTCTCGGTATAAACCTTCATAATCCGGCCCAGCGGGTTGTCTTCGCGTGGCTGCTTGCTCTTGAGCTGGCGCTTGATTTTGCGACCAATGGTCAGCAACTGCAGGAACTTCCACAGCGCCACCAGCAGGCCAATAGCGCCCAGGGACAGGATCACATAGCCCACGATGCCGCCTTCCTTGACCTTTTCCCACAAACTGGGTGTTTGAACCACCAGTTGCAAAATGGTGCCGCGGGTATAGTCCACAGGCACATCCGTCACCTGGTTGGGCGGAGTTTGGACGAATTTACGTGACAGCGCCAGCCAACGGCCGTCAGGCTGCCGCTTCAGACGGTGCAGAATCGGCTTGCTGAGGCCACCTTCTTCGTCAGGCGACTTGAGAATAAGAAAGTTGCCATCCTTGTCGAAAGCGTCGAACACACCCAGACGGGCCGCTTCCTGATTCTTCTCTACAATGCCCTCAGCATTCAGAATATCGGTTTTAAACTTGACAATCTTGCCCGATTCGGTGATTTCACGCTGCATTTCGTACCACAAGCGGCGGATATCATCGATCGTTGGCAGTTCTTTCTTGGAAGCCAGTTCCGCCAGAAAATCAATGCGGTCAGGATACTGGGCGCTGGTCAGAGAATGCTCCAACTGGGAACGCAAGTCACCGGCCAGAATCTTGATGGTGCCCTGCATTTCACCCAGGTTACCAGAACGTTCGTGCAGAACGGTTTCCAGATCAGCCAGCTCTTTTTCATTGGCGTCATATTCAGCTTTCAGCCTTTCGCTGCGCTGTTCCTGGGCACGCAAAGCCGCACGCGCTTCATTCAGCAAACGCTGCTGCTGATCCCGCTTCTGCTTGAACTCGGCAATGCGGCGCTTGTTTTCCGCAGAGCTTTCGCGGCCGGCCTGATACACTTTTTTCAGCAACTCATCCATGCTTTTGGTGTTTGCCTGCTGGGCGCTTGCGGCACCAGCCAGCAAAAAAGCACTCAATGCAATAATAATTTTTTTCATGGCTTATTGTCCTCCAGCTTGTTTCGGGCCTGTCGCCGGCAGTCTAACCAGATCCGGTGCGGCCTGCTTGGCAGCCATGCGGATGCCTTGCTTGATGGTGTCGTTATATTCCTTACCCAGATGTTCAAATTTCCGGGTCAGCGGGTTCCACCAGCCAGACTGTTTTTCATCCAGGGTTTGATACAGGAGCAAAGTACGACCAATTCGCAGGAACCTCACCTTGCGGTTTTCGCTGGGCAAGGTATCTTCGTAGGTTTCCACCGAACGGCCATAGTCCAGCTCAATGCCGTAGGCTTCGGTCACTTTACGGAACTTTTCAGATGTGGTGATGTCAGACTTGTCAAGCAAATCTTCAAGAGCGGCAACACGCGCCATGCGTTCAGCCAGTTTAAATGGGACATCAGCTTGCACCAGTTCACCCAGCATTTCCACCATTTCGATAATCAGCGGAACAACACCGCGGTTGGTGGCTTCCAACTGATCCATCTGCTGGAGTATGGAGGCTTTTTGCGCACGCTGGTCCTCGACCACGCGCTCCAACTGATCGTTGTAAATTTTCAGACTTTCAATTTCGTTCAGAACCGTGCGGTACTTAATTGTCAGGTTATCTGTCTGTTCCGCCAGCCGGTCCACCGTTTTTTGTGCTTTGGCTGCGTCCTTGTTGATTTTTATGTCTGTCTGGATGGCTGTTTTCAACGCCTGGGCATTCACCCCGGCGGCAAGAACCAGAGCCAGCGCAACCACAACAAGTCGAATTGCTCGATTTGCATTCTGTGCTATGTACATACCGTGTTACCACTCATGTTAATTAAGAAAAACCAGGCCCCCACCCTGCCAAAAACCGGGACAAGACCCGAATTTGGCGGCCAGAAAGCCTGCACCGCTTAAGGTTAGGGCCTAGAATACCGTCTCACTTGTGAAAAGAAAAGCCCTATTTTTAGCATTTTGGGGTGTACATTTGTCAAAAAAACGAGTAGGAAAGCATGAACAAGTGTTACAGATTGTTCAGTTAGGTGTCCTGTTGATTCATTTGCCCCGACCTTGTGCTGAAGGTGTGTAGACACTTTTGCCGCAATGGTTTTTTCCTGTTTTCAAGTGGCGTAAAATGCCTCTTTGCCGGGCGTTCAAAAACCACGTTAAGATGAAAAAAAGTCACATCCCTCTATTGTTTTTCAAGCTCATCGCGGTCGTGGTTTATGACGGCCTGGTGATGTTTGGCATCGCTCTTTTTCTCAGCCTCATCACCGTCATCCTCTCCCCACAGCATGAAGTGCCGCCAGAAACCCTGTGGTTTCAGTTGATTATCCTGGCCGGTATCAGCGCCTACATTACCACTTCACTGAAAATGGGCGGACAAACCTTGGGCATGAAAACCTGGAAATTGCACTGGAACGGTTTGAAGCCGCGATCCTGGCCGGTGGCTTTCACGCTGGTGACTCTGGGCTTGGCCGGCGCCAGTGCCTTGTTGACTGCCAGTCTGGGACTGTTTTCCGGCTAATCCGGGATCTCACAGACACTCGTCGCCACTGCATCACCGTCGCCTTTAGGCGATTTCTGCCACCAACGCCTGCTGGCACGCCGCTGGATTTCCCAGGCGCCCTGAGCGCAGGTACCAGAGCACCCCTGCAATAATCAATAACGGTGGTAACACCGTCACCCAGATTGGGTGCAAGGCATAAACCTCTCCCAGATTCAGTAATGTGCGGTTGGCCAGATACAGCACAACACCCAGCATGATCCCTATTGTCAGGCGCTGCCCAACTCCGCCACGCAATGAACCAAACAAAAACGGCAAGCCACTCAGCGCTGATGCAATCACCAGCAAGGGGAAACTCAATTTGGCCCACAAGGCGACCCGATAGGCAGGCGCCACATAGGCCTGCCGGCTTTTGAAGTGCTGTAAGCGAATAATGTCACGCATCGACAGGTATTTTGGCCGGGTGCGACTAATCATCAGAATTTTAGGATCAATCCGCGATGGCCAGACTTTTTCTTCTGCCTGTTCCATGAGAACCTTCCCGGGAGTAAAGCGGGTGGTTGACACATCCCGCATGTGCCACGCGCCATTCTGATGCTCGGCTTCCCGCGCCTGTGAAACCTCCGTCAACTGCAAGGTTTTATCCAACTGAAAAATATGCACATCGAGCAGACGCACCTCTTGCCGATTATGGCTTTTATCCACAACCGGGAGCGCATTCAAAATCACATCCCCATCACGGACCCAAATGCCCGAGTGGCGGCTGATACCCATGTTTTTTTTCAGTTGACCGGTTCGAAAGGACTCCGCCAAAAATTCGCTGTTGGGCACAATAAATTCGCCCAGCCAAGCCATTGGCAGCATCCAGATAGCCATGGCCATGGCGACGGTGCAGGCAATGCGCAAGCGGCTATATCCGACTGAGCGCAGCACCGTCAGCTCGGAACCCGCCGCCAAGGCCCCCAGGCCCAGCAACACGCCCACCACGGCACTAACGGCAAACATGTCATAAATCCGGCGGGGAATGGTAAGCAAAACAAAATAAAAAGCATCGGCCACACCATAGTCGCCGTGGCCAATGTCACCCATTTCTCCAATAATAGCGATCAATACATCCAGCGATAAGAAGATCAGGACAGCCAGCAATACGCCCTGACTCACCGATTTCAGAAGATAGCGGTCGATAATTTTCAACATGGGCCTAATTTCCTGGCCCGAAACGGCCCTAACTCGCCATCCTGTTTCCAGATCCGCCACAAGGCAAAAGCCAAAAACGCCAGGTGCACCCACCACAGGCCCAGCCATTGCGGCAATTTGCCTTGCTCCAGCAAGGCCCGACCCAATGCGAGAAAGTTGACATAGGCCACATAGACCAGCAAACCAATCATCAGGTTGCCGTATTTGCCCTCACGGGGAGAGGTGCGCGCCAATGCCACAGCCAGGGCCACCAGCACCAGCACCGAAATCGGGGGCACCAGGCGCCAGTGCAATTCCGTGCGGTCCTTAAGCGATTCTGAAGCCAGTAATTCCCGCAGTGTTTTGCCGTCTTCCTCCACAGAAAAAGCCCGGCCGCGCAAACGCGGCAGCTTCACATCCGCCCGCTCAAAGTGGATGCGCTGATAGCGCAACTGCCCCAGACGGCCTTGGGTCCGGTGGCCATCAAATAGTGCCAGATAACGCTGATGACTGGCCTCGTCCTCAAACTGGTAGCCGTAACTGGCGGTTAACACATCCACTGCTTCAGGAGTTTGACGGGCCAGAAAAATACGCTGAAAGCGATTATTGTCGGCATCAATCTTCTCAACATAAATCACGGCATCATCATCGCCCAGGCTCTGGAACTCCCCTTCTTTCAGGCCAAGCACCGAGACCTCCTTGCGGGCGGCCTGGGCCAAAATATCAGACTGCCGCGAGGCCCAGGGCACCAACCACAGGGAAAGCACCAGCATAAACACCGCAAAACTGATGGCCATGGGCATGAGAAATCGCAAAAAACTGCCGACTCCCAAACCAAATGCATGGTACATCACCGCCTCCTGGTTGCGGTACATGCCACTGAGGTGACCCAATACGCCCAAAAACAGGGACAAGGGAAACAGAATGGTGAGCACACTGGCGGTACGCAGCCCCAGCTCAGTCACAAGCATGGAAGACGGCAAGGCTCCGCGGGCAATGGCGCGCAGGGTGTCTGCAAACAGGGTGCCCACAGTAATCAGAAACAGCACGGAAAAAATAACCGCAAATGTCTTTGCCGATTCGCGCCGCAAATAAGAGGGAAGGATTTTCACGCAATGTCCATTCTGTGAGAAAACAATGGCAGCCGCGGCACTGTCCAAGCAATGTCACAGTCAAAACCACAGCTATCTTACCAAAAGACGACCCTGTCCATGCATTTGGCAAGGCACAGCATCATTTGACATTTTAAGACACAGCGCTCCACTTTTCCGTTCAATTTGCTCCAAACGCGTACCTGATACGCCAAAACAAGGCATCGAATGTATCATTCCGTTTTTTGCAATAGCAAAAGCTGGCTCATGGCGAGAAAATTGCTAGAATACGTCGTTATGCCGTTTCTACACCGGTAACCTGCCGGCTCTATTTAAACGGAAAGGCAGGTAACAACTGCTAAAGCGCGACTGATCGGACTCCAAATATCCATTTCGCGCTGACTCTGTTTTCTCACGACACAAGGCCACACATTGGCATGGAAGGTAATTATGAAAATCACGCAACGCATCAGCCCCCAACCCGAAACCGGCGATCATGCCATTTTATTTGGTGTTTTTTCTGGTGACACGCTCAATGACACCGGTCGCCAGATTGACGCCTTACTGAATGGCCAGTTACAACGATTACTGGAAACAGGCGATTTTCGTGCCGAGCCGTCGCAGTTGATCACACTGTACAGTCAAACAAATCAGCCCGTCATTATCGCCGGCCTGGGAGAGAAGGACCGTTTCAACAAGGGTATCTATCAAGACGCCACAACCAAGGCTGTGCGTCAAGCCGGCTGCCTCTCGGTTCGGAAAGCAGAATGTCTCATGCCACTGATCAACCAGGACGCTATTCCCGAAAAGCGGCTGGCACAACTGGCCGCCATCGCCGCCCATAATGGCGCTTACCAGTATACGGCCACGCGCACCGTGCGTGATGAGGACAAAATCGATCTGGATCAAGTCACCATTACCGTGCGCCAGGACTGTGAAAACTGTGTGCGCCAGGGCGATGCCATCGGCATCGGCATGACGCAGGCCCGAGAACTGGGCAATTTGCCGCCGAATATTTGCAATCCCGCGTATCTGGCGGCCAAGGCAGAAGAAATTACCAGCCAATACGCTAATACCCGTCACCGCGTGCTCAATCAGGACGAACTGGAAGAAATGGGCATGGGCGCTTTGTTGGCTGTGGGCCAAGGCAGTGCCAATGACTCCAAAATCGTGGTTTTGGAGTACAACGGCGGCGGCGATGCCAAACCCTATGCCCTGGTGGGCAAGGGCGTGACCTTCGATTCCGGCGGTATTTCCCTGAAACCCGGCCTCAATATGGACGAAATGAAATACGATATGATGGGTGCAGGCAGTGTTATCGGTGCCTTTATCACTGCCGCCGAGCTGCAACTACCCATTAATCTGGTGGTGGTGGTGCCCACTGTGGAGAACATGCCCGATGGCCGCGCCTACCGTCCAGGCGATGTCATCACCTCCTACAGCGGCAAAACCATCGAAGTCCTCAACACCGATGCCGAAGGCCGCCTGATTTTGTGTGATGCACTGACTTACGCCCAGGAATTCCAACCGCAGGTGATTGTCGATGTGGCTACACTCACCGGCGCTTGCGTGGTCGCCCTGGGGCATGTGACCTCAGCGGTCATGAGTAACCGCGATGAACTGGCCGCCCAGTTAATGGCCTCTGGCCAGGCAGTATACGACCGCACCTGGCATATGCCCTTGTACGATGAATACAAACAACAATTGAAGACCAACTTCGCCGATATTAAAAACATTGGTGGCATGCCAGCCGGTTCCATCACCGCCGCGGCCTTTCTGGAAGAATTCATTGAAGAAGATCAGCCATGGGCGCATCTGGACATTGCCGGGGTTGCCTGGCGCAAAAAAGAAGAAGGCGCCACCGGTCGCGTCGTGCCCTTGCTGACGCAGTTTTTAATTGACCAAAGCGAAAACGCCGGCTAAAACAAGACTTGCCCACAAGAAAAGAATCACACAGGCGGCCGCGGTCGCCTGCGTCTTTTCAGACAACGTCACAATAAACCGGCCACCACTTAATCTTCATTGTCAGGCTTTAGATTCAGGATACCCTACTCATGATGCAAAAATATGATCCAGCAGCCATTGAAACCAAATGGTACCAGCACTGGGAACAGAATGGATACTTCAAGCCTCGAGGAGAGGGCTCCGAGAGTTTCTGCATCATGATCCCGCCACCCAATGTGACCGGCACTTTGCACATGGGGCATGCCTTTCAGGACACCATCATGGACGCACTGGTGCGTTACCACCGCATGAAGGGTGATAAAACGCTCTGGCAGCCAGGCACCGACCATGCGGGCATTGCCACCCAGATGGTGGTGGAACGCCAACTGAATGCCGAAGGGCTGACCCGACACGACCTGGGGCGGGAAAAATTTATCGAAAAGGTGTGGGAATGGAAAGAGCACTCCGGCAACACCATCACCCGACAGCTCCGCCGGCTGGGGGCTTCCTGCGACTGGTCGCGGGAACGCTTTACCATGGACGAAGGGCTGTCTGCCGCAGTCCGGGAAGTCTTTGAAAAACTCTATGACGAAGGGCTGATTTACCGCGGAAAACGCCTGGTTAACTGGGACCCGGTATTGCACACGGCCTTATCTGACCTGGAAGTCATTTCCCAGGAGGAGCAAGGCCATTTGTGGCATATTCGCTACCCCATCGCCGATGACAATGGCCAGCCTTCCGGCGAGCATTTGGTGGTGGCCACCACCCGGCCTGAAACCATGCTGGGAGACACGGCTGTGGCAGTCCATCCTGAAGATGAACGCTATCAGCACCTGGTGGGCAAGCACATTGTCCTGCCGTTAACCGGCCGCCTGATTCCCATTATCGCCGATGATTATGTGGACCGTGAATTCGGCACCGGCTGTGTCAAAATCACACCAGCGCACGATTTCAATGACTACGACATTGGTCAGCGGCATCAGCTGCCACTGATTAATGTGCTCACCGACAACGCCCGCATTAACGATGACATGCCGGAAAAATACCGCAGCCTCGACCGGTTTGAGGCGCGCAAACAGATTGTGGCCGACCTTGAGGCTCAGGGCTGGCTGGAAAAGGTCGAAGATCACACTTTGATGGTGCCGCGTGGCGACCGCTCCGGCACCGTCGTCGAGCCTTATCTGACAGACCAGTGGTATGTCAAAATCCAGCCCTTGGCCGAACCGGCCATTGCCGCGGTGGAAAACGGTGATATCGCCTTTGTGCCTGACAACTGGAAAAACACCTATTACAGCTGGATGAACAACATCCAGGACTGGTGTATCTCCCGCCAATTGTGGTGGGGTCATCGGATTCCCGCCTGGTACGACGAAGCCGGCAACATTTACGTCGGCCAGTCTGAACAGGCTGTGCGGAAAAAATACAAACTGCCCGAAGACCTGCCGCTCAAGCAGGACGAGGACGTTCTCGATACCTGGTTTTCGTCCGCCTTGTGGCCGTTTTCCACCCTTGGCTGGCCAGATAATAACCCGGATCTGAAAACTTTTTACCCCACCAGCGTACTGGTCACCGGCTTCGATATCATTTTTTTCTGGGTGGCGCGGATGATTATGATGGGCCTCAAGTTCATGGACGATGCGCCCTTCAAGCAAGTGTATGTGCACGGTTTGGTGCGGGATGCGCAAGGCCAAAAAATGTCCAAATCCAAGGGCAATGTGCTCGACCCGCTGGACATTATCGACGGCATTGATCTGGAAAGCCTGATCAAGAAGCGCACCAGCGGCCTCATGCAGCCGCAAATGGCTCCAAAAATCGAGCAGCAAACCCGTGCGGAGTTTCCTGAGGGCATCAAACCCTATGGCTGCGACGCTTTGCGCTTTACCTTCGCCTCACTGGCTTCCACCGGCCGGGATGTCAAATTTGACATGGGCCGGCTGGAAGGCTACCGCAATTTTTGTAACAAGGTATTTAATGCCGCCCGGTTTGTGTTTCTCAATACCGAAGACTTCTCGCCAGTGTCTCAATGGCAACCCCGCACCACAGAAGAAAAGTGGATTGTTTCCCGCCTGCAACACCGTGCCGAAGAAATCAGCGGCCATATGGAGCATTACCGCCTGGATCTGGCCGCCCAAAGTATTTACGATTTCTTCTGGAATGAATACTGCGACTGGTTTGTGGAACTGTCCAAGCCGTTACTGAACCAGGGGGATACCGCACTGCGGCACAATGTCCAGCACACCCTGCTGCACGTATTGGACCAGGCCTTGCGCCTGTTGCATCCCATCATGCCATTTATCACCGAAGAAATCTGGCAGGATGTCAAAAACCGCCTTCAACTCACCGATGACAGCCTGATGCTGGCGGCTTTCCCCTCGCCCCAGAAAAGCCTGGTGGACAAAGAAGCTGAAGCAGAAATGCAATGGATGCAACAAGTCATATTGGGCATTCGCCAGATCAGGGGAGAAATGAACATCCCGCCGTCCCGTCCCCTGCGCGCCTTTGTCGCCGATGCCAGCGAACAGGACCTGAAACGATTACAAAAGCACCAGACCACCTTACAGAAACTGGCCCGGCTGGAAAGCATTCAACCCCTGGACTCAGGCGCCAGCGCGCCTGAGTCCGCCATGGCGCTGGCCGGCTCCATGAAAATCCTCATCCCTCTGGCAGGGCTTATTGACAAGGCGGCGGAAATTGCCCGATTGAATAAATTACTGGATGGCCTCAACCAGGATATCCAGCGTGCCGAAGGCAAACTGTCCAACGAGCGCTTTGTTGCCAGGGCACCGGCTGCCGTGGTCGAAAAAGAAAAAACCAAACTGGCCGGGTTTCAGGCACAGGCCGAAGAATTGAAACAGCAATTGCAAAAACTCCATGCCATGGAGAGCTGATACGTTCGCGCCAATGCCTTTGTCAACGATTGTAAACTGCCCCATTGGGATTTCACCAATAAATCCATATCCGGTAACATGGGTGCAATCATTGACCCCTGGTATGCGCAATGAAATATCCCATGATCTGGCTGCTGGCGCTGGCAACAGCCGCCATGGCGGTGCTGGCTCACTTGTCTTTGCCTCAATTCGAACAACCCAGCCTGTTCAGCGCGGCGTTGGAAGGCGCGCTTGTTCTTGTCACTGCAGGCGTGTTGTGGGGCCTGGAAAAGCACCGTGTTGACAAGCCCTTTTACTGGTTTCTGCTGGTGGGCTTTTTGTTGCTTTATCTGTCTTTATTTATTGATTTTATCGATGAATTTTACTTTCAGCCCCAGTGGCTGGCCACCACCGAAGAACTGATCCTGCTGGTTGGGTTTCTCACCACAACCTATGGCATTTACCTGGCCATCAAACATCATTTTGACCAGATTGAGTACCTGGAAGAACTGGCCCAAACCGATGCGCTCACCGGCCTATTGAACCGGCGGGCCATTATCAATCACCTGAACCAGCAAACCGCCTTGTGTCAACAAGATCAGGCACAAACCTATTCGGTGGTCATCGCCGATATTGACCGCTTCAAAACCATCAACGACGCGCACGGCCACCATGTGGGCGACGACGTGCTCCGGCAAATTGCGCTTCAACTGGCCGGCAACTTGCGCGCCAGTGACCATATCGGCCGTTGGGGCGGTGAAGAATTTATCATTTTACTGCCACACACCCACGAAGGCGGCGCTGCGCTGGTGGCGGAAAAAGTGCGTCAACATGTTGTGGGCCAGCCCTATGTCCTCAATGGACAGCCCATCACACTCAGCATCAGCCTGGGCGTGGCCCAGTGCCAGCCTGACTTATGCGACTGGAACGAAGTCATCAAGCGTGCCGATCGCGCCATGTACCAGGCTAAGCAGGCTGGCCGCAACCGCGTACGCACCGCGTCACAAGTGGAACAATCCCTGCCGGATATTTTCTTGCGACCCGACCCAGCCCCGTGATAAGTTAACCTTTTTCTCAGGGGTGCTTTTTATGCCATCGGCTGTTGTCAGACTTTCCATGTGCTTTCAACTGGCGCTTGTGTTTATAGGGATGTACGCCTGGGCGCCTGCCCACGCTGGCTGCAATGGCGAAAAACCTTATCCGGAAGAATCCTTTCCCACCATTCGCTTTGAAACCACAATGGGCGTGATTGACGTGGAGCTGGACCGCGAGCGCGCCCCTTTAACGGTGGATAACTTTCTGCGTTACGTGAAAGCCGGCCGCTATGACAATACCATCTTTCACCGGGTCATGCCCGGGTTCGTGGTGCAAGGCGGTGGTTATACGCCTCAACTGAAAACGATTCCTCAGTGCGCACCGGTGGTCAATGAGTCCGGCAATGGCCTGCGCAATGACGAAGGCACCATTGCCATGGCCCGTTTTGACGCGCCCCATTCGGCCACTTCACAGTTTTATTTCAACCTGGGCGATAATGACAGCCTGAACCCCAACCCGAAGCGCTGGGGCTATGCTGTTTTCGGCTATGTGACCGAAGGCATGGATGTGCTCAAGAAAATCGCTGCGGTCAAAACCGGCTACTCTGACCAGTTGGACGCTGATAATGTCCCGCAACAGCCTGTGATCCTGAAAAAAGCCTTTCTGCTGACTGGCGAATAAAAAAACTCATCCACCGGCAAGCGCCTGCCCCACTCAATAATCGCCCATCAGGATTTAGCGGATTGCACCTTTTGCGGCAGACGACAGGCGCAATCCAGACGATAATTGCGCCAATGCGCCCAAGCCAACATCAAACCGCCGGTGGCGAAAACCATTGACTCCTCGACCGTGGTCAACCGGCCTTCCAGCAACGTTCCAATCACCAGCAAGGCATATCCGGCAATGGCAACACCCAGTACGGACCGCCGCCGGTGACGGCAATAGCTACGGCCAATACTCCAACCAGCCAAGACACCAATAAAACCGATCCAGAGCCAGCCATGGCCAAAATGCGCCCACTTGGGCAATGCCGGCAAGATGGATAACAAAATCGGCGCCAATGCGCACTGAATGGCGCATAGTCCAGACACAAAAACCCCTAACAAGTCACTAAAGGTGCGTTTAATTTCCATGGGCTGATCCTGCCATACTTGTCATGCTGTTCCCTTCTGTCATTTGTTCAGAAATTGTCACCACCAGTGTTATGCCCTGAACCTTTTCTCGCTATCACCTGGGGTTATTTTTGCGTCAACGCTGATCAAGGGAATGTTCGATTGACAAATCAACACCACAAACCCATCAGCTATCATGGGGATAAAAACCATTTTTTCGAGCCTGAGTCAGCCTCTTGCTTATTTTTTTACTGCGTCTCTCAAGCGCATTCGCATCACAATCGCATCCTCGCGATGTGTGCCGTCCCGATAATAGTCACGGCGCGTTCCGATTGTTTCAAATCCCAGACTGGCGTAAAGATTTTTTGCCACCTGGTTGGATTTCCTGACCTCCAGAATCAACACCTCGTCATTCCAGTAACGGCAAAAACCGATTAAATGCTTCAGCAGACGCCGACCCAGGCCTTTTCCCTGGAATTCCGGCGCAACACATACATTGAGCACATGCGCTTCACCTGCGGCATGGGTTAATATTGCATAGCCACACAGTTGCCCTGCGGCTTCCATCACACAACAATAATAGCCCGCGTGCAGACAGCTCCCCAGGAGCCGTTTTGACCAGGGAAACCGGTAGCTGCGTGACTCGATCAATGCCACCGCTTCCAAGTCCGCTTCACACATGGGGCGAATCTGAACAGCATCCATGGGCGCATTGAACGGTGAGGCCGGCCTTGCTGTCAAGCACTTATTTGTCCAGATGCTGACACCTGAAAACACGACCACGGTTCCGCTCGCCCCGGCTTTCGGCTATCATAGCGGCCTGACCTGCCCCAATAAACCAGAACCCAACTCACAGGATATTCAACAGCATGGCTGAAGCAGTTCCCAACGAAGCCACAGAAAAAGACATTCAGGCGCTTTATCACGCCCTGGATGAGGGGCGGCTTTCTGAAATTCGGCGCACCATTAATGCCTTGCCCGCATCGGAAATCGCCCATTTTCTGGAATCGCTGCCGGTCGCCAAGCGAAAAATCGTATGGGAACAGGTGGATCCGGAAAAAGAAGGCGAGGTGCTGGTTGACCTGCGCGACGAGGTGCGCGCCACGCTAATCGAGGACATGGACACCGAGGAACTGGTGCAGGCCACCGAAGACCTCGATATTGATGACCTGGCTGACATTATTCATGATCTGCCCGAAGAGGTCACCAACGAACTGTTGCTGTCCATGGATCGCGAAAACCGCGAGCTGCTGGAGCGGGTACTGAGCTACCCGGAAGATTCCGCAGGCGGCCTGATGAATCCGGAAGTGGTGACGGTTCGCCCGGATGTGTCGCTGGACGTGGTTTTGCGCTATCTGCGCATGCGCGGCGACTTGCCCGAGCCCCTGGATGAAATTTATGTGATTGGCCGTAACGGGCATTATCGTGGCCGTCTGGGCATTAGGGACTTGCTCACACAAGACCCGTCCATGCTGGTGGCCGATGTCATGGATCAGTCCACCAAACCCATTGAAGCCACCACACCCGCCTCGGAAGTGGCCCAGGATTTCGAGCACTATGACTGGATATCAGCACCGGTGGTGGATGAGTCAAACAAACTGATTGGCCGCATCACTGTTGATGACATTCTTGATGTTATCCGTGAGGAGGCCGACCACTCGGTGATGAGCATGGCGGGTCTGGACGAAGAAGACGATATGTTCGCGCCGGTACTGGTCAGCTCCAGACGACGCGCTGTCTGGCTGGGCATCAACCTGCTGACTGCGTTGCTGGCTGCCTGGGCCATCGGTTTTTTCGAGGAAACCCTGCAAAAAGTGGTGGCCCTGGCCGTGCTGATGCCCATAGTCGCCTCCATGGGCGGCATCGCCGGTTCCCAGACCCTGACGCTGATGATCCGCGGCATGGCCACCGGCCAAATCGGTGTCGGCAACGCCAAATACTTGTTTACCCGGGAAATGCTGATCGGCCTGCTGAACTCGCTGTTATGGGCCGTCGTACTCTCCGGCATCACCTGGCTGTGGTTTGGCGATATTCGTATTGGCATGGTCATTGCCTTGGCCTTGGTGGTCAATCTGGTGGCCGGCGCCCTGGCCGGTGTGCTAATCCCCCTGATTCTGCGTCGTCTGTCCATTGACCCGGCCATAGCCGGAGGCGTGGTTTTGACCACTGTTACGGATCTGGTGGGCTATGTGTCCTTTCTGGGTTTTGGCACCTGGTTTCTGCTGGGTGGCCATTAGGCACTTATACCATTGCCGCCATGGGCCGGAGACGGCTGTCATTCATGTCCGCTGTTGCCAACTTGAAAAGCCACGGCAAAAAGGCGTATGCTGTGCATAACTGTGCAGCCGGAGAATGCCCATGCCCCAAGTCAGCGCAGGCACCAAACCGCCGCGGGAGGACCGCAGCCCGTGGGCTCGTTATGTACTACAGCGATTGCAACAAGCGGATATCCGTCCCCATGGGCGTCGGCCATGGGACTGGCAGGTGCATGACCCGCGCCTGTACCGGCAAATCGTCTTGCGGGGAAACCTCGGGCTGGGAGAAGCCTATATGGATGACTGGTTTGACTGCCAACAACTGGACCAGTCGCTGGAGCGCATTCTTCGCACCCACCTGGATGAAAACACATTTATCCCACCGCTTGTATTCAACCTCCGTAACCGCTTATTCAACTTGCAAACGCGTCATCGCGCCTGGCAGGTCGGCCGCCAACATTATGACATTGGCAACGATCTCTACCAAATCATGCTCGATGAACGCATGATTTATTCTTGCGGCTATTGGAAAAACGCCAGCACACTGGCCCAGGCGCAGGAAAACAAACTCCGGCTGGTTGCGGAAAAACTTAACCTTCAACCCGGCATGCAGGTGCTGGACATTGGTTGCGGCTGGGGCGGCGCTGCAGATTTCATGGCGCGGGAATACGGCGTCACTGTGGATGGCATTACCATTTCCCGCCAGCAATATGAATGGGCCAGGCAGCATTATCAACACCCTCGCTTACGCTACCGGCTCATGGATTATCGGGATCTCAATGGCACTTACGATGCCATTTATTCCATTGGCATGTTTGAGCATGTGGGGCCAAAGAACTATGTCGCCTTTTTTCGCAAAGTCTGCGGCTTGCTCACCGCAAACGGGCTTTTTCTGCTTCACACCATCGGAAAGGCCTCGCCGGTTCTGGCCGCTGATCCCTGGATCAACCGGTATATCTTTCCCAATGGCATGATTCCCACCCAGAAAGCCCTGGTGCAGGGATTGCAGGCCTTTTTCCGCATCGAAGACTGGCATAACTTTGGCCCGCATTATGACCGCACCCTGATGCAGTGGCACCACAATGCGGAACAAGCCCGCTGGCAGTTAGGCAAAAAATACGACCGGCGTTTTTTCCGCATGTGGCGGTACTACCTGCTGTCTTCGGCCGCTTCATTTCGCGCGCGCAAACTGGAACTCTGGCAACTGCTGTTAAGTCAGGCCCGGCACAGTCCGCCCCAACCTCCAGTCATTCGGGCCGGTTAGTCGCTAAAACATCAGCTGCCCGCCGGGACTGGTTGGCAACACATCAAAGGCCACAATACAGCGTGCCTGACTGGACACAAAGGGATGCACATAGTGCACATACCACGGGGGGAAAAGCACCAGTTTGCCGGCGACTGGTTCAATGCGGCGACTGAAGGGAAAGCCGTGATGCCAGGATTCAGGGATGGGATTGATAAACTCAATGTTACCCGCTGGCGGCTGAATATCCTCGGGGTATTGCACATAATAACAACCACTGGCAATGGTGCCATGACTGGGATGACAATGCGGCGCCTGCCAGTGGCCGGTTTCAAGCAGGTTGGACCAGGCATTAACCCACGGATCAATCTGTGCGCTGGCTTCTTCACCTAAATGCTGACGAAGATAGTCCCTCACCGCCGGGTAAATCACCTGATCTTTCAAGCGTTGAACGGCCGGATGCTGAATGTCCAGAAAATTCATGCGGGTGGCGGTCTGGAAGCCACCCTTGGTGGACACGGTATTATTGTTGACTTCGTTCTGGTCTGTATCCCGGTAACGATTCGCCAGCTTCCTGACCAACGCCAGAATATCGGTATTGAGCGCTTCCAGCCCCTGGTGGTCACGTTGCATCACCGTCGTGGGCACATGCACTTCAATTTCATCCTGATACGTCACTGTTTCGCGTGGATTGTTCATGAGAGAAAAATAACACAGGCCACCGCCATTTGCCCAGCCTCTTTGACGCCGTTTCAGGCATTTGCCTGTCCAGAGACCTGCACCTCTACCGGAAACTGCTCATATCCACTGGTACGGCTTGCGACCACGATGCTATGATTACGCTGTCGCAGACACATTTAAGGAGGACCTCTGATGGGCTTTTTCACAATTATCACCCTGGCGGTACTGGCCATGCTGGTGCTGTCCCGGGAAATCCTGGAAAAATGGCCGCAAAGCCGCGAACTCATCCAGTGGCTGCATGGTTCCCGCGACTGGATTGGGGTCGTTTCCCTGGTTATCGGCCTGATCAATATCCTCCGTATTCTCGGCCGTCTGAAATATTTCGGCTATGCGCCGGGAATCTATCTGATCTGGCTGGCCAGCGCCGTGGTCACGGCTGCATTGGGATTATTGCTGGGACAAAGCCTGCTGCGGCAATGGGCCGCGGGCAATCCCAAGGCCGTAGATGTCATTAACAAAATGGTGGACACCCTGGCGCCGCACCAAAAAAACCTTGGTTATGCCGCAGGTATTCTGGCAGTCTTGATTCTTTTGATGCGTATTTTCTGACCCGCCAATCATGCACCACACCGGTGGCGCCCCGAAAACCATGAGTACGGGGCAACTTTGCGCCCAAAAGGTTGCCCAAGAATCTCTGCCTTCACAACAAGCCTGAATGAACAACCAGAATCACCAATCCGACCACATGCAGTCAGCGTCTACCCTGAACCCTTACCAGCCTGAACAACTGGCCACATTGGGCCAGCGCCTGGCTGGCGCCTTTATTGATGGTTTTTTGCAACTGGCCACCGCCGTGCCCATTATCAGCAGAACCGTACTGGCCGATGTGACCCAAGTCAGCGAAATTACCACCGCCATGGTGGTGCAGGTCAACATTATCCATATACTGGTGTATCTGGGCCTGCATGGTTACCTGCTGCACAATAACGGCCAAACCATCGGCAAGTTTCTGGCTGGAAGCAAAATTCGCTTTATTGACGGGCGCAAACCTTCTTTGATTCATATTGTGGTGATGCGGACGCTTGTTCCCGGCTTGCTGGGGCTGGTGCCCCGCGTCGGGCTGGCTTTAGTGACCGCGGGTGCCGCACTGGTGCTAAGACCGGACCGCCGCGCCCTGCACGACCATATTGCCGGAACAGTGGTGGTGAAGGCGGACGTCCCCGACCCAGTCAACACCCCGGATTAAACAGCCCGCACATCCCGCGCGGTAAACGGCCTTTTGTTTGCAAGGCCTTCTCCCGGCGAAAAAGCTCAATGGTCTTGTGGCCAGTTTTCCAACGTGTCCACAAAATGGCTGAGAAAACGGTTGGTATGCCAGGCGTCCAGCGCCCGGTGATCAATGGTCAAGGTGACGTAGCACATGGGTTTGATGGCGATCATATCCTGGCCGTTATGGCTGTCCACCACCACGCGTTTTTCCATTTTCCCAATACCAAGAATGGCTGATTGGGGTTGGTTGATAATAATGGGCGTGGCCACCAATGAGCCACTGACGCCATGGTTGGAAATGGTCAGGGTACCGCCTTGCATGTCTTCCTGGGTGAGTTTTCCCTGGCGGGCCTTTTCTGTCATTTGGGTCAGCTCCAGGGCAATCTGCTGCAGGCTCTTTCGCTGGCAGTCGCGAATCACCGGCACCACCAGACCATCATCACCCAAAGCCGTGCCCACACCAATATTGACCCACGGAAAGATTTCCAGATGGTCTTCATGAAAACAGCTGTTTACTTCCGGCACCAATTGCGCTGCCCGGGCCGCAGCGGCCAGAAAATATGCGGTAAAAGTGAGTTTGGCCCCGGCTTGGGCAAACGCCTGTTTATGGGCTTTGCGGTGCGCGATAATCGCGCTCATATCGAGATTGAAAACCGAGGTCACATGGGGGGCGGTGTGCAACAGGCTTTCCACCATGTGCTCGGCGATTTTACGGCGCATGAGACTATGGGGCTTGCGTATGGGGCTTGGACTGTCCACAGCAGACAACGCCTGGTCATTCCCGGCAGCCTGTTTCGACTGGCTATTACTGCCAGCTGTGTTGGCCAGATAACGCCGCACATCCCGCGCCGTCAAACGCCCGCCCTTGCCACTGCCTTGTAGCTGTGTGGCCAGATGTTGGGGATCGATCTGGTGGGTTTGCAATAAACGCCGGACTGCCGGGGAAAAAGGGAGAGAGAAAAAACCGGCAGTCGTATCGGCTGAGAGTAAAGAGGCTTCCTGTAGTTTACTGTCAACCCCGGACTGGGAGAGTGTCCGGGGCCGGGAGTCATGTATGGCCTCTTTGGTGCTTTCACTGGGCTTTGACCGGCCTTCCGGGTCAATGGTTCCCAAAATTTTTCCGGGTGTCACCTCCTGGCCGTTTTCCACCTGAATGGCATGCAGCACGCCATCAGCCGGAGCCACCACCTCCATCATCACCTTGTCGGTTTCCAGCTCCACCAGCGGCTCGTTGATGCTGACCGGCTGGCCCACTTGCTTGAGCCACTGGCTGACCACCGCCTGGGTGCCTTCCTGCTGTTCTTCACTCAAAACAATGGGTATCAGATTGTCTTTTTTCATACCGCATCCAGGGCCACAATGGCCTGTGTGATTTTTTCCACTGTGGGCAAAGCCGCCTCCATCAAGCCCGGTTCATGCGGATTGGCGATATCCGGCATGGTCAAGCGTTCAATGGGCGCGTCCAGATCAAAAAAGGCTTCCTTGGCCAGTACAGCGGCGATCTCCGCCCCAAAGCCAGCCGATAAATTATCCTCATGCACAATCAGGCACCGGTTGGTTTTGGCTACAGAGTCCAGCACCATGGCTTTGTCCCAGGGCCGCAGGGTGCGCAAATCAATCAGGTCCACGGCTATACCGGACTCCTCGACCGCTTGCTGGCTGCGCCCCACCAGTCCGCCCCAGGTTACCAGTGTCAGGCGATCGCCTTCCATCAGCTTGCGACCCTTGCCAAAAGGAATCACGTACTGGTCGCCCGGATAGGGACGGCGCGCCCAGGCATCATCCAGCATCCGCCGGTGTTCAAAGAAAATGGTCGGGTTATTGTCCCGCAAGGCAAATCGCAACAAACCAGCGGCGTCCTCGGCATTGGAAGGCATGGCCACCTGCCAGCCAATGGCATGCACCCATTTGACTTCAGCGCATTGACTATGCCATGGGTCGCCGCAGTGGAAATAGCCGCCAGCCATGCGCACCACCATGGGGGCCGCAAAACGGTTTTTTGTCCGCCAGCGCATGGTGCCAATATCATTTAACTGCTCTTCAGCCGGATCGGCATATTTGCGAAACTGGATTTCCGGCACCGGCAGCAAGCCGGCCAGCGCCATGCCCACGGAACGCCCGATAATGCCTTCTTCCGAAAGGCTGGTGTCAAAAACCCGGTGTTCGCCATGTTTATCCTGCAAACCAAGTGTGACCGCATGCACCCCGCCTTTGGCGCCCACGTCTTCACCAAACACCAGCATTCTCGGATTATGCTGCAACTCAAAGTCTAGCACCCGGCGAATGGCTGTGACCATATTGACACGCCCAGGTTCGACAACAATTTCTTCAGAGGCTGGCGGGAATTTCACACCTTGCCCATGAATTCCCCCTTGCTGTTGCAATATTGGCGTCCCATCGTGTTCCTTTTCCGAAAATACGAAACGGGTCACATCGCCGGTATCCGGTGCAGGCTGGGCGTCCACCTCACTAAAGGCGGCCTGCACTGCCTGCTTGGCCTTTTCAGCCAGGCTCTGCCACGCGCTTTTGTCCATAATGCCATTGGCCTGAAGATATTTTTGCAGTTTCCCCAAGGGATCATGCATTTTTTCAAAAGCGATACGCTCGGGCGTTTTATAAGCCTGGGTATCCTGGGCCGAATGGCCATTGAGGCGTGGAACGGTTAACCGCAACAAGGCCGGCTTGCGCTGATGACGCACAAAACTCGTGGCCGTTTCAATCAAGCTTGCCGCTTCATCCGGTTTGGTGCCATCGCCGGAAAACAACTCCAGATTGGAAAATCCCTGCAAGTTTTTAACGATATTACCGCCGGGGGTCTGAAAAGAGGAAGGCACAGAAATGCCATAGCCGTTGTCCTCGATATAAAACAGCATGGGCAAATCGTTGGTGGTGGCGATGGTCAACGCCGACCAAAAGCCATTGGCAGCCACTGAACCATCCCCGCCCAGGACCACGCCAATGGCTTTTTCCCATTCGGAGTTCTCAAGGCATTTCGCCTGGTACTCTACGGCTTGCGCCCAACCCGCCACTGGCGTGTACTGGGCGCCTACGCCACCGGACATGGGTAATACCGTGGGGTGATTTTCTCCACCGGGCCAGTTGAATACCACACCAATATCCCGGCCGTCGGAAAAGCCGCCGGCCTTCATCATGGTCGCCTGCAGGGCCTGTTTGACCGGCAACCCCAACGACAACAGCAAGGGGCGCGAACGATAGTAGCCACTGACTCCGTCTTTAGGGTCAGTCAGGTATTGGCCCAGCAGGATTTGCGCCAGATCATGGCCACGGGCGGAAAACTGGTACAAGACTTTTTTGCGCTTGACAAGGTCGTATTCTTCCAAATCATCCAGCGCCCGGGATAACAGCAGGGTGTAGGCCACCCGATGCCAGTCCGGGGCCTGCTGCCTGTCTTCTTTTTGTGCTATTTGCATGCCGAATACCCTTTGTGGATGGATGCCACAAGTATGCCCTAAAGTAACTGAAAAGGGTTTTCCATTTATTGCTCAAGGAATAAACAGAAAGAAAGGATATTTCTGTTTCCTGCGTATTTGAGGCATAATATGCCTTATGGACGCGTTTGACCGGAAAATACTGACACATCTTCAGGATAATGCCCGTCTCACCAACAAAGAGTTGGCCGAAGCCGTGCAGCTGTCGCCGTCACCCTGCTGGCGGCGGGTACAGGCTTTGGAAAAAGCCGGCATTATCCAGAGTTACCGCACCGTCCTCAATCAGGAAAAACTGGGGCTGACCATCACCGCCTTTGCCCATATCACCCTGGACAATCACCACAGCGACACCGTAGCCGCCTTTGACCGCGCCATTTTGCACTGGCCTGAAGTGCTGGAGTGCCATGCCACCAGCGGCGATTACGATTATTTACTGAAAATTGTCACTCGTGACATGCCCGCCTATAACCGTTTTGTGTCCGACAAGCTGCTGAAACTGCCTGCCATTCGCGCCATTAATTCCAGTTTTTCGCTGAACTGCAAGAAAAACACCACCCATCTGCCGGTGAATTGTGAAGATATGGCATGAATGCGGGTGCCATCATGAAATGACCAGACCAAATAACTGCCGGATTGATTGACTTCCCGCCACTGAGAAAATGCGCCAGTCACTCAGTCTGCATGTCGACTCGTGGCAAACTCCCGCTGACGCACGGCTTCAAACAGGCAAACACCCGTGGCCACCGCCACATTCAGGCTCTGCACACGGCCGCGCATGGGAATATGCACCAGAAAGTCGCAATGTTGCCGCACCAGCGGGCGCAGTCCCTTGCCTTCATTGCCCATGACCAGGGCCACCGCACCGGTCAAATCGGCCTGATAAATCACTTGTGAATCATCACCACAGTCAGATCCGGCCACCCAGATTCCGGCGTTTTTGAGAATCTCCAGGGACCGAACTAGATTGGTGACCTGATAAATATTGAGTGAGTCGGCAGCACCGGCTGCGGTTTTCCGGGTTACGGCGGTCACCTGCGCGGACTTGTGACGGGGCAAAATGACGGCCTTAACCCCGGCCGCATCCGCGCTCCGCAAGCACGCGCCCAGATTACGCGGGTCTTCAATGGAATCCAGCACCAACACCAATGGTCGATCCCAGGCCTGTACATCCTGGGCCAGATCGCTTTCGTCGGGAAAACGCCGGGGCTTGACCGCCGCCAGCACACCCTGGTGTTTGCCCTGACATTTTTTGTCCAGGCTGGCAGCCGGTTTGAACTCGCAAGTCAGGCCCAGGGCGTCTGCCCGGGCTGCCAGCTCCTGCACGCGCGGGTTGCCACTGTCAGCGGCCAGCCACACGGTTTCCACGGTTTCAGGCCGGTTGTCCAGCACACTCTGAACCGCATGCAAACCAAACACCCACTCCCGCGGGTCGGCCTGTTTCTGCAAACTGTCAGACGATACGGCTGCATTCGGGGCTTGATGGCTCTTACGAGCGCGAGTGCGCGCTGCAGTACCACGTCCCGCTGGCCGACGACGGCTGTGAGCCTGAGAGCCGGCTTTTGCGTCTCCGGTCGCGCCGGTTTTTTTTCTGCGAGCCATTAACTGCTCAGTTTTTCCACAAACTCGAAGTCAATCTTGCGCGCATCCACATCCACCCTGGCCACACGCACCTTCAGGCGATCGGCCATCTGGAATTGCAAGCCGGTGCGCTCACCCACAAGTTTGTGTTGAATGGGGTCATGCTTGTAGTAATCATTGGGCAGGGAAGTCACATGCACCAGCCCATCCACCAGGGTTTTGTCCAGAGAGACGAACAGACCAAAATGCGTCACGCCAGTAACCCGGCCGCAAAATTCCTCGCCCACATATTTTTCCATATACATGCACTTGAGCCGGCTTTCCACATCCCGCGAGGCTTTTTCCGCACGCCGTTCGGTCATGGAGCAGTGCTCACACATCTCTTCCATTTTTTCCGGCGTGTAAATATAGGGCTTGTTTTGATGGCGAATAATATGCGCCAGGGCGCGATGCACCAGCAAATCCGGATAACGCCGAATGGGTGAGGTAAAGTGCGTATAGTCATCCAGCGCCAGGCCAAAATGACCACGGTTTTCCGGCTCATAAGCCGCCAAAGACTGGGAGCGCAAAATCACCGTTTCAATCAGTGGTTTGTCAGGGCGATCCTGAACCGACTCCAGCAAGTCCTCAAAATCCTTGGGCGTAGGGGGCGTATGAAAATTGGGTTTGAAACCAATGCCCTGGAGAAAACTGACCAAATCACTCAATTTGGTTTCCGGTGGCGGCTCGTGCACCCGATAAGGCGATGGCACCTTGCTTTTTTCAATAAAGGCCGCCGCGCTGCGGTTGGCGGCAATCATAAAGTTTTCAATCAGTTTGTGGGCATCATTGCGCTCATAGGGAACAATTTCGGTGACCTCACCCTTGTCATCAATAATGAAATAGATATCAGTGGATGAAAACTCCAGTGCGCCCCGACGCCGTTTTTCTTCCTCCATGGCCCGATAGACTTTTTCCATGACCTGCACCGATTTCACCACGGCATCAGACCATTCAGCCGGGCGTTTGCCTTCACTGAGAAATTCCCAACACGCGTCATAAGTCATGCGCGCGTGGGAGTGCATCACGCCCTGATAAAACTTGGTGGCCCTGATGGCGCCTTCGGCATCCACTTCCATTTCGCACACCATGCAGCGGCGATCCACACCCGGGTTCAATGAACAAATGCCATTGGACAGTTCCAAAGGCAGCATGGGAATAACCTTGTTGGGAAAATATACCGAAGTACCCCGATTATAGGCTTCCTCATCCAATGCACTGCCGGGTTTCACATAATGGGAGACATCGGCAATGGCCACCAGCAGCCGCCAATTGCCGTTAGGCAGCTCCTCGGCATAAACCGCATCGTCAAAATCACGCGCATCGGCACCGTCGATGGTCACCAATGGCAACTGACGAATATCCACCACACCTTTGCTGAAATCCTTTTCCGTCACGGCCTGGGGAACTTTTGCGGCCTCAACCAGCACGGATTCCGGCCATTCAGTGGGCAGGTTTTCCGTGGTCTGAGCCAGTTCCATGGCGGTTTCGTGGTTCATTTTCTTGCCCAGAACCGCCACCACATCTCCAATGGCCATGCGGTGTCCGTCGGGGTACGTCTTGATCAGAACAGTCACAAAATCGCCCGGCTTGGCCTGGCCCGTGCCTTCCGGCCGGATCAGAATGTCCTGCAAACGCACATTGTCGGGCGTCACATAACTGATGCCATCTTCGGTTTTGAAACGCCCGGCCACAGTGGTGTGAGCCCGCTCTATCACCTCCGCCACATGGGCTTCCAGCCGACCGCGGCGCTGACCGGGCTGGACTGAGGCCAGCACAATATCGCCGTCCATGACCTTTTTCATGCTGCGCGGCAATATAAAGGCGTCATCTTCGATTTCCGGTGAAACCAGAAAGCCATAACCATCGGCATGCGCCTCGACACGACCACGAATCAAATCCACCTGTTTGCGCACCCCGTAACCGCGCTTGCGGTTTATGACCAGTTGACCAGCATTGACCATGGCCCGCAAACGCCGGCGCAAGGCTTCCATTTCCTCGTCGGTGCGGATGCCGATTTTCTCCGCGATCTCCTTCAGGTTCAGCCACTTTTTGTGCTGGGCGAGAAAATCCAGCAAGGCGCGTCGGCTGGGCACGGGATTGTCATACTTGGCCGCCTCCGTGACAAAGTCCGGGTCCGGAATGTTGTAAGGGTTCTTGATATTGGGGCGTTGTTTGTCAGAAGATGATCGAGGCTGCTTTTTTTCAGCAAATGATCCCTGGTGTTTTTTGTCCTTTTTACTCATTAATTATGCCTTTTTTGGGTTGATTTCATTTTAGCATGCTTGACAGGGCCAATGCGCATCCCCCATGACCTGTACATCCTGTGCGCCTAATATGGGGCCGCGCGTTGTTGACACAACCAGACTGAGCAAAAACAATAAAAAACCGCCTGCTTAATGTGCAGGCGGTTTTCAGTGAACACATGAGTCCAAACCGGCATTAACTGCCTAGAATGTTTTACCAAACCCCACGCCAATCACCATCGGGTTAATATCCACATCCACCGATACCCGGCCCAAGGCTGAGTCAAAACTGGCTTCAGAGTCAATTTGAATATATTTGACATCCACATTAAATGACCAATTGTTGTGCATGGCAAAATCCACACCCACCTGTCCGGCCAGGCCAACAGAGTTATCCAGATCCAAACGACTGGCACCCAAGGCGGCTTGAGCCACCGGGGTCAGGTCCTTGTTGAAAAACAGCGTATAGTTCAGGCCGAGACCCGCATAAGGGCGGATTGTTCCTGTGGGGTTGAAGTGATATTGCAGGAAAACCGTCGGCGGTAACACATTCACTTTCGCCACCTGGGTGCCGTCCGGCACATTCAGCTCGGCAGGCAGGCCAGAAACAAAGACTTCATGCCGGGAACTCGGATCAGCCAGCAATTCAACCGCCACGTTGTCGGTCAGCATATAGGCCAAAGACAAATCCAACGAATTTGAACTATCCACACCCACACGGGTACCGGCCACCAGCGAGCCGTCGATGCGCAAGGGGCTGCTGTCATCATTGGGGTTGATGTTGATGCCGCGCACGTGAAAAAGCCAGTCGCCTTTTTCCACCGCAGCCGCTTGCCCCGCCATACCCAGGGACACACCGGCCATCAATGCCGCGCAAAGTTTTTTGTTTATTCTCATAAGGTCTTCTCCTTGATACTAAAACTCAGTGAGCGCTTCGCTGTGAAGCTCTGTGTATATTATAAATAGCTCATATAAGGCCTCACTTGACTTGCATCAAACCCGCACCATTTAAGCCACCTGACCACCGTTTCGTTCCTTGTCTTTAAAGCCACATCACTTCACAGCCCCGCAGCACCCTAAAAAATGCCCTGTTGGCAATTTTTGCCGTTGTTTTTGTCTCATGCTTTGGGTAGAATACGCGTCCTGCACTGCCGAGGTGGCGGAATTGGTAGACGCGCTAGCTTCAGGTGCTAGTGGGGGAAACCCCGTGGAGGTTCAAGTCCTCTCCTCGGCACCATGGTTTTCACAAATCTTTTTGTGACGAACCGTGGGATCACACCAGCCACTTCTCACGCAGCGGCTCATCACCCCATAACACGGCTGGTGCCGTGCTTTTTCGCGAAATTCCTTTCTTTAGTAAACACTAATTTAACAGCGCATCTGATAAAGTGGATGCAATTGTCGAGATAACCCCCCTGATATTTTGCAAATAGCCTGCTATCCCATGAGACATAACACCTTCACAACTTACCCGACCCTGACTGGATTTTGTGTGAGCTTACTGCTTGCCGCCACCGGAACCGCCATGGCCGGGATCACTTTGCGTCTGGATGGCGTTGATTATGCCCAGATGGGCAGTGCCCATTTCACCCCTGCCGACCATACCGTGCATGTCACCAGCCAAGCAGGCCAGCAACCCCTGCTGTGTACACCCGCAGGCACCCCTCAGGGCAATGCGGAAACCATTCTCGTCTTGCGTCTGGACTCTATGAACTATCCCTTGTCCGCCAATGCGGAAATCACCTACGTGGCTGGCAATACCCTCATTACCGCCACCAGTGTGGACGGTGTTCTGGTCTGCAACCCGAACCCCAACGACCCTATTTACCAGTCCAGCTTCGAGTAGTTTTCGCAGCCCTTGGCAGGCGCTTGTGCTAGGCTATTTCCTTTTGGCTGAACACAGACCATGCGTACCTTTTTCAACCCCGAATGGAAGCACCCGAATAATGTTTTATCCATTCAAAGCCTGAGAACAGGCGGATTCAGCACAGCGCCTTTTGAGTCTCTCAATCTCGGGGTATTCAGCTCCGATCCTGCGGTCCACAAGAATCTGCAACATTTAACCACGCATGCTCACCTGCCCCATGAGCCCCGCTTTCTGCGTCAAACCCACAGCGCCAAGGTGGTGGAACTGGATGAAAGCCATCGATCCGCCAAGCAGGGATTCGTTCAGGCCGATGCCTGCATCACTCGCATTCCGGGGGTAATCTGTGGCGTGCTCAGCGCCGATTGTTTGCCCATTTTGCTGTGTGATGCCCCAGGCACCGTGGTGGCTGCGGTGCACGCGGGCTGGCGGGGGCTGTATTCCGGCATCATCGCCAAAACCATTCAGGCCATGGCCGTACCGCCCTGCAACCTGAGCGCCTGGATCGGTCCGGGCATCAGCTACAGCCACTATGCCGTTGATGTGGCGTTTCGGCAGCGCTTTATCGAGAAAGATCCCCACCTGGCAAAGCACTTTTATTATTCCAATGATAGTGGCCAATGGCATGCAGACCTGAAAGGCATTGCCCGCCACCAATTGCAGCGGTGCCAAGTCAAATCCATTGCTCAAACACCGCTGTGCACCTTCCAGAACCCGTCTCTTTTTTACTCCCATCGACGCGATACCCGCCGTCAGGGAGACACAGGGCGTCAGGCCAGTTTAATTTGGCTCCAACGGTAAACCTGGATTCGTAGAAACAGGGGATTTCGGCCCTCATCCTCCAATCCGCCGCGTAAAAAAATCATGAAACTGCCTACCCGGAGTTGAATTTACCCGTGCCGCCCCCATTTAGGCGACAGGTAAAAATAACGTACACGACTCCATATCATTCAGGGGAGAGACATGAATTTTGAAAAACTGACCACCAATTTCCAAAAAGCACTGGCCGAGGCCCAAAGCCTGGCCGTGAGCAAACACAACAATTTTATTGAACCGGTTCATTTACTGATCGCCATGCTGGATCAGCCCGATTCCAGCGTGCGCTCCATTTTGCAAAAGGCCGGTGTCAACATCAACCAGCTGCGAAGCCGTTTGGGTCAACTGCTGGACAGACTGCCAACAGTGTCCGGCAACCAGGGACAAGTCACCATTTCCAATGACCTGGGCCGTCTGCTGAATGTAACCGAACAACTGGCTCAGGCCAGGGGTGACACCTATGTGCCCAGCGAAATGTTTTTGCTGGCCCTGTTAAACAGCGATAACGAAGTCAGTAAATCCCTGGCCGACGCCGGCGCGGTAAAGTCCGTTATCGAACGCATCATTGACGAAATCCGAGGAGGAGAAAAAGTGGATAATCCCAACGCAGAAGAAAACCGCGAAGCCCTAGACAAGTACACAGTAGACCTGACCGCCCGCGCCGAACAAGGCAAGCTGGATCCGGTCATTGGTCGTGACGAAGAAATTCGCCGCGCCATCCAGGTATTGCAACGCCGCACCAAAAACAACCCGGTGCTCATTGGTGAGCCGGGCGTGGGTAAAACCGCCATTGTCGAAGGACTGGCCCAGCGCATCGTGAATGGCGAAGTGCCCGAGACACTGAAAAACAAACGCATTCTGGCCCTGGATATGGCCGCCTTGATGGCTGGCGCCAAATACCGTGGCGATTTTGAGGAGCGCCTGAAAGCCCTCATGAATGAAATCGAAAAACAGGAAGGCAACGTCATCCTGTTTATTGATGAGTTGCACAACATTGTGGGCGCTGGCAAAACCGATGGCGCCATGGATATGGGCAACATGCTCAAACCGGCTTTGGCCCGTGGCGACTTGCGCATGATTGGCGCCACCACACTGGACGAATACCGCCAATATATCGAAAAGGATCCAGCGCTGGAGCGTCGCATGCAGAAAGTTTACGTGGGCGAACCAAGCGTGGAAGACACCGTGGGTATCTTGCGGGGCCTGAAGGAAAAATACGAAATTCACCACGGCGTGGATATTTCCGACCCGGCCCTGATTTCCGCGGCCACCTTGTCGCACCGGTATATTTCCGACCGTAAATTGCCGGACAAGGCCATCGACCTGATGGACGAAGCCGCCAGCCGCATCCGCATGGAGATTGACTCCAAGCCCGAAGCCCTGGACCGGCTGGAACGGCGCCTGATCCAACAAAAAATCCAGCGCGAGGCTCTGAAAAAAGAAACTGATGAGGCCTCCCAGAAGCGCCTGGCCGAGCTGGATGAAAAAATCGCCAAAATGGAAGAGGAATACAACAAGCTGGAAAAAATCTGGCAAGAGGAAAAAGCCATGGTGCAAGGTTCACAGCACCTCAAAGAGGAGCTGGACCGCGCCAAGATCGAGCTGGACAACGCCATGCGCGCCCACGATTTGCAACGCATTTCCGAGCTGCAGTACGGCGTCATTCCCGAACTGGAAAAGAAAATCGAGGAAGCCTCAAAAGCCGAACAAAGCGGCGACAAGAAAATGCAGCTGCTGCGTAACAAGGTGGGTGAAAACGAAATCGCCGAAGTGGTTTCCAAGTGGACAGGCATCCCTGTGTCCAAAATGATGGAAGGCGAAATGCAGAAACTGCTGCACCTGGAAGAAGAGTTGCACAAACGGGTGATTGGTCAGGACGAAGCCGTCAAGGCCGTGGCCGACGCCATTCGCCGCTCACGCGCCGGTTTGGCCGATCCCAACCGCCCCATTGGTTCGTTCCTGTTTCTTGGCCCCACCGGTGTGGGTAAAACCGAACTGGCCAAGGCGCTGGCTGCGTCGTTGTTCGACTCCGAAGACGCCATGGTGCGGATTGACATGTCCGAGTTCATGGAGAAACATTCCGTGTCACGGCTGATTGGCGCGCCTCCGGGCTATGTGGGCTACGAGCAAGGCGGTTACCTGACTGAAGCCGTACGCCGCCGCCCCTATTCAGTTATTTTGCTGGATGAGGTGGAAAAAGCGCACCCGGATGTGTTCAACATTCTGCTGCAAATCCTGGATGATGGCCGCCTGACCGATGGACAAGGCCGGACTGTGGATTTCCGCAACACGGTGATTATTATGACATCCAACCTGGGTTCGGATATCATCCAGCAAAAAACCAAAGAAGGCGCGAAGTACAACGAAATCAAGAAAGCCGTGATGGAGCGGGTCAACCAGTACTTCAAGCCGGAAATGATCAACCGGATCGACGATATTGTGGTCTTCCACCCATTGTCCAAGGAAGACATTCGCAAAATCGCCAAAATCCAGATCGACCGGCTGGCCCGGCGTCTCAAGGAGCGCGATATCAATCTGGAAATCACCGATGCCGCGCTGGATTACCTGGGCAATATCGGCTACGACCCGGTTTATGGCGCCCGGCCGCTGAAGCGGGCCATCCAGACCGAGCTGGAAAACCCGCTGTCAAAAGCCATACTCAACGGCGAATTCCAGCCTGGCGACACAGTGGTGGTCGACGTCGAAAACGGACGGTTAACCTTCCGCAAAAAATCCTGATGCCATCAGGCAAATCCGCGCAGCCCCTCAAATCACCGGCCTTGTGCCGGTGATTTGATGTGTTGTTTCTCGACCGGGATATCAAACAGACAGGAGAAACACATGCCGATTTATGAATACTGTTGCGAAGCCTGCGGTGAACGCACCGAAAAGCTGCAAAAAATCAGTGAGGCGCCCCTCAGGGAATGTCCGGTCTGTGGCAAACCGGCGCTGAAACGCCTGGTGTCAGCAGCCGGTTTTCGCCTCAAGGGCTCCGGCTGGTATGAAACCGACTTCAAAAGTGGCAAGAAGAAAAATCTGGCCGATAATGATGCCGGAAGCAGTGGTGCGTCCTCAGACAAAAAAACCACTGACAAAAAATCACCCGGCGACAAGCCATCCTCGGCCAAAAAAGACTGAAGCCATCGAAAAAGCCCTGATCTTTCAGGGCTTTTTAGTGCCTGGGCACCATCTGCAAACCGCCATATGCTCGCCATGCTCTCTGTTAAAAAGCCAAAAAGATTCAGAGCCAGTCATGAAGTTCCGGCGGCAACGGTGTGACCTTTCCCGACAAAGGCCAGTGATTCCGGTCTGCCAACGCACGCAATTGTTGCAGCCTTTGAGCATTGAGCGGATGGGTCTGAAAAAACGCTTCCCATGCTGCTTTTTTTCCATGCTGCATCGCCTCGAACAATTGAAACAACCACTGACTACCACTCAAATGGCCGTAAAGCCCATACAGCGCCCGGGCAGCGGCGGCATCTGCGGCTAACTCCATACGCCGGTTGTAATTTAGCAGTGTCAGCATCGCCGTGGCGTCCAGTGGCGCTGGCGTGCGACCAAAGATACTGGCCAGCACGGAAGCCAGCACCGTGCCACGCCCCAAAGCCACGATGGGGTCACGGTGTTTGATATGAGCCATCTCATGGGCCAGAACCATCGCCAGGGTGTTTTCGTCCGGCATTTTCTCCAGCAACCCCCGAAAAAGCACCACATGCCCACCCAGCGTGGCAAAGGCATTGACAGTCTCGTCATCCACATAATGCAAGGTGATATCCATGCCTTCAGGCATCTCCATCTGCCTCGCCAACCGCTGCTTGAGGGTGTCCAGATACGCCGCCAGTGAAGAGTTGGTCACTGGCGCCACCGGCGCAAATCGGGCCGCCAAATGTTTTTCCTGCGAAAAAGGAACCAGTTTGGCCAGCCAGCCCGTCACAGCCGTCAATGCCACTGTCACCAGTATCACCACGACCACGGCGCCAACCAGCAACCAGGCGGCCTCTGTTAACGGCTTGTGCCCGGGGGCGGTATTGATGCCTTCGGGAATATGCGAGTTGCGATAATCCACAGGCTGCCTCGTGGCGTTACTATCTGCCTGGAATCAGTGCCGTGCCATAGGCCATGACTTCAATCACGCCCATGCCATTATTGAGCCCCCAACTCAGGTTGGCGGTTTCATAACGGACATTAAAAATCAGCTCGGCACCACATTTTTGCGCCTCGGCTTTCATCCGTAAAACCGCTTCCCGCCGCGCCCGGTCCATGAGGGTTTCATAAGCATGAATACGGCCGCCAAAAAATTGCCGCAAGCCGGCCAGAAAAAACTTGAAATAATCGTTGGCAATCACCGCATTGCCCACCACCAACCGCTGCTGATAGCGGCCATCGGCAGGCGGGACACGAGAGGCCACCGCTGGCAGGCGGTTTAAGTGTTTCTCCCGCGCCATGATGCTTTGGTAATGCCTCCTTTCCCGCCGGGAGCCTGCAAAATAACCCACCATCAGCAAAAACGCCAAAATAGCCAGTTGGACCAGAATCTCCATGCCTTTATTCCTCCGCCAACACCACCGCAGTGCCATACACATAGATTTCCGCCGCGCCCACCGCGATGCTGGCGGTGGAAAAGCGAACATTCAGCACGGCATTGGCCCCCACCGCCTGGGCCTGGGCCAGCATACGCTCCATGGCCTCGGCCCGGGATTCCTGCATCAATTCGGTATAGGCCGTCAGTTCACCGCCAACGAAATTCTTGAAACCTGCCAGCAGGTCTTTACCCGCGTGCTTGGCGCGCACGGAACTGCCCTGCACCAGCCCCAGGTGTTTCTGTATGCGCTTGCCGAAAACAATCTCAAGATTGGAAACCAGTATGTCGTTGTGCATCATCGATCCTCGTAAAAATCACTCGGCATTAGTGTAACCCCTCCGCCACATGAATTCTCAGCCAAAATATCCGTACAGATGCTTTGATTTCATCTGTATGAAATACCGTGCCGGGCAAACTCACAAACAAAAGGCTATAATCCCCGCTGCCGCAGAAAGCGACACTGGCTGCACATTGGCTGACACCCCATTGAACAGGATACCCGCATGAATCCAAAACTCATGATTCGGAAAACCCACCGCTGGCTGGCTATCATCATCGGCATTCAATTGCTGTTCTGGACAATAAGCGGCGCATACTTCTCCCTGGTTCACATCAAAACCGTTCGAGGTGAAGACCGCAGCCAATCCCGGCCATCGCCTGCACTCAGCGCCGATACCGCCTTGCTGTCACCGGCGCAGATCATTGCCGCCAGTGATAACCCCGTCCACCGCCTGAGCCTGCAAAACAGCTCCAAAGGTCAACCGGTTTATGCCCTCTATAACACAGGCATGTATGGCGGCAAACACCCTTACGCGCGTGTGGATGCCAGAAGCGGGGAAAAGCTGCCCTTTCTCGATGCCAAACAGGCACAGGAAAAGGCCTTGCAAGACTATACCAGGCCGGCCCAAGTTCAATCGGTCAACTGGATAAAAGAGAATCCGCCATCAGAATACAAAGGGCCGCTACCGGTATGGCGGGTTATGCTGGATGATGCCCGCCAGACCCATCTGTACATTTCCCCGGTGGACGGCCAGGTGCTGGCCCGGCGCAATAACTGGTGGCGCACCTTTGATTTTCTCTGGATGCTGCATATTCTGGACTTTGACCAGCGCGAGAATTTCAACAACACGCTCCTGCGCGTTATCGCCCCGGCGGCAGTGGTTGTGGTGCTTTCTGGCTATCTGTTATGGTGGGTGTCCAGACGACGCAAAAAAACGGCCAGAAACGTCTAACGCCGCACACTAACGCTTTTTCTTGATCGGCGCCAGCAGCAGATAGGCAATCCATACGGGCCAGAATACCAAGGTTCCGACCACCCAAGCCACCTTTTCGTTTTCCTCGGTGCGGCCAAAGCGGCTAATCAAGGCCGCTGGCAGTAACCAGATAAAAATCGTGAGCAGTATCGAAATGACTTCTCCCAGGGGCGAAAGTGATGACATCAACATACCTGACCTCCAGTTGCGGTTAACAACCACTCAGTTTTCTCAGTCCCAATGGCCGCCAATATCATTGCGCTCCACCCAGGCATGCGCCCACAGCTTTTGGCCGTGACGATGCGCCGGATTGACGCCAATCACATGGCGGACAGCAACACCACGGGCCCGCAAATTCTGAAACACAGCGACAGATTGCGGCAAACAACGGCAGTGCCGTAGCCCCCGGGCCGCCAGCTGGTAAAGCAATTCGACATGTTCAGGATCCACTGGCAACGGTTTTTCATGGGGGAAATTCAACACTCGCCGTATATCATAACAGGCCAGTTGCCGCCGCACCCGCTTAAGATGCTGACGCGCCTGCCATAAGGCCAGCGGCCGGCTTGCGGCAAAACACAGTTTCTGCCAGCGCCGGGATGTCCGGTGCTTACTAAAGCGCATGACTGGCCTCCTGCACATAACGCCGGACAAGATCACAGGCGATGGCCAGATTTTCCGGCCGATGGGGATAATGCAGCGTCATACCCGGCAGGCTGGCTGCACGCTGACAGGCTTGCTGATGCTGCCGGAGCCAATAGGGATTCAACAACCGGGTGGCCACACCATGACGCGCCAGATTCAGCATCACAACAGCCGGCTTCAGCGGTTCTATCGCCACTGATTGCGTCGCATCGGCAGCCAGAGGATGAATAAAAAACCAGCGGATGTTCTGCCTGACTGCTGTCTGTGGGAACCGCCGCTGCCATGCTGGTGGCCACTTCCACTGGGGGAACTCCGGGATCAGGGACACCGCCTTGTCCGCTCTCGCAACCATCGGCACGATATCATCAGCCAAGCCCCGCACATCGTCCTGAGCCGCCAGGGCGGCCGCCAGCGTGGATTTGCCCGCGCCTGAGGGCGCCAGAAACACACACACCACACCATCCACAAGCACCGCTGAGGCGTGCAGCAAAAAAATTCCGCGCATGGCCAGGGATACCGCCAGTGCTGGACCCAGCAGCAAACATTCGTCAGGCGGGCGGCCTTGCGCTGGCACACCCGGCAGGCTGAAACGTGCCGCCGTCACGCCACGGGCATCAACAACGAAAGTATGATGGTCTCCGCCATTTTCTGGTTGATTCCGCCGAGCTTGCATCATGCAGATCTCATCATCCGGCCACCAGGCCCGTAAGTCATAGCTGGCCGCCCCCAGCGTAATATGGCCGGAAAACCGGTAATTTGATAGCGCTTCGGTATGCAAGCGAATCGCAAAAGACGCCTGTGGTGATTGCAACAGGGACAAGTCAATAGGGGACGATAAACCGGATTGCCCTGATTCCGAGCTGTTTGCAGAAGGCACCGCGAAAGGCGCCAGCGCCGCCACAGGATAAGCGCTCCGCACCGGTATACCGGCCACCCGGTAAGTCACTTTGGTTTCACTGACGCGTAATCGCTGGCTCATAAACCGGGGCTAATATCCACAAGCAGAAAGCAAAAATCCCGGCAAGGCCGGGACAACGTCGAACATACGGCCGTGACTGACGGCCATTCATAATGCGGCGGCTACTGCCAGCCAACCGGCATCAGGTGCCAAACGGTTTTTCCAGTGCGCCATTGCCACTGTCGCCCACACCCGGCGAACCGCCCATGGTCACGTCACGCACATCACCACAAGGTTGCAGGCTTGGGGGAACATAGGGCTTTTTATGAGCATCACTCGAAACCGCCGCGTGGACCTGGCGCGTCGTTTTATCACGGTTTTTCATACGGCTCTCCCGGCTCTCCTCCATGGGATTCTATTATGCCAAGGCGAGAGCAAAAGTAAACCACTATGACTCAGGCAGTTGTCACAGGCTGTTACAGACACACCACTGAGCGATAACGAACTCGTTACTCAAAGGATGAACGATAAATGATGTTGTCCGTACGCGTCACCGTTGCCACACCACGGCCACCGGTAAAGCCCAGGCCAATAATTTCCTTGGTGGTCGATCCGGCCTTGTCGGCCACAGGATCGCCCGGCCCACTGTCGGGGTAATCCTCGGTTTCTGCTTCGTGAATATCCACCACACCCCCGCTGAACTGGCCGGTGGCTGCATCATAAACCGCGTACTCCACTTCGATTTGCGAACCCGTTTGCAGCATGGCGAAAAAGTCCGCCGCACTGATGGGTTGATCGTCCAGCATGAAGGTACTGGCGCTGGTGTCGACCATGACGCCCTGAATGGATAATAACGGCGGATTGATGCTGGTTACCGGACCACGCAATTCGGCATTCTGCGGATCCGGGCTGCCCCGGTCGCGCACCCGCAGGGCAAACAGCTGGCCGGACTCGTCCACAAACCCCCGTACTTCTACTTGCCGATCCTGGTTCAGGCCATTGGCCAAAATGCCTTCGTCATCACGGGTTTGCGGCGTGGACTGAAAGGTCAGACCAAACAAGGTGATGCTCTCTCCAGGCTGAATGTCTGCGGGGCTCACGACACCCTTGGCCTTCAGGCGAATATCCAGAAAGCGGATTTTGCTGGCTGATAGCAGGCCGTTGTCACTGTCCAGAATGCCTTGCACTTCCACCTTGGTGCCCACATCCAGGTGCTCCAGCTCGCCATTGTCAATATCCGTGTTGTTGTCAATCAGCACTGTCACACCATTGATAACAAATGAGGAAAAATCAATCACCGATGCGATAATACCTTCTATCAAGGCCGGAACTTCCCCGGCAGGGTCCTGGTCAATATCCGGAGCCTGGCAGCTCATCGTGCTGGCTGTTTGCCAAATGCCTCCAGCGCTATAGGCCGCATCGGCTGTCCCTTCGATTTCGACAAAGTCGCCCACCACGGGCATACTGCCTGCACAACCAGTCACTGTCACCGACGCACTGCCAATCAATAAACTGCCAACCTGCACCGTGCCCACGGGTGTGCCCACGGCTTGCACATAACCACGGACTTTCCATTCCAGCAAGGGTTGGGCAGGTTTTTCCAGGCGCGAAGCTTGCATAGACCCATCCGCGGCGATGACACCACTGATGGTGACTTCTTCCCCAATTTGCAGGGAAGACACGTCATTGACGCCCACCAGCACTGTGTCGCCTGTCACCAACACCGGCTGATCCATCACCCGCAGCGGACTGGTGGCCGTCACAATGCCTTTATAGTCAATAATCAGATGCAATTCGGTCAGCGTGCCATGGCTGAGGCTGGCATTGACATCATTACCGACCCGGAAACGCCCCTTGTAACCCAGGCCAATAATTTCCTGGAGCTGCGGCGGGGTGATGACCGCGTCATCCACGGTAATCAAGGTGGCGCTATCCACATCCAGCCCGCGGATATCGTTAAACACCACCTGCGCCGGAGCTTCTGGCGCAAGCCCCAGAACGCACAGGCCACATGCCACGAAAATCCGGTGAAATTTAAGAAAATTCATGACTGACTCCAATCATCGTTGTCCTGATAGTAATAGGCGCCCAGGCCCATGCGTTTGATGCGACCTGTATTTTCCAGGTCCTCTGACATGCCATCTTTCAATGCCCGGGTTAATTTTTTGTCTAACCCATGTAAAAATTCCGTAGTTTCATCATGCACCATCTGTTTCAATGGTGGCAGCAGGTGTTCCGGCACATCCCGCTGAATAATCAACCGTAGCAACCAGATATCCTCCTGCCCGGGGCGGGTGTCATATTCAATGGTGTTGAGCAGATCACCGGCGGTAATGCCAATGACCTCCAGCTCACTAAGCAGCCTTTTATCGGCCTTGCCGAACAGATCCTGCCGAACCAGCCGCACGCAATTGTCGCCACATTTTTCCACTGCGCCGGACTTGATGGCCTCATCCAGCACCGAATTCAACGTGGTGCCGCCGGAATAGCGCTCAACCAGGGTGGCAAAGGAGTGCTCACCCTTTATCGGAATAGTTCGCGGCTTGTCGTCCTCATCGAGAAACTCGGGATCGCTGGCCCAGCCACTGAGCACCCGCGTGGCCCGGTGCCATTGTTGCTCGGTGCCTTTCAGGGGGTCTTTCAACTTGAGAATACGATCCACTTCTACCCGGGTCAAACCAGTGATGACCGCTACGCGGGATTTGGTTTGCTTTTTGCCGCTGATATTGAACTCGGGGTTATTCATGGCCACATCCACATAGGCTTGCTTGAGCCAGGTGGCCGCGGTTTTGTAAGGCACATTGTGGCGCAAGAATATGATGGCCAGCGGCCGGAAAATCCGCCAGGCGATAAAACTCAGCAAGCGTTTGACTTTGCCCGCTTGCTGATTTTTATCATCGTGTGTGGATTCTGCCTGCTGCATACCGGAAATTTACATTCATTCCCTGTTTTTTGCAATGGTTTTTACAAATTGCAAGCCAAACCCGCCACCGGTGCAATCGGCACCGCCACAAGCTGTCCGCTGCCAAATTCTGCAGGCCCCTGGTAGTCCACCGTCACACTGTTGCAACTGTTAACGGTCATGGTCACAGTGCCCCAGAACGTCCGCTGCACAGCCGTCGGGTCAAACGCCGGGCCAAATACCGTGCCACTGGTGGTTTGCACATCAGGGAACTCAAACACCCCGTTTTGGCCGTTGCCGATACCCAAAAACCAGCGTTGATTGCCCAACCCGTCATAAGAAAACCAGGCCATCAGTAATGTATTGTTACCCAGGTATTCCAGCACCCAGCCCTCGCCATTATGGCTGGGGTCAAACCAGGCCCCAGTGATACCGGCATAAGGGTCGCTGGATGCCCCTGGCGTGGTGCAGTTAAGCCCCGCCACCGTGGTGAGACGCTTGACCTGACCCAAGTGACCTTGGCCAAAACCGGGCAACTGGCTGGCGTAGCTGGCCTGGCCATTGGTGCAGTTATCAAACTCAATGGCATAGCCGCCCCAATCAGTGCGCACCACGGTATTGGGGTCAAAACCCGGACCAAACTGGCCGCCAGATGTGATTTGCGTCGCATCCAGCACAACACGATTATTCACCACATGCCCGGTGGCCACCAACCAGGCCTGCACCGGCGCATCCGGCCGATAGGTATACCACACAGCCAAAACACCATCACCTGGCAGGCGTTCGATCATCCAGCCTTCGCCATCATGGTTGGGATCGTACCAGGATCCGGTCACGCCATCATTGAGGACAAAATCGTGAGCTGACAGCGTGGCGGCAAAAATCTCGAATTCACCTTCAGTTTGGTCAGCGCTGTTATCCTCCTGCTCCCAACTGACAAAAACGGTGCCATCTGTGATATTTTCAGTAATATGAACGCGGCGGGCATCGTATAACAAGTTGTTGTCCGGCCCGGCGTGGCTAAGGCGGTAGCCAATGGTGCCCAACGGCACCTGAGGGCTTTTGCCGTCCAAACGCTGGGCATAGACTTCAAACTCGCCGTCCACGGTATCATCGCCCCGCCAGACCACCACAAACTGCTTGCCGGCCCGGTGGTAGGCCACGTGAGGCCGGAAAGCATCGAAATTATTGTTCGACTCCGGACCCATGGCCGAAACACGGAAGTCATCCGGGCCCACGGCCGTGCCGTCTGCTTTCAGGCGCTGAGCGTAAATCTCAAACTCGTTACCCACCGGTAAACCGGCCGTTTCATCGGCTGACCACACCACCAGGTATTCATTGGTATCGGCGTTCCAGGCAACGTCTGGATATTGAGCCGCCCGGCGGATGTCTCCATCAGGCCCGGTTTGACTGACCGGAAAATCATTGGCGCCAACTTCAGCCCCCGTAGCGCCATCCAGGCGCTGGGCATAGATCTCAAACTCGCCACTGACCCGGCCATTAATGTTGTCATCGCCATACCACACCACCAAAAATTCATTGTTGGTGGCGTTATAAGTCAGCTCTGGCGAATATGCGTCAAAATTCGTGCTGCCATCAGGCCCCATATCGGAAATGCGCCGGTCATTCACACCCAGTTGCTGGGCAGGATTATTCCCGTCCAATAATTGCGCATAAATTTCAAACTCGCCCACCGGCGTGCCAGCGGTGCCATCTTCACCACGCCACACCACCAGATAGTTATTGTTGACTGAGTTCCATGCCACCGCCGGGTCAATGGCGTCGTAAGAACGGTTACCGGTAGGACCCATGTCAGAAATGCGGAAAGCCGTACCCAACAGATTGCCAGTATCACCGTCAATCCGCTGGCCATAAATTTCAAACTCGCCTTCTACAACACCACTTTTGTTGTCATCGGCGTACCACACCACCAGATATTCATTGGTAATGGCGTTATAGGCCACATCGGGGTTGCGGGCATCATAACGGGCATCTCCGGCTGTGCCGGTAAAACTGATACGGAACTTGGAGCCGATGGGCGTATTGGTCTGCGGATTGATGCGCTGTCCATATATTTCTGCTTCATCGGCGGCGACGCCCGGGACATTGTCGGTGCCTTCCCAGACCAGCAAAATTTCATTGCGATTACTGTTATGAGCGCTGCTGGCCTCACGGGCATCGTAGTTGCGATTCAAATCCGGGCCAACATGCGTCAAGCGTACAGGGTCACTCCACAAATCCGAGGTAGCCATACCCCGGGTTGATAAAAGCACCAAAAAACTTGTCAGCACCAGCCCCCAACAACGCATGGATGGCTTGTATGTATTTCTTATGTTGCTCATGACAATTACCTCAATGAATAATCTAAACTGTTTTGACTTGCAGCCTAAGCCAGCTGCCTAAAATTCGTACTGAAACCGCATTTGCAATATGTCCGGTGTCTCCCGCTGACCATAACGGTTAGGGTGCACAATGGCATGAACCCAATTGAACATCACCCGCGCATTTTTTAACGGATACCAGTTAAGTCCCACCGTCACATCGGTTTGTGACCCTCCATCCAGATCCGCCGAAGCCAAATCCAGCCAGGACAGGCGGGCAGCCAGCTCCCAGGTTTTTCCCGGACGAATATCCGGACTCACCCATTCACCGCGACGAAAGCTGAACCGGCGTTGACCGTTAAAGGTTCGCCCCACCTGCAGATAAGCGCCGTGAAACCGCACATCCGGCACCGCCACCCGGCGTACATCGACAGCCAGCCATTCGCCTTGCACCACCCAGCGCTTGGTTTTCCACAACCCTTCAGCACCAAGGCGGTTCAGACGTTTGGCGCCGGTCAGATAGTAAGTGTCGATCAGGCGCACCGGGGACACAGAGGTTTCCGGCCGGGCGCGGAAGCGCACGGGGCGCAACGGATTAGCGTCCAGTTCACGAGCAGACAGCGAAAAACCGACATAAGCCCGCGCCTTGCGCCATTTGTGGCGCATGCCCCAGCGCCCCGCCAACGACTGACCATAATCGTTTTGTCCGCCAAGACGAAAGTGATCATCACCAAAAGCGCCCAGGCGAAAGTTCCAGTTTTTCCCCACATGCGTATAAACCGCCCCAATGCCATAGCGCTCGGTCAAGGCCATGGGCAAGGCCCGTTCCATAAACAGGTTGTATTTGGAATTGCTCACGCTTTCCAGGGAAAACGGCATTTCTACCCGGCCCAACTGCACATTGTCCCGGCGGCCAAAACGGTACCGCACCCAGGCCAGTTGCAAATCATTGCGGACGTTTTTCAAGTCAGTTTGTACATAATAGGACCACCGGCGGCTCAATTTACCAGATACATCCAGCCGCACCCGGCGCCACTCCACCCCACCAGGTAAAGGAGTGGTATCCTCACGATAGGTGGCCGCATCCACTTCTATGCGACCGCCAACGTGGATACTGGCCGCTGTTGTGACTGATGCCCAGGCCGCAAGCAATAAAACCGCACGATACCACCTGTACATCACGACTCCTCCGATCGGGCAGATGAAACCTCCATGCCTGGCTGGTCATGATTCGTCATCCACTGCATGATTTTCTGTGGCAGCTGATACTTTTCCACAGCCTCGGAAAAAGAGTGGCCCACAGCAGGCATTAATTCCAATGTCGCTGGCTGGGACAAGCCCAGTTCGGCAGCACAACGATTCATGGTATCCACCCATGTCTGGGCCCGAGCCACCCGGTGCGGCCCCTGTTTTTTTTCCACACGCCGGGAACGATTCAGCGCCGCATCACGTTCGGTATCCGCACTGCCCACATAAACACGTACCGGTACACGCAAAAAACGTGGTGGAGCAAAAGCCACACCAGGCAGCTCTCTGCGAAGCCTGAGACCATAGGGATAACGGTCTTGATTGGGCAAGGTGTACCAACCGGCAGACCCTAACGTCATGGTGCGAATGCGCTGAGGATGCGCCATGGCATACCGGTGCGCAAACTGGGCCCCGGCAGAAAAACCAAAAACATCAAATTTTGGCAGGTGCAACCCCACCTGAGCACCCATCTCGTCAAGAATGGCATCCAGTATCCAGTCTGCCCTAGGGCCTTTTCCACGCCGGCCAAGGCGCTGAAAATCACCACAAATGCCACGGGCAAAAACCGGCGCAATGACGGTATAGCCGGCTTCCAGCGCAAAAGGCGCAAAAGCGTTCATCAAAGCGGATGCATTACGGGAAATGCCATGAATCAACACCAACACACGCCGGGCATCGGGGGAATCCGGCCATTGCAGGTAATAACTGAACCGCTTGTCATGCTGCAAATGAGTGCGGATAACCTGATGATGTTCACTGGACATGGCCGCCGGCTTGTCCCCTCCACGCCGCCGGGTGCCAAAAATACTTTTTACAGACATGATGTCATAATCCCCGATAGATTGATTTTGCACGTGTTGATATTCACTGGTTGTTAACACTTCGAATGGTGTTCAAGTTAATCACCTCGCTGCGTCCGGTATCCATGGACCAGGTGGTGTCACATAAACCCACCAACTCCGGATGATGAGTACTGACCAGAATGGTGCCCGGATACGTTTGCAATAAATGCCGAACCACTTTAAGGCCACTGCTGTCCAGGTGACTTTCCGGCTCATCCAGCAATAAAATGCCGGGGTGCCCCATGAGCGCCCGAGCTAACGCAATACGGGCTTTCTCGCCTGAGGAGATATTTCCGCAGTGGTCGGTAATCAGGCTATCCAGGCCTTTGGGCAAACGCCGCAACAGTGACAATAGCCCACAATATTCAGCCATTTGAAGAATCTCGTTATCTGTGGAATCGCCCAAGCGGTAATCGATGTTACGGCGCACACTGGTCCGCAATAAACCCAGATCAGGGCCAAAGGCGCCCAATTGCCTGGCCTTGACGCCCGGAGCCAGATACAGAGGATCCACGCCATGCAACAATACCTGACCTTTATCAGCCTTGATAAGCCCCATCAATAAACTCAGAATCGTACTTTTGCCACTGCCATTGGGGCCAATCAAGGCGACTTTCTCACCCGCAGAGACCCGGGCGCTAAATCCCCGAACTGCAGGCGCTATGCTGACGCCCTGCAATTGCACCTCGCCGGGTCTGGGCAATTTTCCAATCTGTCTGGAACGCCCTCGAACCACCCGGGGAACACGCATAAGCTGCCGGATTTTTTCAAGTGACAAGCGCGCCCCTCGGTAGTACTCCTGAACCCGGCCCAGTTCCCTGACCGGCGTGGACAGAAATAAAACCAGACTGAATAACGCCGCCACATCCGCCGCGGACAGACCCGGAGCCAGCCATTGCCAGGAGATAAATACCGCCACCATCAAGAGAATGGCGCTGGCTTCGCTCAACCCCCGCAAGGCGCCCAGCACCATGCCGGTCGCCGATACCGCTTTTTCCAGCCGGTTCCCCAGGCGGTCAAGATATTTGAGTTCCCGCCGGTCCTGACCGGTGGCCCGTACCGCGGGCATGGCTTGTAAACGCTCCAGCAAGGCCGCCGAAAGGCGGATGCGCGCACGCCGGGTGCGCTGCAAATGATCCTGCAAACGGGCGCCCAGGGCCAGAGACAACATAATGGAAAACGCCAAAGCGCCGGCAACCACCATGGCCGCACGGGGATGGATCAATGCAATCAGCAATAAACTGACCACAATCAACACGGCATTGCTGATCAAACGCGCATAGCCCAAGGAAAACCAACGCCGCAAGGCAGTCAAGTCGCCACCCAGGCGTGATGCCAGGGCGCCAACAGAATAACGGCCAATGTCCCGCACCGAGGCCCGGTACAATCGTTTTAACACCACCCGGCGAATGCGGTTTATATGACGCTGGCTGATTCTTTCAGCCACTTCGCGCTCACGCGCCCGCAAGCCAATCAGAACCAATGCCAACAATGTAATCACAACCAACGCATACCATGGCACTGATTGCCCGGCTTCCACGCCATACATGATCCAGCGCACCAAGGCAAAAACAGCTGTTACCAAACCAGCACGAACCAGGGCCAAGGCCACCAACTGCCATATCGACCGGCGATTACGCGACCAAAAAGCCAGCGGCGGTCGGAAAGGAGCCCACTCATCCCTTTGTGTGCCGAGAAATCGTTTGGCTGTTTGATCTGGTTTCATTTTCGTCTTGCCCTGTAATCGCCCTTGTGCTTCAAGCAGTGGCCATATTTTTGAGAACGGACGGCACGGAGAGATACTTTTCCATTAAATGGTGGCCAGCCCCAGGCTGGACCAGTTCAGCTTTTGTCTGAATCGGCACATCGGTGTTTTTGCTCACTTCCTGGCTGGCCAGTGGATTGGATGAAACCACACCTGAAACGGCCTCGATCACGTAATTGCGTTGTTTCAGCCAGTCCAAACCAAACAGGGCCGAACCCGAGTCGCCGGCGCAATACCATACGGCGGTCACGGCTTCTTGAAACTCCGGCAATGACAGCAAGGCTTCTGTTTCCTGCTGCAACAGGCCATCGGCCACTTCCACCACCAGTGCATCGGCGCCTTGCTGAGAGAGAAAATCACCAAGGGCCAGGTGGATAGCATGGCAGGTTTTGGCGGAAGTGCGATAGGTGGACACATGACCGGCATCGGTAAAGTCCACCGCATCCACGGCTCCGGCGTCAATAAAGTGCCACAAGTCGCCGCCGGATCCTGTACCAGTCACTTTACTGGCGCCAACCCGGTAACCATCAGCGCTCAACCCTTTGATCAAGCGTGCCGCCGTGGTGGTTTTACCCGCATTCATGGACGAGCCCACCACAAGAAAAACGGGGATATCAATGCGGTTATTGCGACGCAGTTTAACCCCGGGCTTAAGCCATTGTCCGGTATTCAGTCGAACGCCGTTGGCGTCGGCCAACAGGCCAATGGGCGTGATTTCGGTGGGCGGCTTAACCTTGGGACTGCGGTGACGCATGCGCGATGCCACCCCGCCACCGGCCACCAAGTGACAAGGCCCGAGATTCCCAGGAACCAGAGATTCGAATTGATCCGGCGCATAGCGATGGCCGTAGGCCACCACGATGAGATCATCAACAAACAGGCGTGCCCGGCGGCCATTGGCTAATTCCAGACGCGCATGCTGACGAATACGGTCCACCCGCGCCAGCACCAAATCGCCCGGTTTTGGCCGCAGTTTCCCGGTCAAAAGCTGGCGAATCGCCGTGGCTGGGACGTTGCGGGTACTGAATGCGCGCTTGGCACGCGCCAACATGGCGGCCGGTACGGGGGTTAAGTGACTGGTGTCCGGGACCTTGAGTTCTACTGTGTTCATCACATGCTCCTGATTTCTGCTTCTTGGCTATGCCGGAACATCCACCGGCTGGCTGTTGAAACCTATCTTCAAGGAACGATTCACTCCTGTCAACAGTTTTGTAAAAATTATTACAATATGTGAACCAGGTCTCAATTTCCAGCTTGGTCGCACCTGTTTCCGCTCCCCACAAGCAGAAAACCGTCCAAAATTGTCACTTGACGCAAACAGACACACATAAAAAAAGCCGGTTTAGACCGGCTTTTTTTATGTGTGGGGCATTCCTCATGGCCAACTGTCAGGCAACATTCATATCCTCATTTTCATCCTGTTCCATGGCCTTGGTGACAATTTCATAGACATCCGGGGAGAGATTGCCAGCGGACTTAATGCGTTGCAACTGTTTGCGTATTTCCTCCCGGCGATGGGCGTCGAACTGCCGCCAGCTATTAAACTGGCTGACAATCCGCGCCGCCACTTGCGGGTTGAGCGCATTGAGCTCCAGCACCAGATCGGCCAGCCACTCGTAACCTTGACCGTCCTGACGATGAAATTGCACGGGATTGGCCGCTGCAAAAGCCCCAATCAAAGCGCGCACATTGTTGGGATTGCGCATGGAAAAGGCTTCGTGATGCAGTAGCTTTTCCAGCAATTCCAACGTGCCATCCTCCGGCGAGGTGGCCTGGATAGTCAACCACTTGTTCACCACCAGCGGGTCGTGCCGCCATTGCTGATAAAAAGCATCCAGCTTGTCCTGATAACCGGGGCCCTGATGATGAACGTAGAGGGTCAACGCCGCCAGCGTATCTGTCATGCAATTGGCCTGTTCCAGTTGCTGGGCGCACAAACCGAAGACCGCCTCATCTTCCAGGCTCATCAGGTAGCCCAGGGCTGTATTTTTCAGGCTGCGTTTGGCGATATCCGCCGGATCAACCCGATATTCGCCATCTGTCTGATTGGCCTGATAGGTTTGTTCCAAGGCTTCCCGCAATGTCGTCGCCACCTGTTTCTTGATGAACTCGCGCGCCTGATGCAAATGCGTGACATTGACGTCCCGCATCAGGGTAATCATGGATTTGAGATCCGGCAGGCGCAATGCTTCAGCCACCAGCGCAGGGTCCGCTTCGGTATCGGCCAATATCTGGGAAAAAGCATCAGTCAGATAGCTGGGGCACTGAGGCTCCTGACCGCGAGCAATGGCGGCATAGGCATTCTGAATCACATCCATGGCCATGGACTGGGCGGCATCCCAACGGTTAAAGGCGTCAGTGTCATGCGCCATGATAAACGCCTGCTGTTCAGGGCTTCTGGGAAAATCCAGAATCACCGGCGCTGAAAACCCCCGCAGCAGGGAAACCTGCGGCTTTTCAGGCAAACCAGCGAATGTGAGTTTTTGCTGGGCGTTTTTCAGCTCATAAACCATTTCCGCGCGGCCATCATCAAACAGCGGGATGGCTTGTCCGTCACTGTTCAGCAAGGCCAGTTTGACGGGGATGTGCATGGGTTGCCAGTCTTCTCCCTTGAAGCTGTCCGGTTGCTGTTGTTTAAAGTGCAGGGTGTATTCGCCTTTTTCGGCATCCCAGCTTTCACGCACTTGCACCCGCGGCGTGCCATTCTGGCTATACCACAATTCAAACTGTTCCAGGTTGACGTCGTTGGCATCGGCCATGGCGGCGCGGAAGTCATCACAGGTCACGGCCTGTCCATCGTGGCGCTGGAAGTACAGATCCATTCCCTTGCGGAAACCTTCCGCACCCAGCAAGGTGTGATACATACGCACCACTTCCGCCCCTTTTTCGTATACTGTCAAGGTATAGAAATTATTGATCTCAATATAGGAATCCGGGCGCACCGGGTGCGACATGGGGCCGGCGTCCTCGGCAAACTGCAAGGTCCGCAAAGCGCGCACATCTTCAATGCGCTTGACCGCCCGGGACTGCATATCAGCGGTAAATTCCTGATCGCGAAACACCGTCAGCCCTTCTTTCAGGCTTAACTGGAACCAATCCCGGCATGTGACCCGGTTGCCGGTCCAGTTATGGAAGTATTCATGTCCAATAACCGCTTCCACGCCCTGAAAATCCATGTCCGTGGCGGTGTCCGGCCGGGCCAGGACGAATTTGGCATTAAAGATATTCAAGCCCTTGTTTTCCATGGCGCCCATATTGAAATCGTTGGTGGCAACGATATTGAACACATCCAGATCATAGGCCAGACCAAACTTTTCTTCGTCCCAGCGCATGGCGCGTTTGAGCGCACCCATGGCATAGTCGCACGAATCCAGATTCTCTTCTTCCACATAGATGCGCAAGGTAACCTCATCGCCATTCATGGTGGTGTAGTGATCTTCGATGTGTTTGAGGTCACCGGCCACCAGCGCAAACAGGTAAGACGGCTTGGGATGGGGATCAGTCCAGCGGGCAAAATGACGGCCATCGGCCAATTCTCCGGCGCCTGCCGGGTTGCCATTGGATAACAAAACCGGATACTTGTGCTTGTCAGCCACAATGGTGACATCAAATGGCGCCATCACATCCGGGCGGTCGGGGTAGTAGGTAATTTTACGAAAACCTTCCGCCTCGCACTGGGTCAGAAAAAAATCTCCGGACTGATACAGCCCCTCAAGCGCCGTATTTTTATGCGGATAAATGCGGTTTTCCACCTGCAGCACAAACTGTTCAGGCACATTCTCAATCAGAAGCTTTTCGTCATCCAAACGATAATCTTCCGCACTTAATTCGCGCCCGTCCAGCTTGATAGAAACCAGATCCAGATCAACACCGTTCAGTTCCAGCGTGTCACTGTCTGCCTGGGGGTTCTTTTCGAAGTAAATGCTGGACTTGACCGTGGTGCGCGCCGGCTCAATCACAAAACCAAGCTGGCAGGATTTAACCAGGTGATTCGGCGGGCGATAATCCTTGCGATGAATGACGGGGTTCTGCTGGTCAGTTTTCATAATATTCGGGGACAAAAAAAGGAAAGTCATTATAGCCCGCTGGCCAGCCGGTTGGAACCTCCGGCAAGCGCTGTGGGCGTCCATGGCGGTTTTTCTGCAACCTTTGGAACAAAAGCAGGTCTTATAAGTTCAATATCATTGCTTTCCTCCTTGACCGCTGTGGCACATAGCCAAAGCGGGCGATTGACACACATTTCAGGAGAATACCCATGTTTACATTGACCAAACGCTTCGCTATGTTTTTCCTGTTTCTGACAGCCAGTCAGGTGGCGCTGGCTTCGCCTTTTGCCCAGCCCGATGAACCCAGTGGGGTTGTTATTATGAACACTCCCCACACGGCCCACTTGATTTATCCGGTACGTCTGGTGCGTCTGGACGGACAGGAAATCCCCGCGCGGGATCACGGCGTGTGGCTCAAACCCGGCACACACCGCTTGCGGCTGGTGGCCGCCGAAGAAATTGACACCAGTATTAGCCGGGGGTTGCAAGCACGGCAGAAAATTCACAGTGCCCAGCCTGTGAGTGGTAAAGAGCTGGTTCTCTCTATAGAGGCCGGCAAAAAGTATTACGTAGGCTATGACGTCAGTGACCGTAATCCCAAAAACTGGAAGCCGGTGTTGTGGCAGGTTAAATGAGTCTGTAAGGCATTTCTGTGGTCGCTCGCTGAAGTATGTTAAACCCCAGGTGTGTTGTTTGAATTTCCTGCTTTTGCCGCCGCTTCGTTTTTGCGCCGAACCAGCGCCCGGCTCAAGAACACGCCCAACTCAAATAACAGCAACATGGGAATGGCCAGCAACGTCTGGGAAATCACATCCGGCGGTGTCAGCAACATGCCAATGGTGAACACAGCCACAATCACATAAGGGCGGTTTTTGGCCAGCTTCTCCGGCGTGGTCACACCCATCAGCACCAGCAATATCACCGCAATGGGCACCTCAAAGGCCAATCCGAAGGCAAAAAACAAACGCACCACGGTATCCAGATAACTGTTAATATCCGGCATATAGGTCACGCCTTCGGGGGCTACGCTGGGTAAAAACTGGAACAGGATGGGAAAAATCACAAAGTAGGCAAACAGACACCCCAGATAAAACAGGATAATGCTGGAAACCAGCAAGGGACGGGCGATGCGCTTTTCATGTCGGTACAAGCCTGGAGCCACAAAAGCCCATAGCTGATAAAGAACAAAGGGAATGGCCAAAATAACACCCAAAATAATGGCCATTTTGAAAGGCGTAAAAATCGGTGACAGCACGCCTGTGGCAATCATGCCAGAGCCATCGGGCAGATATTTCATCACCGGCGCGGCCATCAGGCTGTAAATCCTGCCGGAAAACGGCAACAGCACCAGCACCATCAGGAAGACCGAAGTCAGCGCTTTAATCAGGCGGGAACGCAGCTCAACCAGATGCTCAAGAAATGGCTGTTCATCACTCATTGTCTGACCATTTTTTCAGCTCGGGAACCGGCTCGCCTGCCTTGCGGGCCAGGTCTTTTAGTTCATCAGCGGTGCTTTTGACTTCCTGAGCCACGGAGTCATCGAGAATATTGTTTTGCCGTAGCTGTTCCTGCAAGGCGGCCGTGTCCAGCTCCCTTTCCACTTCCTGCTTGACTGAACCAAATGCCTCGCGGGCCTTGCGAAGATAGATGCCCAACCGGCGCGCCACTGTCGGCAGACGCTCAGGCCCCACCACAATCAGCGCCACCACCAGCACCAGTACGAGTTCCGAGAACCCCACGTCAAACATGGAGGTTAGTCCTGATGGGAGCGGGGATTGTTGTGGTTATCTCGGGATGCCTTGATGTCTTCCTTTACCTGGTTTTGTGATGCCTCAGCTTCATCGGTGAGGCTTTCTGCGGCGGTTTTTGTCTCTTCTTCACCATCTTTCAGGCCTTTCTTGAATCCTTTGATGGCCTCGCCCAAATCACTGCCGACATTGCGCAGCTTTTTGGTGCCAAACAACATGGCGACAATGAGTAAAACAATAACAAGTTGTACGGGTCCTATGTTTCCCATGATGGCTTTGCTCCGGAAAATAAAAATAATGCGCTACATCCGGCCCTGATCCGGGCCAGCACTTGATTATAGACAATATTGGCTTAAAGGGGTTTAATCGGGTTGCGTTGACGCTGCGCCCGAAAGGCGAAAGACACAAACAAAATCAACAACAACCAAACTGATGGCCAGCCCAGGCTTGGCACGACACGTGCCTGAGTCCCGCTCACATTGCATCCAGGCGCTGGGGCAATAGCCAAACTCTCCACACCGATCAGGGTATCAGTCACATGAGTGGCCGCGCCGGTTTCCAGATTAACGGTAAAAATCTGGCTGGGAGCCCCGTTGAGCGGGTCCAGCTCCCGGTAATCCGCCACACCCCATAAAGTTCCGTCTGCCGCAAAGGCCAGGCCGGCATCCGTAAAGGCTTCTGCCAGACCCAAAGCGCCAATCAGCGTCAGTTCCGCCGTCTGCGGATTTACCTGATACAGGTTGTTATCGCCTTCTGCGCCAATGGCGTAAAGTGTGTCTCCATAACTGGCCAGCGCAGTAATGTGTTTGCCCAGGTTGCCGATTTCTGTGGCTTCCCCAGTGTCTTTGTTTACCTGGTAGAGAACCATTTTTTGATCTGAAACCAGGTAGAGGCTGCCGTCGCACATAAAGCTCAAACCAAAATCATAAGGCGTAGTGCCGTCCCCCAAACCCAAATTCTGGGTATGGTTGTTCACTGGCGTAGCAGTGCCATTGGCGGGGTTGATGGCCAGCAGGGTCTCGGTGGCGTCATCAGCGCCAAACAAATTGCCATTGGCGTCCATGGCCAGACCTTCAATGTCATTGTAGTTGGGGCCCGGGCGTCCGATAACGGTAAAGTCACCGGTGGCCAGATCAATACGCACCAGGTTGTCTGCCGGCGCATCAAAGTTGTCTGAGGCAACCGCATAGGCGTGCGGCCCGGCAGCAGCTGAAACGCTGGCCAGAAAACCCGCTATGGCAATCACTATGCGCTGCACAGGCAAAACTCCGCTGAATACTAAGGTCGGTTATCCGCGATACTAGCAAAAGGCCAGCCAATCCGCAAGAAACAAAAGCCCCGGGGCAGGCTGATGGCAGCGCGGTAAAGCGGCCCTCTTTATTTAATGCGCTGCAAGATACCGTCCAGCTCATCGGGGCTATGATAATGAATCACCAGTTTACCCCTGCCACTGGCGCTATGATTGACCACCACCTTGGCGCACAATTTTTCAGCCAAAGTTTGTTCCAGGTTGGCGATATCCGGATCCTTGCGGGGCGCTGGCGCTTGTTCATCGCCGCGACGCTGCCAGTTTCGGACCAGCGCCTCGGCCTGGCGCACACTTAATCCCTTGCGGATAATTTCTGCAGCAACCGCTGGCTGTTCCTGTTTGTCCACCGCCAGCAAACAACGGGCATGACCCATATCCAGCGAACGATCATCCACATACTCCTTGACTTTAGGATGCAATTCCAAGAGACGAAGCAAATTACTGACAGCCGCCCGCGAACGTCCCACGGCTTCGGCAGCCTGCTGATGGGTCAGGTCAAATTCACCAATAAGCCGCTGTAATGCCGAGGCTTCTTCCAACGGATTCAAATCCTCACGCTGGATATTCTCAATCAAGGCCATAGCAATAGTCTGGCGGTCATCCACATCCTTAATCACCACCGGCACCTGGCTGAGTTCCGCAATCTGGGCGGCCCGCCAGCGGCGCTCACCGGCGATGATTTCGTACTGGCCCGCAGCCAGTGGACGAACCACTATGGGCTGGACAATGCCCTGGGCCTTGATGGAATCGGCCAGTTCCCGCAATTTGGCCGCATCCATGGCCGAGCGCGGCTGGTACTGCCCGGGGCGGATTTTTTCAATGTCCAGTTGCTGCAAGGTCGCCTGTTCGGTTTTTTGCTTGCCAGACTGGCTGGCCGCTACTTCCTTGCTGCCCAGCAGGGCATCCAGGCCCCGGCCCAACCCACGTTTTTTTTGCGCCATTATCCGTGCTCCTGTCGTTTTTTGTTACGCCGTATGAGTTCACCGGCCAGCCCCAGATAGGCGATCGCGCCCCGGGACTGAGGATCATAGTCAATCACCGACTGGCCATAACTGGGCGCTTCGGCCACGCGCACATTCCGCGGAATCACTGTGGCAAACACCTTGTCGCCAAAGTGTCTGATCAGTTGATTACTGACTTCTGTGGACAAGTTATTGCGGACATCAAACATGGTGCGCAACAAACCTTCTATTTCCAGCTCCTGGTTCACCACTGACTGAATCCGCTCGATGGTATCCAGCAAGCTGGTCAACCCTTCAAGCGCATAATACTCACATTGCATGGGGATCAACACACCCTGCGCGGCAGTCAATGCGTTAATCGTCAACATACTCAGCGACGGCGGGCAGTCAACCAGAATAAAGTCATAATTACCCCGTACCGGTTGCAAAGCATCCCGCAAAACGCGCTCTCGATGATCTACATCCATCAGATTCAATTCAGCGGCGGTCAAGTCTGTGTTGGAACCCACCAGATCGAAGCCCATCTCCGGCACCGGCACAATCACTGCTGCGATATCTGCCTCGCCCAGCAACAAGTCACAGGCATTGGGCGCCAGTTCCCGGCCATTGATACCGCAACCCATGGTGGCATTCCCCTGGGGATCCAGGTCTATCAGCAAAACCTTTTTTTTCAGACGAGCCAGACCCACCGCCAAATTCACGGACGTGGTGGTTTTCCCTACGCCACCTTTCTGGTTGGCGATGGCAATAATGCGGCTATTTCGGCTCATAGGCATCCTGTTTGGCTGAACGGGGTCGAAAAAACAGCAGCTGGCGATAAGCATCCAGAAAAGGCACCTTCAAAGGGGTGACCTTTTCCAGCTCAAACGGGCAGTCCGCCGGAATGCTTTCGCTTTCATCACGCGGCCCCTTCATGGCCACCATACGGCCATCAGTTGCGCATAAATGGCCGGCCAGGCACAAAAAAAGCCCCGTATTGGCAAAGGCTCTGGATATTACCACATCGAACAATTCTTCCGGCTGGAATTTTTCCACCCGTTGACACACCACTTCCACATTCTGCAACCCCAGTTCCTGGACGGCGCGGCGCAAAAAACGGGTTTTTTTCTGGCGGCTGTCCAGCAAGGTCACGCGCCAGTCAGGCCACATAATGGCAAAGATCATCCCGGGCATGCCCCCTCCTGTGCCCACATCCACCACCGTTCGTCCCTCAATGTGAGGCAAGGCCGCCAGACTGTCAAGCACATGCAACACCACCATTTGACCCGGCTGGCGGATGGCTGTGATATTATAGGCCCGGTTCCATTTTTCCAGGAGCGCAAGGTAGTCAAGCAAGGACTCAACCTTGTCTGTAGGCAATTTCAGGGCCCTCAGTCCTTTTCGCAACAACGCCCCGGGGTGCTGGTGCGCAGTTTCAGACGTATCAATACTCATCACCTAAGCCCTCGGCATTGGGAGTCATCACAGAAAGATGCCTCAAAGTGACCATTGGCCCATGGTTTTGCCCTGGAAATTCCGTTACATTGCCCATAAATATGTCCCGATTGAGAGAAACAGATGCCAGCGACGACATAAAAAACCAGCCAAGCTATTGAATTTTTGGGAATTATCGCCCGATTTGCAGCGGGTGGCAAACGCACAATGGCTATGACCAGAGTTTTTGATCTAAACAACCCAGTTTTAAAAGGAAAACATGATGAATTTTGAAACCGCCAGAGAAAACATGGTGACCCGCCAAATTCGCGCTTGGGATGTGACCAACCCGCGTGTTCTGGAAGCCATGAAAACCATTCCCCGTGAAGAGTTTGTCCAGGTCCCCCAGCGCAAATTGGCTTTTGCTGACCTGGCCTTGCCGCTGGGGCATGGCGAGTTCATGATGAAACCGGTGGTGGAAGGCCGTACGCTGCAAACTGTTAACCCACAATCCCATGAAGACATTCTGGAAGTGGGCACCGGCAGCGGTTATATGACAGCCTTGCTGGCCACACTGGGGAAACAGGTGGACAGCCTGGATATTTACCCCGATTTCATTGAAAAGGCCCAACAGCGGCTGGAAAAGCAAGGCATCAACAATGCCCACCTGATAAAGGCTGATGTATTTACCCACCAACCAGACCGCCGCTATGATTTAATCGTCCTCACCGGATCGGTTTCCGGCCAGCCGGATTTTTTATTGGACTGGCTGAAACCAGACGGCCGGATTTTTGCAATCGTCGGGCACGCACCCATTATGCAAGCGCAGCTTATCCAAACAAAAGGCGACTCCCTCCAGATGACACCAGCCTTTGAAACGTATGTGCCGCCCTTAAAAGAACCGGCCAAGACCTCCGATTTCACCATATGAGATTTCAACCCATGAAAAAACTGAGTTTAATAATCGCTCTGGGACTGGCCCTGCCGGCCTCAGCTGCAGATTTGCTAAATGTCTTGCAACGCGGCAAAGCCAGCGACCCCCAACTGGCAGCCGCCATCCACCAAAAAGAAGCCAAGCAGGAAATTAAAAAACAGGCTCGCTCGGCTTTTTTGCCCCAGATTAACGGTTCAGCCGGACGCAGCCAGAACCAAACCGACCTGACTTTTGGCCAGTTCGGCGACATTGCTGTACCGGATACCGAACGTGAATTCTGGCAAGTGGCCTTGCAGCAAAGCATTTACAATCAGGGCAATATCGAAAACTACCGCATCGCCAAATTGCAAAGCGCATTGGCCGCGGCCGAATATGACGCCGCCTACCAGGACTTCCTCCTGCGCGTGGCCAAAGCCTATTTCGGAGTGCTCAATGCCGAAGACAGCCTGCGTTTTGCCAAGGCCGAGCTGAAGGCCATGAAACGCCAGTGGGAACAAGCCGAGCAACGCTTCAAGGTCGGGCTGGCCGCCATTACCGATGTGCATGAAGCCAAGGCCAGCTACGATGCCGCCCGCGCCCGGGTCATCGTGGCGGAAAATGCCTTGCAGGATGCCCGCGAGGCCCTGTATGAAATCACCCAGGAATACTACGTTGACCTCAAGCGGCCACCCGAAGAACTGAGCGTCAGCGAAAACAATCTGCCTTCCATGAAAGCCAAGGAAGAAACGGCTCTGAGTGAAAACCCCAACCTGGGACAAGCCAGAATCGGCGCTGAAATCGCCGAGAAAACCGTTAAATTGCGGCGTGCAGAGCATTACCCCACCCTGGGCCTGGCTTACACCCACAACAACAGCACGCAATTCGATACCGCCATCCGCGATCCGGATCCCAATTCCCCCACCTATCAGCAAATTATCGCTTTGGTGGACCAAGACACCGTCAACCGTAACCTGGGACTAAATCTGAACGTGCCCATTTTTTCCGGCGGCCGCACCAGCTCCCAAACCCGTCAGGCGCGCAAGGAGTACGAAGCGGCGCTGGACAGACTTGAACAAGCCCAGCGGCAAACTATTCGCCAGGTTCGCAGCGCCTGGTATGGCCTCAAGGCGGCCATCAGCGGTCTGGAAGCCCGCAAACAGGCGGTGATTTCCGCCAAGGCCGCCCTGGAAGCGACTCAGGCTGGCTATGAGGTGGGCACCCGAACCATCGTTGATGTGCTGATTGCCCAGCGCGGCCTGTACCAGGCCCAGCGCGACTACGCCAAGGCAAAATACGACTACCTGCAACAGGTGCTGGGGCTGGAACGGGCCGCGGGCACGCTCACCGATGAGGACGTGCAGAACATTAACCAACTGCTGACTGAAAACCACTCCTCAGCCGGCCACACGCAACAGACCAACTAAACAACGCGATCTACCAAGGTAAATACAAAAAAACCCGCAGATGACTGCGGTTTTTTTGTATTTACCTATTACGCTGCCGACTCGTCAAAGCGCTTGAAGGTTTAACAGGACGCTTCCAGCAAGCGGTATAGCGCATCCTGACCTGCTTGTGAAATATCAATAATCTGAAAGCCGGCGAGTGTGCCGCCATTGCCATGCGGCGCCGTCCATAGGCATTCAATACCGGCGGCAATGGGGGGAACTTCATCGAGCGCACAATGTATCTCCACCTGATAGAGACTGCCTTCTTCAATGGACAGGGCGGAAGCCAGCATCAGTCCTTCACTGGAAATATTGAGCACCTCCCCCAAAGGCGTGGCTTCAAGCACATCGAAGACATGACATTCAGCCGCCGGCTGCAAACGGTCAGCCTGGCGGGCGTCAGAATGTTCAGCGGATTGAGAAGGAGTTTCTTCATCGGGCATACCCCGCATTATAGGGCGCGCACAGAAAAAGTTTAGAAAAAACAAAAAAAAACCGTGGAAACTGAAGAAAACGTGGCGCAAAGCCCCAGTGCATGCCCGGAAAAACCTGATTCAGCTTGCCGGTATGACATTTTTTGATCCTTTATCACTGACGCGCAGGGCTTCCATGATTTTCTGTAATGTCCGTTCAAAAAATCCGGACTCCACAGGCTTAACATAAATCACCACACCACGCACCATATCAATCGCCAGCGAATAAAGCGTGCGTTCCATGGGCGCGCTGCCAGTCAAGGTCACAAACAGAGCCTTGTTACTCACCGGGCTCAGCCAGCTCAATTTATACCGGATTTTGTCCCTTTGCTGGTTTTGCACAAAATCAAACAGGCTGCCAAAGGGCAATAATCGCAACTTGGCCAGCATGGCGTTTTCTTCTTCTGTCAGCGGCCGCAAATCTTCCAGCTTTTTCCTTTCCTGATGCGCCTTGCGCTTGCTGGCCAGCGGATTAAATGCAGACACTTCTTCATACTCGGGCTCCGGTGCCGGTGTGTGCTGGCTGTTCTCTGCCCATTGGGCGCATTTTTTCAGATTGTCCAGGCTGGCTTCCTTGTCCTTGGCCGAAAAACCCAATTGGTCCATCATTTTGCCCAACTCGCCAATAGCTGTGGCTCGCTCGGTTCGGGATATCTGGCCTGCGGTTTCCGGGTGAGTCATGTCTGCCAGCGCCTGAATGGCTTTGACCTGCATTTTCCATTGCGGGCTGTCACTGCCCTCTCGCAGCAGGGTCAGGGTCATGGAGTCCTTCACCACCAGCTGCAGAAGATTTTTGAGGAAACCGGCCATATCAATCCGCATATAGCGATTGATCAGGGTGTCGACCTCTTGCCGGGTCAGCTCCAGCTTTTCTTTGTCCTGAGCGGCTTTCACCCACTTAGATTCGGCCTTTTGCGCCTTGAGTTCTGCGATGTTGAGAAATTTTTGCAGGTCGTCTCCTGCTTCGGCAAACGCTCTGGATGTGCCATCAAAACGGCGCGTCACCATTTGCCCAAACTTATCCAGGTCCTCAATAACCTTTGAGCCATACCAGCGCTGGGCCGCTGTCACCATGGTTTCCAGAAACTGCCGCGCCGGATGTGTCTCCTCATCGAAGAAGGCGGGCTCATTCACAGCCACCCGCAGCAAAGGCACCTGAACCTGGGCAAGCCCGTCCATAATCCGCGGGTCAACAGTGTCAGTCTGACGCACTTCATCCAGCACCATGCCCATGACATCCAACGCCGCTTCTTCATATGCGCCCAGCTTGGGGTAGAACAACCCTGTCTGATTTTTGATATCAGCCAACACCTCTTTTTTTAATTGCGCCACGCCTTTTTTTCCAACCGGCAGGCGGGTTTGCCGAGGCGTAAAGCGCTCCAAAGCCCGGTCCAGCGCCGCCGGTTCCACATTGGGCTTGATAAATCCCCCACCTGCAGGCGATCCCGCGCCCGCCATTGACGAGCCCGTGTTGTGTTGCTGCCTGAGCGCACCAAACAGCTTGCGCGTTGTCGCATTGGAAAATCTTTCAATGGCCTGATCCAGAAAGGCGCGATCCGGTGGATTCACCGGTGGAGTATTGGCCGACACATCTCCTGCCTGACCGGCCGCTTGAGCACCCCGATCACCCGGCAAGGCACCAGCCGCGAACCCGGACTGCTCGCCAGGCGGTGGAAAAACAGAACCCGAACCAGTTGCGGCACTGGAGTGCAACTCCTCGCTGGAAACACTGCGGATAATGCCTGGAGTGGGTTGGTTATCTTGTGGCTGCTGTTTTGCATGTGGCCTGGTTTGGCGGGATGCCGACTTTTTGATATCCGGCTTGTAATGGGGCAAAATTCCGGCTGAAATCAGCAGACTGTTAATCTCCTTGTACATGGCCTGCGCATTTTTGTTTAGATACTTGGCCAGGTTGGATACCAGCTGCACTTTCACGTCCGTATTCAGCTGGGAGCGTTCCAGCGTTTTCCCACACACCCAACTGATGGCCGCTGGCCCAAAAGGCATATTGTTTTTATCCAGCCTCGGGGTTTTGAAGACAACGCTCAAACGCCTTTCCAACGGAAAAAGCTCTGCATACTGGCGCACTTCCAGTTGGGTTTCCATTTGCGAAAAGCCCAGAGAAACCTCCAGCTCCTCATCATCGACCAGTGACAAACTGCTACCCAAACCCTCATCGGCGGCCTGCTCCAGCATGGCCTTGGGCATTTGGCGACAATGTGTCTGAAATTGCTGTACCATGCGCCTGGCATTGGCCAGCAGTTTGTTGTATTGTTCAAAAAGAACCTGCTCTTCCTGATTGCTGAACGCATTTTGGGCCCTGGTAAAGACCTCCTTGGCGGTGGCATCAAGCGCTTTTGAAAACGCGTGGGCGGCAGAGCGCGTAAATACGTGCAGGCACTGATTAACCAGCGCACTGGTATCAATCGACTTTCTTTGCATTATGTTGACCCATTCCCATCCAGTCCCTGTAATTTATCAGAAAATATTGTTTTGTGCTTGCCCTTGGACAACAAGGCATCATGCACAAAAAAAACCGGCCTGTAACAGCCGGTTTTTGCAAACGATTGAAAACAGCCGCCTAGGCTTTGTTTTTCAAGCGGGTAATATTGAGAATACCCAGCACATAGCGCTCAAACAACGGATCGGTAGAGCCGGTTTTGACCTTGCGCAAAAAGTATTTTTCAAAGGCGATTTTGGCCAAGTGCACCCACTTGCCTTTTTTTGCCCAGGTGGTGTTACGGGGCGGAATCTGGGGAATGGCCACAAATGCCACACCAGTATCACCCAAATCGGCCAGACAAATGGCGTTCCAGGTACCCTTGGCGTAGGGCTGTTTGCCTTCCAGTTCCGCCTTGATGTTTTTTGTCAAGGCGGTCACCATGGACTCGATCATATAGCCGGTTTTCGGGGCTCCTGTGGGCACCGGAGTCGGCTCCACCGGCGGAATGGCCACACACACGCCCGCCGAATAGATATTGGAATACTTGGGGTTGCGCTGAAACTCATCAATCAGAACAAAACCACGCGGATTCACCATATCCTTGACTTCCAGGACCGGATCCACGCCCAGAAATGCCGGCAGCATCATACCAAAATTAAAATCCAGTTCATGCTTTTTGTGTTCCTCGCCTTTGTCATTCAGCTCGGTCACAAACATTTTCCCGGATTCGACCTTGTCCACCTTGGCATTGGTGATCCATTTGATATGCCGGTCGCGCATTTCCGACTCCAGCAAACCTTTTGAGTCACCCACGCCACCCAGCCCCAAATGGCCGATATAGGGTTCGGAAGTCACAAAGGTAATAGGCACCTTGTCACGGATTTTCCGGCGGCGCAAATCCGTATCCAGAATCATGGCAAATTCATAAGCCGGGCCGAAACAACTGGCGCCTTGCACCGCACCCACCACGATAGGGCCCGGGTTTTGCAGAAATTCCTGATATTTCTCCCAGGCGCGGCTGGCGTGCTCGGTGGTGCAAATGGATTGGGTGTGGCCATTATCCGGCCCCAGTCCTTCCACTTCATGAAAGGCCAGCTTTGGGCCCGTGGTGATAACCAGGTAGTCGTAGCTGATTGTTTCCCCGTTTTCCAAAGTCAACTGGTTGTTGTCCGCATCAATTTTGGTGGCCGCATGGGGGTGAAAGGCGATGCCTTTTTTCTTCATGTAAGGCGTCAGGTCAACGGAAACCTTTTCCGGTTGGGACCAGCCCACAGCCACCCAGGGATTGGACGGCGTAAAATAAAAGTTTTCGCCGGCATTGACCAGGGTTACATCGTGTTCTTTTGGCAGTTCTTTTCTTAAATCATAAGCGGCAGGCACCCCCCCGATACCTGCGCCCAGTACGACTACATGAGCCATGTGCGTCTCCTCCGCGATGGTTAATAAAATCCTTTTGAATATAGCACAAAAAAAACTTTTCTGTCGAACCGGTCCTGAGGGAAAACGTGCCTAAAAAGTACGCCACACAGCGTCCCTAAAAGGTATTCAACGGGGTTTTCAGATAAACCATGCCATTGCCTTCTGGTTCCGGGAAAGCGCCCGCCTTGATATTCACCTGAATGGAGGGAATGATAAGCTTTGGCGCCGCCAATGTTTTGTCGCGAGCGGTGCGTAGCGCGATAAATTCCTCACGGCTTACCCCCTCATGCACATGCACATTGTGCTTCTTTTGCTCAGCCACGGTAAAGGCCGACTGCGGTTCCCGGTTCGCCGGTGGATAGTCGTGACACAAATGCATGACCACATCATCCCCCAGGGCATACAGCTTCTGGATTGAGTCATACAGCTTGCCGGCATCCCCGCCGGGAAAGTCACAACGGGCTGTGCCATAGTCCGGCGCAAATAAGGTATCGCCAATAAACACGTCTTTGCCCACCAGATAGCTCATGCTGTCATTGGTGTGACCCGGCGTGTATAAAGGCTCGATCTCCAGATTACCCAATGTGATTGTTTCACCTTCGCGCGTCAGGCGGTCAAATTGCGACCCATCGGTGTCAAAGTCAGCGCCCAGGTTGTAAATCGGCTTGAAAGTCTTTTGGACTTTTTTAATGCCTTCCCCAATAATCACCGGTGTTTTCAGGCTGTCCTGAATGTGTTTGGCCGCAGTCAAATGGTCCGCATGAGCATGGGTTTCTAGCACATATTCCACATCCAGACCGTTGTCCTTGACATATTTCAGTACCTCGTCCACAGACTCTGTACCCGTATGTGCTGATGCCGCGTCATAATCCAGCACCGGATCAATAATGGCGGCCTTGCCCGTGGCAGGGTCGCTGAGAACGTGGGTCCAGGTATATGTTGGATAATGATAAAAGCTCTTGATATTCGCCTGCATGTCATTGCCTCCTTAAATAAATATTCATTTGTTTCATGGCTCGATTATATTAGAATACGCTAATTTAGTCTATCGCACGCCTTGGAGGACGCTGTCATGATTTTAGGCTACATCGGTGCCGCACTTATCGGTTTGAGTCTTGGCCTGATGGGTTCTGGCGGTTCAATTCTCACCGTCCCCGTCCTTGTTTACCTGTTTCATCAGGATGAAAAAGTGGCGATTGCCGGTTCCCTGTTTATTGTCGGTACCATCGCGCTGGCAGGTGGATTGACTTATCTGAAAGACAAACTGGTGGACTGGAAAACGGTTTTCCTCTTTGGGATTCCCGGCATGATTGGCACCTATGGCGGCGCCTGGCTGGCCAAATTTGTCCCCGGTATCGTTCAACTGGTATTCTTTGCCTTGGTCATGTTGCTGGCCGCCTATTTCATGATTACCTCACCGCAACTGGACCCCAGCCAGGCCAAAGACAGAAAGGTCTGGAAAATTGTGCTGGATGGACTGATTGTGGGCATTATTACCGGCCTGGTGGGTGTTGGCGGTGGTTTTCTGATTGTGCCAGCACTGGTTTTGCTGGGTGGATTGCCCATGCACCGGGCCATCGCCACCAGCTTGATTATCATTGCGCTGAAGTCGTTTTCCGGCTTTTACAAGTACCTTGATGTCTTGCAGAGCCAAAACCTTTCTTTGGACTGGAAAACCCTGGGTATTGTCACAGTCATCGGCATTCTCGGCACCTTTGCCGGTAACTTCATGGCCGGAAAAACGCCCCAGGACAAGCTCAAGCAATATTTTGCCTGGTTCCTGGTTGTTATGGCGCTATTTATTCTGTATCAGGAAGCGCCCAAAGCGCTGGCGATGATTTAATCCAGCCGGGGTACCGGCAAACCACTCGGCACCGATGCGGGAATCCATGCCCGTATCTCGCGCCCGCGCGGGTCGGTCAGGGCGTTCAAAAAAGCCTGCAGATCA
>JALSHI010000051.1 GCA_026982315.1 Lysobacterales bacterium
AACCTCTTTCCAAAGGCTCCAGCACAATGCGGGCGCTGTTGGGCGATGTTTCATCAACCGCAACAACCTTGGGCCGCAATAATTTTGCCAATGCTGCAGACATAGGGTTTCCTCAGTTAGTTCGATTACTTGGAATACAATTCCACAATCAGGTTCTCGTTGATTTCTGCCGGCAAATCTTCACGCGTCGGAACGCTCTTGAAAGTGCCTTCCATTTTCTTGGGATCAACGCTCACCCAATCAGCAAACAAATTCATTTCTTGCCACAAATTCAGGGCTTCCTGGATTCGCAGCTGCTTTTTGGCCTTTTCACGCACGGATATCACATCGCCTTCCTTCACCTGATAGGAAGGAATGTTCACTGTTTGACCATTCACCTGGATGGCTTTGTGGCTGACCAGTTGACGGGCTTCATTACGTGTTACGGCAAACCCCATGCGATATACAACATTATCCAGACGCGATTCCAGCAGTTTCAGCAGGTTTTCACCAGTCGCGCCTTTTTGCGCCGCCGCTTTTTTGTAGTAGTTGCGGAATTGCTTTTCCAACACACAGTACATGCGGCGAACTTTTTGTTTTTCGCGCAATTGCTGTGCGTAGTCAGACATTTTCTGGCGCCGGGCATTAGGGCCATGCTGACCGGGTAATTGATCGAGCTTACATTTGCTTTCCAGTGAACGCGCAGGGCTTTTCAGGCCCAAGTCAGTGCCTTCACGGCGAGCCAATTTACAAGTGGGTCCGATATATCGTGCCATGATGCTTTCTCCTACACGCGGCGTTTCTTGGGTGGACGGCAACCGTTATGCGGTATCGGGGTCACATCAACAATATTGGTAATGCGATAACCCAGCGCATTCAAGGCGCGAACGGAAGACTCTCGACCCGGCCCCGGACCTTTGATGCGGACTTCCAGATTTTTCAGACCATATTCCTGGGCTGCTTTTCCGGCGCGATCCGCAGCCACCTGGGCGGCAAATGGCGTGCTTTTTCGAGAACCGCGAAACCCGGAACCACCAGCAGTGGCCCAAGCCAGTGTGTTTCCTTGACGGTCGGTCAAGGTAATAATGGTGTTGTTGAATGACGCGTGCACATGGGCAACGCCATCCACCACGGTCTTTTTGATTTTCTTCTTGCTCTTGCTTGGCTTTGCCATAACTGATCTCTAGACGGTATTTAAATTGAACTATTTTCGCACAGCGCGCTTGGGACCTTTACGAGTGCGCGCATTGTTTTTGGTCCGCTGACCGCGCACAGGCAAACCGCGGCGATGGCGCAAACCTCGGTAGCAACCCAGATCCATGAGCCGCTTGATATCCATGGAAATCTTCCGGCGCAAATCGCCCTCGACTTCATACTTGCTCACTTCCTGGCGAATCTTGTCGAGCTGTTCGTCAGTCAAATCACGAACTTTTGTGGTCGGGTCAACGCCCGCATTTTCACAAATCTCATAGGCTCGGGTCCGACCGATCCCAAAGATACTGGTTAAACCAATCCAAGTGTGCTTGTAAACCGGTATATTTACACCTGCGATACGAGCCATTCAACTACTCCTGAAAATTCATGTTTCGACTTGAGAAAGCCGACCATTATACCGCAGAAAAGCCCCGTTAGACAACAAAGTCATGGGCCTTGTCTGCGATTTTCTACTAACCAATCGGGAGGGGGCTATCCCCGTCCCACTTTCCCGGGCCTGTCTGTTAGCGTCTGACGACGCCGGACTTGCCGTAATTCTTCAAGTTTGTTTTTTTGAACAAACTGTCATACTGCTGGGACATCAAATGCGTTTGCAACTGGGCCATAAAATCCATTGCCACCACCACCACAATGAGCAGGGAAGTGCCACCCAGTGCAAAAGGCACATTGAAATAGTTTGTCACCCATTCAGGCATCAGGCTGACGCCCAGCAAGTACAGCGCACCCCAAAATGTCAAACGGGTCAGAATCTTGTCCAGAAACTCGGCTGTCTGTTTACCTGGGCGGATCCCTGGAATCACAGCACCGGAACGCTTGAGGTTTTCAGCCGTTTCAAAGGGGTCAAAAGTCAGCGCAGTATAAAAGAACGTAAAGAAAACAATCAAACCACCAAAAAGCAACACATAAAACGGTTGCCCCGGCGACAAGGCCGCAGCCACATCCTGCAACCATCCCCAGCCGGGGCGCTGTCCCAGAAACTGAGCAATTGTGGCCGGGAACATCACCAGCGAGGATGCAAAAATCACCGGAATGACACCTGCCATATTGATCTTCAGCGGCAAGTAAGATGTCTGGCTTTGCAAACCCATACGTCCGCCACGCCGGGCATATTGAATGGTAATGCGCCGTTGAGCGCTTTCCACATAAACCACAAAAGCCGTAACACCCAAGGCCAAAACCAATAAAAACAAGGCCGCCAATGCGTTGAGCTGTCCCTGACTCACCATGCTAAAGACAGAAATCACCGCCGCCGGCAAACCGGCCACAATACCGGCAAAGATCAGTAATGAAATGCCGTTGCCAATGCCCCGCTCAGTAATCTGTTCACCCAGCCACATCAGGAACAAGGTGCCGCCGGTGAGTGTCACAACCGCGGTAAACAAAAAGCCAAACCCCGGGTGCGTTACGACAGGAATGCCGTTGATGGCACCGGCATTCTGCAGAAAAGTCGCGATCCCAAACGCCTGAAACGCCGCCAGTACCACAGTGAAATACCGGGTAAGCTGGGTGATCTTGCGCCGCCCCTGTTCGCCTTCCTTTTTCAGCTCTTTCAGCTGCGGAATGGTGTAGGAGAGAACCTGAATAATAATCGAGGCGGTAATATATGGCATCACACCCAGGGCAAAAATCGAAAAACGCCCCAGTGCACCACCGGAAAACATATTGAACATGCCGATCAGCGTCCCACTTTGCTGATCAAGCATGGCCGCCAGGGCTGCAGGGTTCACACCCGGAACAGGAATGTAGGTGCCAAGGCGGAAAACAATCAACGCACCCAATACGAACAGGATGCGTTGTTTGAGTTCCTGGAACTTGTTTTTATTACCCAGCAGTTTTTCAACTTGCGCTTTGGATGCTGACATAGATTGGTTACTCGACTTTTCCGCCGGCTTGCTCAATGGCTTCGCGGGCGCCAGTGGTGACTGCCAGGCCTTTGATGGTGACCGGCTTTTCCAGTTTGCCCGTGTTGATAACTTTCACCTTGGTGACAAAACGCTTGATAACACCGGCATTTTTCAGCGCATCCAGGTCGATGATGTCTGCATCAATCGTGTTCAGGTGATACAGACACACTTCATCACTGTACTTGGCCTTGCGGGAGTAAAAACCCACTTTCGGCAAGCGTTTTTGCAGCGGCATTTGTCCGCCTTCAAAACCCACCTTGTGGAAACCACCTGAGCGGGACTTTTGACCTTTATGACCGCGACCAGCGGTTTTGCCCAGGCCAGAACCGATGCCCCGACCCACGCGCTTGGCGGCCTTTTTGCTGCCTTTGGCAGGCTTGATTGTATTTAATCGCATTGTATTATCCACCGTATTCGCTGTTATTAGACTTCTTCGACTTTAAGAAGATGAATAGCCTTGTTGATCATGCCACGGTTTTCCGGCGTATCATCGACGATGACCGTATAGTGCATTCTGCGAATACCCAGACCTTTGACGCAGGCTTTGTGGTTTTTCAAAGCACCGATCGTACTGCGAATCTGGGTCACTTTCAGTTGTTTGTTTTTCTTAGCCATGATTCGCCAATACCTCTTCCACTGTTTTTCCACGTTTTGCTGCAATGGTCTCCGGTGATGTAATTTTCATCAAGCCATTAATGGTGGCACGAACCAGATTATTGGGGTTATTGGAGCCTTGGCTCTTGGCCAGTACGTTGTGTACGCCCACCACTTCAAATACCGCGCGCATGGCGCCACCGGCAATCACACCGGTACCTTCAGAGGCAGGCTGCATGTAGACTTTGGAGCCGGAGTGTTTGGCTTTGACCGGGTGCCACAACGTGCCTTCTTTGAGATCCACCTGAACCATGTTTTTGCGGGCTTTTTCCATGGCTTTTTGAATGGCAATGGGCACTTCTTTGGCCTTGCCGTAGCCGAAACCGACCTTGCCTTTTCCGTCGCCAACGACTGTCAGGGCAGTAAAACCGAACTGGCGGCCACCTTTGACTACCTTGGAAACACGGTTAACCGCGACCAGGCGCTCCATCAGGCCGTCATCTTTATTGATATCTACGCTCGCCATAATATTTCCTGTTGTTTTGACTCAAATCGCGTTCACAAAGTCATGTTACGCGGACTTTGACATTGTTTTAGAATTTCAAACCAGCTTCGCGTGCCGCATCAGCCAGTGCCTTGATCTTGCCGTGATACAAGAAACCGGAGCGGTCAAAAGCCACACTGTCAATACCGGCTTTCAACGCCCGTTCGGCAATAGCGGCCCCCACTTTTTGGGCAGCTTCAACATTTTTCTTGCTGCCGTCACCCTCTACCAGACCCTTTTCCAGGCTGCTGGCCGCCGCCAGTGTGTTTTTGCCATCGGCTGAGATAATCTGCGCATACAGATACTTGCCAGTGCGATGCACCGACAGAGACGGTACGTTCAGCTCGCGAATCTTTGCACGAGAACGCCGGGCTCTTCTTAAACGGGCTTTGGTCTTTTTATTCATTTCAACACCTGTTACGTGTCAGATTAGGCCTTCTTGGCTTCTTTTCTGAAAACTTGTTCATCTGCATAACGTACACCTTTGCCCTTATAAGGCTCCGGTGGACGGAACGCACGAATTTCTGCAGCCACTTGGCCGACTTTTTGCTTGTCAATACCGCTCACAGTGATCTCGGTCTGGCTCGGCACTTCAAAGGTAATGCCTTCAGGCGCTTTGTAAACCACCGGATGGGAGAAACCCAAAGACAGATTCAGATCCCGGCCCTGAAGGGCGGCGCGATAACCCACGCCCACCAGCTTGAGTTTCTTCTCATATCCTTTGGTGACGCCTTGCATCATATTATTGACCAGCGACCGCATGGTGCCCGCCATAGCCACATCGGCCGGTGTCACGGGCTTGAAAACCAGCATATTGTCTTCCTGGACAATGGAGACCGACGGGTGGACATTGAGCGTCATTTCACCCTTGCTGCCTTTGAGGGTCAGTTTCTGGCCGTCAAGATTGACGGTAACCCCGGAAACAATCTCAACGGGTTGATTGGCTATTCTTGACATTTTCTACTCCGTTGATTACTTGACAACACAGATGACTTCGCCGCCCAGACCCGCTTCACGCGCCTCGGCGTCAGTCAGCAAGCCCTTGGAAGTGGACACAATGGCCACGCCAAAACCGGCGTCAACTTTGGGCAGTTCACTGCATGGCTTGTACTGACGCAAACCCGGCTTGCTCACCCGTTTGATGTATTCAATAACCGGTTTGCCCTGATGGTATTTCAGGTTAACCTTGATGTAGGGATGGCCGTTTTCTTCCACCAATTCATAAGAACGGATGTAACCTTCCTTCTGCAAAACAGAGCAAATGCCCTTTTTGAGTTTGGAAGAAGGCAATGTGACGGAATCCTTACCAACCATTTGTGCGTTTCTGATGCGGGTCAGCAAATCAGAAATAGGATCGCTCATGCTCATAATTAATTCCTGTGCTTACCAGCTTGCTTTTTTCAGACCGGGAATGTCACCGCGCATGGCGGTTTCACGCAGTTTGGTCTTGCTCAAGCCAAATTTACGATAGTAGCCTCTGGGACGACCAGAAACCTTGCATCGGTTGCGTAACCGAACCGGCGCGGAATCCCGCGGTAATTTTTGCAGTTTTTCCTGCGCTTCCATCATTTCCTCATAAGAGGAATTGGGGTCTGCGATAATTTTTTTCAGCGCTTGTCGCTTGGCTGCATATTTCGCCACCAGCCGTTCACGTTTGACCTCACGCTGAATCATGGATTGTTTAGCCATTATTCCTGCCTCTCTTATTTAAATGGAAAGTCAAAGGCTTCCAGCAGCGCTTTGGCTTCTTCGTCTGTCTTGGCCGTTGTGGTGATGGCAATATCCATGCCTCGAATGGCGTCAATTTGATCATAATCCACTTCCGGGAAGATAATCTGCTCCTGAATACCCATATTGTAATTACCACGGCCATCAAATGATTTGGCGCTAACTCCACGAAAGTCGCGCACCCTGGGGAGGGCCACATTCACCAAGCGGTCAAAAAATTCATACATGCGGTCACGGCGTAAGGTCACTTTGCAACCAATGGGCCAGCCATCGCGAATTTTGAAACCAGCCACAGATTTTTTGGCCTTGGTCACAATCGGCTTCTGGCCTGCGATTTTGGCCATATCATCAGTGGCATGCTCCAGCACTTTCTTGTTGCCAACAGCCTCACCCACACCCATATTCAGTGTGATTTTGGAAAGCTTGGGCACTTCCATGATGTTTTTGTAGCCGAATTTTTCAATCAGTTTCGGCACTACTTTTTCTTTATAGTAATCTTCTAGTCTGGCCATGGTCATTCTCTTTATACGTCTACGGTTTCGCCACTGGAGCGAAATACTCTTACCTTGCGGCCATCATCCAGCACCTTGAAGCCAACGCGATCGCCTTTCCCGGACTGGGGATTAAACAACATAACGTTGGAAACGTGGATGGGCCCTTCCATTTCCTTGATGCCACCCGGCTCATTGAGGTTCGGGTTGGGCTTGACGTGCTTCTTGATCATGTTGACATTTTCAACAAGCAAACGATCGTCTTTCAATACTTTCAGGACGGTACCGCGCTGACCCTTGGAGCGGCCGGCGATTACGATAACTTCGTCACCTTTACGAATACGTTTCATGGTTAATTCCTACAAAACTTCCGGAGCCAAAGAGATAATCTTCATAAATTTCTCGCCACGCAGCTCGCGGGTTACCGGGCCAAAAATACGCGTGCCGATGGGCTCGAGCTTGTTGTTCAAAAGAACCACGGCATTGCCGTCGAAGCGAATCAAGGATCCGTCCGGACGGCGCACGCCCTTGCGGGTTCTGACAATGACGGCATTGTAAATCTCGCCTTTTTTCACACGCCCTCTGGGAATGGCATCCTTGACTGTTACCTTGATGACATCGCCAATGTTGGCATAACGGCGCTTGGAGCCTCCAAGCACCTTGATACACATTACTTCTTTGGCACCGCTGTTATCAGCCGCGCTCAGTCTGCTTTGCATCTGAATCATGGTTCTTTACCTGGTTTCGCGTTGAGCCAATGGCTGTTCAAGCACTGTTAACTGTATCAACCACACGCCAACTCTTGGTTTTCGAGTAGGGCTTGGTCTCAGCAATAATTACCTTGTCGCCTTCCTTGTACTGGTTATTCTCGTCATGGGCGTGGATTTTGGTAGAACGTTTGATGTACTTACCATAAATTGGGTGTTTTACTTTGCGCTCAATTAAAACCGTTACGGTTTTATCCATTTTGTCGCTAACAACCACGCCCTGTTTGGTGCGAATGATTTTTTTATTTTCGCTCATGTTATTCACCGGTTTGCTGGTTCAGGACTGTTTTGACGCGCGCAATATCGCGTTTTACTTCCTTGAGCAAGTGAGGTTTTGTCATTTGCCCGTTGCCCTTGGCCATTCTGAGTTCAAACTGCTTTTTGTACAGTTCAGTCAAGGTTTTTTCCAGATCAGCCCTGGATTTGCTTCTTAATTCTGCAGCTTTCATTTACATCACCGTCCGTTTCACGAAAGTGGTTCCGAATGGGAACTTGGCGCCTGCGCGTTCAAACGCTTCACGGGCGACTTCTTCACTCACACCCTGAATTTCGTACAGAACACGGCCGGGTTTAATCACCGCTACCCAGTATTCCACGTTACCTTTACCTTTACCCATACGCACTTCTACCGGCTTTTTGGTGATTGGCTTGTCAGGGAACACCCGGATCCATAACTTTCCGCCGCGGCGTACATGGCGGGTAATAGCCCGACGACCGGCCTCTATCTGCCGAGCAGTCATAAAACCGCGATCGGTGGCTTTCAGACCGAATTCACCAAAACTCACCTTGTTTCCAGCATGGCTCAGGCCCCGGTTGCGGCCTTTTTGCTGCTTTCTGAATTTTGTTCTTTTGGGTTGCAGCATCGGTTATCTCCGTTTTTTGCCTTTTTTCTTGTCTTCGGCCTGTTTTTCCTGCTGCTCCTTGTGCAGGTCAAAAACATCACCTTTATAAACCCAGACCTTGATGCCGATAACGCCATAAGTGGTATAGGCCTTGCCTTCGGCATAATCAACGTCGGCGCGCAGTGTATGCAATGGCACGCGGCCTTCGCGGTACCATTCGCTGCGAGCAATTTCCGCGCCATTCAGGCGACCGGATACTTCGACCTTGATACCCAGGGCACCCAGGCGCATCGCCGTGGTCACAGCCCGCTTCATGGCGCGGCGGAACATGATGCGCCGCTCCAACTGCGAGGCAATGCCTTGCGCGATCAGGTCAGCATCCAGCTCAGGTTTGCGAATTTCCGCTACGCTAACGTGCGTCGGTACACCCATAATTTCTGTGACTTTCTTCTTCAGGCGCTCAATGTCCTCGCCTTTTTTTCCAATCACAATCCCGGGACGGGCCGTGTGAATGGTGACGCGCGCATTCTTTGCCGGACGTTCGATTTCGATTTTGCTCACAGAAGCGTTTTTCAGCTCCTTCCTGAGAAAATCCCGAACTTTGATATCGCGAATCAACTGGTCGGAAAAAGCGCCTTTTTCCGCATACCAGCGCGAATTCCACGGCTTGGAAATTCCTAATCTGATTCCTACTGGATGTACCTTCTGACCCATAATTTATGCCTTTATGATGCTTCTGCCACTTTTACAGTGATGTGGCTGGTTCTTTTCAAAATCCGAGTACCCCGGCCCTTGGCCCTGGCGCGAAAACGCTTCAACATCGGCCCTTCATCAACGTAAATGGTGCTCACCACCAACTCGTCAATGTCCAAACCGTCGTTATGCTCGGCATTGGCCACCGCAGACAGCAGCACTTTCTTGACGATATGTGCGGCCTTTTGCGGGCTGAAAGCGAGTATTTGTTCGGCTTTCTCAACAGGTAAACCACGAATCTGATCGGCCACCAGACGGACCTTCTGGGGCGAAATCGGGGCTCTTTTTAATTTGGCTGAAACTTCCATCGTGCATTACCTACCGTTTAGATTTGCGATCACCTGCGTGACCCTTGAATGTCCGCGTTGGAGAGAACTCACCCAGTTTGTGGCCCACCATATCTTCGGACACCAGCACTGGGATGTGTTGTCTGCCATTGTGTACCGCAATGGTCAAACCCACCATTTCCGGGACAATCATGGAACGCCGTGACCATGTCTGGATGGGACGCTTGTTGTTGGTCTCGATAGCGTTCAACACCTTTTTCATCAGATGATGATCGACAAATGGACCTTTTTTTAGTGAACGTGGCATAGCGAATCCCTATTTCTTTTTGTTTCTACGACGGACAATCAGCTTGTCAGTCCGCTTGTTCTTTCTGGTCTTGTAACCTTTTGTGGGTGTTCCCCACGGGCTAACCGGGTGACGGCCACCAGAGGTACGACCTTCACCACCACCATGCGGGTGATCAACCGGGTTCATGGCCACGCCACGAACCGTGGGGCGAATACCCCGCCAGCGGTTGGCGCCAGCCTTACCGAGTTTCTCCAAGTTATGTTCGCTGTTGGAAACTTCGCCCAAAACAGCCCGGCAGACAACAGGCACCTTACGCATTTCACCCGAGCGCAAACGCAAAGTCGCATATTGACCTTCGCGAGCAACCAACTGTGCCGAAGCACCTGCGGCGCGAATCATTTGTGCGCCCTTGCCCGGTTTCATTTCGATGTTGTGAACCACAGAGCCCAATGGAATATTGCTCAGGGGCATGCAGTTGCCAACCTTAACCGGTGTGTTGGTTCCGGAAATAACGGTCATGCCTGGCTCCAGTCCTTTGGGCGCAATGATATAGCGGCGCTCACCATCGGCATACACCAGCAAGGCAATGTAAGCGGTGCGATTGGGGTCATATTCCAGACGTTCAACACGCGCCGGCACACCGTCCTTGTTGCGCTTGAAATCAATAATACGGTAGTGATGCTTGTGCCCGCCACCGCGATGCCGGGTGGTAATCCGACCGTAATTATTGCGACCGCCTGTTTTGGTTTTCTTTTCAACCAGCGCCGCATGCGGTTTGCCCTTGTGCAAACCTGTGCGGAGAACCTTGACGGCACCCCGACGGCCTGGAGATGTGGGTTTGAGTTTGACTACTGCCATGATTATCTCCGGATTATTCAGCGACGCCGAAATCGATCATTTGCCCGTCCTGAACACGAACATAGGCTTTTTTCCAGTCGGCGCGTTTGCCTTGGCGCTGGCGGAAGACCTTGCTTTTGCCTTTCATGTTGAGGATCTGCACTTTCTCAACCTGGACATCAAAAATCTTTTCCACGGCGTCTTTCACTTGTTTCTTGGAGGCGTTCTTGGCCACGCGAAAAACATACTGGTTGCTTTGCTCGCCCACCCGGGTGGATTTTTCCGAAATAATCGGCGATACCAGCGTTGTATACAGTTTGTTCATGCTCATGCTAACCACTCCTGGACTTTCTGCAGCGCGTCCACAGTGATGACCACATCGTCTGAAGACACCAGGGAAACCGGGTCCAGACCGGCGACATCAGTCACATAGATACCGGGAATATTACGGGTTGCCAACAACACTTCAGGAGACATTTCTGCCACCACGATAGTGCCTGACTTTACGCCAAGTTTGTCCAGGAAAGCCACGGCATCCTTGGTTTTTGGCGCAGAGATATCAATATTTTCCACAACTTTGAGGCGATCCTGACGCACCAGCTCCGACAGAATGGACTGCATGCCGGCCCGATACATTTTTTTGTTCAGCTTCTGGCTGTGATCGCGCGGTGTAGCGGCAAATGTTTTCCCACCGCCACGCCAAATCGGGCTGCGTATTGTACCAGCTCTTGCACGACCTGTCCCTTTTTGTTTCCAGGGTTTTCTGCCGCCGCCACTGACAGCCGAACGGTTTTTCTGCGCTTTAGTGCCTGCCCGGGCTCCTGCCAGATAGGCAGTCACCACCTGGTGCACCAAAGGCTCCGAGAAGTCACGGCCAAAAACGGCATCAGAAACTTCTATTTTGTTTTTCTTTCCTGTTACAGCAAGTTCCACGATACTTCTCCAATTAGGCCTTTTCGGCCGGTTTGACCACGACACTGGAATTGGCTGCGCCCGGAACGGCACCCTTAATCAGCAGCAAACCACGATCGGCATCAATCTTGACCAGCTCAAGGCTTTGCATGGTGACGCGCTCATCACCCATATGTCCGGCCATTTTCTTGCCTTTGAACACCCGGCCAGGCGTCTGACACTGACCAATGGAACCCGGGGCACGATGCGACAGCGAGTTACCATGCGTAGCATCCTGCATGGAAAAGTTATGCCGCTTGATGGCACCAGCAAAACCCTTACCCTTGCTGCGACCAGTCACGTCCACTTTTTGGCCTTCAGAAAAGATATCCAAGCCCAGCTCTTTACCCAGTTCGTAGTCGGACGGGTCCACCCTGAACTCAACAATGGTTCTCCCACCGGTCACACCCGCTTTGGCAAAATGACCAGCCATGGGCTTGTTGACCTTGGAGGCCTTGACCTCACCTGAGCAAACCTGAATGGCTTCATAACCATCGTTATCCAGGGTCTTGATCTGTGTCACCACATTTGGCTCAACCTGGATAACGGTCACCGGAACGGATTGACCGTCCTCGGTAAACACGCGGGTCATGCCGACTTTTTTTCCAATAATTCCAATACTCATCTCACTACCCTTTAGTAAAGCTGGATCTGTACGTCAACGCCAGCAGCCAGGTCGAGTTTCATCAAGGCGTCAATGGTTTTATCGTTGGGGTCAACGATGTCAACCAGGCGCTTGTGGGTTCGGATTTCGTACTGATCCCGCGCGTCCTTGTTAACGTGCGGAGAAATCAGAACGGTAAAACGTTCCTTGCGGGTTGGCAGCGGGATAGGACCCTTGACCTGTGCGCCTGTCCGTTTCACCGTTTCCACTATTCTGCCAGCTGACTGATCAATTAACTTGTGATCAAACGCTTTTAATCGGATTCTTATTTTCTGATCGGCCATTACCGTCTGCCTCAAAGCTAAATTTTTAAGGGGCGGGCGCTCACCACGAGCACCCGCCCTGCATTACATGATTTCTATCGAATTCTTATTCGATGATTTTGGATACCACACCGGCACCCACGGTGCGACCGCCTTCACGAATCGCAAAACGCAAACCTTCTTCCATGGCAATCGGAGCAATCAGCTCAACGTTCATTTTGACGTTGTCGCC
>JALSHI010000052.1 GCA_026982315.1 Lysobacterales bacterium
GCGTCGGCTTCAGCGTGCCAGTGGTGGTTAAAATGAATCGCCCGAATCGGATAGGACATGTTCGCCTGTCGCAACGCATGGAGCAATGCGGTGGAGTCTGCGCCGCCGCTATAGGTGACCAGAAAACCGGATGCGTCAGGGCAAAAGGTTGCCTGTGTATGGAGCCACCAGCGCGCGAGGGCGCCGGGCAGGTCTGGGGGTGATTTTTCAGTTTTCCCGGAAGACGCCATAGCCCATGAGCCGCTGGTAGCGCTTTTGCGTCAGGGTTTCCGGGGACTCGGTTTTTAACTGGTTTAAGTGGGCCTCAATGCGGTCTCCCAGGGTTGTGGCCAGGGATTGCGGGTCGCGATGGGCGCTGCCCAGGGGCTCTTGAATGACCTCGTCAATCAGCCCCAGTTTTTTGAGCTTTTCAGCGGTAATGGACAGGGTTTCTGCAGCCTCGGGCGCTTTGTCCGCGCTGCGCCACAAAATGGAAGCGCAGCCTTCGGGAGAAATCACCGAATAAGTGCTGTATTCCAGCATCAGGGTCACATCGCCCACACCAATGGCCAGCGCGCCGCCAGAACCACCTTCACCGATGACTGTGCAGACAATTGGCACGTGCAAGTCGGACATTTCCATAAGATTGCGGGCGATGGCTTCGTTCTGGCCGCGTTCTTCAGCGCTGACTCCCGGATAAGCGCCTGGCGTATCGATAAAGGTCAGCACAGGCATATTGAACTGCTCGGCCATTTTCATCAAACGCAAGGCTTTGCGATAGCCTTCTGGCCGTGGCATTCCGAAGTTGCGGCGGATTTTCGATTTGGTATCCCGGCCTTTTTGATGGCCGATAACCATCACCGGCTGGCCACGAAAGTCAGCCAAGCCGCCGACAATGGCCGGGTCGTCGGCAAACATGCGGTCACCATGCAGTTCCTCGAAGTTTTGGCACAGCAGGCGAATATAGTCCAGTGTGTAAGGCCGCAATGGGTGGCGCGCCAGTTGGGTGACCTGCCAGTCATTCAGGTGCGCGAAAATGTGCTCGGTTTTGGTTTTCAGCTTGGATTGCAGACGGGAGATTTCTTCGTCGATGTTCAGTGAGTTGTCATTGCTGACGTTTTTCAGTTCTTCAATTTTTGCTTCCAACTCTGCCAGCGGCTGTTCAAAGTCAAGGTAGTTATTAGTCATATGATGCGTTTTGTGTCCCGTAGGGTGGGCATTTTACCCATTTGCGTGACTGAAAACAAAATAATTACACGGCGCTCTCATGTGTTGGGGGAGTCATACTGTCGCCGCCAGGATAGCAATCTGTTAAAATGCGCGCTCAAGCCGAATCATACTTCCCCTGTAACACTAGCTTAAGGAAAACATTACCGTGGTCAAGCCGCTGCCTCGTTTGAAGCTCAATGGTTTCAATAATCTGACCAAAACCCTGAGCTTCAATATCTATGACATTTGTTACGCTAAAACTTCTGAAGAGCAGAAAGCCTATATCCAGTACATTGACGAGGAATATAACTCTGAGCGCCTGACCCAGATCCTCGAGCAGGTGGCCGATATTATTGGCGCCAATATTCTGAATATCGCGCGTCAGGACTATGAACCTGAAGGCGCATCGGTAACGATTCTGATTTCAGAAGGGCCGGTAAATAGTGGGGAAGGGACGGCTCAAAGCCAGGAAGACGCATGGCTTCCTGAAAAAGAGTCCGTGGTGGGGCACCTGGATAAAAGTCATTTGACCGTGCATACCTATCCGGAGCTTCATCCCCACAATGGCATTGCCAGTTTTCGTGTGGATATTGACGTGTCGACCTGTGGCGTAATTTCACCCCTGAAAGCCTTGAATTATCTGTTGACCACATTTGACCCTGACGTGGCGACACTGGACTACCGCGTGCGTGGTTTTACCCGCAAGGCTGACGGCAAAAAGATTTTTATCGACCACAAAATTCATTCCATACAGGATTTTCTGGACAAGCAGTTCAAGCGCGACTACACCATGTATGACGTCAATGTATATCAGGAAAACCTGTTCCATACCAAAATGATGCTGCGGGAATTTGATCTGGACCGCTATTTGTTTACCACGGCCAGTCATGAGCTATCGCGCCGGGATCAAAACACCATTAGTCGCCGGTTGAAGCGGGAAACCCTGGAGCTTTTCTACGGCAAGGGCTTGAGCTGATGGGGGAATCCCCGGATATCAGGTTTTATACCTGTCCCTGGAAGTTTTGGCTGACGCACCTGTGGTGGCTGGCGCCGGCTGCAGGCGCTGTGTGGGGATTGCAGGTTTCCGGTTGGGACGAGCGCTTGGCCTGGATTTTCTACGCCTGGCAAGGCCATGCGTGGCGCTGGCAGGATAGCTGGTTGCTGGAAACGCTGATTCATCGCCAGGCCAAGTACTTTTTAATTGGCGTTTATTTGCTTCTCCTGGCTTTGGCTGTGGCCTCACTGAAGAAGCCGTCTTTGTTACGTTATCGTCGGGGCTTGTGGTATTTGATTGTGGCCATTCCTCTGGGCACTTTGACTGTGTCCTGGCTGAAGGGCGTCACTCATATGGATTGTCCCTGGGATCTGGTGCAATTTGGTGGAACGAAACCCTATGTGGGACTATTTGAAACGCATCCAGGCACTTTTTCCTATGGCCGTTGCTTCCCAGCCGCACATGCCAGCGCCGCTTTTAGCTGGTTTGCGCTGTATTTTTTTGCCCGGGTTTATTATCCGCAGTGGCGTTGGCATGCACTAGCAGCAGTGGCGCTTTTGGGGTTGGTGTTTGGTTTGGCCCAGCAATTGCGGGGTGCTCACTTTTTATCTCATGATCTGGCCTCGGCCATGGTCACCTGGCTGGTGAGTTTGGCCCTGTTTGCGCTGTTTTTTTGCCGCCGGCGGATTACGTCGGTGAATCGGAAAAAGCTGTCTGATAAAAGCCGTTAGCCAGCCAGCGTCGGGTGGTACGGTTTTTGTTTGCATCAGCATTAAAAAATCCCGTGTATGGACGGGGTTTTTTAATGCTGATGCCGACTGTGAAAGTGCAGGGCCGGCTTGTTTTAATTAGCGCGATGAATGGCGCGCTTGTCAACATTCAGTGCTGCCTCATGGACGGCTTCTGACAGTGTGGGATGGGCATGAATGATGCGGGCCAGATCTTCGGCGCAGCCCTTGAATTCCATCGCCACCACGCATTCGGCAATCAACTCGGAAGCGCCCGGGCCAAAGATATGCACACCCAGAATTTCATCGGTGTTTGCATCGGCCAGCATTTTAACCATGCCTTGCGGCTCGTTCATGGCCAGCGCCCGGCCGTTGGCGGCGAACGGAAAGCTGCCAGCCTTGTACTCAACGCCAGCGGCTTTCAGTTGTTCTTCTGTTTGTCCCACCCAGGCGATTTCCGGCTCGGTGTAAATAACAAAGGGAACGGTATCTAGGTCCAGATGAGGGTGTTGGCCGGCAATGCGTTCGGCGACGGCAATGCCTTCTTCGCTGGCTTTGTGCGCCAGCATGGGGCCGCGCACTGCGTCGCCAATCGCCCACACACCTGGTACGCTGGTGCGGCACTGTTCATCCACTTGAATATGGCCGCGATCGGTGAGATCGACGCCAGCATCCGGCGCCAGCAGACCTTGGGTATTGGGTTTGCGGCCGACGGCCACCAGCAAACGGTCGAACACTTCAGTGGTTTGCTCGCCATTGTGTTCAATGGTGACATGCACGCGCCCGTCCTTGACTTCGGCCTGTTTGACAAAGGTCGCCAGACGAATATCCAGCCCTTGTTTTTTCATTTCCCGCAATGCCTGTTTGGCGATGGCCTGATCGGCGGCGGCCAAAAAAGTGTCCATGGCTTCGAAAACCATCACGTCCGAACCCAGACGGTTCCAGACGCTGCCCAGTTCCAGGCCAATGACACCGGCCCCGATCACGCCCAGTCGCTTGGGCGTTTCGGTGAGATCCAGTGCGCCGGCGTTGTCGAGAATATATGTATTGTCAATGCTCACATTGGGGATTGAAATGGGCACAGAACCGGGAGCCAGAATAATATGTTGCCCCTGAACGGTTGCAGTCTTGCCATCCGGCGCGGTGAGTTGCACATGCTTGTCCGCCAGCAAAGTGCCGGTGGCATGGGCCACAGTGACTTTGTTGGCCTTGAATAGCTGGGCAATGCCGCCGGTCAGTTGTTTGACGATTTTGTCCTTGCGGGCAATCATGGCCGGTACATCGATACGTGGATTCTCAAAGCTGATGCCATGAACATTGTAGTGTTGCATTTGCCAGAAGTGCTTGGAGGAGTCGAGCACGGCTTTGGAGGGAATACAACCCACATTCAGGCATGTGCCGCCCAGCGCCGGCTTTCCGTTCTTGCCGACAAAGTTATCGACACACAGGGTTTTGAACCCCAGTTGTGCTGCGCGAATGGCAGCCACATAGCCGCCAGGTCCACCGCCGATGACGATGACATCAAATTGGTCGCTCATGGTTGTTTCCTCACAGGTTCAGTAGCAATCGGGCCGGATCTTCCAGCGCATTTTTGACATCCACCAGGAACAGCACCGCATCCTTGCCGTCAATAATGCGATGGTCATAGGTTAAGGCAATATACATCATGGGACGGGCCACAATCTGACCGTCCACCACCACGGGCCGCTCCTTGATGGCATGCATGCCCAGAATGGCGCTTTGGGGCGCATTCAGGATGGGGGTGGATAACAGGGAACCGAAGGTGCCGCCATTGGTAATGGTGAAGGTGCCGCCTTGTAAGTCTTCCATGGCCAGCTTGCCTTCACGGGCGCGAATGGCGTAATCACGGATGGCATGCTCAATATCTGCCAGGCTCATATTTGCCGTATTGCGCAAGACCGGCACCACCAGTCCGCGGTCGGTGGCCACGGCGATGGAAATGTTCTGGGTGTTGTGATAGACGATTTCATCGCCTTCCACGGATGCATTGATAATGGGGTGTTTACGCAAGGCTTCGGTGGCGGCCTTGACAAAAAAGCTCATCAAGCCCAGCTTGACGCCGTGTTTCTCCTGAAACTGGTCCTTGTATTTCTTGCGGATATCCATGACGGCTTTCAAGTCCACTTCGTTAAATGAGGTGAGCATGGCCGCAGTATGCTGGGCTTCCACCATGCGATCAGCGATTTTTTTCCGCAACCGGCTCATTTTGACCCGTTCTTCGGCGGGCAATGCCGGCGCTTTGTTAATGGCCCGCAGGACATCAGGTTTGGTGATGCGTCCACCCCGGCCAGTGGCGCCGACCTGGCTGGCGTCTACCGCATTTTCAGCCATTAGCTTGCGGGCAGACGGACTGGCTGTGGCGGTATCAACCTCAACTGCTGGTTTTTTTTCTGTGGATGATGGTTTTTCGGTGTTGCCGACGGGCTTTGTGGCTTCCGTTGCTGGCGTTTCGCTGGCCTGCTCGGTGCTGGCCGGTACTTCACCTTCTTCGACAATGCCCAGAACTTCTTCGGCCAGTACGGTTTCACCTTCCGGTTTGTTGATGGCTTTCAGGATGCCGTCGGCAGGTGCGGGAACTTCCAGCACCACTTTGTCGGTTTCCAGATCAACCAGGTTTTCATCCCGGTGCACGAAGTCACCTGGCTTTTTATGCCAGGTGGCCACGGTGGCGTCGGAAACGGATTCCGGTAAAACGGGAACTTTGACTTCTATGCTCATGGGCTTTACTCCGAGTCGATACTGGTGCCTTTTTCGCCTGTCAGGGCGTCTTGCACCAGTTGTTTTTGTTGTTGAACGTGAACCTTGAATGAACCCACCGCGGGCGCAGGAGAGCCGGGACGGCCAGCGTAATACAGCGGCACGCGATCGTTAATGCAGTGTTGCAGATGGTGGCGAATCTGGAACCAGGCGCCCTGGTTCATGGGTTCTTCCTGGCACCAGACCACATCGCGCAACTGGGTATATTGTTCCAGCAGGTCTTTCAGCAGCGGTCTGGGGAAGGGATAAAGCTGCTCAATGCGAATCACGGCGATATCGTCGCGTGGCTCTTGTTCCAGCGTTTCCAGCAAATCGTAATAGACCTTGCCGGAGCACAGCACCACGCGTTTAACGTTGTCCGGCTGTGTGCGGCGGTCAGGGATAATTTCCTGAAAACGGCCGTTGCTGAGTAAAGCCAGATCGGAAGTGGCCTTTTTATGCCGTAACAGGCTTTTGGGTGTGAGTACCACCAGCGGCTTGCGCACATTGCGCAGCATTTGCCGGCGCAGCAGGTGAAACATTTGCGCCGGTGTGGTGGGTACGCAGACCTGCATGTTTTTGACAGCGCAAAGCTGCAAATAACGTTCCAGCCGGGCAGAGGAGTGTTCTGGCCCCTGACCTTCATACCCATGCGGTAAGAACAGGGTAAGACCGGACATGCGGCCCCATTTGGCTTCGCCGGAGCTGATGAACTGGTCCACCACAACCTGGGCGCCATTGGCAAAGTCCCCGAATTGGGCTTCCCAGATTACCAGGGCGTTGGGTTCGGAGGTGGCGTAGCCGTATTCATAAGCCATAACGGCTTCTTCAGACAAAACCGAGTCAATGATATTCACCGGGTTATCCGGGCTGGCCAGTTTCTGCAGGGGCATGTAGGTGTCATCGGTTTCCACATCATGCAGAACAGCGTGGCGGTGGAAAAAAGTGCCGCGCTGGGAATCCTGACCATCCAGTCGAACCTGGTAGCCATCTTCAAGCAGGGAGGCATAGGCCATGGTTTCGGCAAAGCCCCAGTCCATGGGCAGTTCCCCGGCGGCCATTTTTACCCGGTCATCCATGATTTTGCGAACCCGTGGATGCAGCTTGAATCCGTCTGGGATGGTGGTGATAGCCTGGCCCAGAGGCGCGACCCGCTCAGGGTCGATGGCGGTTTTTACCTGCTGGCTCAGATCACCATTGCGGAATGGTGACCAGTCAACCACAAAGGCGTCATCAAATTTTTCGGTAATCACTTCAACAACCGGCTGCCCTTCGTCCAGCCGCTGGCGATAGGCGTCGGCCATTTTTTTGTCTGTGCCTGGCTCAATCACGCCTTCGGTTTCCAGCTCGGCGGCATAAATGGCACGGGCTGTGGGGTGTTGTTTGATGAGTTTATACATGCGCGGCTGGGTGGCGGCCGGTTCGTCCGCTTCGTTATGGCCATGGCGCCGATAACCCACCAGATCAATGACCACATCCTTGCCAAATTCATTGCGGAAATCCGCTGCCAGATTGGTGACAAAAACCACGGCTTCAGGATCATCGGCATTGACATGAAAGATGGGCGCCTGAACGGTTTTTGTGACTTCGGTGCAATAAACCGGCGCATGTTCGTCCAGGGGGTGTGGCGTGGTGAAACCAATTTGGTTGTTGGTGACAATGTGGATGGTGCCGCCAATGGTGAAGTCCTCCTCCTGCGACATGTTGAGCAGTTCCATAACCACACCCTGGCCTTCGATGGCCGAATCGCCGTGGATCAGCAGCGGCACAACCTGGCGGTGGCTTTCGTCCTTGCGGCGGGTTTGGCGCGCCCGGGTGGAGCCGGCCACCACCGGGTCTACGGCCTCTAGATGGGACGGGTTGAACGCCAGCGCTAAATGGATGGTGCCGCCTTCGGTGGGCATGTCGGAGGAAAAGCCCATGTGGTATTTGACGTCCCCGGAGTAAAAATCGTCTAGGTTGTCGTGTTTGCCTTCGAATTCTTCAAACAGTTCCTGGGGTGACTTACCCAGAATGTTGACCAGTACATTTAGCCGCCCGCGATGGGCCATGCCAATGACCAGTTCTTTGGCGCCGTTGGCCGCCAGGTGCCGGGCCAGTTCACGAATTTGTGGCACCAGGGCATCCAGTCCTTCCAGAGAAAAGCGTTTTTGCCCCACATATTTGGTATGCAGATATTTTTCCAGTCCTTCGGCCTTAGTGAGCTCTTCCAGTAGGCGGACTTTCTGCTCATCGGTAATCGGCAACCGGCCAGCGGGCCCTTCCAGACGTTGTTGCAGCCATTCCCGCTGACGGGTGTCGGTCAGGTGCATGTATTCCACACCGATATGGTGGCAATAGACCTTTTCCAGCAAGGCGATAATATCCTTAAGCTTCATCTGGTCCGGAGCCACCATGGAGCCGGTGTTAAACACCGTGTTCATGTCGGCTTCAGTCAGCTTGTGAAAAGCAGGGTCCAAATCGGGCACAGCCGGGCGATGGCTGTAGCCAAGGGGGTCCAGTTGCGCCTTCTGGTGGCCGCGCACCCGATAGGCGTTAACCAGCCGCAGGACAGCTGCCTGTTTTTCTTGTTGTTCAGGGGTTTGCTGACATGGCGCAGGTGGCGGAAAACTGGCCGCCTGCTCCATGCGTTCCAACACTGGAAGATGACGTACATCGGTGGCCGTGTTGTCGGTGAGTGCGTCAAATACTTTGCGCAGCTCCGTGGGAACCTGTTCAGGGTTTTTCAGATAATCGTCGTACCAGGATTCCAGCCAGCTGGAATTGGAACCGAAGAACGGGGCTGTTTCTTGCTGTTTTTTGATCCAGGAAGTCACGGTTTTTCCCTTTGGATGTGGATGGATGCCTGTGTTTTTTGTATGGCTGGCTGGGCGAAGTCGCCCATAACGGCCGGTTTCCCCTAATGTTCGCTGTGTGCCTTCTGGCGCTTGGCAAACGCTTGTTTTAATCCGCTGTTTTGATGCGCGTATTATATCGGATTCACAGCCTCTGTCCGGGTTAATTTGTCTCATTTTGCCTGGATTTCACCACTTTCCAGCAATTGTTCCAACACTTGCCTGTCTCTGCTGTCCAGGGAGAGCAGATGGTCTCGGTTGACCCTCTGTTCGTCACACAATGCCTGGGCCAGTGTGTGGCTGCATGAATAGACTTGGCCATTGACAAACAGTTCTGCCTCACCGTCATTTTTCAGTTGACGCCAGGCCATGCGCGAAAATGGATCCGGCTGAATGCCATGACGGGCCTGTTCAAGGGAAGCAGTGGTTGACTCTGGCGGGGTGATCTCAAAAAACAGATTACGGTACTGGGTGATAAACCGCCCCAGCCAATTGGCCAGTTGCGTATCGTCCAGCGCCAGGTGGCGCTCCAGCGTCATCCGCAGTTGTTGCACGTCTTCACTGGTGATTTCGCCAGGGTGTGATGTGGCGCTTTCTTGTGGGGTGGGAGAAAATCGCCGGTGTTCAGGCAGTGTCGCGGCCAGGTCTTCGAAATAACCGCTCAGCAACTCGGACTCGGCCGGGGCGCGCAAGCCTACTGAACAGGTGATGCACTCGTCGTCCAGGGCAATGCCGTGATGCGGTACTTCCGCAGGCAGGTAGAGGATATCCCCGGCTGTGAGTACGGCGGTATTTTCGGGCTGAAAATCACGCAGAAGCTTCAACTCGCTGCTGGTCTGTAACGGAGCGTCTGGATCGGGATGTTGCCCGTAGGACCACTGGCGGGTACCGGCTGTTTGCAGCAAAAAAACATCATAATGGTCAGTGTGCGCGCCCACGCTGCCTCCGCAGGTGGCGTAGCTGAACATGAGATCATCAAACAGCCAACGGCGAATAATAGGGAAATAGTTCAGCAAGCGGCGATGGCTTGGCTGCCATTTTTCCACGTCCGATACCAGTAATGTCCACGGTACAGATGACAGATGTCTCCAGTCTTCGGCGGAGAAGGGGCCGTATTCCACCTGGTAGCGGGTTTTGCCTGTGGCTGTGGGTTCTGTGATGACCAGGCGGGATTGGACGTCCTCATGTTCAGCCAGTTTTTGCAAGTCATTTTTATCGGGCAAAAAAGCCAGGTCAGACTGGCGCACTGCGCGGCGCAAAACCACGGGCTTTTTTTGCCAATAATCGCGCAGAAACTCCTCGCGGGAAAGGCCTGACTGGTTAAATATGTCTGGCTTGTTCACTGGCGTTGCCCAGATAGGTGGCCGGTGTGAGCGCTTTTAATCGCTGTTTTTCTTCAGCGGGCACATCCAGGGTGTCGATAAAAGCATGCAAAGTGGCTTGATTCACCCGTTGACCACGGGTGAGCTGTTTGAGTTTTTCGTAGGGGTTGGCAATGCCATGGCGGCGCATAACCGTTTGGATGGGTTCGGCCAGCAGCTCCCAGTTGGCGTTCAGGTCTGCAGCCATGGTGTCGGGGCTGGCCTCCAGTTTGTTCAGACCCTTTTGTAATGAAGCCAAAGCAATGGCCATGTGGCCAAAAGCGGTTCCCAGGGCGCGTAAAACGGTGGAATCGGTCAAATCACGCTGAAAGCGGGAAACCGGCAGTTTTTCAGCCAGGTGGAAAAACAGCGCACTGGCCAGCCCCAGATTGCCTTCGGCATTTTCAAAGTCGATGGGATTGACTTTATGGGGCATGGTGGATGAACCCACTTCACCGGTTACCACTTTTTGCTTGAAGTACCCCAGGGAAATGTAACCCCATATGTCGCGCGCCAGATCCAGCAGGATGGTATCCATGCGAATCATCTGATGAAACAGCTCGGCCAGCCAGTCATGGGGTTCAATCTGGGTGGTGTAGGGGTTCCAGTCCAGTTTCAGGTTGTTTTTGATGAAATCTTCTGCCAGGGCTTGCCAGTTTATATCCGGGTAAGCAACCATGTGGGCGTTGTAATTGCCCACTGCGCCGTTGATTTTTGCCAGATATTGCTGTTGCTGGAGAAAACGGATTTGACGTTGCAATCGATAGGCCACATTGGCCATTTCCTTGCCCAGAGTGGTTGGTGTGGCCGGTTGTCCATGGGTGCGGGCCATCATCGGCACAGACGCATAGCGATGGGCCATATCCCGGAGGTGCTTTTCCAGTTCAATCAGGGCAGGCAGGATTTTTTCCTGGATCAGGGCCTTTAACATCAACGCATAAGCGGTGTTGTTGATATCCTCGGAAGTGCAGGCGAAATGCGTGAATTCCGCGGCCTTGGATAGGCTCGGGTGGGTTTTGAGCGCCTTTTTGATGTAATATTCCACAGCCTTGACGTCGTGGTTGGTTGTGGCTTCAATGGCCTTGACCTGCTGGGCCTGGTTTTCATCAAAATTGGCCAGAATGTCTTCCAGAAAGGCTTTTTCTTCGCGGGAAAAAGGAGATAATTCGGTGATTCCCGGTTCTTCAGCCAATCGCTCCAGCCATTTGAGTTCCACAAGCAGGCGGTGTCGGATGAGTCCGTATTCGCTTAAAAAGGGGGCCAACGAAGCGGTTTTATTGTGATACCGGCCATCAACAGGCGTGAGGGCATTCAAGGGCGAAAGCGGCGGCATGGGCAGGTGTCCTGGTCAAAATAAAAAAGCAGGCACAATTATACTGCAAGGCGGCCGAAATTGATGGGGAAGATTAACCGGATATTAACCACAAACCTGTTGTTTGATGCGCTATGGTCTGCCGTTGGTGAAAAGGTGAAGACTACCGTGCTGAATGCTTGATCTGATAAGCCGACGGGGCTTGAGAACAGCTTGCCAAAGGCGGAAAATTATTGTGGTAATTTTTCTTGATGTTGATGAGTGGTGCCCGGGGAGAGACTCGAACTCTCACACCCGAAGGCGGGGGATTTTGAATCCCCTGCGTCTACCAATTCCGCCACCCGGGCACAGGCCGACAAGTATAAGGATTTTGTGTTTTTTCGCAAGCCATTTTGTGGTTAATTAATAGTGAATCTGACAAAAGGTGAAGGTGCCGCCAAGCCTGTGTTCTGATAAGGTGAATCGGGAGAGCGATTTTCCGGATTCTGGTCGGTTTTGCTGGATTAGCACTGGTTTAATACTTTTCGATAAGGCAACATATGCCTGTTAGTTAACCACTTTTTATCTTCGTACTCTCATATAAGGATGTTCTTATGTTTGCATTGATTGGTGACTCGCCGGTTTGGCAAGTTTTTTGGTATGCGTTGTTAACGGCGGTGGCCACGGGCCTGGGCGCCATCCCTTTTGCTTTTATCAAGAAGCAAAGCCCCGGCATTATGGGGGTCTCCAATGCGTTGGCGGCCGGTTTGATGCTGGGGGCCAGTTTTGGCCTGATTTATGAGGGTATTGAATACCACCTGGCCAAAACGGTTCTGGGGGTTATTGCCGGTCTGGTGTTTATTTATCTGACGCATAAAATCC
>JALSHI010000053.1 GCA_026982315.1 Lysobacterales bacterium
CAAACACGCCCCCAAATGATGGTTTGACAGTATTTGGCGCGACCCATTTGCGCGGCAACTTGTTCTTTCCGCAGGATCAGGACGGCATTGTGTTTCCTGGAACCACTGGGGCAACTCCCGGACCCATGATTACCATGTTCGCCACAGGCACAAACAATGCTGACCGCATGGTGATTCAACACAGCCCGGGCTTCCCGAATTATGGGTTGTTGTATAAAGACTCTAATGATTCATTTGTCTTCAAGCTTAACAATGATGTTTTGACCATTGACAGCACCGAGATTATTGCACATCAAGACATCAAGCAGCCGGTTAACCGGGGCGGTGCGCTGAAAGCGGCTGTGTATATGAGTATGTGTGGTGGTACAGCCGGGACAACAGCCACCATTACACGGAGCTATAATGGCGTGAATTCTGGAGCGATTACCGCCACTCACAATGGCACCGGAAAATGCATTATTACCTTTCCTTTTGCTATCAATAACCGCTTCTGGGTGGCCAACGCGCTCAATGGCCCGGGTAACTCACGCCGGGCGGCCATGTGTGATATCGCGACGAACACTAAACTTTCCTGTGCGCGCTGGAATACCCAAACTGGTGCCCATATCTCCAGTCAAATAATGTTGTTGGTTTATTGAAAGATGATTTGTGTTGGCCGTTTCCGGCTGATGCCCGCATGGAAACGCCGTCATTGCGACGGCGTTTTTGTTTTATGCCTTGGGTTATGGGTGCCTGGGTGGAGTGTGACTGGGCTGATGGGAAGGCAGGTCACAACCTTCCAATTGCAACAGAGACCGTTTGACTGTCAACCCGCCGGCAAAACCGGTTAACCGCCCGTTTTTGCCAATGACACGGTGGCAGGGAATGACAATGGGCAGGGGATTGCGATGGTTGGCCATGCCCACGGCGCGGCAGGCGGCAGGCTGGCCAATGGCGCAGGCGATGTCCTGGTAGCTGCGCGTCTGGCCGTAGGGAATGGCCTGTAGCGCGGCCCAGACACGGCGCTGAAAGGCGCTGCCAGCAGGCGCCAGCGCCAGTGTGAATGATTGGCGTTTTCCAGCAAAATAGGCGTCCAGTTGCGCTCGCGCCGCATCAAACGCCGTTGGCTGTTTTCGCCACTGGACATTGGTATGCCCCAGGTTCGCGGTGTGCGGGTCGAGGGGCTGACCGGTTTCGCAGTCAGGGAACGCAATGCGCCATAGACCATGTTTGCCACCGGCCAGCAACAACGGCCCTATTGGGGTGTCATGGCAACAATAGTAGCCGACCGGGGTTTGCACGAATTTGGCCTACCAGCCGCAATTGCGGTCGGCATTTTGTTGGTCCAGCCAGGCTTTTAGCGGCGCAAAATAGTCCAGAATGGCTGTGGCGTCCATTTCCCGGGAATTGGCGCCGATTTCCAGAGCGTCTTGCCAGGGGCGAGAGGCGCCCAAAGCCAGCATGCGTTGCAGCTTTTCACCCGCCGCACGGTTGCCGTAGATGCTGCATTTGTGCAGCTCGCCTTCAAACCCGGCAGCTTTGCACAGTTCACGGTGAAACTGGAACTCAAGAATGTGGGCCAGGAAGTAGCGGGTATACGGTGTGTTGCCGGGAATGTGGTATTTGGCGCCAGGGTCAAAATCCTTTTCGCTGCGTGGCACAGGCGCTTTAACACCCTGGTATTTTTCCCGCAAGGCCCACCAGCCGGCATTGTATTGTTCCGGTGGAATTTCGCCGTTAAACACCTTCCAGCGCCATTGGTCGATCATGAGTCCGAACGGCAGGAAAGCGACCTTGTCCAGGGCCATTTTCATCAGCATGCCCAAATCGCTGTCGGACTCCGGAATGGCGTCCAGCAAGCCGATTTTGTGCAGATAGTCAGGGGTAATGGACAAGGCAATGGTGTCGCCAATGGCTTCGTGAAAACCGTCGTTGGCGCCTTCACGAAAAATAATCGATTGGTCCTTATACGCCCGCTGGTAAAAATTGTGGCCCAGTTCGTGGTGGATGGTCACAAAATCTTCGGCATCGGTTTTGATGCACATTTTGATGCGTAAGTCATCCTTGTTGTCGAGATTCCAGGCGCTGGCATGGCAGACCACTTCGCGGTCGCGGGGCTTGGTGAATAGAGATCGTTGCCAGAAAGTTTCCGGCAAGGGATCAAATCCCAGTGAAGTAAAAAAGCCTTCGCCGGTTTTCACCATTTTGATGGCGTCGTAGTTTTTGTCTTTGAGCAGGGCGGTGATATCGACAGGCCGGCCCTCGTTGTCTGGCTTCACCAGATCGTAGATATTGCCCCAGGACTGGGCCCACATATTGCCCAGCAGGTGGGCCGGTATTTTGCCATCGGTGCCTACCACCTCGGCGCCGTATTTCTCCGTGAGTTTGGTGCGGACATGGCACTGCAGGGCGTCGTAAAGTGGCTTGACCTGTTCCCAGAGACGATCCAGTTCCGCAGAAAAATCTTCCGGCGGCATATCGTATTTGAGCCGCCACATGGCGCCGGTGTCAGTATAGCCCAACTCCCGGGCGCCTTCGTTGGCCAGCGCCACCATGCGCTGGTACTTGGGCCGCATGGGGGGCGAGATGCTGCGCCAGCCGGCCCAGGCATCAAGCAGTTCATTGGGGTCGCGGGACGAAGTGATAATGGCTTCCAAATCGTTCAATGTATAGCACTGGTCTTTGCTTTTGCAGTATTTGCCGGTGCCATACATGGAGGTCAACTGGGCCTTGATTTGCGCCAGTTCCGCGTTTTTTTTCTTATCTGAAGGGGCGGGAATGGTTAGCCCCAGTTTAATCATTTCCAGCTTGCGGCGGGTAACCGGATCAACAGCGACGTTATTGAATTTTTTGGCTTCGTTGGCCATGGCCACGGCCATGGCGGTCATGGCTTCGCCAGACTTGGCTGCCAGCCAGGTGCTGTCGTAATTGATGAAATTGGCTTGCAGCCAGGCGGTGCGGGCCGCTTTTTCCAGCGCTGGCTCCAGTGTGGCTTCCACGCCCCGGATAAAGGCTTTGGCATCCTCGGCGGTGGGGGTGTTTTTGTTGCTGGGAGCGGCGGTTGCATGCGCTTGTTTCTGGGTGTCAGTCCGGTTGTGGTTGGCCGTGCTGGCGCAACCTGATACCAGGGTGGCGATAGACAGGCACAGGAGTATATTTTTCATATTGAAAAGCCTCTTGGGTGTTAACAGTGACGGAAAGCAAGCAGTTGTTGATCGTCATAACAAAACGCCGCCATTGTACAACAGATGGCGGCGGACAAAAGGTGCAAGAAACGTGGTTGAGGCCCTAGCGGTGACGAATCCTGTCCTGGATGTGTTGTCGGCTTGGGCGTTGTTTTTTTGGGTTGTTTTTACTGTGCCGTGCCGGTGCGGTTCCTTGGGCTCGGGGCGCATATTGAGTGGCAGGCCGGTTGGCTGCAGTCGCCTGAACAGCTCGGTGACGAATGTGGGTTCGGGCGGCTGGTGTAGACCGGGTGGTTGCAGGTCGTGTCACAGGCCGTACTCCGGCCGCCGGTACGCGCCGGATTTGGACATGGTTTACCCTGGTGTTGGGTGCGTGGTGTGTGTTTGTTGGCCGGTGTGAACGATAGCGATTGATATTACGCACCAAAGGCTGTGATGAGCGTTGTTGCAAGCGCGAATACGAATATCCAGGGGTTGATGTGGCCTGTCTGTCCGCCGGCTGTGACCGGCGAAGCCGCTGTGAGTGGTTGCGTGTAGACCCTAGCCGGTCCGGAGTGTGATTTCTGGAGCTGCGGGTAACATGGCGGTTTCCCGTACTGCGGTGATTGCGCTGAATCACTGTCGATCCATTTCCGGAAAAGGGTTGGCTAGTGGCCGGGATACGGTCGTACCGGTGGATACTGCGGGTGCTGCGTTGGCGTTGAACAGGGCGTTTGTACTGTCGGCTGACCACATGGCGTGCATTGTTTTGGCGTTGATAGCGGTCATGGCGCGCATGATTCCCGGCGCCAACCCGGCCATGGGCCCGCGGTTGGTAACCATAGCGTGATGAGCCAGCGCGATAGGCCGGGCGGCGGGCGGCCAGCCGGGCGGCCTCACTGCGAGTATCAATGTGATTGCTACGACGATTATAATGACGGTTGCCGTGATAATAGGGCCGATAACCGGGACCAACGAGCCAGCCATTGTCATGGTGCCGATGGTGGTTGTTGCGGCCAAATCCGTAGCCATGCCATGGTGAGCCCCAGTGGCGCCATGTCCGGTACCCCCAGCCGTAGGCGGGACGAAACCAATGGTAGGCCAGGGCATAGCCGCCCCAGGTATTGAGCCACGGGTCATCCCAGTCATCGTCAAAGTCATAAAAATGGAGATTAAGCGAAAAGTGGCTGCCACCATAGCGGCTTGCATGACGGCTGTAGTAGTAATCACTGTACCAGGGGTCAAACGCGGCATAGCTGCCCCACCAGGCGCTGGGATACCAGCGGTTTTCATAATAAAAGCCCACGCGCGGGTAGCGGTAAGGGCCGTTAATGGCAGCGCCATAGGCAATGCCATAGCGGTCTGGGAAAGCATTCCAGCTTAGATTGAAATCAATATCAATATCATCCCAGTCATTGTCATGGTCGATGTCATCATAGTAAACGCCATAGCTGTCAGAGACGGACTCACCATAGCCGTAATAATAGTCATCGTAGCCATCGCGATAGGTGCTGTGCGCGCAGCCAGTGATACTGATGGTTAAAAATAATACAGCAAGCTTTTTCATGACAACCTCGCAGGCATGATGCCGGATTTCTCAATGTCGTTATCCTAGACGGGCTTGGCTGAATTAACGCTGAACACCGAGCCGGGAAAATGTCGGTAAAAAACACGCAAAGTCGTCGAATTGGCAAAAGCGAAGCAGTAAAATGCGGCGTTTCCCAATGCTTTTATTGATGCAAGCGCAGGAGCAGCCATGAACAAGCATAATCAGCACTTAAGTGGACGCTGGCAACTGGGTTTTTTCCTGGCGGCGATTGCCATGCTGTTCTGGGCCACTTTGCCGGTGGCGCTGAAAGTGGGGTTGGAAGTGCTGGACCCCTGGACTCTTACCTGGTTTCGTTTTGCCTTTGCTGCGCTTGTGACCTGGGTATATTTGCTTTTTGGTCAGCGGCAACGGGAGTTGACGCAGCTGGATCGCGCCGGATGGGTATTGTTGCTCATCGCCGGCATGATGCTGGTGGCCAATTATGTGGGCTATCTGGTGAGCCTGCACATGACCACACCGGGCAATGCCCAGGTATTGATTCAAATGGCGCCCTTGCTCATGGTGATTGGCGGCGTGCTGATTTACAAGGAGCGTATGAGCCGCTGGCAGAAAATCGGCTTTGTGGCGATTGTTGTGGGTCTGCTGGTGTTTTATCGAGACCAATGGGCGGCAATAGCCAGCGCGCGCTACCGCACCGGTGTGCTGATTATGGTGGCCGCCGCTGCCGCTTGGGCTGTTTATGCGTTGATTCAGAAAAAACTGTTAAACAAATTATCCCCGCAAACCATGCTGGGTTTTATCTATTTGCTGGCCACGGTACTGTTGTGGCCGTTCGCGCACCCGGACACTCTGCTGGCATTGTCCCCCGGACAATGGGTGGCGGTGCTGTATGCCGGGTTGAACACCGTGGGAGCCTATGGCGCTTTCAGTGAGTCCCTGCAACACTGGGAGGCTTCGCGCACAGGCATGGTGATCGCCTTGTCGCCGGTGGTGGCCATTTTATTTATTAACGGTCTGGCCGGATTTTTTCCCGACCTGGTGAGTCCTGAGCACATCCAGTGGAGTGGCTGGTTGGGTGTGATATTGATTGTCTTTGGCTCCATGGCTGCCAGTTTGGCGCGATCTGATAAAACCGAAACGTCCCTGGTGTCCAAATAAATTCCTGGATGTCAAAAGCCATGGATGACTTTTGACACTGGTGGCTTTGTGGTTGCCGCGCCTATACTGATGGTGTTTCCCGACAATCGCAGGAGAAAATCGTGAGCGCCATAAAAAACAATACACCCGGACAAACTGGAAACTCCGACTGGAACACCAGGTACGATCCAGTGGCAGATGCCCCGAAGCCTTCTGAAAGCGAAAACGCTTTCCATTCACAGGCGATGAGTCGGATTCTTTATTCAGTTTTAATGGGGCTTTTTGGCTGGATAGCCATGTGGTTATTTGCCGTGGTGACCGTGGTTCAGTGGGGCTTTTTACTGTTTACCGGCCAGGTCAATCAAAATCTGAAAGGTTTTGCCAGCGAGGTGGTCCAATATCTTGTGCAGGTGTTGCGCTATCTGGCGTTTGCAAGTGATGAAAAGCCCTTTCCATTTTCACCCTGGACAGATTCATCCGCGACACCCGTGGCGACAGGCACAGGTCAAGACGGCCAAGCCTGAAGCAGGCAAATCGAAATTATCACAAAATCGATGAACTTTCTTCTGCTGATTGTGCCTGAGGGTATAATGAGGCTCACCTCCACAGAGTACTGAGCAGACAATACTGGCGAGGGCCATAAAGCCGCTTGTCATGGGTCCGTTCAGGCGAAAGCCCCGGTGTTTTTTCTCCTCTTTTATCACCGGGGCTTTTTTATGCCCGGAAAAATCTCAGCGTGCTTTAATATGCTTCAATAGCACTTGGTAAGGAAAGCAGAAATTGCTATGAAAATTCACCATATAAAAAACTACACGGTCGTGCTGGACAAGGTGGTGTTTTTGTCTGGCGTTTTTTTGGCCGAAGATGACAGTTTCCAGTTCAATATCAAAGTGGTTGACGATATGTTATCTCTCAAATTCCCTGACCGGGCCGAGGCGGTGCTGGCGCGGGAGCTGCTTGTCAAAGCGCTTAAATCGGCTGATTAACCTCATCCATGAGTTGGTGTTGATAACCCCGGGCTGGCGGGCGGATTTTTTTCCAAGAAAAGCGACGTCAAGCGGGTGACTGGCGTTTATAATTTGTCGCCATGATGCCCTATACTGACTTTTATACCCGGCTTGCCGGAGCGCTCCTTGTTCTTTTTCTCCTGACGGCTTGTCAGTCTCAACCCGGGCGGCAAAATGCCCCGGTTGTGGATGAACGGATCGGTGAGGATTCCCTGATTCAGGTGGTGCCATTGACGCCGCCGGCCATTCAGTCCATTTTGACGCAGGCCGAATCGGCTTGGGTCGATGGGCGGTCGCAACAGGCCCAAAAACTGTTATTGCGGGCTTTGGCCTTGCAGCCTGATTCGCCACTGGTGATGCGTAAACTGGCGGAGTTTCACTTGGCGCAAGGGCAATACACCGAGGCTTTGACCTGGGCCCGGAAAGCTGCGCTGAGCGGTCCGCCGGTGGGCCAGTGGTGCGCCCAAAGCTGGCAGGTGGCCGCATTGGCCGCCGAGCAACTGGGGCAGCATCAACAACAGGCCGCCGCTTTACAGGCCATGGACAAATGCCGTTTGCGTGCAGCCCCGCGGTACTAACATGAGCACGCCGGAACAGTGGCAGATAAAAGTGCGTCAGGCTCTGGGGGCCGAAGGCCTGTTTGCTTCTCAACTGCCTCGATTTCAGCCGCGTGCGCCTCAAATTGAGCTGGCCGAGGCCATTGCCAGCTGTATTCACGATACTGCCACCTTGATGGCTGAAGCCGGCACCGGCACCGGAAAAACCTTCGCCTATCTGGTGCCGGTGCTGCAAAGCGGGCGCACGGCCATCATTTCCACTGGCACCAAAAACTTGCAACAGCAGCTTTTTGATCGGGACTTGCCCCAGGTGGCCCGCTTGCTGGGCATTAACCCCCGCATGCGTCTGCTCAAAGGACGCAACAATTATCTGTGTACTTACCGGCTTAACAAGTTTCGCGCCAGCAAAGCCGGCAAAGACCCTGCGGTGAGCCTGGCGTTACGCGTGATTGACCCCTGGCTAGATCGCACCATTGACGGGGACTTAATGACCTTGACCGATGTGCCAGAAGATTCGCCCATATGGCCACATTTGCGTTCCACAACGGATAACTGCCTGGGGAGCGAATGCCCCGATTTTGAAAGCTGTTATCTGGTGCGGGCGCGCCGCCGGGCGCAGAAAGCCGATGTGCTGGTGGTCAACCATCACTTGCTGTTCGCCGACATGGCGCTAAAGCAGAAAGAGTATGGCGAGCTGTTACCGGAAGCGGGTGTCATCGTACTGGATGAAGCCCATCAAATTCCGGATACCGCCAGCCGGTTTTTTACCGATTCCATCAGTGACCGCCAGTGCCGGGAGCTGATTGCCGATACCCGTACGGAAGCCAGCGAAGTGACCGGAGCGTTGGCAACGGTGGCAGAACCTTTGGAACACCTGGAGCAGGATGTGCGGCAGGCGCGTTATCTGTTATGTCAAAACAATGAGACCCGCTCTGGTTCCAGGCCGGATGTACTGGCGGTAAAAAAGCAGGTCGAAAGCCTGGAGGCCATGCAGTCCAGTTTGGAGAAGCTGGTTAAAACCCTGCAATCGCTGGCGGCGACCAGTACGGGCATGGAACGTGTATTTGCGCGCGCCAGGGATATGGGTCACTGCTTGCGTTGTTGGCTGGATGCGGCTTCTGCGGAAAACATATACTGGTATGAAGTGCATCCCAAACGCTTTGTGTTGCACGCCACCCCACTGGATATATCCAAGCCGTTGCAAGAATTCCGGGAGTCCAGATCGGCGGCCTGGGTGTTGACCTCAGCCACCCTGGCGGTGAATCGGCAGTTCGATCATTTTAAGCAAACCACCGGCTTGCATGATGCGCGCACTGTGCTGGTAGACAGTCCCTTCGATTACTCTCGGCAGGCACTACTTTATGCGCCGGAAGATATGCCAAACCCCAATGACAGGCAGTACCCGCAAGCGGTGCTGCGCGCCGCCTTGCCTGTGATCGAGGCTTGTCCTGGCGGCGTGTTTTTTCTGTTCACCAGTCACTTCGCCTTGCGCAATGCCGCTCGCGTGTTGCGCCAGAAATTGCCACAGCGACCCTTGTTTGTTCAGGGAGAGGCACCCCGACACCACCTGCTGGAAGATTTTCGCTGCGCTGGCAATGGCGTGCTACTGGGGGCGGCCAGTTTCTGGGAAGGCGTGGATGTGGTGGGTGAGGAATTATCCTGTGTCATTATCGACCGTTTGCCCTTTGCCCCGCCTGATGATCCGGTGCTGCAAGCGCGCCTGGATCGCATCCGGGAGTCCGGCGGCAGCCCCTTTAGCCGATATCAACTTCCGCAGGCAGCCATCGCGCTCAAACAGGGAGCGGGCCGGTTGATCCGCAGCACCACGGATCATGGCGTGTTAATGCTGTGCGACCCCCGTCTGTTTACCAAGGGCTATGGCAAAATACTATTGCGTTCCTTGCCACCTGTGCCTGTCACACGGGATTTTATGGATATAAAGCGATTTTTTACTTCGCAATAACAGTGCGATGAATTGTAACAGTCTGTTACAATTACAGGGTCTATCGCAGAAAGGTGTGCAGACCTTGGTCATGATGCCTGGGCATTTGGGGAAATGCCGGTTTTGTTACGATCACAAGGGGGGATGTCACTAATGAATCTGATTAATATCTTGTTTGCCATTGCGGCGGGTTTTATGCTGTTTTGCCTTTATCTGGTGTTGTCCCTGCGGCGACAGTTTGCCGGTGGCGTTGTGGGCCGATACTGGAAATACCTGACAGCGCTGGTGGTGTTGTTTACGCTGGGCTATTTGGCCTTGCCGTTTTTCAGTCTGCTGCCAGAAAGCGCTTTGCGTCTGACAGTGGCGCTGGTTTTTCTGTTTGGCGCTTTGTATGTGTTCTTGACGATTAAACTCATTAACAGCATTATCAAGGCCTTATCCAGCTAAACAGGCGCCTGACACGCTATGGACAAGCATCTTGTTTTTCGTCGTACACCCAAAGGACAGGACGAAATCAAAACCCGCCAGCTCAAGCTGGAGCACAACCACCGGTTTGCCTTGATTATGATTGACGGGACATCGGATGTGGCCCAGCTTGAAGCCAAAAGCGGCGGCCGTTGGGATACCCACACCCTGTTGCAGGACTTATGGCAACAGGGTTTGATTGAGCCGGCGAACGTTGTGCCGGCCTCGACAGAAACCGCCGATGCAGCGCCCACATCTACCAGGGCGCAACAGGTGGGTTCCCGGGAGGCTGATGCAGCTTCTTCAGCCGGTGAGGAAAGCCTCAAAGAGCGCATGATTGCCCAGGTCAGGGCGGTTATGGGAGACACCGGCGGCGAGAAGCTGATCGCAAAAATCCAGGCCAGCGAAGAAACGCCCACGGCGTTGGCGGATGCGGTGGATTCCGGCTGCATTTTCATCAAGCTGACCATTTCCGAAGACAAGGCTGAAACCCTCAAAAAAAGTTTGCATGCCATTTTGGCAGAAAAGTTTGGCTGATCTTTGTCTATAAAACCTGTTCAGACGCTGATCGTTTGGCCAATGCGCTTTTGAACCTCGTATCGCCATAGCTCATAACTCAGGCATTGCCACAAAGCCACATAGCTGGCTTCTGAGTGGTCAGCATGCGGGTTTTTGAGGACGCGTTCGATGGCTTTCTTGTCTACAAACTCCTGCCAGTTCGCGCCGCGCCGGTAGAGCATATCCTGCACCATGTCCCGGTTTTTTTGTAATACCCCGGCCACAAACACAGGTGTCAGGCTGCGGGGCTGGCGCCGCTGGGCGATGTCCTCAGTCACCAGCCCGCGGATAGCCCGGCGCGCCAAACGCTTGGTGTCATGGGGATTGCCCAGCACCCAGGCCGGGATGCCCATTATGGTTTCCACCAGTGGCCGATAGCGATAGGGGTGGACCAGTTGAATGTCGTTCTGGCGGGCAAAGATGGCTTCCAGCCAGACCGAGTCGGCGGCGTAGAGCCCGCCTGTCAACAAGGCTTGCGCCGGGTGTGGGTGCCACCGATGCCAGCCGGGCCAGGGCGAGATGGCGGCCAGTGCTTTTTGCGCTTCGGGTTGCAGCCAGTCGCAGCGGTGGCGAATCATCCGGCGCCATTTGCCCGGCGCCAAAGGTGCCAGCCGGCGGCGGATTCCCGGACCATGTGTCAGGCAGTAAAGCAGTCCTTGCCATGGTGAGTGGCGCCAGCGGTCCATGCCATGATAAATCCAGCCGCTATACAGGTGGTCGGCATACACGCCAGTAAACAGTTGAGCGCACCCCAGGTGTTGGCTGTGCTGGTAAAGTGCGTGTTTGATGTGTCGATAAGGACTGCTGGTGGGCGCATCCGGCAAAACCGGCCAGGGGGCGTTGAGAGGCAGCAAATGTGAGGCGTCAAAGGTATGGGTGGAGAGTGGCGTGTGCGCATACTGGCGAATCCACTGGCTTTCGTCGGCCCGGGGAGCATCCTTGAACAGATAGCTGATACCGGTGGCCTGCTGGCCGGTGGCTTGACAGCGCTTGGCCAGCAGGCCGGCGATAAGGCCGGAATCCAAACCACCGCTCAGGCTTAAAGCGACGGTTTCGGTACTGGACTCCGGCCAGTATCTGTTTATCGCTGCATTCAGACTTGTGCGGAGGCGATGGGCCCAATCATCGAGCTCTTCCTGTGAGCCAACAGCACTGGCGGGTTGCTGAATGTTTTTCCATAAGGGAGATTCCGGCAATCGGTAGTATGGTTGGCAGCTGGCGAGCACCGTCCTGTTGTCGGGGTTGGTTCGCACATGCAATACATGGCCGGGCAGCAGGCTGTGCATATGGACAAAAAAACAGCCATCGGCAGCCACGCCACTGGCGGCAAAATGACTTAGCAGCCGTTCCCGGTTGAGCCTTACAGACCCGCTGGCGGCCAGTAATGGCAGCAAGGGCGCGGGTCGTTCAGCCACATGGACATCGTGGTCGGTCTCGATCCAGTGTGCGCGCATATTGCCCAAAGGATCGGCGCACACCCAGGCGTGCCCGCAGCGGCGGTTCTCAATGACTGCGATAAACTCGCCATCGCACTGCGCCAGTTTTTCCCACTTTGGCCTGGCCGCG
>JALSHI010000054.1 GCA_026982315.1 Lysobacterales bacterium
CGCCAGTTGCAAATGCGACCAGACAAAATCGCGCACCACTTCCAACTGCCCACCAAACAAGGCCGGCACCTGGAATTCCACTGTCACGCCGTCGGTGTCAGCCAACAGAATGGCCGCCATGCGTTGCTTACGCAAGCGGTTAAACGCCATATGCCGGGCTGTGGCATTCTGGTCTATCTGCGTGTCAATACCCGTCAGCTGGCCTTTTATCGCCTGGGTGTCCTGACGAACTTCTGTCATAATCTGTTGGGTGTCTGCCAGCCGCTGGGCCTGGTCTTCAGCTTCGGCCTGCAACAACAACCCCCGGACACTGAGATCCTGCAAGCGCACCAATGCGTCCAGCAATAGTTGTTCATTGTCCTGCAAATGGCCAATCAGCGTGTCCAGCTTGTTCTGTATCTGAGGCAAATTGGCGGGCAGATAGTCGTCCAGCGTATCCTGTACGTTCTGGGTGTCGTCCTTGACCGTATCCACCTGCTCCTCGCTGCTGCGGGAGCTGACGGTGGTATTCAGTTTTTCATTGCCCAGCTCAACCATTTCATGCAGATTTTCCAGGGTCGCATCGGCGCGGCCGCTGCCTTGGGCGCCCAGGCAGATGGCGCTGGTGCGCTGGGCATTTTTCAAAACGGCCGCGGTCTCCTCCATGGGCAGGCATACCAGGGCTGCGTTAAAGCCGCCCTCTTCCTGGCGGCAAAACCATTTGGCGCCAGCCAATAGCGTTTCCACCGTATTCACCGATTGCAGCAACCCGAAAACCTCGGCCCAGCTGCTGCTTTTACAGACTGCTGGATCGACTTCTATGTCGTCCTCATCAATCAACCGGGTCGCCTGTGCTGCCTGTCTGCGTTGCCAATACCCGGCTTCTGTTCGCAGAGTTTTGGCCCATGCATGAACCTGTTCTGGCGTGATTCCGGCAGACAACATGGCGCGCAAACTTTCCTGCGACCACCGGGGGGGCGTGCGGTTGTAAGCAAAAGCGGATTGCCCTTGTGGGAAGGTCTGCATGACAACGTTTTTCAGCTGTTCAGCGCTGTCATGCAATAACACAAGCTCTGATCGCAGCGCAAAAATTTCACTGCGCTGCGGAGGCTTCTGATTGCTGGCGGCTGTCGCTGCCTGCCCGGAAGCCAGGCAAATCGCCATCAACCAAAACAGGGAAAAGAATGTGGCCCGAGAATGAACAACAAGAGATGCGTACGGTGCTGGCATGTCCCCCCCTAGGTAGTCCGGTGATAGGCAAAATATAGCACCTCAACACTATTTTACAAAGCGCCCGCACCAAAATACGGCATACACGGCTTATTTGGCCTGTTAAGCCAATGTGCACGGGGAAATTTGGGGCTATTTATTGACACCTTTTGTCAAATGGCTGACAGAATCCGTCAACAATACCGGGAAATTCGAGGTGAATCCGGGGATAAAAGCAGACGTCTAAAGCACCGCGTCAGGTTGTTTTTCCGGCCGGGCCTTGTCAAAAGCCGGCAGTTGCAAACACTTGTGGTTCAATGCTTCAATGGCCGGGTAAGCCGTCATGTCCACACCAAAACGATGGGCGTTGTAGACTTGCGCCACCAGGCAGATATCCGCCAGGCCGGGTGTGTCGGCAAAGGCAAAGGTTGTCGTCCGTTCGTCCAATCGGCGCTCTAAAGCGGCAAAGCCTTCATGAATCCAGTGATGATACCACTGCTGAATATCGGCCTTGTCCCAACCGCTGTCTTTAAGATAATTCAGCACCCGCAAATTGTTCAGCGGATGAATGTCCGCCACAATGGCTAAAGCAACAGCCCGTTCGCAGGCGCGCACAAGCGCATCTTTCGCCACAATGCTCGGCTGCGGCTGAATGTCCTCCAGGTATTCAAGAATCGCGAGGGACTGGGTCAGCACTGTGCTGTCATCCAGCTCCAGCGCCGGCACCAGTCCGTGCGGGTTGACTGCCCGGTAAGCCGCCCCATGCTGCTGACCACCATCTTTCACCAGGTGCACCGGCACCTGCTCGTAATCGATGCCTTTCAGATTCAGGCCAATGCGCACCCGGTAGGCGGCCGTGGAACGCCAGTAGTCATACAGCTTCACGCAGGCACCACCTTTTGCTCAATGGTGCCGAAAATATTCTGGCCATTTGCATCCCGCATCTCTATTTTGATGCGGTCGCCATAGGCCATAAACGGAGTTTCCGGCTGACCCTTTTCAATAATTTCCAGTACACGCTTTTCCGCCAGACAGGACGACCCCTTGCGCATATCCTGGTTGGCGATGGTGCCAGAGCCGACGATGGTGCCCGCAGCCAATGGCCGAGTCCGGGCCGCATGCGCAATCAATTGGCCAAAGTCAAACTGCATGTCAACGCCCGCATCAGGCTCGCCAAACCATTCACCATTCAACTCACTGCGCAAGGGCAGATGCACCTTGCCGTCACGCCAGGCAGAGCCCAGTTCATCGGGCGTCACAAAAAATGGCGCTAAAGCGCTGCGTGGCTTGGATTGCAAAAAACCAAACCCCTTGGCCAGTTCGGAAGGAATCAGGTTGCGCAGAGACACATCATTCAGGATAGTAATGAGCTGAATATGCACCAAGGCATCCTGTGGCGATACACCCATGGGCACATCGTCAGTAATGACGGCCACTTCCGCCTCAAAGTCGATGCCAAAGTCTTCCCTGGGAACAGCAATGTCCGCCGTGGGCGCGAGAAAGCCGTCGCTGACGGCCTGATACATCAGCGGATCATGCAGAAAACTGGGCGGCATCTCCGCGCCGCGGGCCTTGCGTACCCGCTCCACATGCGCCAGATAGGCGCTGCCATCCACAAACTGATAGGCGCGCGGCAACGGCGCGGCCAGTTTTGTCATATCCAGATCAAATGCCCCTTCGGCCTGATTGTTTTCCAGTTGCGCCGCCAGGGATTTCAGTTGTGGTGCAGTGTGTTGCCAGTTGTCCAGGGCTTGCTGCATGGTCTGGGCGATGTTTGTGGCCCGCACCGCACGGGTGCCGGCCTTGTTCACCACCAGCAAAACGCCATCCCGGCTGCCGTCATTTAATGTCGCCAGTTTCATTCATCTGTTCTCCAAGAGTTCACATAGTCTGTCCATTCCACTGCTTGCGCGTCATCGCTGACTTGCAGCGGGTCTCGTGTATCAATCATGACCGCCACTTCGTCAGTCATGGTTTTTTGTTGTTCAAAGGCATTTTGTAATGCCTTGGGATGCGGGCCATGGGTAAAACCGGCCGGATGAAAGGTCACCATACCCGGATGGATATTGTCACGGGAAAAAAAGTCGCCCTGGTGATAAAACAGAACTTCATCGTAATCATCATTGTTATGGAAGAACGGCACCTTGAGGGCATCCGGGTCTGTTTCAAAAGGCCGTGGCACAAAAGTACACACCACAAAGCGTTCACCGACAAAAGTGGTGTGCGCCGATGGCGGCAGATGGTAGCGGTGGCTCATCACCGGCCGGATATCCCGCCAGTTCAGGGCTACCGGCATCACCGTGCCCTGCCAGCCAACAGCATCCAGCGGATTGAAGGGAAACGTAATGCGGCTGATGCGGTCATTTTTTTTGACCTGCACATGCCAGGTGTTTTCATTCTGCTGGGCCAGAAACGCATCGTCGATCACCGGCCGGCGAAAAACCGCCGGATCCACAATGGCGTGATTCCCCAGAAGGCCTTTGTCCGGCATCTTGTAGCGGCTATTGCGCGCTTCTATCATCAGCACCTTGAGCGGCTTTTTCACCACCAGGCGCCACATGGTGCCTCTGGGAATGAGCAAATAGTCACCTGAACCCACGACCAGGCGACCAAAATCACTGTAAAAGTCCGCCTCACCGGCGTGAAAAAACAGCAAATCATCACCATCGGCGTTGCGCGCCAGTTCAGTCATATCCTCAGTGCACTGCCAGTACCGTACGCGGGTGGCCGTATTATGTAACAAGCTGGTGGCATGCCAGGGGCTGTTTCCTGTATTCTTGATGTGATTGGTGTCGAAGGCGCGGGGTCGCAAGTCCCCTTCAAAAGCCAGCCATCCGGTGGGCGGGTGTTTGTGAAAGAAATGGGTGGCCGGGCCAAAAAAGCCTTCCACGCCCATTTCTCGTTCATAAGTGCCTTCGGGAAGGCCACAATGTGCCTGGCGCGCGGTTTTGCCTTCCCGCACGGGGATCTGAAGCCATTTTTTCATGTCAGATACCCCCGGCGTTTCTGATCCAGTTCAATGGACTCAAACAATGCCTTGAAATTGCCTTCACCAAAACCCTGATTGCCTTTGCGCTGGATGATTTCAAAGAAAATGGGGCCAATGGCGTTTTTGGTAAAAATCTGTAACAGAATTTTTTTGCCCGTTTCAGGGTCCGCGTCTATCAGAATGCGATTTTTGCGCATGCGTTCGACGTTTTCCTCATGGCCGGGAATGCGCTGATCAATGACGCTGTAATAGGTGTCTGGCGTGTCCAGAAATTCCATGCCGCATGCGCGCATGGATTCCACGGTTTCATAAATGTTATCGGTAAACAGGGCAATATGCTGAATGCCCGGGCCGTTGTATTCCTGCAAATACTCATTGATCTGGCTTTTTGGGTCCGATGATTCATTAATGGGAATCTTGACCTTGTCTCCCGGGCTGCGCATGGCTTTGGAGAGCAAACCGGTTTGCTCGCCCCGAATATCAAAATACCGGATCGGCTCAAAACCAAACAAACGGGTGTAATAATCGGCCCATTGTTCCATTTCGCCTGAATAGACATTATGAGTCAGGTGATCGACAAAGGTCAGCCCAAAGCCGGTGGGGTTTTGCGGCACACCAGGAATGTCTTCAAAATCGTCATGCAGAAGCCCTTGCCAACCCGACTTGTCAGACAGGTACAAGGCCGCTCCGCCAATTCCCTCTATGACCGGCAGGTCTAAACCCTTCTCGGGCGCAAGTGGTGTGGCGCCATTGTTATCAGCCTGTTTTTTGGCAGCTTCGGCATCATCGAAAAGTATCGCAAAGCCGCATGCCGAAGGCCCGTGTTTGGCCGCAAAACTACTGGCAAAGGAGTCCGGTGTTTCATTCACCAGAAAATCAATATCTCCCTGCCGATACAAGGTAATGGGCTGACGTTTGTGCTTTTTGATGGCCACAAAACCCATGCGGCGGAAAAGATCATGCAACGCATGTGGTTCAGGCGAGGCGAATTCCACGAAACCGTGGCCGGTGATGGATACTGTCATGGCAAGTCCTCTGATTTGCTTTCAGCACCTATTTTACGCATAATTGGTTTCAAATGAAACTAATTGCGAACAACATTGCCAGCCATGTCTTTTAACCTTAACACCTTCCTGCCCTACCGCTTGTCTGTGGTGGCCAATCGCATCAGTCAACAACTGGCCCAGGTTTACCAGAAGAATCACAACCTGGATATTCCCCAGTGGCGCGTGCTGGCCATTCTTGCCAATGGCCTGGATCGCATGACCGCTACGCAAGTGGCCCAGGCCGCCTCCATGGACAAGGTGAGAATCTCCCGCACCATGGCGCGCTTGCGGCACAAAGGGCTGGTGGAAGAAAAAGCATGCCTGGATGATGGGCGAGCGCGGCGTTACCAGCTCACAGTTGCCGGTCGAGCCCTGTATGATGCAGTGTTGCCGGCTGTCAGGACCTGTGAAAGCCGGCTGTTTTCCTGTTTTGATGCCGAAGAAACCCGGGAACTCCACCGTTTGCTGGACAAACTGTCTGCACATCTGGACTCGTGGCAATAATTTAATTTTGTCTCAAGATCCGGTTAACGCCCGCCGCGTACTTTCTCAACTTATGCCACATCAAACTTTCTTTGGTTTTTTTCTTGATTCTGCGTAACATTTTTTTACATTCTGGCAGTATCTGGTTACACTAAAGCGCCTGTTTAACATAAGTGAAAAACATGGACCCCAAGGAAAACTCCGCGCAAATCGTATTTTCTCGCCCGGGCCACAAGGTCATCGCCTTTACTGACCTGGTCGCCGGAGAGGGCGTACAGAGCAACCAGTTTCTGATTGTTTCCGGTCAGGACAGCATTTTGCTGGACCCCGGTGGCGATCTCACCTATATCCCCTTGACCATGGCCATGTCCCGGTATCTGCCAGGCAAGTCCCTGGGAATGATATTTGCCAGCCATCAAGACCCTGATATCATCAGCGCCCTGGGTCGTTGGATGATGAATACGCCCGCCACCGTGGTCACCAGCCGCCTGTGGAGCCGTTTTTTGCCGCATCTGGTCAGCCAGTATGTTGGCAAACAGGTGGGCAAAATCAGCCAGCGCATGATCAGTGTCCCGGACCATGGCGGCCGACTGCCTTTTGGCGAAGGCGAACTGCTGGTGCTGCCCGCTCATTTCATGCACTCGGTGGGTAATTTGCAGATATATGACCCCCAAAGCAAAACCCTGTTTTCCGGGGATCTGGGCGCCAGCATGGTGGAGGCACCACCCGGACAAACTATGGATTTTGCCGATATGAAATCGCATATGCAGGGCTTTCACCGGCGTTACATCGGCAGCCGCCGTATTCTCGAACTCTGGGTCAATATGGTGCAGGTGCTGGATATTGAAACCATTATGCCGCAACACGGCCCGGCTATCCGTGGCGCAGACAACATCCAGGCTTTCTTTGACTGGCTACGCCAGGAGCCCTGCGGCATTGACCTTATGGGCCAGGAGCATTACCAGGTGCCTCAGGAAAAGCTCAGCGTGCCTACCACGCAAGCATAAATTTGCATTCCGACTTCCCCGGCGTTATATTAGGTGACGCTAAATCTGTGTCTGATCGCTGTTTTTCTGCTCGTTACCCAAACAAAATAACTATCCACGGGCATAATCAGACGGTCATTTCAAGCTCATTCACTGGAGAACGATCATGAATCAAACTTGGGGATGGCTCAAGAGCGGCGTTATCTTGGGTCTGGTATTTTTACTCGCGGCGGCGGTTGTCAAACCCATTGGGGTGTCAACCCAATATGTGATTGCCGACTGTCTGATTTTTTGCAATCTGAAGCCGGAATTGGCGCAAAAAGTGGTCCTGGAAGACGGGACAGTCGAATATCGCAGCACCAATCCCTACCTGAACAAAAGCAATGGTAAATATGTCAAGCTGGCTAAAGAGCCTGGCAACTACGGTTTTGTGTTTGTGATTGCCATGTTTATTGGTGGTTGGCTGGCGGCGAAATTTGGCGGGCCAAAAGTCCCCGAAGATGAAACCTGGATCCCTCGTGTCTGGCGGGAAAATCTTGGTCCATCATGGGGCAAGCGCATGATTGGTGCTTTCATATCAGGATTTGTCATTCTGTATGGCGCCCGCATGGCCGGTGGTTGCACTTCCGGGCACATGATGAGCGGCATGATGCAAACGTCCTTGAGTGGCTATTTGTTTGCCGCCGGTGTATTTGCCGTCGCCGTCCCTGTCGCCATTCTCGTTTTCCGCAAGTAAGGAGCCTGTCATGATTAAACAAATTGTTCTCGGACTGTTGCTCGGCGGCGCCTTTGGTTATGTTTTGCATAAAGTGCAAGCCACCGATCCCAACAAAATTGTCGGCTTTTTACGCCTGACCGACATGCACCTGGCCAAGGTCATTCTGTTTGCCATCGGTTTTTCCAGCCTGTTGCTGTTTATTGGCCTGGCCATTGGCCTGATTCCGCCCACACACATTCATGTCAAACCAAGCTATATTGGTGTGATTGTGGGTGGCGCCATTTTCGGCATCGGTTTTGGCCTGGGCGGATATTGCCCGGGCACCACCATCGCCGCCTGGGGTGCTGGACGCCGTGACTCCATTTTTATGGTGCTCGGTGGCCTTGTGGGCGCTTGGGTGTTCGTTTTATCCTACGGTTGGTTGAAGGCTCATATGCCATGGCTATTTGAACCCGTGGTGGAAATCAACGGCACTGCGGCTGTTGCTTTGGCTGAAACCGGCAACCCGAAGTACCCGGCGATCATTGATGGGGTTCCCGGTATCGTGGTAGCTGGCATTATTGCCGTCATTTTCATGGCCGCTGCCTGGTTGATGCCGGACAGAATCCGCAAAATCGACTAACCACAGACACCAGCAGAAAACAAAAAAGCCGGGAAATCCCGGCTTTTTTAGTGCTTACGTTGCCCTACTGGCCACGAATGGCCACATGGGTAATACTCGGCATGCGCAACGCTTCTGTGAGCAAGCGCAAGGATGGGCGAATTTTCCAGTCCGGCCCCAGGCGCAATTGCGTTTCCGCTTCGCCATGGTGAACCTGAATGTAGACCTGCGCCTTGCCTTTGCCATGTTTCGCAAACAGTGCTTGCAAGTCTTTTAGCGCATTCGCGTCATGGTTGATACGAAATAAAATCCGGTGACAAAACAGCGCCACCGCGTCATTCAGGCTCATCACTTCCTGCGCCCGCACTTGCAGCCGACCGGTAAAGCGATCCATGCCCGCACTGCCTGTGACCACCACCAGTTCATCCTTGACCAATATATCTCCGAATTCCCGCAGGGTATCCCCAAAAAAGGTTACGTCCATACGGCCCGTAGTGTCTTCCAGTACCACTGTGGCCATTTTTTCACTGCGGCGATTGATTTGGGTAATCAGTCCACCGAGGACCACATCCATCCGGGGACGATGCCCACTTTTGCCATTTTCCATGCCGGATCCAGCCGGACCCGCTTTTTTCTGGACATCCGCCAGCGCACATGTAACCAGTGGTTGCAGCCACTGCTGGTACCTGGCCACCGGATGGCCGGATATGAAATGCCCGAGCACATCCCGCTCGGCAAAGAGTTTTTCATTATCATCAAATTCCGCGACCGGGGGCAGTTGAAAACATGCCGCCGGGGTTTCCATTGCTCCACCAGACGAACCAGCGCCAAGGCCAAACATGTCGATTTGACCGGATGCGGCATCCTGATTCCTTTGGGCCGCAGCCTTCAGCACCTGGTCAAGCCCTTTCAACAAGGCTCGGCGATTGTCATGCAGGCTGTCAAAGGCACCCGAGGCTATCAGCGCTTCCAGCGTCTTGCGGTTGACTTTGTGCAAATCCACGCGGGAACAAAAGTCCAACAATGAGGTAAACGGCCCGGCCTGCTCGCGCTGATGCAAAATGTTTTCAATCGCCGCCTGCCCCACGCCTTTAATGGCGCCCAGTCCGTAAAGGATTGAGCCATCATCGGCTGGGGCAAATTTGTAACGAGACTGGTTAATATCCGGCGGCAGCAGCTTCAGGCCCATGGCACGCACATCTTCAATCACATGCACCAGCTTGTCGGTGCTGTCCATGTCCGCCGACATCACCGCCGCCATAAATTCCGTGGGAAAATGGGTTTTCAGCCAGGCCGTTTGGTATGCCAGCAGTGCGTAGGCCGCCGAGTGCGATTTGTTAAAGCCGTAGCCGGCAAATTTTTCCATCAAGGAAAAAATGTCATCAGCCACTTTCGGATCCACGCCCCGTTGTACAGCGCCCTTAACGAAGATGGCCCGTTGTTTTTCCATTTCCTCGGGCTTTTTCTTGCCCATGGCCCGGCGCAATATGTCCGCAGCGCCCAGTGTATAACCGGCGAGCACCTGGGCAATCTGCATGACCTGTTCCTGATAAACCATCACCCCGTAGGTGGGCTCCAGAATTTCTTTCAGGTCGGGGTGCGGGTATTCCACGGGTCGGCGGCCATGCTTGCAGTCTACAAAGGTGTCCACCATGCCCGAGTCCAGCGGGCCGGGACGGAACAGGGCCACCAGGGCGATGATTTCCTCAAAATTGTTGGGCTGAAGCTTGGCAATCAGCTCCTTCATTCCCCGGGACTCCAACTGGAAAACCGCCGTGGTGCGGCAATGGCGCAACAAGTCGAAGGTGGCTTCGTCATCCAGAGGAATGCAGCTGATATCAACGGGATCGTCCTCAGGGCGACGTGCATTGATATCACGCAAGGCCCAGTCAATGATGGTGAGTGTCCGCAACCCCAGAAAGTCAAACTTGACCAGGCCAATATCTTCCACATCATTTTTGTCGAACTGGCTGACCGGACTGCCGTCGGCGGCTTCCTGATATAGCGGACAAAAATGCGTGAGCCGCTGTGGCGCGATGACCACGCCACCGGCGTGCTTGCCCACGTTTCGGGTCAGTCCTTCCAGCTTCATGGCCAGTTCAATGATTTCTTCGGCCTCCTCGTCGGTTTCCTTGCGCAGGCGGAATTCCTCGGACTGATCCAGGGCTTTGGCCAGGGTGATGCCCAGGTCATTGGGCACCAGTTTGGCAATACCATCCACCACCGGATAGGGATAACCCAGCACCCGGCCGGCATCGCGAATCACGGCCTTGGCGCTCAGGGAGCCAAAAGTCACTATCTGGCACACCTTGTCTGCCCCATAGGTGCGCGATACATATTCGATGACCTCATCCCGCCTTTCCATGCAAAAGTCAATATCGAAATCCGGCATGGAAACCCGTTCCGGGTTGAGAAAGCGTTCAAACAGCAAGTCATACTGCAAGGGGTCAAGGTCAGTAATACCCAGGACATAAGCCACCAGCGAACCGGCGCCAGAACCCCGGCCGGGGCCAACAGGAATCCGGTTTTCCCGGCTCCAGCGAATAAAGTCCGCCACAATCAGAAAATAGCCGGGGAACCCCATGCTGATAATAACGTCCAGCTCGTTTTCCAGGCGCTGGCGGTAATCCTCTTGCGAATATCCCCGGGCCATGCCGCGGGTCTGCAGACGCTGTTGCAAATGCTCGTGACTGGTCTGGCGCAGGTAGTCGCCAATGCTGACGCCATCGGGCACCGGAAAATCCGGCAGGTAATAAGTGCCGTATTCGAACTGGAAGTTACAGCGTTTGGCGATTTCCACGCTGTTCTGCAGCGCTGCGGGAATGTCTTCAAACCGCTTTGCCATTTCCTCGCTACTGCACAGACATTGTTGCCGGGTATAAGGGGTTGTGCGGCGGGGATCGGCCAGCACATGGCCGGAGCGAATACATACACGCGCTTCATGGGCGTTGTAATCATCTTCATGCAGAAAGCGGACGTCATTGGTGGCCACCAGCGGCACCTGATGGCGAGCCGCCAGCCAATGCAGGGCCTTATTGTGCCAGGCTTCCCCACTGCGGCCAATACGGGCCATGCCCAGATAGAAGCGATCGCCAAACAATTGGCGCCATTTTTTCACCCGCTCACTGGCCTGTTCAATTTTTTTGCTGGCAATCAACTGGCCGATATCGCTGTCCAGATTGCGGCTAATGGCGATCAGCCCTTGATGCCGGTTTGCCAGCCAGCTTTCGTGTATGTGGGGTTTGCCCGCATGGTAGCCCTCCTGATGCGCGCGCGTAATCAGCTCGGACACATTCAAATAACCGGTAGCATCCTGCACCAGCAAGGTGAGGAAATAAGGCGACAAGGTTTTGTCCTCGGGCAACACCTGCAGGTCAGCGCCAAAGATGGGTTTGATCCCCGCCTTGATGGCGGCTTTGTGAAACTTGACCGCAGCAAACAGGTTGTTAATGTCCGTCATCGCCACCGCCACGGCGCCCTGCTCGGCCAGTTTATGCATCAAGGCCGGAATCCGTACTGTACTGTCTTCCAGGGAGAACTCGCTATGGAGGTTTAAATGCACAAAACACGGCCCCTGGCCAGTTCCGGTTCCGGCGGGTTGTTCCAGGGAAATGTTATCCGTTGCGGGCATGAAAAATCCTTTATCGTGAATGCGCTCCGTCATTAACGGCGCGGCACTACCGGGCGGAAAACAAGTCGCCCTGAAGTAAACGCCTGACCGGGGCAAAGCTGCGGCGATGCTCCGGGCAGGGGCCGTGCCTGGCTAACTGGCCCAGGTGATGTTTGGTGCCATAACCCTTGTGCTGGTCAAAACCATATTGGGGATATTGTTCATGCAATTCCAGCATCCGGCGGTCGCGGGCGGTCTTGGCCAGTATTGAAGCAGCGCTGATGGCCGCTATTTTACCATCCCCTCCCACAATGGCGCGACAAGGGAAAGAAACATTCGGACACCGGTTGCCGTCAACCAAGACTTCATCCGGCGGCAAAGACAAGCCTTGTACGGCCTGACACATACCATGCAAGGTGGCTTGCAGAATATTCAGCGTGTCAATCAGGCGCACATCCACATGCACCACCGCATAACACAAGGCCTGGGCGCGAATCACCTGCTCAAGCCTCTGCCGGCGTTTCTCGCTCAATTTTTTGGAGTCATCCAACCCTGTGGTCAGTTCACCCAGCTCATCGGTCGGTAAAATCACCGCCGCGACAGTCACCGGCCCGGCCAGAGGCCCGCGGCCGGCTTCATCCACACCCGCGATTAGCATGTGGCCACCTGCAACACTGCCTGGGCCGCAGCATCAGTCTGCGGCGGCAGCAAACGCCGGTGATGGTGTGTAAACCGGTTGCACAGACGTTCACGCCGGGCTGGATCCAATTGCGCCAATACCGCCTCGGACAAGGACGCAGGCGTGATGGCATGCTGCATGATTTCCGGCACCAGAAAGTCTCCCTCAAGCACATTGGGCAAGGAATACCACGGTTGTTTAAGCAAGTGAAAGCCTTTAACAATGCCATAGGTCAACGACGACACCCGGTAAGCCACCACCATGGGTGTTTTGCACAACATGGCTTCCAGCGCCACCGTGCCTGAAGCCAGCAGTGCTGCATCCGCCGCCAACAACGCCTGGCTGGCCGTGGGCGCGGTTTCCAGCTGAACCCCTGCCTGGCTGGCGGCGTGCAGCAGCCATTGCACCTTGTCCGCGCCCGGGCTGGCCGTCACAAACCGTATGGTTGGCATGCGCTTTTGCATTATCCGGGCCGCCTGCAAAAAATCATGGCTCAAACTGCGAATTTCATGCCAGCGACTGCCAGGCAATAGCGCCACCAGCGACGTATCCGCCGCCAGACCAAGCCGCTGTTTTTCCCCGGCCTTGTCCACAGCCAGCGGCAATGAGCGCGCCAGGGGATGGCCCACAAAACAGGCCCTGCCGCCATGCCGGGTATACCAGGACGGCTCAAAGGGAAACAAGGTTAAAACCGCATCGGTCACCGCAGCCATTTTTTTGGCGCGGCCGGCCCGCCAGGCCCAAACGGAAGGGCTGACATAGTGGATCACTTTCAGCCCCTGTTTTTTTATCTGCCGTTCAATGGGCAGGTTAAGATCCGGCGCATCAATGCCGACCACCACATCCGGCTGCAATTCGAGAAGTCGACGCAGGATTTTTCGCTTTAAGGCCAATAATCGGGGTAAATGCCGAATGACCTCGCCAAAACCCATAACGGCAAAATCTTCGGCAGGATGAATCAGGCCGACGCCCTGAGCCCGCATTTTGGGCCCGGCCACCGCATGGATATCACACGCCGGCTGCAAGCGGCGCAGCCCGGCAATGAGATCAGCCCCCAGCACGTCACCGGAATCTTCCCCGGCGACAAGGGCAATGCGAGGCGGGCGAACCGGTTTCATCCACGCACAATGCTGCGTTTTGACTGGCTGATAAAATCCACCATCAGGCGCACATCCGAAGCGGCCTCTACCGGTAATGTTGCGGCTAAATCGCGCATGGCCGCCAGCGCATCAGCCAGTGGCAAATCGGATTTGTACAGCAACCGATAGGCTTTCTTGATGGCGCTGACCCGCTCCCTGTCAAACCCGCGGCGGCGCAAACCTTCAAGGTTCAGCCCCCGGGGCCGGGCCGGGTGACCCTGGGCCATAACAAACGGCGGCACATCGCGCTGAACGCCGCTGCCCATGCTGGTAAAGGCATGGTCTCCAACGCGGGTAAACTGGTGCAACAGGGAAAAACCACCAAGAATCACATGATTGCCAATCTGCACGTGACCGGCCAGGGAAGCGTTGTTGGCGAAAATATTGTGGTCGCCCACCTGGCAGTCATGGGCAATGTGCACATAGGCCATAATCCAGTTATCATGGCCAATCCGTGTCACACCGGCATCATCCACCGTACCGCGGTTAATGGTGACACACTCGCGGATGGTGTTGCCATCACCAATCACCACTGCGGTGTCTTCTCCGTGATATTTCTTGTCCTGGGGCTCTTCGCCAATAGAAGCAAACTGGAAAATCCGGTTGTTTTTGCCAATCCGGGTGCGGCCACAAATGCTGACATGTGGCTTAATCTGGCAGCCACTGTCTATCTGAACAGGGCCCTCGATGACGCTGTAGGCGCCCACTGTCACATCATCGGCCAGCTCCGCTTTGGGATCAATAACAGCCGTGGGGTGAATCCTGCTCATTTGTCACCTATTGTTTTCGGGCACACAACATTTCCGCCGAGGCGACGACTTCTCCATCAACTTTGGCCTCGCATTGATAAAGCGCCATATTACGCAGGGTGCGTTTAAGCCTGGCATTCAGCTCCAGTTGGTCGCCTGGCACGACCGTCCGGTTAAAGCGCGCCTTGTCGATTTTAACCAGGTAGAAAATGGCCTCTTCGCTTTCTGCCTGGTCACTTTCCAGTTGTGACAAAATCCCGGAGGCCTGCGCCAACGCCTCCAGAATCAGTACGCCGGGCATCACTGGATGCCGGGGAAAATGGCCGGTAAAATGCGGCTCGTTAAACGTGACATTCTTGATGGCTCGGATCCATTCTCCCAGGGAATAGTCCACAACCCGGTCCACCAGCAAAAAGGGATAACGGTGGGGAATCAAACGGGTGATGGTCTCCACATCCACCGGCTTGGACGTTTTGTCGTTTTCAGCCATGACGGTCTGTCTCCTGTGCTTTGTCGAGTTTTTTCAGTGTCCGGGCCATGTCATCCAGTTGGCGCATGCGTACCGCGTTGCGGCGCCACTGCGCTGTCTCCTGCAAGGGTGCCGCCGAGGAATAACTGCCGGGCTTGGTAATAGAGCGGGTCACCAGCGTACGCGCCTGCAAGGTGACGTTATCACACACTTGCAAGTGCCCCAACACACCCACATTGCCGCCAATGAGGCAATTTTGGCCGATCGTGGCAGAACCAGCCACCGCCGAGCAGCCCGCCATCACCGTGTGCGCACCAATACGAACGTTATGAGCGATCTGAATCTGATTATCCAGATGCACATCCTCTTCCAGAACAGTGTCATCCAGCGTGCCGCGATCGATGGTGGTGTTGGCGCCGATTTCGCAGCCGCGGCCGATGCGCACGCCACCGAGCTGCGGCACTTTGACCCAACCATTCGTATCACGGGCCAGCCCAAAGCCATCCGCGCCAATCACGGCGCCGGAATGTATCAGCACGTCTTCATCCAGCAGGCAGTCCTGAACCAGGGTGACATGCGGCTTTATATGACAACCGCGGCCAAGCGTACAATCCGGCCCCACAGATACATGGCTTTCAAGCACGCACTCCGGGCCAATGACCGAGTTGTCGCCCACCGAACAAAAAGGGCCGATATGGGCCCGGGGATGAATCTGCGCGGATGCAGCGACCACCGCCGAGGGGTGAATACCTGGCGGAAAAGCCCGTGGCTTTTCAAAAAAGGCCGCCGCCTTGGCGAAGGTCAGGTAAGGGTCCTGACTGAGTATCACCGCACCTGTTCGTTTGCCCGCCATTTCCGGTGTCACAATCACCACCCCGGCGTCGGTGTCTTGTAGTTGAGCGGTATATTTCGGATTGGCCAGAAAGCTCAGTTGCAAGGGGCCGGCTTTCTCCAGTGTAGCCACGCCATGCACCGGCATGTCCGGCTTGCCCCGGTATTCACAGCCCAATGCGGCGGCCAACTCCCCCAATGGCATCATGGCGCGGGCGTCTCCGACGGCGGTGAGGCCGCCTGGTCCTGGCTCAATCGCTGCAGGATTTCCTCAGTCAGGTCCATGTCCTCACTCACATACAAAATGGCGTTAATGAGTATGGCATCATAGCCGTTTTCCCGGGCATATGCGCTGACCGTGGCTTTCAGCTTGTTCTGGATTTCGTCCAGAATCTGACTGTTGCGAATGCTGATGGCGTCTTTCAGGTCTTCCTTGAAACGCCGTATTTGCCGTTCCAGCAAGCGGGCCCTTTCCTGCAAACGGCCAAGTTCCTCCGGCGTCATAATGGGGCCATCGCGGGTAATGTGTTCTTCCAGTTTTTCCAGATCAGACTCCTTTTCCCGCAGGGCATCATACTGACTTTGAAATTCGGCGGTGAGCTTTTCCCGGGCTGCCAGAATTTGTGGTGATTTGTTAATCAGTTCGTCCATATCCACATAACCGATCTTACCGGCCAGCAGCAGACTCGGCCACAACAGGCACAGCCACCACCAGCGCTGAATCGCTGACGGCAAGCGGGCTGTGCACAGGACGTGGTTCATCATCGGGGATTACATCAGAAGGTGGACCCAAATGCAAACTGGATACGTTCGGTGCGGTCGTAACGATCCGTGTTAAAGGGAATGGCGTAATTGATAATAATGGGTCCAATGGGCGCTTGCCATTTGAGCGCAATGCCGGTAGACAGGCGTAATTCGCGCGCTTCAAACTCACTGATATCACGAAACACGTTACCGGCATCCACAAACCAGGCCAGGCGAGCCGCATTATTGGCCTTGGAAAATGGTGTGGGGAAGACCAATTCAGCCGAAGTCACGAACTTGAAAGCGCCACCCACCGGTTGACCCGGGCGGGAAGTTGGCGGCAAATCGGTGTCCAGTTCGTTATCAAAAATGGAAGACTTGGGGCCCAGGGTGTTTTCCGTATAGCCGCGCACCGATCGCACCCCACCGGCGTAGAAGTTTTCGAAAAACGGAAAGATTTTGGTCTTTCCGTAGCTGCCGCCATAACCAATATCCGCACTGAGGGATAAGGTCAAATTTTTGCTCAGGGGAAACAGCTTGTTTTCCTTGGCGGTGACCTTGATAAACTCGGCTGTGGAACCTGGCAGCGCGACTTCCAGCCCCAGGCGGTGATAACTGCCGCGTGAAGGGTTGAAGAAGCGATTGCGGGAATCCCGCGACCAGCGCGTCTCAGCCTTGTAAAAGGTGAAGGTCCGGCGGATTTCAGTTTCTGTTCCGGGAACCGGGTCATCGCCTTCGTAACGGTAGCCGTAGCCGCCCAGCTCTATCAGGTTATCCACAATGGACTGGGCGGTAATGCCCGGAAAGGCCCGCAAGGCCACCCGTTCATACCCCAGCTTGGCAAACACGCGGTCATATTCGGAAATGGGCAGGCTGTAATGCACCGACAAACCGCCATTACTGGAGTTAAAACGGGCGATATTGGCCTCTCCATAATCGAATGTGCTGTAGTTGACACTAAAGCCGCGGGCCACACCATCGTCGGTGTAATAGGGGTTTTCGTAAAAAACATTAAAGCGCTTGAAAAACAGGCTTTTGCTGATGGCCACGGACAAGGAATTGCCCGTGCCTTTCACATTGGACAGGCTAACCGAGGAGGACAGGCTCAGACCGCTGACCTGGGAATAGCCCAGGCCAAAGTTGAACTGGCCGGAGTTTCGTTCCTTGACTTTGACTTCGATATCCACTTGGTCGTCTGTTCCGGGAACCGGCTTGGTGTCAACCTCGACTTCTTCAAAATAGGGTTTCTGCTGCAAGCGGATTTTCGAGCGGTCAACCAGGGATTTGGAATACCAGCCGCCCTCGAATTGCCGCATCTCCCGCCGCAAAACTTCGTCTTTGGTATTGACGTTGCCAACAAAATTGATTCGGCGAACATAAACGCGCTTGCCCGGGTCAACGAAGTAGGTCAAATCAACGCTGTGTTTTTCCTTGTCAATTTTGGGAACCGGTGTGACCTTGGCAAAGGCATAACCCATATTCCCCAGAACCTTTTCAATGCGCTCGGCGCTGACTTCCATGCGTTTCCGCGAAAAAGTGGCGCCCTCATCCGTGAGCAACAGCTTTTCCAGCATCTCCTTGGGCAAAATCAGCTCACCGGTGATCTGGCTTTTGCCAAAGGTATACACATCTCCTTCATGCACATTGATGGTCAAATAAATGTGCTTTTTATCCGGGCTGATAGTGACCTGCACCGAGTCAATGTCAAAGTCCACATAGCCGCGATCCTGATAGTAGGATCGCAGTTTTTCCAGATCGCCATTGAGCTTTTCTTTGGAGTACTGGTCATCGCTGGAATACCATGACAGCCAGTTGGTGGTATTGGATTCAAACGAGTCTGTCAGCTCCTCGTCTGTAAAAACGGTGTTGCCAACGATATTGATGTGTTTGATTTTGGCCGGTTTGCCCTCGTTGACATGAATGTTGATTTTTACCCGATTCCGATCCAGCTTTTTGGCCGTGGTGGTGACTTTGACATTATATTTTCCGCGGGAAAAATACTGGTTGGTCAGCTCGCTTTTCACCCGTTGCAACTGGAGTTCATCATAGATTTCTCCTTCGGTGAGGCCAATGCCAGCCAGACCTTTCTTCAGGTCTTCGGTTTTAATGCTTTTGTTGCCGGAGATTTCAATGCGGGCAATGGCCGGACGCTCTTTGAGCTTGACCACCAGAATATTGCCGTCGCGGGCGATTTTCACATCATCAAAATAGCCGGTGCGAAACAGGGATTTAATCGCGCGCTTGATATCCCGCTCTGTGACTTCGTCGCCTTTTTCAATGGGCAAGTAGGTAAAAATGGTGCCTCGGGAAATGCGTTCAGCGCCTTCCAGGCGAATATCCTGAACCTCAAACGGCTCAAATGCCTGCGCCGCAGTGGCCAACAGCAGGAATAAAACCAGCAGATTTTTTTTGATCATGGGGAACCGTTCTCTCTCGTTTAGCCGGGTATTTTATGACACCAGGCGTAAAATGTCGTTATAAAAAGCCACGCCCATCAAACCCAGCAAAAGCAAAATGCCAATGGTTTGCGCTGTCAGATGGAATTGCTCGCTCAAGGCCTGCCCCTTGAGCTTTTCCAGTCCAAGAAAAAGCAGCTGACCACCATCCAGCATGGGCACCGGCATCAAGTTAATGATCCCCAGCGATAAACTGACCAGCGCCAAAAAGCTCAGAAACCAGCTGAACCCCATACCGGCGGAGTCGTTGGCCACTTTGGCAATGGTGATGGGCCCGGAAATGTTTTTCAAAGAGGCGCTGCCGGTAAGCATGCGGCCAAACATGCCAAGGGTGGCCGTGGTCATCCGCCAGGTTTCTGCAAAGGCCGCAGGAACCGCACTGACCGGATCAAGTTGTAAGGTATAAAACAGTGATTTGGCGTATTGCCGGTCGGTTTCCGCAGGCGGCACAGGAGAAATGCCAATAACCTGCCGGCCGGTATCCGCTTCTGTGGCCATGGACGGAATGGTGATGGTCAGCATCCTCGAACCCCGTTGAACCCGCAATGTCAACGGCTTGTCTGGCTGCTGTTTTTTGACCCGTTCCAATATTTCCAGAATCTGCTGCCAATTTCTGGTGGGTTCGCCGTTAATACTGGTAATTCGATCGCCCCTTTGAATACCGGCCTTGCCTGCGGGCATGCCCGCCGGTGCTTTTCCCACCTCGTTACTGTAATGCGGCCGCCAGGGTTTCAGCCCGATGGCCGCAAGCATGTTGTCTTCGGTCACATCCGTTGGCAACCGGGACAAAGGCAGATGCAGCTGGACGGTTTCATCTTCGCTCCGCTGGACGGTGATGGTGACGTCTTCCCGATCCAAACCGGCGCTCATCAGCGCCAGGCTCACATCCTGCCAACTGCGAACAGGATCATCATTGATGCGTAACAGGCGGTCTTTCGGCTGGGCGCCGGCTTCGGCCAGCAAAGCGGATGGTGTGCCTATGGCCGGCATGATTTCCGGCTTGCCCACCACGAACATCAACCAGTACAGAAAAACAGCCAGAACCAGATTAAATGCCGGACCAGCAAAGAGGATAATGGCTTTTTGCCATGCCGGCTTGCTGTTGTAACTCTGATGCTTATCAGCCTCTGGAACATCCGTTTCGCGCTCGTCCAGCATTTTGACATAACCACCCAAGGGAATGGGCGCCACAGCGATTTCTGTGCCTTTTTTATCTCGAAAAGACCACAAGGGGCGGCCGAAACCGACACTGAAACGCAAGACTTTAACGCCAAACAGGCGCGCTGCGAGAAAATGACCCAATTCGTGGAAAGTCACCAGAATACCCAGAGTGACCAGCAGCCAGAGAATGGAGTTGAGAAAATCAGGCATGATGGATTTCTTTTTGCGCCAATGTTCGCACTTCGACATCGACTTGCTGTAAATGTTCGAAAGATTCCACAGCCGTGTTGTCTGTTTTTTCCAGAATACGGGCGTTGATTTGGGCTATTTGGTGAAACCCGATGCGCCCATCCAAGAAAGCCTGAACTGCCTCCTCGTTACTGGCGTTCAAAACCGCAGGCAAAATGCCACCTGCCTCAATAGCATTTCGCGCCAAACGAATACTGGGAAAGCGCGCATCATCAGGCGGATGAAAGGTGAGTGTGCCATGGGCCAGCAGATCCAGCATTCTGGCGCCCGACGGCAGTCTGCGGGGCGCTGTCTGCTCGTCCGCAGGCACGCACTGGCCCAGCCCATAGGCGATGGGAATACGCATATCCGGCTCACCCAGTTGCGCCAGCAAGGAACCGTCTTCGTATGCCACCAATGAATGAACCAGCGATTGTGGATGCACGTGCACATCCAGTTTTTCTGCTGGCAGGTTAAACAGCCAGTGCGCCTCGATCAGCTCCAGCCCCTTATTCATCAAAGTGGCCGAGTCGACGGAAATTTTTCGCCCCATATTCCATTTGGGGTGACGACACGCCTGTTTCGGGGTAATGCCCGGGAAATTCTCAGGCGGCTCATTCCAGAAAGGGCCACCGGAAGCCGTCAGGATCAGTTTTTCCACCGCCGGTGGCGTTTGGCCGCAATGGTAACCGTCCGGCAGGCATTGGTAAATGGCGTTATGTTCGCTGTCTAGCGGAATAATTCGGGCCTGATTATCCCGCACTGCGCGCATGACAATATCACCGGCCATTACCAGCGTTTCCTTGTTTGCCAGCAAAATGGTTTTGCCAGCTTCCGCAGCGGCCAATACCGGCTCCACACCGGCCGAACCCACCATACCAGCCACCACCACGTCCACAGCGCCGGAGGCGCACAAGGCACTGATGGCAGGTATTCCCGCATGCAGACACACGTTTTTCGCAGCTCCGGTGTTTAAGCGGTTCTTGACGTCCAGAAAGCAGTCCGAATCACTCACAGCCACATGGCGAGGTTGCCATTCATCCACCAGTTTGAGGAGTTTCTCGCCATTGCGATGGGCCGTCAGCAGGGTTACTTCAAAGTGACCGGCATGCCGTTTGAGGACATCCAGCGTGCTGTCACCAATGGACCCTGTGGCACCCAGTACGGCAATTTTGACTGGCCCGTTGTGATTCATGACAGTATCATCCCCGCCCCATGAGCCAGTTCACCAGTATCAGAAAAAAAGGCGATGCGGCCAACAGACTGTCAAAACGATCAAGAAAACCACCATGACCGGGCAGCCAGCGCCCGCTGTCTTTAACCTGTCCCTGGCGTTTGACAAGGCTGGCGGTTAAATCACCAACAACCGAAATCAGCGCCACGGCGCAAAAACCGGCCACAAGCTTCAGAACGGGTAACTTCAACCACCAGGCAATCACGCCTGCATAAACAGCCACCAGTAGCACGGCGCCCATGACGCCTTCAACGGTCTTGCCGGGACTAATGGCCGGGGCCAGTTTGCGCCGCCCCAAAAAACGGCCGGAAAAATAGGCGCCCACATCCGCCACCCAGATCAGACCAAATAGCATCACCGTCCACAGCGGCCCCAAACTCAGATGATTGTGAAGCGTGACCAGCGCCAGGCCCGACGCCAGCACCAGAAATGTGCCCAGATAGGCCTTGAGCCTGATGGTAATGGGGTGTTCCTGATATCCCAAGTTGGGGACTGCCAGCCACAATGAAGCCAAGGCCCACAGGGTGATTGCCAGATAAGCCATCAGGGGAATCGTGATATTGGCTGTGATGCCCTGGCCAAAGATAATAGCCGCTACCGCGGCTGGCAATAGCCACCGGGCCATTCCCTGTCGACGATAAACAATCGTCAGCCACTCATGCAGCACCAGCGCCATGATGGCGGCAACAAAGGCAGAAAAAACACCAGCGTTTCCATACCAGCTTATGGCCAGTACCAGCGGCGCAAGAATCAGGGAAGTCACAACGCGCGTTTTCAGCATAATAGTCCTGTAAAAGCCACTGGCTTAATGTGGCTGAGGGTTAATTCTACCAAAGCGGCGCTCACGCCGCTGAAAATCCGCAACCGCTGCATCCAGATGCTCCGCGCTGAAATCCGGCCACAACGTCTCAGTAAACCACAGCTCGGTATAGGCCAGTTGCCACAGTAAAAAGTTGGATATGCGCTGCTCACCCCCGGTGCGAATCAACAATTCCGGCTCAGGGCACTCAGACAAAGAGACAAAGCGGGAAAAATCCGCTTCGCCGACATGATCGGCGTCAAGCTCACCGTCACAAACCGCCTGCGCCAGACGAGCCGCCGCCTGAACGATGTCCCACCGTCCACCATAGTTAACCGCGATATTCAGATGCAAGGCCTGATTTTTTGCTGTCATGCGGGCCACATTGCGCATTTTTTCCCGCAAGCCCGGTGCAAATCGCCCAGGGTCGCCAATAAAGCTCAAGCGCACATGGTTTTCATGCAGTTTTGGCACTTCTTTTTCCAGCGCCCGCATAAACAGCTCCATGAGCCGCTGCACTTCCTGTTCGGGACGGTGCCAGTTTTCACTGCTAAAGGCGAATAGGGTCAGGTAGGGAATGGCCGTTTTCAGGCAGTATTCGATGGTGCGGCGCACCGCCTTGACACCGGCCTGATGGCCAAAAGTTCGCGGACGACGCTTACGGGCGGCCCAGCGGCCATTGCCATCCATAATGATGGCAATGTGCCGGGGCAGGTTTCTGTCATGGTCTGACACGGAGTCAGATTTCCATCAATTCGTCGTCTTTTTCCTTGACGATGCTGTCGACTTTTTTGACATATTCGTCGGTCAGCTTTTGGATCTGGTCTTCGGCGCGCCGGAGTTCATCCTCAGTGATTTCCTTGTCGTTTAACAGGTTTTTCAATTGGCTGTTGGCATCCCGGCGAATGTTGCGAATGGCCACTTTGGCCTGTTCGCCAATGTGCCCCACCAGTTTGACCAGTTCCTTGCGGCGTTCTTCGGTCAACGGAGGCAGTGGAATACGGATATTGGTTCCCGCTGTCATGGGGTTCAGGCCCAAATCGGCAGTCATGATGGCCTTTTCAATTGGCGCCACCATGCTTTTTTCCCAGGGCGTCACGGTCAAGGTGCGCGAGTCTGAAACCGCGACATTGGCCACCTGGTTCAAGGGCGTGGCGCTGCCATAATAATCTACCATGATGCCATCCAGCAAACTGGTATTGGCGCGACCGGTGCGCACGCCGGTCAATTCATGGTTGAGGGCATCGATACTTTTCGCCATACGGCTTTTGGCGTCTTTATAGATTTCGTTAATCATTATGATTCTCCGTCTCACCCACATCAGTGTGTCCAGGCCAGGCGCTGACGATGGTGCCAATGGGGCTGCCCTTGACAATATCCAGCAAGGCACCTTTGCGATTCATGTTGAAAATCTGAATGGGCATGTTCTGATCGCGGCACAAAATCACCGCAGAAGTATCCATCACCGCCAGTTTCTTTTCGATCACTGCGTCGTAAGTCAGGTGATCGTACTTGATTGCGTCCGGATTTTTCACCGGGTCTGAAGAATAAATGCCGTCGACTTTGGTGGCCTTCAGGACAATATCGGCATCAATTTCAATGGCCCGCAAACTGGCCGCTGAATCGGTGGTAAAGAAGGGATTGCCAATGCCGGCGGCAAAAACCACGGCATTGCCTTTCTCCAGATGGCGGATGGCTTTTCGGCGAATATAGTCCTCACACACCTCGTGAATTTCAATGGCCGACATCACACGGACCTTTTTGCCCTGTTTCTCAATGGCGTTTTGTAAAGCCAGTGAGTTCATCACCGTGGCCAGCATGCCCATGTGGTCGCCGGTCACCCGGTCGATGCCGGATTTCGCCAGACCGGCTCCGCGGAAAATATTGCCACCACCGATGACAATGCCCACTTCAACGCCCAGATCCATGACCTGGGCGACTTCAGCGGCAATGCGATTGATGACATTGGGATCAATGCCATAGTCCTCCTCGCCCATCAGCGCCTCACCACTGAGCTTGAGGAGGATACGACGGTATTTAGGCTGGTCAGTTGCCACGGGCCTGCGCCATCACCTCTTCAACAAAATTGTCTTCGGCTTTTTCGATGCCTTCACCCACTTCAAGACGCTTGTAATCTACGACCCGGGCGCCTTTTTCTTTCAGCAGTTTGCCCACCGTCACGTCGGGGTTCTTGACAAATTTTTGCCCCAGCAGAGTGATTTCTTCAAGGAACTTGCGCAAGCGGCCTTCAACCATTTTGGCAATGATTTCAGCCGGCTTGCCACTGTCAGCAGCCTGGGCAGAAAGAATTTCCCGCTCCTTGTCGAGCACTTCAGCCGGCACGTCGTCGGCGGAGATATATTCGGGCTTAACCGCGGCAATGTGCATGGCGATATCGCGCGCCAGCTCCTCATCACCCCCTTCCAGAACCACAGCCACGCCAATGCGGCCACCATGGTTGTAAGTGCCAATCACGTTGTCAGCACCTGTGGCGTCAGCTTTGGCAGCCCGGCGCACCTGGATGTTTTCGCCAATTTTGGCAATAAGTTCCTTACGCAATTGATCCAGTGTGGCGTCATCGATGACCTTGGCTCCCAGCAAGGCTTCAACATCATCCAGGCCGGTTTGCAGTGCGGTATCTACCACCTGCTCACAAAATTTCAGGAAGTTTTCGTCCTTGGCCACAAAGTCTGTTTCGCAGTTAATTTCAACCAGGACAACATTTTTACCATCGTTACTGGTTTTGATTTGAATCACGCCTTCGGCTGCCACCCGGCCAGATTTCTTGTCGGCCTTGGCGGCGCCAGTCTTGCGTAATAACTCAATCGCCGCGTCGATATCACCATCGGTTTCTACCAGTGCCTTTTTACACTCCATCATACCGACGCCGGTGCGTTCTCTTAATTCCTTTACCAAAGATGCAGTAATTGCCATGGTTCTGTCCTCATTTAATGTTTTGGCATGCGAAACTCTTCGCACAAATTCAGATTTATCCCAGGGGCTGCTCTCAGCCCGCTGGGCTCCTGGCTGGTTTCAGCCTGGTTATTCGCTGTCTGCAGCAGGGCTTTCGTCTTTTTCCGCCGACTTTTCAGCAGTCTTTTTGGCGACTTTCTTTTTCGCGGTTTTTTTCTTGGCCACCTTTTTCTCAGCTTCTTCTGTTGGCTTGGCCGCCTTGTCTTCAGCCTTTTCTGCCTCGTCTTCGGCAGCTTTTACTTCAGCGGCATCGTCAGTGGTGTTTTTCTCGGTTTTTTCCGCCGCTTTTTTGGCGGTTTTTTTCGCCGTTTTTTTCTTGACTGGCTTGGCTTCTTCTTTTTCGCCTTCTGACTTTTCCTGGATTTCCGCCGCCGTGGATGGCATGGAGGCACGGCCTTCCAGCACCGCATCAGCCACTGTCGCAGCATACAGACGGATGGCCTTCATGGCGTCATCATTGGCCGGGATAACATAGTCCACACCTTCCAGCGAGTTGTTGGTATCCACTATTGCGATCACCGGAATGCCCAGTTTGTTGGCCTCCTTGATGGCAATGGCTTCATTTCGCGTGTCCACAACAAACAACGCATCGGGTTGGCCGTTCAGGTTTTTGATACCGCCAAGGCTTTTTTCCAGCTTTTCTTTTTCCCGGCGCAGTTTCAGTTGTTCTTTTTTGACCAGTCGCTCCATACGGCCATCACTTTCCATGGCTTCCAAGTCCTTCAGGCGAGCAATGGAGTCTTTGACGGTTTTGTAGTTGGTCAGCATGCCACCCAGCCAACGGTGAGAAACAAATGGCATGCCGCTGCGAGTGGCCTCTTCCCGAATGGACTTGCTGGCTGAACGCTTGGTGCCCACAAACAGCAGCTTGCCGCGACGGGCGGCCAGCTTGCTGATAAAGTTCAGCGCGTCGGCAAACATTTCCTGGGTTTTCCGCAAGTCAATGATATGGATTTTGTTGCGCGCTGTGAAAATATAAGGTGCCATTTTGGGGTTCCAGTAACGGGTTTTGTGTCCAAAATGCGCCCCTGATTCGAGCAATTGTTTAATGGTGACTTTTGCCATGATAGTTTCCTTTAAGTAAAGCCTGCGTGTGGAGGCATGACTCTCACATCACAAGCGGGTTTTTAAGCACACGCCATTTCGCAAACAGTGACCAGATTCCACTGGCACCCAGCTGTCTGCGCGGCGCTGTTAGACTCAGCACCTGGAAAAGCGCAGGATTTTTGCCCTGCCGGAACAAGGCGACCAATGACATTTCACCCCTCAGTCGCCATTAGGCAATAAATGGGTGAAAATCCCTCTAATTTTACAGCATAGCCAGTGTTAATAAAAGCCTTATCACCTCATGCGATTTATTTATTGACTAAATAGCACAGGGAGTTGATGGCTTAGATTCACCGCTTCGGGGCTAATGGCGGCTTTCCATGCCTGAACCTGAACACCGGCATCCATGGCTTTCTGCAATTGCGTTGTGTAAACAGGGTCAATCAATGCCGCCGGGGAAAAACTATATGCCTCGCTGTGCTGCACGCAGAAAATCAGTGCCGCACAATGCCCTTGTTCCCGCATGCGCATCAATTCCCGCAAGTGACGCGTACCGCGCGCCGTCACCGCATCAGGAAACAATGCCCGTCCCTGTTGGCAATAGGTCACGTTCTTGACCTCTAGGTAACAATTTGGGTAACCAGCGCCTTGCAGTAAAAAGTCCACCCGACTGCTCTCATCGCCAAAGCGCACTTCAGGGCGAATCGTGTCGTAGTGAGAAAATGCGGGAATTTTCCCAGCTTCCAGCGCTTCGCGCACCAAGCGATTCGGCAACAATGTATTGACACCCACCCACTGGCCAGGAGCCGGCTGTACCAGTTCCAAAGACAAACGGTACTTTCTCCGGGAGTTGCGTGAGTCACTTAACCAGACCCGCATGCCCGGCGCGGAGCAGCCCAGCATGCCGCCAGTATTGCCGGAGTGCGCGGTCACCTGGCGGCCGTCATCCAACCGCACATCCATCAGAAAACGGTGATGGCGCTGTATCAATGTGCCTGGAATGAGTTTTTGTTCAAATCGCACGGAGTACTAAATTGAGAAACAAAGCGACCAGAGCGTTTCAGGTTTGGTGTTTTTCATGCCACAGGTTGTGAACAACACAAAACAGCTCGGCCGTTTTTTGTGTGTCGTATAAAGCGGAGTGAGCCTGGGATGAGTCCCATTCAATGCCCGCTTCCTGAATCGCCCGGGCCAGAACCGTTTGCCCAAAAGCCAGGGCTGACAGCGTCACCGTGTCCAGGCAGCTAAAAGGGTGAAAAGGGTTGCGCTTGATGCCTGCGCGCGCCACCGCCGCATTCACAAAGCCAAGGTCAAAATGCGCATTATGACCCACCAGTATGGCCCGCGTGCAGCCTGCCTCCTTGACAGCCTGACGCACATGGGTAAAGACCTTGCCAAGGGCATCGCGCTCACATTGGGCGTTACGCAAAGGATGATTCAGATCGATACCGGTAATTTCCAGGGCCTTGGGGTCAATGTTGGCACCTTCAAAAGGCTGAACATAGGCGTTGACACTGGTACCCGGGCGCAGACGGCCTTCTGCGTCCATTTCAATGGGCACTGCTGCGATCTCCAGCAAGGCGTCGGACTGGTTGTTAAAGCCACCGGTTTCCACATCTACCACCACAGGCAGAAACCCTCGGAAACGGTTTTTTATTTCACTCATTGCAATTGCATCCTGACAAAATGGCCATAGATTATAGCCCATGCCGCATCTTGGCACGGGAGAATGAGCGACTGTTACCGCCCATCTCTGCCAGACGGACCATTTACCAGTCCTTTAACGTGAACAAGTGTCACAGTGCCTGATGCGGCACGGACCGTAACAGCAGCACAAAGGGTATATGATATAATTTTGGTTATCTGTTATTTCAGCAGAATAATCAGGCAACACTAACTTTAAAATATAGGGAGACACGCCATGAAAAAGGGTGTATTGATACTGGGCCTGGCGCTGGCCAGCACAGCGGCGTTGGCCGATAACCATTTTGATGACCGATTCTATATCACACCAAGTTTTGGTCTGGTCAAACCAGACTCGGACAAAACGCTTGACAGCGATTTTTTCCTCGGGCTGGGTCTGGGGCGCTTTGTGACTGAACACATTTCTGTTGATTTCGAACTGGACCGTTACACATTAAGCCCGGCTAGCGGCAACCCGGATGTGGACTACACCGGCTATGGCCTGATGGGGCGCTATCATTTCAATGAAAACCACGGCTGGCGGCCTTTTGTTGGCATTGGCGCTGGCGCATTGAAGCATCACAGCATCATGGCCAAAGGTCACAACATGATGTACAACGTCGCAGGCGGCCTGACCAAAAGCCTGACAGACAATGTCAAACTCAAAACAGAATTGCGCTATCGTCTGGATACCGATGACGCCACATTTTCTCCCCGTGACAATTTCAGCGACTGGATGTTTTCCCTGGGTCTGAACATTGCCTTGGGCAAAGCCCCTGCCGCAGCGGCTGCTGGAGCTGCGGCAGCCATGCAACCGGCCCCGCAAGTGGACAGCGATCACGACGGCGTCAATGATGCCAATGACAAGTGCCCCAACACCCCACAAGGGGACAAGGTGGACGCCAATGGTTGCAGCCTCAATACCGGCATGATGGATGATGACCGTGACGGCGTGGTGAATCGCGATGACCAGTGCCCCAATTCACGCGCTGGCGCGGTGGTTGACAAAACCGGCTGTGAAGTCCAAGTTGTCATTGAATTGCAAGGGGTTCACTTTGACTATGACAAAGCCACACTCAAGCCAGAGTCCATCGGTATTCTGGATGCGGCCGTCAACACCTTGAAAGCACACCCGCAAATCAAGGTCGAAGTGGCTGGTCACACAGACTCCCGTGGTTCCGAGTCCTATAACCAGAAGCTCTCCGAGCGCCGTGCAAAAGTTGTCTATGACTATTTGGTCGATCACGGCATTGATGCCAACCGCCTCACCTGGCGAGGCTATGGCGAGTCCCAGCCCATTGCTGACAATAGCACTGAAGCCGGTCGCGCCAAAAACCGTCGGACCGAGCTCAAGGTTCAGTAACTCTCCGGCAACAATGTGCATAAAAAATCCCCGCAAAAGCGGGGATTTTTTATGCACCCGTAATAAAGGCTGCTCCGGTTTAATCTATCCGGCGGCGTTCAGGCTGTCGCTCAACTGTTTTGCAAAGGCCACCACTTTTTGCTGTAAATGAGCCGGTCCTTCGGCGGTGATGGTGGTGTGACCCACTTTGCGCCCCGGGCGTGGCTGTTTACCATACAAGTGATGGTGAATATGCGGCTGCTTGGGCATATGCGCAATATCCGGCACACTGCCAATCCAGTTCAACATGGCCGCATACCCCCATGAATCAGTCATCCCCAAAGGCCAGCCACAAACCGCACGCAGATGATTTTCAAACTGGGACGTCATGGCGCCTTCAATGGTCCAGTGCCCCGAATTGTGGACACGCGGCGCCATTTCATTGATGAGCACGCCTTCTCCTGTCTCAAAAAACTCCACCACCAGCACACCCACATACGCCAGCTCTGTAGCTATCCTGCGCGCATACTCCTGGGCTTTTTGTGCGTTTTCGCTGTGGCGGGCCGGTGCCGTGCTGGTGGCCAGAATGCCATTATTATGTTTGTTTTCCGTGATCGCATATTGCAGTATTTGCCCGTCGCTGTCGCGAACGCTGATAACGGAAATCTCGCGCTTGAAACCAACCCGTTTTTCCAGTACCAGAGGCTGCCCGGCGGCTTGCTGCCAAATGGCTTTCAGATCAGCACCTGGAGTAATGCGAAACTGTCCTTTGCCGTCATAACCCATGCGACGGGTTTTGAGGAAGCCTTCAAAGTCATAGCTTTTGGCGCCAAACGCCAGCTCTGAAAAACTGTTAACCGGAAAAAAAGGTCCTACTGGCAAATCAAGGCGCTGAAAAAAACGCTTTTCCAGCAAACGATCCTGGGAAATTTCCAGAACATCAGGGTCTGGATAGACGGCTCGCCGCTGTTGAACATAGCGCACGGTGGACAAGGGCACATTCTCGAAGTCAAAAGTCACCACATCCACGCGCTGCATAAACTCGTCCAGCGCCCGGGTATCGTCATAGCCAGCTGAAATCAATGGCCCCACCTGACCGGCGCAGGCGTTGGGGTCAGGGTCAAAAAATACAAAGCGCATCCCCAGGGGATAACCGGCCAACGCCAGCATTCGGGCCAGTTGGCCGCCCCCGAGAACACCAATCACCGGCTGGGTATGGGTTTTCATCATTTAAGACCCCGAATGAGATGGGGGACGCCAGTTGGCCGGATCAGAATGCTCAAGCACATGTTCGGTTTGCCGCTGACGGTAGTCATTCAAACTGGCGGCTATATCCCTATCGTTCAGAGCCAGAATGGCCGCCGCCATTAACGCGGCATTACGAGCACCTGCCGGGCCGATACTCATGGTGGCCACAGGAACACCCGCTGGCATTTGCACAATCGACAACAATGAGTCCAAGCCGTTCAGATGGCTGGAGCGAACAGGCACGCCAATCACAGGCAGTGGCGTTTTGGCTGCCAGCATGCCCGGCAAATGCGCCGCCCCTCCGGCTCCGGCAATAATCACCTGCAAGCCCCGCTTGGCCGCCTGACTCGCGTAATCCAGTAACAGGTCGGGCGTGCGATGCGCCGACACCACGCGCTGTTCAAAAGCAATCCCCAAGGTTTCAAGTTGCTCTGCGGCATGGCGCATGGTGTCCCAGTCTGAACCTGATCCCATCACCACCCCCACACTGGGACGCTGTGTATTTTCCCTGTTCTTCATGCTTATGCTCCTTTAGGCATATAAAACTATTGATCGCTACACCAGTGTACCCCAGCGGCGGTATGAAGTTAAACGCAGATAAAAGCACAAGCCCCACTCACTTGAGCGGGGCCTGCAAAAGGAAAGGCTATAAAGCAGCGATTGCCGAGCTGCACACATCTAACAGCATGGGCGTGAGCAAAACCAGCGCCAGTTGGGCGATCGCCAGCACATTCAGAAAAAAACGGGCATCAACGCTGGCCACAATGGCCTCGTCAGTCTGGGCGTCATCAAAATACATGACCTTGATGACGCGCAGATAATAGAAAGCCCCAATCACGGCAAAAATGACCGCGATAATGGTCAAACCCAGATAACCGGCATCCAGTGCCGCCTTCAGGACCCACAGTTTGGACACAAAACCCACCAATGGGGGAAAGCCAGCCATGGAAGCGATAATCAGCAGCATCAAAAAAGCCAGCCAGCCATTCCGTTGGTTTAGTCCCTTGAGATCTTCAATATTTTCCACTTCCACGCCCTTGCCAGAAAGCACAATCAATAACCCAAAGCCACCTGCGGCCATCAGGGCATAGGTTATGATGTAAAACATGGCCGCAGCAAAGCCATCAGCGCCACCCACAAACCCCAGCAGCATAAAGCCAATATGGGAAATGGTGGAATAAGCGAACAGGCGCTTGATATTGGTTTGCTGAATGGCGAACAGATTGCCGATAACAATGGACAAAACAGCCAGTATGGCCACCATGGATTGCCAGTGGATTTGAAGCGGCCCCAGCCCTTCACCCAACAGACGCACTGCCAAACCAAATGCCGCCAGTTTTGGCGCCGAGGCAATCAGGGCGGTTGTGGCTGTTGGCGCACCGGTATAAACATCCGGCACCCACATATGAAAAGGCGCTGCACCCAGCTTGAAGGCCACACCCACCAGCACGAAAACCAGCCCCAGAATCAGCAACCTGGCATCCGGCTGGGTGGCCGCAGCCTGGGCAATATTCTGTAATTGCAATGATCCGGCAGCGCCATATACCATCGACAGCCCATACAGCAACATGCCTGAGGCCAAGGCGCCAAGCACAAAATACTTGACCGCCGCTTCAGTGGCCTTGAGATGATTCCTGTCAAAAGCCACCAGGGCGTAACTGCTCAAAGCCAGCAGTTCCAGGCCCAGATAAAGGGTCACCAGATTATTGCCTGAAACCATCACCATCATGCCCACAAGCGCAAACAGCGCCAGGGAAAAATATTCCCCCTTAAACAGGGAGCGGTTGCGAAGGTATTGCTTGGCGAACACCACCACAGCCGCCATCACCATGTACATGAACAGCTTGAGCACATCACCGAACGTATCCCGCACAAAAGCGCCATTAAACGCTTCCCGCGCGACAAACGCCTCGGCGCCCAAGTGGTCTCGCAAGGTAACAAGAGCCGCAAACACCAGGGTCAGCATGGTCAAGGAAACCAGCAAACCGTCTTTTTCCGGCTTCAATACCAGACCCACCAACAAAACCAGGCAGGCCATGCTGAGCACAATTATTTCGGGCAAGGCCGTTACCAGATCACTCCATCCAAACATGCTTTATACCCCGCCTGCTTTGGTCACTGAAATCAAATCAATTAAATGCTGAATGGACGGCCGCATGACATCCACCAGCGGCTCCGGCCATACACCCAGCAGCAACACGGCCACAGCCAACACAGCCATGACAAAAAACTCACGAGCACTCATATCCTTGAGATTAGCCACCGCATCGCTCTTGACCTCGCCAAAAATCACCCGTTTGACCATCCAAAGGGAATACGCCGCTCCCAGAATCAAGCTCAGACCGGCAAAAAAGGCAAACCAGAAACTGCCCTGGAAACTGCTGACAATCACAAGGAACTCCCCTACGAAACCGGAAGTCCCCGGCAGTCCTGAATTAGCCATGGCGAAAAACACAAAGAAGGCTGCAAACCATGGCATGGTGTTGGCCACCCCGCCATAGTCCTTGATTTGGCGGCTGTGCAACCGGTCATATAACACGCCGACCCCCAAAAACAACGCCGCGGAAATAAAGCCATGGGAAATCATTTGCACCATGGCGCCATCCAACGCCATTTCCACATTGCCGCCTTTGGCCAGAAGAATAAAGCTGACAAACAGACCTAGCGTCACAAACCCCATATGGGAGATGGATGAATAGGCAATGAGCTTTTTCATGTCCTTTTGCACCATGGCCACCAGACCAATATAGGTGATGGCAATGAGCGATAAAGCAATCACAAACAGCGCCATTTCGCGACTGGCATCAGGGGTAATCGGCATGGAAAAGCGAATAAAACCGTAGCCCCCAACCTTCAGCATAATCGCTGCCAGCACGACCGATCCCGCTGTGGGCGCCTCAACATGGGCATCCGGCAACCAGGTGTGTACCGGCACCATGGGTATTTTGACAGCGAAAGCCAATAAAAAAGCCACAAAAAGCCACGTCTGTTCTGTCATGCTCAATGGCAACGACCACCATTGCGCCAACTCAAAAGTGCCGCTTTTCAGGTACAGGTAAATCAGCCCCACCAGCATGAAGACCGAGCCAAGGAAGGTATAAAGGAAAAACTTGATGGTGGCATAAACCCGATTGGGCCCGCCCCACAGGCCAATGATGATAAACATCGGAATCAGCATGGCCTCAAAGAAAATATAGAACAGCATGGCATCCAGCGCCACAAAAACGCCGATCATCATGGCTTCCAGTATCAGAAAAGCAGCCAGAAACTGATGAACGCGTTTTTTCACGTTCCATGCGGCGATGACCGTCACAACGGTAATCAACGCTGTCAATACCACCAAAGGCATGGATATGCCATCCACGCCCAGGTGGTAGTGAATATTCAGGGCGCGAATCCATGGCACAGCGCCTTCAAACTGCATGGCGGCCGAGCTGGTATCAAAGCCCTGCCACAGGGGCACGCACAAAGCCAGCGTCACTATAGCCGTTAACAGGCTCAATCCCCGAGCCAGACCAGGACGGCCAGCGCCGGCTGTCATCACAACCAGGGCTCCGGCAATGGGCACCCAGATCAACGCATTCAACAAAGACCAATCACTGAACATAACTGAGCTCACCCATTAAAAGATGTAAAAAGCCACAAGCACGACAACAGCCAGAACCATGGTCAGCGCATAGTGATACAAATAGCCGGTTTGCCAGCCCCGAATGGCTGCTGAAAACCGCCCCACCAGCCGCGCTGTTCCATTCACCAGCACGCCATCGATTAGCTTCTGATCCAACCATTGCCACAAGGTCTCGCCCAAACGCACAGCGCCGCGAACAAATACCTTCTGATAAAACTCGTCAAAGTAGTATTTGTTTCGCAACAGCCGATACAGTGGGGCAAAGGTTTTCTTGAGACGCTCTGTCACCTGCGGGCGGCGCAAGTAAATGTAGCTGGTTAATGCCAAGCCCAGCAGCATTAACCAAAAGGGCCAGCCGGTAAACCCATGCAGCACAAACTGGGCCGGAGAATGGAACTGATATTCACCAATTTCAGCCACCACGTCGTGCTCCGGCCGCACCACGATGACGCCCTTGAAAAAGTCGCCAAACAGCATGGGCTCAATCGCCAGCCAGCCGATAACCACCGAGGGAATGGCCAGCATAATTAATGGTAGGGTCACCACCCACGGTGACTCCTTCACATGGGCACGGGCATGCGCATCCATGCGTTCAGGGCCATAAAACACCAGGTACATCAGGCGAAAGCTGTACAAGGCGGTAATCAGCACCCCTAACAGGGTAGCGGCATAAGCCAGCCCGGCACCAAAGCGATGCGATTCGTGAGTGGCCTCGATAATGATATCCTTGGAAAAAAATCCAGAGAAACCGGGGAAGCCCACCAGCGCCAATGTGCCGATCCACATGGTCAAAAACGTCACGGGCATATACTTGCGCAGCCCGCCCATAGCTTTCATGTCCTGCTTGTGATGCAAGGCGATAATGACCGAACCGGCGCCCAGGAACAACAGAGCCTTGAAAAAAGCATGCGTCATCAAGTGGAAAATGGCAGCATTATAGGCCGACACCCCCAGCGCCACTGTCATATAACCCAGTTGCGACAAGGTTGAGTAGGCGATAACGCGCTTGATATCGTTCTGCACCAATCCCACCAGCCCCATGAAAAAGGCTGTAAACGCCCCTGTCAACATCACAAAACTCAAGGCGGCCTCGGACAACTCAAACAAGGGCGACATACGGGCTACCATGAAAATACCCGCCGTGACCATGGTAGCGGCGTGAATCAGCGCTGAAATCGGTGTCGGGCCTTCCATGGAGTCTGGCAACCACACGTGCAATGGCGCCTGAGCGGATTTACCCATGGCGCCGATAAAAAGAGCGATACAGATAAAGGTGATTAATTGCCATTGAGTCCCGGGGAAAATGCTGATGGTTTTACCCACGACACTCTCTGCATGCTGAAAAACCTCAACATAGTCCAGGGTGCCAAAGGCCATAACAATGGCGGCAATGCCCAGCAAAAAGCCAAAATCGCCAACCCGATTGACCAGAAACGCTTTCAGGTTGGCAAAAATCGCGGACTCCTTTTTGAACCAGAAGCCAATCAGCAAATAGGACACCAGACCAACGGCTTCCCAGCCAAAAAACAGTTGCAGGAAGTTGTTGGACATGACCAGCATCAGCATGGCAAAGGTAAATAGGGAAATATAGCTGAAGAACCGCTGATATCCCGGGTCGTCATGCATGTAGCCAATGGTGTAAACATGCACCATAAGAGAGACGAATGTCACCACTGCCATCATCACCGCAGTGAGCGAATCCACCAGAAAACCCACATGCATTCTGAGATCGCCGGCCACCATCCAGGTATACAGGTTTTCGTTAAATGGTTCGGCCTGGCCCTGGACAAAGGCCCATAAAATGCGCGCGGACAGCACAAAGGAAAGCGCCACCGCCGCAATCGTCACCAGATGGGCGCCAGTACGGCCGATTTTTCGGCCAAAAAGGCCAGCCACCACAGCCGCAGCCAGCGGCGCCATGGCGATCACAAGTAGAATGTTTTTATCCAGCATGGCTTAACCTTTAAGAGTATCGAGCTGTTCAACATCCAGCGAACGGCGGTTACGGAACAACACCACCAGAATAGCCAGGCCTATGGCGGCTTCAGCAGCGGCCACAGTCAAAATAAAAAAAACGAAAACTTGCCCGGAAATGTCATTCAGATAGCTGGAAAAGGCGACAAAGTTGGTGTTCACCGCCAATAGCATTAACTCAATGGACATGAGCATGATGAGAATATTTCGGCGGTTGGCAAACAAACCGGCCAGCCCGATCACGAACAGCACACCGGCAACAATCAGGTAATGGGACAAGCTCATTTGTCATCTCCGGAAGATTGGGGTTCGGCTGGCATTTTGATCACACGCATGCGATCACTGGCCTTGACTGCAATTTGTCGGGCAGGATCCAGGTGTTTGAAATCCGGACGCCGCCGCAAAGTCAATAAAATGGCTGCAACAATGGCCACCAGCAGCAAAACTGCGGCCAGCTCAAAAGGAAACACATAACGGGTGAACAATTCTTCGGCCAAAGCGCGCACATTGCTGTAATCGGCAGCATGACGCGTCAGGCTGGTTTCGGGTAAGCCTGCGGCCAGTTTGCCGGCAAACAGCATGACCATCTCCAGCAGCATGGCCACAGCGACAGCAATGGCCACCTTGCCATAGCCGCCAAGGGCGTGTTTTTCACGGCTTTTCACATCCAGCATCATGACCACAAAAAGGAACAGCACCATGACCGCACCCACATAAACCAGCACCAGGGTAATGGCCAGAAACTCTGCTTCCAGCAGCATCCACAAGGCCGCGGCGGAAAAAAACGCCAGCACCAGTAACAAGGCCGCATATACAGAATTGCGAACCGTAATGACCGCCAGCGCGGAGGCCAATAAAACGCCTGCAAAGGCATAAAACAGAACAACAGGAATCCAGTCACTAATCATGGGTTTGACCTACCGGTATTTGGCATCAGCCACTTTCATGGCTGTAATGCGTTCGTCATATTTATCGCCAATGGCGAGTAACTGCTCTTTGGTGATAATGCGCTTGGCCGGATCTTCAAAATGATACTCGTGAATATCTGTCTCCACGATTGAGTCCACCGGGCAAGACTCCTCACAAAATCCGCAATAAATGCACTTGAACAAGTCAATGTCATAACGCGTGGTGCGACGCGTTCCGTCGGCGCGCAGCTCGGTATCAATGGTGATGGCCAAGGCCGGACAAACCGCTTCGCACAGCTTGCAACCAATGCAACGTTCCTCACCGTTAGGGTAACGGCGCAGGGCATGCAAGCCCCGAAACCGCGGTGATTTTGGCGTTTGTTCTTCAGGGTAACGGATGGTGAACTTCCGCCGGAACAAATAGCGTCCGGTCACACCCAAGCCCTTCAGCAATTCGCCGAGTGTCAGGCTTTTCAAAAATTGAATCATGTTTTTCATGGCATTGTGTCCGGATTAGTCAAACCACCAACCGATATGGAAAACTTTCATCACCGCCACCACCAGAATCCATACGAGGGTAATGGGAATAAAAACTTTCCACCCCAGGCGCATAATCTGGTCGTAACGATAACGGGGAAAAGTCGCTCGCAGCCAGAGATACAAAAAGAGAAAAATGGCCGATTTCGTCAACAGCCAGAACACATGGGGCTGTGCCAGCCAGCTGTTTTGCAAAGCGTCAATGCCCTCAAACGGCGACAGCCAGCCACCAAGGAACATAATGGCGGTAAGCAAGGAAACCAGTATCATATTGGCATATTCAGCCAAAAAGAACAGGGCAAAAGCGGAGCCGGAATATTCCACATGAAAGCCAGCAACAATTTCCGACTCGCCTTCGGCCACATCAAAGGGGGCGCGATTGGTCTCGGCCACGCCGGAAATATAATAAATCACAAACAGCGGAAACAGGGGCAACCAGAACCAGTGCAGCAGACCGCCGTGCTGGGCCCAGACAATTTCCTTAAGGTTCAGGGTGCCTGCCGCCACCAGCACACCTACCAGCGCGAACCCCATGGGAAGCTCGTAGGAAATAATCTGTGCCGCTGAACGCATGGCGCCCAACAAGGCGTATTTGGAATTGGATGCCCATCCGGCAATAATCACACCATAGACGCCCAGAGAGGTCATGGCCAGAATATAGACCAGCCCGGCATCGATATCCGCCAGCACCAGGCTGTCACTAAAAGGCACCACCGCCCAGGCTGCGAACGCCGTCCCCAGGGAAATCACCGGCGCCAGGAGAAACAAAAACTTGCTGGAGCGGTCCGGGATAACGATTTCTTTCAGCAACAATTTGACCACATCAGCAAACGGCTGCCCGAGCCCCCAGGCCTTGAAGCCAAAAAAGCCCACCCGGTTCGGACCCATGCGGCCTTGCATAAACCCGATAATACGGCGCTCGGCATATGTGAGATAAGCCACCGTCAATACCAGCGGCAAAACCACTGCAACAATTTTCAACAGCGTCCAGATCAGCACCCAGATTTGTTCCATCATGCCGCTTCTCCTTTTGTTACAGTCACATCCAGAATGGCCGCATCCAGGGCAGCGGTTTCCGGCAGCCCTGCAGCCACGGACACCTGCCCTGGCCGTTGGGAATTGTCAATCAAGGCATACAGCCTGGCCTCGGACTGACCTTGTCTGACTATTACCGGGTGGCCATCTGTCACACCGAGCTTGTCGGCATCCTCCGGCGCCAATATCGCCACCGGGGTGCTGGCATGAATGGTTTTTTGCAGTGGCTCTGAGCGCCTCACAAGCATATCGACATTGTAGATGCCGGTTTGCATGTCCAGACAAAAGTCCTTGACCAGCGGTTCTTTCAGACTGGCCTGGTTTGGCAACACCGGCAAAGGTGTATTCAATTGGGTCACTGCCTGGCTGACCTCGTCAATGTCCTGGTAATCGAAACCCGGCAACTCCAGCAAGTTGGCCAGAACCCGCACAACCCGCCAGCCAGGTTTGGCCTCGCCTGGCAAATTGCCCGCCGCCCGGAATGATTGTGCATCGCCCCAGTTGTTGTGGGCCGTACCACTGACCTCACACATGAGTCCGATAGGCAGGATTACATCCACCAGCTCACGCAGGCGTTCATCGGCAAAGGCAGTTATCGCCACATTAAATTCGGCGGCTTTCAGCGCTTGCAACAGTTTTTCCGGCGCAGAGTGGTCCAGCCAGTCGGTTTGATACAGCACATAGGATTTGGCCGGTTTTTCCACCAGCATCCGGGCATTGTCATGCTCATGCTGCATACCCGCCAATGCGGCGCCAAAGGCATTGGCGCCATCGGCCATCACATACACGTCGGCGCCGGTAATTTCCGATATCCAGCGAACCACCTGTTTAATCAGATTGGCCTGTGGATGACGATTGGCCACCTGGCCGACAATGAACAGGCTCTTGTCATCGGCGACCAGTTTTTTGGCCAGATGATTCAGGTCTTCGTCCGTCTGCTGTTCCAGAATCCAGGCGCCCAGTGAGCCGGTAGGGACAATTCCGGTCTGTTCCGACAGGCTCTTGGCCAGTGAGCCCAGCGCCTTCACCCATTTGACTGGTGTGTCAATAACAGCGTGAGTCACCCGGAAATGGAAGTCATAGTCGCGGCTGTTAAAGGCGGCGATTCCCGCGCCGTTTAACCACGCCTGGCGCACGCGGTGCCCCAAAATCGGTTGCTCATGCCGCACATGACTGCCCACCAGCACCACCCGGTCATAACCAGGAATTTCATGCAGACGCACATCAACGCGAGGGACGTGAACACCCGGGTCGCTAAAGTCCGTTTGTCCCAGCCGGTGATCCCGACGCTGACACCCCAGCGCATCGAACAAACGGGCCAGCAAGTAGTATTCTTCGGTGGTGGACTGGTTACCGGCCAGCAATGCCAGTTCATCAGCGCCATGAGCGTCAATAACTTTCTGCCACTGGTTGGCCACGCCGTGTAGCGCCTCGGCCCAATCCACGGTGTGCCACTGGCCATTCTTTTTGACCATCGGCGCGGTGACCCGGTCTGCCGCGGAAACACCATGCAGGCTGTAGCGGTCCCGATCCGGCAGCCAGGCTTCATTCAGGTCCTCATTGTCCCGGGGAACCGCCCGCATCAAATCGCCACGGCGCGTGTGATAATACAAGTTGGAGCCAATGGCGTCATGCATGGAAACGCCCGGGTGCGCCATCATTTCCCAGGCGCGCGCCTTGTACATGAACGGCTTGTTGGTCAGCGCGCCCACAGGACACAAATCAATGATATTTCCGCTCATTTCCGAGCCCAGATTCTTGCCCACATAGGTGCCAATCATGGTGCGTTCACCACGGCCGAGACCGCCCAGTTCGTCAGAACCGGCGATTTCATGCAAAAAACGCACGCAGCGGGTACAAAGGATGCAGCGGGTCATCTCGGTGGCGACCAGCGGGCCAATATCTTCGTCCTTGTGCACCCGTTTGGGGAACTCATACCGCGAGTGATCGCGGCCGTAACCCATGGAGTCATCCTGCAATTCACATTCACCGCCCTGGTCACAGATGGGGCAATCCAGCGGGTGATTGATGAGCAAAAACTCCATCACATTCTGCTGCGCCTGTACTGCGCGCTTGGATTGCGTATACACCTTCATACCATCCATCACCGGCGTGGCGCAGGCCGGCAGGGGCTTGGGCGCTTTTTCCACATCCACCATGCACATGCGGCAGTTTGCCGCCACAGACAGTTTTCGGTGGTAGCAAAAACGCGGAATATGAATGCCCTTTTTGTCAGCCGCCTCAATAATCATGGAGCCGGCAGGCACTTCTATTGGCTGGCCGTCAATTTCAATGGTGACCAGTTTCTCGGCGGTTTTTTCAGTCTTGACGCTCATGCGCTTATCCGTTGGTTAAACGTGCTGCGGACATCAGGCCGCCAGCATGGACCGTTTGTGTTTAACGTAGTATTCGAACTCGGGCCAGAATTGTTTCAGAAAACCCTGCACCGGCCAGGCCGCGGCTTCGCCAAAGGCGCAAATGGTATGGCCTTCGATTTGGCCGGCCACCGTCCGCAACAGCTCCAAGTCGTCGGCGCAGCCCTTGCCTTCCAGAATTTTGGTGAGTATCCGGTACATCCAGCCGGTGCCTTCCCGGCAGGGTGTGCACTGGCCACAGGATTCCATGTAGTAAAAGCGGGAAATGCGCTGGCAGGCCTCCACCATGCAGGTGGTTTCATCCATCACAATGACCGCCGCCGAACCCAGACCGGAGCCTGCCTGGGCCAGGCTGTCATAATCCATGGTCAGGCCCATCATGACATCCGCCGGCAACACTTTCATGGAAGAACCGCCGGGAATCACCGCTTTGAGCTTGTTGCCGTCCCGCACGCCACCGGCCAGCTCCAGCAAGTCGCGAAATGGCGTGCCCAGAGACACCTCGTAATTGCCGGGTTTGTTCACATGGCCGGAAACCGAAAAGATTTTCGGCCCGCCATTATTGGGCTTGCCCAGCTCCAGAAACCACTGGGCGCCGTTGCGGACAATGGCCGGCACCGAGGCCAGCGTTTCCGTGTTGTTAATGGTGGTGGGTTTGCCATACAGGCCGAAGTTGGCCGGAAATGGCGGTTTGAATCGCGGTTGGCCCTTTTTGCCTTCCAGCGATTCCATCAGAGCCGTTTCCTCACCGCAGATATAGGCCCCAGCCCCATACACCGCATAGCAGTCAAAATCCACACCGCTGTCAAGGATATTACGCCCCAGCAGGCCGGCGGCATAAGCCTCATCCAGTGCTTGCTGGAAATGCTCGAAAGGTTCGTGATGGAACTCGCCACGCAGATAGTTGTAGCCCACCGTGGCGCCCATGGCGTAACCGCCAATGGCCATGCCTTCAATGACCGCATGGGGATTGAAGCGCAAAATATCGCGATCCTTGCATGTGCCCGGCTCGGACTCATCCGAGTTGCAGAGGATGTATTTTTGGCCAGGTGCCTGACGGGGCATGAAGCTCCACTTTAGCCCGGTGGGGAAACCCGCTCCGCCACGGCCACGCAAGGCGGATGCCTTGACTTCTTCAATAATGTCCTCTTGCGGCGTTTTTTCCGCCAGAATCTTTTTCCAGGCCTGATAGCCGCCGCGTTTCAGGTAGTTTTCCAGCGACCAGTCCTTGTCCGGGTTCAAACACAGATTGATTTGCATGACTTGACTCCGGCCTATTTCAGTGAATCGAGAATCTGATCCACTTTTTCAATGGTCAGGTGCTCGTGGTAATGCCCGTCAACAATCATCATCGGAGCGCCCGCACAGGCTGCCAGACACTCTTCTTCGCGCACCAGGGTAATGCGTCCATCTTCGGTGGTTTCACCCAGTTCAATGCCCAGCTTTTTCTTCACATGGGCAATCACGTCCTCAGCCCCGCGCAGCTTGCAGGAAATATTGTTGCAAATGGCCACTTTGTGGCGTCCGCACGGTTTGGTGAAAAACATGCTGTAAAACGAGGCCGCCTCAAATCCCCAGGTCGACGGAATTTCCAGATACTGGCACACCGCCTCAATCAGCGGCTCAGACAGCCAGCCACCATTCTGATCCTGGGCCGCATGCAGACCGCGCAACAGGGCCGAACGGGGTTGGTCTGGCGGAAACTTGGCCCGCCATTGGTCAATAACAGCCCGGGTTTCTTCCGTCAGAAGCTCCATGGCCAGCGATTTGTCGCTGTGTACCGGGTTATACACGTATTTCATCGGTCAATCTCCCCGAAAACGATGTCCATGGTGCCAATCACCGCCACCACGTCCGAAAGCATATGCCCCTTGACCATTTCGTTCATGGCCGACAGATGGGCAAAGCCCGGCGCGCGCACCTTCAGGCGGTGCGGTTTGTTGGTGCCGTCTGCCACCAGGTACACGCCAAACTCGCCTTTGGGCGCTTCGACGGCCGCATACGCCTCGCCCTCGGGAATGTTGTAGCCTTCGGTAAACAGCTTGAAGTGATGAATCAGTCCTTCCATGTCTTTTTTCATTTCCAGCCGTGGCGGCGGCGCGACCTTGTGATTTTCCACCATTACCGGGCCGGGATTTTTGCGCAGCCAGTCCACACACTGTTTAATAATGCGGTTGGACTGAATCATTTCCTCCATGCGCACCAGATAGCGGTCATAACAATCCCCGGTGACACCCACGGGAATATCGAACTCGACCTTGTCGTAAGCGGCGTAGGGCTGCTTTTTGCGCAAGTCCCAGGCGATGCCGCTGCCACGCAACATGGGGCCGGTAAAACCATTTTGCAAAGCGCGTTCCGGTGAAACCACACCCACACCGACGGTGCGCTGTTTCCAGATCCGGTTATCTGTTAACAAGGTATGATATTCGGCCACCCGCTGGGGGAAGTCCTCGGTAAAGTGCTCAATAAAATCCAGTAAAGAGCCTTCTCGCCAGGCATTCTTTTCTTTGAGCCGTTTGCCCTTGGTCCATTTGCTTTCTGTGAATTTCGGCATTTCATCCGGCAAATCGCGATATACGCCGCCTGGCCGGTAATAGGTGGCGTGCATGCGCGCGCCGGATACCGCCTCGTAACAATCCATAAGGTGTTCACGTTCCCGGAAGGCATACAGGAACAGTGTCATGGCGCCCAAGTCCAGCCCATGGGTGCCAATCCACATCAGGTGGTTAAGTATCCGCGTGATTTCATCAAACATGGTGCGGATATACTGTGCGCGGATGGGCGCTTCAATACCCAGCAGTTTTTCAATGGCGCGCACATAGCCGTGCTCATTGCACATCATGGACACGTAGTCGAGCCGGTCCATATAGCCAATACTGTGGTTGTAAGGCTTGGTTTCGGCCAGTTTTTCGGTGGCTCGATGCAACAGGCCAATATGCGGATCGGCATGCTGCACCACTTCGCCGTCCATTTCCAGTATCAGACGCAAAACGCCATGGGCCGCCGGATGCTGGGGCCCGAAATTCATGGTATAGGTTTTGATTTCAGCCATGCCTAGCAGGTCTCCTGGCCTTTAATGGGGTAACGGGAATCATCACGGCGGGTTTTGGGCACATTCACCCGCGGTTTGATGGACACTGGCTGATAAACCACCCGGCCTGCCTTTTCGTCGTAAATGACTTCCACGTTGCCAATCAGGGGAAAATCCTTGCGGAAAGGGTGGCCGACAAAGCCATAGTCAGTCAAGATGCGGCGTAAATCCGGGTGCCCCTTGAAGATAATGCCAAACAAATCAAAGGCCTCGCGTTCGAACCAGTTAGCACCATTCCAGATTTCCACCAGCGAGGGCACGATCAGCAAGCCTTCGTCGGGCGCAAAACACTTGAGCCGCAAGCGGCGATTGTGCTTGATGGACAACAGATGCACCACGACCACAAAGCGGTTTTTAATCTTTTCCCGCGGGCGTTCCTCCCAGGCAAACCGGCCGGGGCCAAGTTTCTCCACCGCGCGGGAAAAGCCGCTGAAAGTGGCTTCCTCGGCCTTCCACTCGCTCAGGCCGTAGCCAAGGTTATCGACGCCGCACAAATCAATAAGCTGCTCGAAATGAAATGCCGGGTTGTCACGCAACTCGCGACACACATCCAGCCAGTGATCGCGGCCAATAATACAGGTGGTTTCACCACAGGCGGTGGAAACCGATTGAATGGCTTCGCCAAAATGCTCCTGGAGCTGACGAGCCAGGGTTGTTTGTGGTTTGTTCATCGGGTTCGGGCTATGGTTGTGGTTCGGCGAATACGTTTTTGTAATTGCAAGATGCCATATACCAGTGCTTCTGCAGTGGGCGGACAACCCGGCACATAAACATCCACCGGCACAATGCGGTCGCACCCACGCACCACGGAGTAGCTGTAGTGATAGTAACCGCCGCCATTGGCGCAGGAGCCCATGGATATTACCCACTTGGGACTGGACATCTGGTCGTACACTTTGCGTAAGGCCGGCGCCATTTTATTCACCAGCGTACCGGCCACAATCATGACGTCGGACTGACGCGGCGAGGGGCGGAAAATCACGCCGAAGCGGTCCAGATCATAACGGGCAGAACCGGCCTCCATCATCTCGACCGCGCAACAAGCCAAGCCAAAGGTCACCGGCCACATGGAGCCGGTACGGGCCCAGTGAACGAGGTCATCCAGCTTCGCCACGGCAAAGCCCTTGTCCATGACCTGTCCATCATCAAACGGCTTGACAATATCGTTGACTACTCCCATTCCAGGGCTCCTTTTTTCCACTCATACACAAAGCCGATGACCAAAATCAGCAAAAATACAAACATGGACGCCAGGCCAAACGCGCCCAGTTTGTCAAGCACAACAGCCCAGGGAAACAGAAAGGCAATTTCCAGGTCAAAAATGATAAACAGAATGGCCACCAGGTAATAACGCACATCAAACTGTATGTGCGCGTCTTCAAAGGCTTCAAAGCCACATTCATAAGGAGAGTTTTTTTCTGCATCCGGCGAACGCGGACCCAGCACATAGCCAATGGTCAGCAACACCAGGGCCAAACCAACGGCCACGCCCAGAAAAAGCAGTACCGGAAAATATTCAGCTAACATGCCAAATGCCCCTTTAGATGGCTCCGGCTGGCGCCAGAACACGTGTTTTATTCAAACCATCCGGGATGACGGTTCAAGCAAATAAAAAATGGTGCCGAAGGCCGGACTCGAACCGGCACGGCTTTCGCCACTACCCCCTCAAGATAGCGTGTCTACCAATTCCACCACTTCGGCACTTGTGACTTGATTATGCAGCCGCAAGCGCGGCGTCTTTCCGGGTCCAGGTCTCTTTAAGCCGGACCAGCTTAACAAGCTTTTCAGCCAATCTTTCACAGAAAGCTATATTTTAATGGATGAGCGGCTTTTGCGCGCGTTTTCTGGCAATTATTTTTATCTGTTATGCAGCCGCTCACCCATCACCAAGCGCCTTTCATCGGCGCGGTTTTAGTGGTTATTGTCCCCGGCGTCTGTTTTGGCCGGCTCTTGCGAGAGCTCATCCGCCTTCGCCTTGTCAGCCACATTATCGGCCTGATTTGCCGACGTCTTCTTTTGCACCGCCGCAGCGCCCTCTTGCGCCTGCGTCTTCAAAGCCGCGGCATTCTCCTTGGCCGCCTCCATGGCCTGTGCATCCACAGCGGGCATATCCGCTGAATTTTCAGCGGGTTTTGCCGGAGTGATCGCCGGCACTTCACTGTCATCCTGCAAAGAACCGACCACACCAAGATCACTGCCTGAGCGCATCATTTGTCTGGCATCACGATTGGCCTGCACCGCCATGAGCATGCTCAAGGCGAAAAACAAGGTGGCCAGAATGGCTGTGGTTTTGGTCAGGAAAGAGCCGGAGCCCTTGGCGCCGAATACAGTGCCTGAAGCCCCAGAACCAAAAGCGGAACCTGCCGTGGCGCCCGGGCCGCGCTGAACCAGAATAAAACCAATCAGCGCCACTGCCAGCAGCACATGGATGATGTTAAGAAAGTTGAGAGTCATTGTTATTACGCTCCTGTGGCCACTTTTTGCGCCTGATCGCAAATGGCCAGAAAATCTTTTCCAGTGAGAGATGCCCCACCAATCAGTCCGCCGTCGATATCCGGCATGCTGAACAGGTCATAGGCATTGCCGCCTTTAACGCTGCCACCATAGAGGATGGGCAGAAGGCGCGCTATTGTATCAGACTTGGCCGCCAAAAGAGAACGGATAAATGCGTGAACCGCCTGGGCCTGGTCGGCGCTGGCGGTTTTTCCGGTGCCAATGGCCCACACCGGCTCATAGGCGATGACGCCCTTTCCAAACGCCTCGATACCAACTTTGTCGAGCACGGCATTGATTTGCCGAGCCACCACCTCATTGGTTTGACCTGCTTCGCGCTCGGCCAGGGTTTCTCCCACACACAATACGGGTTTTAATCCGTGACGCAAGGCGGCGGCGAATTTGTCGGCCACTTGTTGGTCGCTTTCACCATACAGACTGCGCCGCTCCGAGTGTCCCACCAGCACCATGTCCGCGTTAAAATCCACTAACATGGCGCCGGATATTTCCCCGGTGTAGGCACCGGCGTCATGCTCGCTGAGCGTTTGCGCGCCAAAGCGGATTGGGCTATCGGCCACCGTCTCGGCCACCTGCGGCACATAGACAAATGGCGGAAAAACAGCGACCTGGAAGGCGGGTTTTTCCGGCAACCCGGCAAGAATGTCTTGCAATAGTTCCGCCACCATGACGCGGGAGCCATGCATTTTCCAGTTCCCGGCCACCAGCAAGGGGCGTTGCTGTGCGTCAGTCATCGCTGTTTTCTCCTGTGTTTGTTGGGTGGTTTTCCGCCATGTCGCCATGGTTATTTTCCGCATCGCCGGTGGCTGTGTCCATGTTTACAATCTTGGCCAGCCCCACCAGTTTTTCCTTGTCATTCAGACGAATCAGGGTCACGCCCTGGGTGTTGCGCCCCACGGTGGAAATGTCGCGTGCGGCAATGCGCACCAGTGTGCCACCATCGGAAATGAGCATGACTTCATCATCCCCTGTCACCTGGCATGCGCCCACCAGTGCTCCATTGCGTTCAGTGGTCTGAATGGCGATCACTCCCTGGCCGCCCCGGCCAATGCGGCGAAACTCCTCCAGCGGCGTCTGTTTACCATAGCCCCGCTCGGTGCAGGTGAGCACATTGCCATCGGCAGCCACAAACATGGACACCACCCGCTCGCCGTCCTTGAGACGAATGCCCCGGACTCCACGTGCTGTTCGGCCCATGGCGCGGACATCGTTTTCACTGAAGCGAATGGCCTTGCCCGCGCTGGAAAACAACAGCACATCGTCACTGCCGCTGGTCAGTTCCACATTCACCAGGTAGTCATCGTCCAGCAACTCCAGGGCGATGATGCCGGTGACACGCGGACGGGAAAAATGCGGCAGGCTGGTTTTCTTGACCACACCGGCGGCGGTGGAAAAAAACACGAACTTGTCTTCTTCGTAGTCTCGCACCGGCAAAATGGCGGTAATGCGCTCGTCCTTGTCCAGCGGCAACAGGTTCACCAGCGGTTTGCCGCGCGCGGTGCGGGAAGTCATGGGCAACTCGTAAACTTTTAACCAGTACACCTTGCCTTTGTCGCTGAAACACAGCAAGGTATCGTGAGTGTTGGCCACCCACAAATGTTCGATAAAGTCTTCCTCTTTCATTGTGGTGGCGGCTTTGCCCTTGCCACCGCGCCGCTGCGCCCGGTAGGTATCCAGTGACTGGCTTTTGGCATAACCAGCATGGGATAAGGTGACCACCACATCTTCCTCGGGAATCAAGTCTTCCAGCGTCAGGTGAACTTGTTTGTCCTGAATCACTGTGCGGCGATCATCCCCGTAGTTATCACGAATTTCTTGCAGTTCTTCACGAATCACTTCCAGCAAACGTTCCGGGTTGGTCAGAATTTCCAGGTATTCGCCAATCCGCTGGATAATTTCCTTGAATTCATTGGTCAGCTTCTCTTGCTCCAAACCGGTCAGCCGGTGCAGTTGCAAGTCCAGAATCGCCTTGGCCTGAATCGGCGACAGCTGATAGCCGCCCGCCTGAAAGCCAAATTTCGGATCCAGCCCTTCCGGCCGACAAGTATCGCTGTCGGCATTGGCCAGCATGGCGCGCACGGCATCGGACTGCCACAGTTTGTCCTGCAACCGTTGACGGGCCTCTGCCGGGCTGCCAGAAGTTTTAATCAGCTCGATCACTTCATCGATATTGGCCAGCGCAATGGCCAGACCTTCCAGCACATGGGCACGCTCCCGCGCCTTGCGCAGTTCGTATAACGTGCGCCGCACCACCACCTCGCGGCGATGCCTGAGAAAAGCATCAAGAATTTGCTTCAGGTTCAGCAAGCGCGGCTGGCCGTTAACCAAAGCGACCATATTGATGCCAAATACTGTTTGTAGTTGAGTCAATTGAAACAGCTGGTTGAGAATCACCTCGGCCACTTCGCCCCGGCGCAGTTCAATCACCATGCGCATGCCGTCCTTGTCGGACTCATCACGCAGCTCGGTAATGCCTTCAATTTTCTTGTTTTTGACCAGTTCGGCGATTTTTTCCAACAAGCGGGCCTTGTTGACCTGATAGGGCAGCTCATTGACCACAATGGTCTGCTTGCCACTGCCCTCGTCAGTTTCAATGGTGGTTTTGGCGCGCATGTAAATCTTGCCACGGCCGGTGTGGTACGCCTCGCGTATACCCCTGGAACCGTTGATAATGGCGGCGGTGGGAAAATCCGGCCCTGGCAATAGCTCAATCAGCTCATCAATACTGATATCAGGGTCATGCGACAACGCGATAATGGCATCGATGACCTCGCGCAGGTTGTGTGGCGGAATATTGGTGGCCATGCCCACGGCAATGCCTGAGGAGCCGTTGACTAGCAGGGCCGGCACACGGGTTGGCAATACCACCGGCTCGGATTCACTTTCGTCGTAGTTGGGCGCAAAATCCACCGTTTCCTTGTCAATATCGCGCAGCATCTGGTGCGCAATTTTCGACAGGCGGATTTCTGTATAACGCATGGCCGCAGCCGCATCGCCGTCCACGGAACCAAAGTTACCCTGGCCATCCACCAGCAAATAACGCATGGAAAAAGGCTGCGCCATGCGGACAATGGTGTCATAGACAGCGGAATCGCCATGAGGATGGTACTTACCAATCACATCACCCACAATACGGGCGGATTTCTTGTAGGGTTTGTTGTAGTCGTTGCCCAACTCATGCATGGCGTACAACACCCGGCGGTGCACCGGCTTGAGGCCATCACGCACATCCGGCAAGGCCCGCCCCACAATGACGCTCATGGCATAGTCCAGATAGGACTTCCGCATCTCGTCTTCGAGATTGACTTTTAATACTTCGTTGGCAAATTCCGCCATCTACTTGCTTCCTGATCAGTAATGTGTTGTTACGGTTGCAGCAGCAAAAACTTCCCCACTCGAAAGCAGGCCATATTTCAGCCGCACCACACCCCGCTAAAGGGATCCATTGTACCACGAAAGGCAAAATGAATGGCCTCAGGAGCGCGTTCTCCGGCAAGCGCTGGGGAAGCGGCGGCAACAGAAAAAAACAGTGTCATCGCGTTGATATGACTCATGGGCACAAACTCCCTTATGTGGCATAATTTCAGGCTTTCGCCAAAGGCCTTGCACATGGACAACGAAAACAAGATCAACACAGCTGACCCAAGTCACCACAAAAATCTTTTCTGGCTGGGACTGGGCGCTGTGATTCTGGCCGGAGCATGGCTGCGACTGGATCAATTCTTTCTTCAAGTCATCATTGATGATGAATGGCATGCCGTCCACCAAGTGCTGGAAAGCCGGCCTGAACGCATTGCCCTGTCCTTTGGCCATGCCGATTACAGCATTCCGCTGACACTGCTGTACTGGTGGGAGGCGGCCACCTTTGGCTTGAGCGAAGCCCTGATGCGCTGGCCCATGCTGATTGCCGGCATTGTTGCACTGGCTTTCCTGCCCTGGCTGACAGCCCGACGCATCAGC